>JBGTMQ010000001.1:0-43214 GCA_041743505.1 Candidatus Saccharimonadia bacterium
CCGGGGTTTTGGGCTTTGGCCGCCTCGATGGCCGCGACCATGGGCTCGGGCTTGAGGACCATGCCGTCTCCCCCACCGTATGGCGTGTCGTCGACGGTTCGGCGCGGGCCCAAACCGAACTCACGCAGATCCCATAGCTTAATGGTTACCAAGCCGCGGTCCTGCGCTTTCTGGAGCATACTCATGTCGAACGGCCCCCGGAACATATCCGGGAATAAGGTTATGATGTCGATTTTCATATTTTGACTAGATGTCGAGATCGTCCAGATCGGCAAATTCACGCTTGGTACGGGCCAAAAGCTCTGAATTTGCGTCCGCCGGGGCGGCCTCGATGGCCCTTTCGTCTGCTGGAGGCTTGGCATCGCCGCCTTCCGGCTCGACAATTTTTAGATTAACCCGGGCGTCATTGCGTGAGCCTAGTACCCGCAAAAGGGTGCGAATGCTTTTGGCGGTAGCACCGGCTTTGCCGATAACCTTGCCCATGTCCTCGGGGTTTACTGACAGTTCCAGTAATACGCCCATGTCATCCACCGAACGTCTTACCTGAACATCATCCGGGTGGTTTACCAGAGCCTTTACAACGTATTCTACAAATTCCTTATCCAGATCGGGCATGGTACCCCTCCTCGCGCTTTAGGATCTGCATATATAATAGCACTTTACACCCGAAACAAGCCACAAAAAAGCTGCCGGGTGGGCAAAACGCTATTTGGCGGTTTCGGTAGTGTCGCTATCTGGCGCTTTATCTTCGGCTTCGGCGACGGCGTCTTCGGTAACCTCGGCTACGCGAACTTCGTCATTGGCAGGTTCGGCGGCTTCGGTGGCTGCCGGCAATGTGGCGGGCTTGGCCTCAGGCTTGGTTTCAGCCTTAGGCTCATCAGTTTTCTTGGGGGCTTTGGTCTTGAGCTTGACCCAGGCAGGCAGCTCGATCTTCTCGCGTGTCAGCAGTTTTACAACGGTGTTTGAAGGGCGGGCGCCCTGGCTCAGGCGTTGCTTGATGGATTCGCGGTTGATGACGAGTTCTTTGGTGTGAGGGTTATAGTGCCCCATCACCTCGACGAATTTACCAGTCGCTGCGCGTGCAGATTCGGCCGCTACAATGCGGTAGGTTGGGTATTTGGTGCGGCCGGTGCGGGCCAGACGAATTACTAGCAAACGATTATTCCTAATAAGTAATTACAACGAAGCAAATTCTACCTTAATATGGGGGTCAAAGTCAACTACTTGCTGGTTTGGGTCTGGGTGGTGGCTTGGATGAGTATCTTGGGTGGCGGCTGATATTGGCTGTTTTTGTGTTTTGGCGTGCCTTTTTCCTAATACTTATTGCACACTAGTGCACTCAGTGCAGTAGGCCTATCTGTTGACAGTGCACTCAATGCACTACCTCGGCAAAAAGAAACCCGAAGGATCGGCCATGATGGCCAAATCCTTCGGGCAATGAGCGGAACTGAACTAGGGGCAGATTTCATACTCGACGGTGCGGCCGTATACCCGGCGCATTCGCAGACCCCGCGAAACGGTGCGCATGACACCATCTAAGGTGACCAGCAGCGTTAGCTGGTCATCCGGCTTTCCGCTCAGCGAGTAACTCAGCCTGTACTCTTTCCGGCTGACAGCGATGATGTGCCACGGGCCGTCCAAGTGAGTCCAGTTATTGGCATCGACTGACACGCGTCCGTGGATACAACACCGTTCGTTGGTTGAGACCCGGATCAACACGGCGCCGTCTTCGGCTCGGGCCGCCACTCCTACCGCGATGGCGCCCCATTTCTCGCTGATGTCGAAATGAACCGTATCGTCATTAACACGCACCTCAATGGGTACCGTCCGGGTATGTTCCCAGACCGGCCCCGCATTGAGTTTGGGGCACGAGCGCACAGACAGGCTGGCGGTTATGGATTCCCAGGCGGGCGTTGGCTGGATTCGTACCGTATGACCATCAAATGGGTCAGCCTCGAAGTTGCGGTCGGGCTCGGCGGCGAGTTGCTGAGTAAGCTGGGTAATTAAGCTGCGAGCAAGCCAGGAATCTCCGTTGACCTTGTCAATCATCTCTTGGGTGAGGCCTAGGGCGCGGAGTTTTCTCAGTAAGCCGATTGATGAACCAAGAAGCCGGAGCATGTACTAGCCCCCCTTCTGTGCTACCGTGGGTTTGCCCGAACGGCAGACCACTCAGGACGGTATTTTTATATTATATCACAAATATAATATAATTGCAATACTAACGGGCGGCTAGGGCGCTGGCGTCTTCCAGGCGCAGGGATAATAAGTGCGACACATGATGCTCGTTCATAGTGACGCCGAAGAGGACTTTGGCCGCCTTCATGGTTTGGCGGTTGTGGGTGATGACGATGAGTTGCGAGGCTTGAGAGAGCTCGTCGAGGATGCCAGCGAGGCGGCCGGAGTTGGCTTCGTCGAGGGCGGCGTCGATTTCGTCGAGGACTACGAAAGAGCTGGGATTGACGCTGAGGATGGCGGCCAATAGCGCTACGCCGGCCATGGCCCGTTCCCCACCGGAAAGCGCGGACAGATTGCCGGCCCGCTTGCCCTTGAGGGTAGCCTTGATAAGAATACCGTACTCGCCGCCTTCTTGTTCTTCGAGTTCAAGTGTGGCGGCACCACCGCCAAACAGGCGGACGAAATAATCGCCAAACCGCTGGGACAAGACGGTGAAGTTTTCTTTGAAGCGGATGCGGATCATTTGGTCGAGTTCGGTGACGATGCGGCCCAGATCGACTTTGGCTTGCTCGAGGTCGGCGATTTGGACAGCCAGATCGCCGTAGCGCTGGTTGACCTCGGCGTACTCGGACTCGGTTTCATGCTGGAGCGACTGGCGCGTGGCCAATTCGGTTTCGAGGCGGGCTTGTGTGCGCTCGAGGTGGTCCAGGTCGGCGTTGGCGGATTGGGCATGGGCTGGCTGAGCTACATCATTTGGCTTTAGGCCCCAGGCGCGGGCCAGTTGGGTGTAGCGGCGCTGTTCGGATTTGAGCGTAGTTAGCTCCTGCCGCGTGGCGGCAACTTGCAATTCGGCAGCGCCTTGCTGACTGCGTAGGCGCTCCAGGCGAGTGGCGCTTTCAGTAACTTGCGCCGACGTATCGGGGGCTTGGCTAGTGAGTTCGGCGCGCCGCTTGTCGAGCTGGTGCTTGAGAGCATCAAGCTGGTGCTCGGCGATTGCGGTTTGACGCTGGATTGTGGCCAGCTGGTCCTCTTGCGTCGCGAGGGCCGAGAGATCGGCGCGGATGTCAGTCAGGCGCTCCTCCAGCTGCTGCACCTGGGCCTGCTGATGCGCCATGTCAATCTCCAGTGAGCGGCCGGTGATGATGATGTTGGTTTGGTGCTCGGTAGCGGTTTCACGGTTAGTCATGGCGGCTTCGAGGCGGGCTTGGGCATCCCGGATGTGGGCTAATATCTGGGCTTCGCCGGTTTTGGTGGCGTGGCTGAGCAGGCGGCCGGCTTTGTGGACCAGCAAGCGTAGTTGCTGGGGACTGACTTTATCGTCACCGAGCCCCTGGGCGATGGTTTTGAGGATGGCCAGTGCATGGGCTACGTACTGTTGCTGCGTGCCATCGGAGGCGCTCTGGCGGGTTTCCACCAGGTTGGCTTGGACCTTGGCCACCGCCCGGTCAGCCCGGCCCAGAACCCGGGCTGCACGCTCGGCTGCGGCTTGGTTTGCGGCCAGCTCTTCAATTAATTCGGCGGATTTGGGCCCAATGGCCGTGAGCTCAGCGATGATGGCCGCCTCGCGCTCGCGTAGAAGCAGGACGCGCTCAAGCCCGGCAGCCAGCTGGTCTTGTTGGCCTCGTAGCGAGGTGGTGGCTTTGAGCTGCGCATCGTAGTCTTTTTCTAGAGCCGAGACTTCGGCTTGGTGGCTAGCCCGCTGCTTATCAGCGGCAGCGGCCTTGCGCAAACTGACGGCCTGGGTGCGTTCCAGATTCTGGCGGTTGTGGCGCAGTTGGTGCAGGGCATGGGTTAGTTCTTGCAGGCTGGTGCCTAGAGTCTGCTCGCGGTCACCCAGTTGCGTTTCGGCGGCTGCAATGAGACCTGTACGAACCCGGGTCAGATCGGCCTCAAGCGCCCGTTGTTCCTCGACCGCGGCGGCTGTCCGTTTGAGCGAGGCCAGCCGGGGTTCGAGCTCGGCGTGGATGTCGCGCAGGCGGGTCAGGTTGGTTTCGGTAGCCTGGAGCTTGCGCATACTGGCCTCGCGGCGCAACTCCGAGCCACGAATGCCGGCCGCCTCGTCGAACAGCAGCTTGCGCTCTGACGGGCTCGACAGCAAAAAGCTGTCGATCATGCCTTGGCCGACGACGGCATAGGTGTTGGTGCCCAGTCCGGCCTCGGCCAATAACTGCTGGACGTCGGTCAAACGCACGCTGCGGCCGGCCAGCCGGTAGTCAGTTTCGCCGCTGCGGTAGAGCCGACGGCTGACCTCGACCTCAGTGAGATCAAGCGGGAAGGCGCCGTCCTGGTTATCGAATAGCAGCGTGACCTCGGCGAAACTGGCCTTAGCCCGCCGCTCGGTGCCGGCAAAGACGACTTCTTCGCGGTCGGCCAGCCGCAGCCGGCCCTTGCTCTGCTCACCCAGCGCCCAGCGGACCGCGTCGGCCAGGTTGCTCTTGCCCGAGCCATTTGGCCCGACCACGGCAGTAATACCGCGCTCCAGGTCGAGCACGGTTTTTGCAGCAAACGATTTGAAACCAGTTATGGTTACACGCTTGAGATACATTCCACCACCATTAGAGTTATTGTATCAGTTTGCTGGGTTGGGGGTAACTGGTGGTTGGCAATACCATCGCGTCAGTCGTTACCTTTTGTGCTTGGCGGGAGCCCTTCATGCGTCGCTCGCTGGTTAAGAGAGATTTATATCCAGGTACTCGGATTTGACACTAGGGCATTCCTCTGTTATCGTATCTCGACCAGAGGAACAATCCTCGCACCTTACATCTTAGGGGGAGGTGGTATGTCCAGAGTACTTCGGCAGCTTGGTTCGAATTTTGTGGTTGCGGCGCTTTTGATGGCGCTAGTTGCTGTATTCTCGGCCGGCAACGTTGCTCGTAATGTACAGACCCAAACGGTAAGCCACAACAGCACAGCCGTTAGCATGCAAACCTTGCCTTCCGACGCCGACTTTGATTACTGGGCCCAGATTGTACAGCACCGCATTCCTGAGATCAGGGACGGGGCGGCCCGATACTTTCCTGGAGGCAGATATTACTTTGGCCAGAATGGCTTGGAAGTCCGACTCACTAATCGCGCTACCCAGATTACAGTAGGTGCCGCCGCCATCACGGGCGGCTACCTTGCTGGTGCAGATGCCGTCGCTCTACTAGCCTCTACGACTCCAATGGTTACAACTGTTCTTCAAATGGTTCACCCGCTTGCGCTGAAACTACTAGCGGGTGGAGCCGGTATAGCTGCGGAATCCTACTTTCCCGGAGACCAGTGCCTTGGTATGACCCTTCCGCCTGCCTGGGTAGCTCAGTACCTGAACAATAATGTGGAGAATATTCAGGCTCTTGCCAATGGTCAGATACCATTTGGCTTCGGGTACAACGTTCCGGTGTGGCTTGAGCAGTGCGGTTAAGTAGCCGTATCCGCCCAGGAGAATAGTAATGCAATTACTATTCTCCTGGGCTTATTAATTTGCTATTTTGGAGAACTGTGTTAAAATTCGATTCATTATGAAATACGCTTTTAAGAAAGTTTTTCTAAATCAGCTTTTTGAGTATGTAGCGATAGGCTTGGTCTTACTATTCTTCGTACCTATCGACCGAAAGGTCGGTGCAGCTATTGGCTTTCTTGTGGCCAGCTTGATATTTGGACCGGCCATCTCGAAGCTAAGAGTCCAAAATGATAGCGAGAAGAGTGTTTCTTCGCTTACATACTTCGCAGTATTATTCGTACTAGCGCTCACAATTACCATCTGGTGGGTATGGATACAGAAGAGTCAGGCAGAACAACTGCCGTGGCTGATCGCGGCCTTGGTGTCTCTTTCTGTGTTGGCAGTCAAAGGCAACCGCCAAGTTGAGAGCAAGACTAAAAGCGCTCATTAAATTCAGTTCTGTATTTACCCGGTTAAGCAGCCCATCGATACGTGACGACGGTGGATGGCATAATTTCAAGGCCCCCGATCAAGCGATCGAGGGCCAATTGGAGGTCAGGGCTGCGGACGCCAGAACACCACGTAATCTTTGGCACCTACCGAGATGGTTGGACCCATTACGGCCCAGCCTGAATCCTGAAGCCCGGTCCTGATTTGCCGAGCAGTGGCCGTATCCTGGTCGCCTACCTCAACATAGTAGTGGCCCTGGGCGTTGGGGCCGTTCTTGAGAGCCTGGTTGACACGGGCCTGGAGCAACTCCAGCGGTGTTTTTGGGCCATGCAGACGGACCGCAAGATCATCCGGGGTTGCGAACATGGTCAGGTTGCTCATGTGCCACCTCGTTGGTGTAGAGGGAGGATTAACAACTGTATAATTGTACTATATTTATCGCTCTGAGTCAAGTTTTATCGCTTTTCTATTGATAAAATGGCTGTTATATGCTATAATTGTATTGCATCACTCAGGCGTACCCTCTAAATGTAGGAGCAAGCAATGACAAGTCGCGGAAACCGGATCACAGTCGAGCAGACCGTGGAGGATAATCGCGGCGGAACCGTCCGGCCTGTTGTCTTCGTCGGAGATGACGGAGCAAGCGACGCTGTCGGGGGTAATTCGACGGAGCGCGACGCTCCGTCTGGACGCCGAACTTCGGGAGGCCTCCAAACCACAGTCAGCGTTGACGGGTCAACCATTTGCATCCACCAGAAGGCCGAGTGCCTTGACGGCGACGAGGTTGTAGGCGTGATCCTGCGTTAACACCCGCCACCGCCGCCCAGTGATACTGGACCCCACTATGTGGGGTCCTTCACTTTTATTATGGCAAAGTTAAAGCGGGCAACGGAGTCGTTGCCCGCTGTGGGGCGGTAGGAGTCTTGGCCGTTGAAGGCCTGGCGCTTTTGGGCGTCACGGGTTCTCAGGCGCCTCAGGCGGCGGTCATGGTGAATGCCGGAGCCGGCGCCCCGGCGCTTGGCTGCGGCAAGGCCAATGACCGAGCGGCCGAGGTGGTAGGCGGGGGTTTCTTTGGTCTGCTTGTGTTGCTTGCGCTTAGACATTGCAACCTCCAGAGACTACGGGGATGGAATGAGAGGTATGGACTTCTCTTTATTTATAATACACTATTCCTTGTGCTTAGTCAAGCATGAAATGTCTGATATTCTTTGGTATGGTGACCTTTATGAAGAAACTGAAAATGTACTGGTGGAATGAGCAGCCGAATTTCGGAGATGCACTCAACCCGCTTATAGTAGAAAGGCTTTTTGGTATCCAGGTCCAGTGGGCAGACTTATCGAGCGCGACTCTGGTAGGCGCAGGCTCCTGTTTGCAATGGGTCGCCGAGGAGGTTGCTGAGCGCCCACGAGAAATCCATGTATGGGGTACGGGCTATATGTTTGACAAAGAACCGGCTGTTAGTAGTCCACTGGTGCAACATCATGCAGTGCGGGGAAAGTATTCACGGACATATGGCGGACTTGAAATGGTCGCTTTGGGCGATCCAGGTATTTTGAGTTCGCTTTTGTTTGAGAAATCTGTCATGAAGCGGCACGCGATTGGCATAGTGCCTCACTTATGGAACCGGGATGATGTTGAGATACATAACCTTAGAGATCATCATCCTGAGGTACAGGTGATTGATGTGACGCAGCCTTCGATGGAAGTAATCCGGCAAATTGCAGAGTGTGAATTTATTTTTTCGTCTTCTCTTCATGGATTAGTTGTGGCAGATAGTTTTGGCATTCCGAACCAATGGGTTGAATTTACGAGAAAACCATTTGGTGATCAATGGAAATTCAAAGACTATTATTCAGTTTTTCCGATTGATACGCCCAAAAGTTTATTGTTTGAGGAGCGTATTGTGTCTGATGCTGGTATTGGTAATTTGGTGAACAGATTTGAGCGGCGTGAGGGTATAGCGGACATGCAAAAAGGCTTAATCGGGGCATTTCCAAAGCCAACTAAAGACTTCCCCTCGGGGTAACTGCGGCTTCACTTAGTGCGCTTATTGATTCATTGATGGTAAATATTGACAAATCCACAGCTGTGTAATTCGGTGCTGCGGGCGGTGGAGGCCTTCGGGCCTCTATCTTCCACATGGCTGACTGTTTAGATTTTAACTTAGGCCGAGCGAGCAGTTTGTTTACTTATGTGCTCAAGGCCGGCCTGGGCGGCTACCTGCTGGGCGGCTTGTTTGCTGGAGCCGTTACCCTTGCCGAACAGGGTGTCGCCGACATAGGCGCCGATGGTGAAGACTTTGTCGTGATCGGGGCCGTTTTCTTCGAGGACGCGGTAGCCCGGCGTGAGGCCGTATTGTTCCTGGGCCAGCTCCTGGAATTTGCTTTTGGGATCCATCCAGGTGCCGTTGGCTAGGATGTTTTCGAGGCGCGAGATGATGTGGTCGGCGATAAAACCGCGAGCCGCATCATAGCCCTGATCGAGGTAAACGGCGCCAATGATGGCCTCGACGGCGTTGGCTGAGATGAGGGCGTGGGAGCGGGCGTTGCCCTTGGTTTCGCCCCGGCTGAGTTTGAAGAATTCGGCTATTTCGAGCTTGTCGGCCACGGCCGCCAGGGATTCGGTCTTGACCAGGGCAGAGCGCCAGTTGGTGAGGTCGCCCTCGGGGTTGGGATAATTGCGATAAAGAAAGTCGGTAACGACGAGCTCTAGTACGGCATCGCCCAGGAACTCGAGGCGTTCGTTGTGCTCCAGCCCTAGCTTGGGGTGCTCGTTGAGGTATGAGCGGTGGGTGAAGGCCCGCTCCAGGAGCGATGCGTCGCTGAAGGTGACACCGATGCGGCTTTGGAAATCCTGGAGCGTGGTCATCGGGGGGCTCCTTGCGACAAGGCAGGCCCCTTGCGGCCGTTAATTTTTTCTAGGGCCATGCGGAACAGCCGCTCGGTGTCCTTGTATTCGATGAGGCCGAGGGCTTTTTCATAGTCAAACCACTTGGCGTCCACGATGCCCTCGGAATCTTCGGGAATAAGGGCGTCGGCATTACCGAGGGCCTCGATGAGGAAAACGTGGGTGGTCATGAAGATAAGCTTGCCTTCTTTGCGATAAAAGAAATGCAGCTTGTCGAGTTTGGCACCCAAGCGTAAGTCGGTCAGGCCGGTTTCCTCGGCAACTTCGCGGGTAGCTGTCTGCTCGATGCTCTCGCCCGGCTCGACGTGGCCTTTGGGTATGGTCCAACGGCCCAGACGGTCCTGGATCATGAGGATTTGCGGCCGGTCGTGATCGGCGCGGTAGACTACTCCGCCGGCCGTATATTCGCGGACAGCCTTGGCGCTTTTGGCGCCACGCTGCGATTTTGGTTTATTTGGCCGGCCCTGCCGGCGGTTCTTCTTCGGGTTCATAGAAATCACTGTTTCGGTAAATAGTTCCCAGCACGCCGTTAATGAACTTGCTGGAGTTTTCGCCGCCAAACGTTTTGGCCAGTTCGACGGCCTCGTTTATGGCGACTTTTGGCGGTACATCGCGTTTAATCATTAATTCGTAGACGCCGATGCGGAGGATGATTTTGTCGATCTTGGCAATCTGGTCGACAGGCCACTCAGGAGCGGCCGGAGCGATGATAGCGTCGATTTGCGATTGATGGTCGCTAACGCCTTTTACTACGTCTTCAACAAAATTGGTATCGTCAATGCTGTCACGGAACTCGGCCAGATTGCGTTCCAGTATAGGCGGGAGTTCCAGCCCGGCTGATTCGCCACCCCTAAAGTCATATTCGTAAAGTGTCTGCATGGCCACGATGCGGCCGAGGTGACGGTTAGAAGCCACTGTGTTGCCTTATGCCTTCTTGGTAATTTTTAGCAAACCGAGCTCGGCGGCTTTCTTGAGGCGGCGCGGGATGGTTAGGCCCTTTACCGTTACAAGCTGCTGCTCTTTGAGCGCCAAGTGCGAGCGGCGCTGGCCCTGGGTGCTGCTGGTAGTTCGTTTTTTAGGTACGGCCACTGGGGGATCCTTTCATATTGTCTTTAGTATACTCCGCCGGGGCGTCTTCGACACCTGGACAATCCGGGCGACAGAGCAGTTTGATAGGTAAGCTTACCATTATTTCTTGTTCAATCGGTGACATTAGATCAATGTGGTCATCGATGATGGGTAGCTCCTCTTCCTCTGGCCGCGGCTGCTCGCTGTAGACTTGCGAAAAGCTAGCCTTGACCGGGCGGGTAAAAGTGCGTAAACAACGATGACATTCTAGCTGGATCTCGGCTGAGATGGCGCCATGGACCAATACGTGAGTCTCAAGGCGGGAAATGGTGATTTCCCCCTCGATGTCCTTGGTGAGCTGTACCAACTCGGATGATGGACGTTCACCCGTAATTGTATAAGTGCGGCGATAGCCCACTTCTTCAGCTAGAATGTCTTGAACGTTGATGTGCATAGCACTCTTGGTGTGGATTATACGTTAGATTGATGTGTTTGGCAACGTGAAAGTACTAAAGGGCTGGCGAGAAGTTGCCCCATCCCCGAAGGGATGAGGCAATGTGGGTTAGGGCCGCTCGCTCTAGCTGGATTCAAACCGGGCGATTTTTACCGCGGCGGGCGTTATTTTGTAGACTTGCCGGTTCGATCTCCGCAGTGGGGTCACGAGCCTTGCTCTGACGAGCTCAGTGAATGAGCCGAAAAGAACCGGGGTGGCGGGTAAGCGGGTAGTGCGGATGACCTCGCCGCGCCTCCAACAGCGATCGTGCTTTGCGGCCATGACCTTGAGCAAGGTCAGCCGGCGAATGATTTCTCCATTGTGAAGGCGGCCTTCACCTGGAGCGCTAAGTTGTTCAAGCATGTCATCTCCGTAGGGGTATTGGGGATGCACCTTGCGGACTATCCGTAAGTATAACTTTTATACCAGATATGAAATTAATAGTCTATCTGGCGGGGTTATTTCACTACAAAATTAACCAGTTTCCGAGACACTACTACCGTCTTCATCACTTTACCTTCAGCCAGATACTTGGCCACGTTCTCATCGGCGCGGGCCAGGGTCGTGAGTTCGGCATCGGTGGCGTCTGGGGCTGCGACCAGATTGGCCCGGACTTTGCCGTTGACCTGGACGACTATTGTTACCAGGCCGTCTTTAAGGAACTCGGGATCGTACTTAGGCCAGCCGGCAATATGCACACTCCCCTCCTCGCCGAGGTCATGCCACAGTTCTTCGGACATATGAGGCGTAAAGGGCGCCAACATCAGGATGAGGGTGCGCAGGGTGCGGTTTCGGAGGTTGGTGGCCCCGGGTTGGAGGAGCCGGGCTTTGGTTTCGGCCTTAGTCAGGATATTAATGTATTCCATTAAGGCACTGACTGCGGTATTAAACTGCATCTTCTCGATATCGCGGTGGACTTTCTTGAGGGTCTTTTGGGTGGCGCGGTCAATCTCGGCTTCGAAAATGCCTAAATCGCCGCCGGGTTCAGTAATGGTAACTTGGCTGCCGGCCGTGATTATGTCCTGCGACCAGGTCCAGACCCGGTAGATAAAGCGCGAGACGCCGTTTAGGTGTTTTTCGCTCCAGTTTTTTTGTTCGTCGAAGGGGCCCATAAACATTTCGTACAGGCGGATGGTGTCGGCGCCGTATTGCTCGACGACGTGGTCGGGGTTGATGACGTTGCCGCGGGATTTACTCATTTTGACGCCGTCGGGACCCAGGATCATGCCGTGGCTGGTGCGCTTGGCGTATGGTTCGGGAGTGGGCACGAGGTTTTGGTCGTAGAGAAATTTGTGCCAGAAGCGCGAGTAGAGCAAGTGGAGCGTGGTGTGCTCCATGCCGCCGTTATATAGATCGACGGGCGTCCAGTATTCGAGCTTGTCTTTGGCTGCGAACTCTTGGTCGTTGTGCGGGTCGGTGTAGCGCAGCCAGTACCAAGATGAGCCGGCCCAGTTGGGCATGGTGTCGGTTTCGCGCTTGGCTGGTCCGCCGCACTCGGGGCAGGTGGAGTTGACCCAGTCGGTGATGGCGGCCAGAGGTGACTCGCCGGTGTCGGTGGGTTCGTAGTATTCGACGTCGGGTAATGTGACTGGGAGCTGGTCTTCAGGGACCGGAACGGCGCCGTCTTTGGGACAATGGATGACCGGGATGGGCTCGCCCCAGTAGTGCTGGCGGCTGAAAATCCAGTCGCGGAGTTTGTACTTGGTGGCGGCGCGGCCAAGGCCCTGGTCGGACAGCCATTTGGTGATAGCGTGCTTGGCCTTGGTATTTGCGAGGCCGTCGAACTGGCCGGAGTTTATGAGTGGGCCGGCGCCGGTGTAAATTTGATTGTTGATGAATTTATTAAATAGGTATTTATGGAGGTCGTCCGCTACGGCGCGTCCGGCCTGGGCCGGGGTGATCCATTCGACGGTGAACTTGCCCTGTTCGTTGGCTTCGAGCTTTTGAGCGACGTGGTCGTCGTTGGTGAGCTCGAAGTAGAAGCCGGTGGCTTCGATGAGGCGGGCCTTGTTCTTGGAGTGCGCAAAGTAATGATGATGTACCCGCTCGGAGGTTGCGATGAGTTTGAGGTTGCGGTAGCCGGTTTCTTCCTCAACCTCCCGGCGGGCGGTGGCTTCGAGATCTTCGTGACCCTCGGCGCCGCCACCGATGAATAAGTTGCCGCCGTTAGCTGCGCCCCAATTGATACTGAGTATTTGACCGGTTTTTGGATCGCGCACGATGGCCACGATACTGCGGCGATGCTCGGGGTCGGTTTGTGGCGTGCCGGTGACCGGCTCGATGACGGGCTTGATGGACAGGCCGAAAGCCTGGGCGAATTCGTGGTCGCGCTGGTCGTGGGCGGGCACGGCCATGATGGCGCCGGTGCCGTAGCCGGCTAAGACATAGTCGGCAACCCAGACCGGCATGTCGTCGCCGGTGACTGGGTTTTTGGCAGTCGCGCCGGTGAAGACTCCGGTTTTGGGCCGGTCGGTTTCCTGTCGGGCGACTTCGGATTCACCTTGGGCCTGTTTGACGTAGGCATCGACCTTGGCCTTTTGGCTGGGGGTCGTAATTTGTGTTACGGCCGCATGCTCGGGGGCGAGCACTAAGAAGGTGGCGCCAGCTAGTGTGTCGGGGCGGGTAGTGTAGACGGTGATAGTTTGATTATTGGCTTTGAAATCGATTTCGGCGCCCTCGCTGCGGCCAATCCAGTTGATTTGCTGGGAGGCTACGCGATCGAGGTAGTCGACGGACTTCAGGTCCTGGATAAGGCGGTCGGCATAGGCGGTGATTTTGAGCACCCATTGTTTGAGCAGCTTCTTCTCGACGGGCGTGCCGCAGCGCTCGTGCTTGCCATCAACGACTTCTTCGTTGGCGAGGCCGGTTTTTTCGAACGGGCACCAGTTGATGGGCAGCTCGGCCTGATAGGCCAGGTTTTTTTGGAGGAGCTGGAGGAAAATCCACTGAGTCCATTTGTAGTAACCGGGGTCACTGGTGCGGACCTCGCGGTCCCAATCGAAGCTGATGCCGAGGGACTTGAATTGGCGGCGAAAATTAGCGACGTTGCGGGCGGTGGCGACTTGGGGGGCGATCTTGTTTTTGATGGCGTAGTTTTCGGTGGGCAGGCCGAATTCATCGAAACCAATCGGGTAGAGCACATTAAACCCTTGCATGCGCTTATGGCGCGCCATGATGTCGAGTGCAGTGAAGCCCAGAACGTGACCGACATGAAGCCCGTCGCCCGAGGGGTATGGAAACTCCATTAAATAGTAGTATTTTTCGCGGGTTTTATCGTCGTCAATGGCGCGGTAGAGCTTGGTGTCTTCCCAAACTTGCTGCCACTTGGGCTCGATGTCACGCGGATTGTATTTTTTGTTCTCGTTCATGGTTTTGCTCCTGTAAATAAAAAGCCCCGATGCCAATATGTATACATTAAATACATACTTGCACCGAGGAACGAAGCGAAAGCCTTCGTGGTACCATCCTCTTTTTAGCGGGGTGTTGCCACCGGCGCCCTTAGCAACCATTCGAGGCTGCGGCCAGATAACGTTGGCAAATCCGTCGGGTTCTAGTCCTGGCGGGACATGCCCTACCGAGTTTCTTCCCGCCGCTCGCTGGTGAGATCCAGGTCAAAGCGTTTGGTTATGTGGTTGTAAAACACAGTTAATGTAGCATGACCTGTTGGGACGATCAACTACGTGGGGTCATTAGCTGTTTCGTTCGGACTTACTCCTCGACAATTTTGGAGCGTGTTTGGATGATATTGTATCCTCCAAGAACAGCCGTGCCGGGCGGTATGCCCCAAAGTGCAATGTCGCCCCTGATGGCTTCCAGCAAGTCCGAATCGCCCGGTTTGCTCAGCTTACGAGCATGGTGATGCCGTTTGGTGCCGACATGGTAGGCAAAAGCGCCGTCGGGACGGCTGAGTCGTTCGTCGATAAGCTGCTGGACTTCAGCGGCCAAAACCTGCTGTTCTTGGTCGACGGCTTCAACCTTGGGTTGGTGCTTGGTGTTTTCGTAGATACGTAGAAGCGGCCGACTATCATGAAACCAGTTTTTAGCATTGACATGAGTGCCATGCAAATAAAGTACTTTCATTGGCTTAGCTCCTTGTAAACCTTGTCGATAAAAAGTATAACGTGAATCATCTTGGTGTTAACACCAACAATAAAAGCCCGTAACGTGGGCTAGGCGGCACAGTTTACCAGTTGTGCACTGGATATTGGTTCTGGTGTGACCGGCTACTCCTCGATGATTTTGGAGTGGGTAGGCAGGACGTAGTAGCCAGCAAAATTTGTATCGCCTCTACCCGTGCCCCACAAAACTACATCGCCGATCAGCGCTTCCAGTAAGTCCGAATCACCTGGCTTACTAGCTTTGCGGGCATGGGGATGGCGTTTGGTGCCGACATGGTAGACGAAGGCGCCACCGGGAAGGTTGAGTTGCCTATTGATCTCCTGCTGGACTGCTTCAGCAAAGGCTTGTAGCTCTGGATTGAGCGGTTCGACATGTGGCCGATGTTCGGCGGTTTCGTAAATCGTGGCCAGTTGCCGACTTTCCTGAAACCGGTTTTGCGCAGTAACCGGCGCGCCGAAAAGTTTAATTACTTTCATTGGCTTAGCTCCTTGTAGACCTTGTCGATGAAAGTATAGCGCACCATGTCGTGTTCGCGAAGCACAGTTGCTTCATGCATATACTTCATGAAGCATTCACCAAAGTCTTCGCGCATACTTTGACCGGCATACTCTGTGATGAAGTCTCCATTGTCACGTAGTGTCTGATTGTAGAGCTTGCCCCACTCCCAGCGCTGGACTGAGTTCATGACCCAATCGAACAGGACATGGCCGGCTTCGTGTACGGTGGTGTCACGATAGTCCTCTTCGAGCTTGGCTTCATCGAAACTCGAGAGACTGATGTGAGGGTATTTATGGCAGGAGCGATGTAAATTTTAAGCCCTTAGCATAAAGCTAAGGGCTTAAAGGTGCAGTTACTTCTCGCTGATTTTGGAGTAGGTGGGGAGGGCATTGTACCCAGCAAAATTCTTGCTACCACTACCACTACCCCATAGTAGCCCATCACCTTTAAGTGCCTCTAGCAGGTCGGGATCACCGGGTCGGCTGACTTTTTGGGCGTGGGGATGCCGTTTGGTACCTACGTGATAAACGAAGCCGCCGTCGGGACGGTTAAGTCGTTTATCGATCTCCTGCTGCACTGCCTCGGCAAAGGCTTGTAGCTCTGGACTTATTGGTTCAACCCGGGGCCGATGGTCGGCGGTTTCGTAAATTGTGGCCAGCTGTCGACTTTCATTTCGCCAGCTTTGGGCGTCAACAGGTGCGCCGAAAAGCTGAATCACCTTCATGTGTTGATCTCCTTGTAGACCTTGTCGATAAAAGTATAACGCGCCATGTAGTTTCTGCGAAGCTCAGTTGGGTACCGTATGTACTTCATGAAGCATTCGCCAAAGTCCTCGCGCATACTTTGGCCGGCGTACTCCGTGATGAAGCTTTCTCCGTCACGAAGCGTCTGGTTATAAAGTTTGCCCCACTCCCAGCGCTGGACTGAGTTCATGACCCAATCGAAGAGGACGTGGCCGGCTTCGTGGACGATGGTGTCACGATAACTTTCTTTGAGTTCAGATTCCTCGACACTAAAGAGATTGATGTAGAGGTATACCTTAGTCTGGTCGGGGTTCTGGGCTTTATTGGCCGTGCGGCCGACGGCGCCGTCGCGGGCGACTTCGTCTATGTAGGTAACGCTGACGATTTTTTCGAGCAGGCGTGGTGGTAGCGGGTCAAGTTCCTGGCGGACAATTTCTGGTGTAACGCCACGGGCCTGCTGGAAGCCGGCCAGCTTGACGTGCCGGCTAGGGCTGGTTTCGGCGGTTAGCCTCTCTATGTCCTTTAGCACCATGGCTAGATATGATTGCACTCGCTGCAGTGATTCATAGTCTCTAGCTAATTCTTGTCGCAACCGGTTGGCGCGCTGATTAAGGGCTTCGCATTCGGCTTGCTTGGCCTTGCGCTCGTCGGACAGTACTTTAGCAAGCTCGCCATCGTCGGCAGCATAGGCTTCGGCCGCCTCCTTCACCAACCGCTTGAAGACCACCGCTAGTTCGTCGGCCTGGCGGCTCAGTTCATCAATTTGCGGCTGATTTTTCGCTACGCGCCGGTCATAATTGGCTCGTGATTTTTCGACTAGTTCTATAAACTGGCGCTTGTACTCATGAAGTTCCTCTAGCTGGGTTGTCAACGGACTGCCCTTCTCCAAAAAGAGCCAGATAGGATTGCTTACGATACTAGTTTGTTATTTTATTGTCAACTGATACAGCCGTGATACTACTTGTCGGCGTCGGGGAATTGCTCGCGCTTGATGCGCATCCAGGCTGGAGATTGGCGGACAAGTTTGGCGGAGTCGGCCGGGTCGGCTAATAGTAGTTTGACGGTCTCTTCGGTGAAGACGCCGTTTTGCGAGCCTTTAGCCAGCACCACGTCGCCTTGGCCCACCATTAGTTTGAGGAATTCACCGGCGGCATAGGGCGAGTCGGCCGGTTTCCAGTTGCGCTCGTCGAGCCCTGCCTTGACCGCCGCCGGGCCGAGATGCTTGTTGGCCAGCTCGCCTACCGTTACCAAGAGATCGACGCCGGTGCAGGCAGCGCCAACTTCCTCGTGGTAGCGCTGGGAGTTAGTGCCCAGCTCATTCATGGAGCCCATGACGGCAATGCGGCGCCTGGCAACGGTCACCGCCGACAGGGATTCGAGAGCGGCAAAGGCGGCTTCAGGGCTGGAGTTGTAAGAATCGTCAATGATGACCGCGCCATTAATGCCTGGTAGGGGGTTCATGCGGCCATTGACCGGGCGAATCTTTGCGATGCCCTTTTCGGTTTGTTGGCGCGTTAAGCCTAACAGATCGGCGACGGCGTAGGCGGCGATGGCGGCTTTGGCGCTGTGGCGGCCATACAGTCCGAATGTAATGCCGATGATTTTGGCGTGACCGTCCTTGAATAGCGTGCCGGTAGTGCCTTTGACCGGGTCAGTTTCGCCTATCTCGAAGCCATAGTTTACCTTATTGCCAAGCCCATAATAGACGTGATGCTCCTGAGCGCGCTCAACGTAATGATGCCGGTATTTTGCTGCCACATCGTCATAGCCGACGACGGCTTGTTTGGAGCCGGCCACGAGCGCCAGTTCTTCGGCGGCAACAGCGTCCAGATCGGCAAAGAACTCCATATGTTCCGCGGCTACGGCTGTAACAATGCCAATGTCGGGCTTGAGGTAAGTCATGAAGTGCGGGATGTCGCCGGGCTTATCGGTACCGAGCTCCAGTACGAGCAAGTTATACGGGTAGTCGCGGTGAATTTGCAGCTCCATTTGGATGATGCACCACACCCACGCAAATGGGTTGATGATGAGGCCTGGTACTTTGAGTTCGAAGATAGCCAGCGGTAAGCCGATTTCAGAATTGAAATTACTGAAATACCCAGTATGAACTAGCACGCGGTATTTTTCGCCGAGGACTGTCGCGATGGCGGTTTTGGTGGTAGTTTTGCCCAAGGCGCCGCTGACCGCTACGACCTTAAGGTGTTTTCTGGCGATGAGGCGCCTGGCTTGGAGCTCGAGGATGGGCCGGATGAGGCGGCGAAACATGGTTTTCATGGGCATATCATAGCATCTCGCTGCGATCTTGCTTGTGTTTTGTGGTAAGCCGGGCGGTCGCAAGCAGAAACCGGAGCATACCGCCACAGTTAACTTTGACGTATAATGCGGTTATGAATAAAACCTTGCACATACGCGGCGGAAGGCCATTAAGCGGACGGATCCGCGTAGCCGGCGCCAAGAACGCCGCGACCAAGATGATGATTGCCAGTCTTTTGTCTGAAGATCAGGTTGTTTTGGAGAACTGCCCGGCCATTGAGGATGTATCGATCACGGCTGAGATCTGCTCACGTGTGGGCAGCACCACGCACCGTGACGGAACCCGCTTGACCCTTCACACTCCCTCTATTACTTCGACCCGTGTTACCGGCTTATCCAGCCGTAACCGTATTTCCATTTTGGCGTTGGCGCCGTTGCTGCACCGGGTTGGTGAGGGCGAGGTGCCGTTGGTGGGTGGTGATGCCATTGGTCCGCGGCCCGTAAACTTCCACCTTCAGGCGCTCGAGCATATGGGTGCCGAGATCGAGCAGATAGACAACACCTACCGTGCATCCGCCCCAAATGGCCTGCATGGTACCGTCATTGCGTTACCCTATCCAAGCGTCGGCGCCACCGAGACCATTATCTTTGCGGCCGTGCTGGCCAAAGGCCGGACTCGGATTGAGAACGCGGCTATCGAGCCTGAACTGGTCGACGTGGTGAAGTTTTTACAGCAAATGGGCGCTATCGTCGAATTTGGGGCAAACCGCACCATCACCATAGATGGTGTGAAGAAGTTACATGGGGTGACTTATAAAATCGTGCCTGACCGGCTCGAGGTGGCTTCCTGGGCCAATGTTGCTCTGGCTACTGATGGCGACATCCTGATAGAGGACGCGCGACAAGACGAGCTGATCTCGTTCCTTAATACGGTACGGCGGATCGGCGGTGACTATGAGGTTCAAGACAAAGTCGGTATTCGATTTAAGCGGGCAAATTCCGGGCTGCATGGCATCGAGCTTGAAACCGACACCTATCCCGGGTTTGCGACTGATTATCAGCAGCCGACGGTGGTGTCACTGACCCAAGCCCAGGGGCTGAGCGTGATTCATGAAACGGTATACGAAGACCGGTTTGGTTATACGGCTGATTTGCGGAAGATGGGTGCCCAAATCGGCGTTTTTACTAAATGCCTTGGTGAACTGGCTTGCCGATACCGTAACCACTCTCACCCACATAGCGCTGTTATTGACGGTCCGACGCAACTGCATGCAAGCGAGATTGAGATTCCTGATATCCGGGCTGGGATGGCGCAGGTTATCGCCGCGTTGGTGGCTGACGGTGAAAGCAAGCTAACAGGTATTCACCACCTTGAACGGGGGTATGGTCAGGTTTTTTGGGACAAGCTGCGGGCTATTGGCGCAGATTTTGAGCTCCGATAAAGTGTTCGGCAATATGATATCTTTGGGCTGATAAGCGCTGCTCGGCCACACTGACGGCGTTTTTGAGGCGTCTGAGCTCGCCTTGCAGAGCCGAGAGGCCGGCCGAGGTCAGCTCATACTGGGTCGGGTGGTGCCCAGGGACGGCTGCTATTAGGCTGGAGTTTATTAACCGTTTTAAGGCCGGATATAAGGTTCCGGGTGCTATCTGCATAAGGCCCCCGGAGTCACGGTGAATCCGGTTCATAATTCCATATCCATGACATTCGCCAGCATGCAAGGCTAAAAGGATGTGGAATACCTGTGGAGTCAGCGGGGCGAAATATTTTCTTCTGGAGTTCATCCTTACCAAAGTAGCAGGTAGCACTATTAAGTCAAATTATATATGTAGTCTGACTTAATAGTTGCCGTATAGACTTGGGGGGGTCGGAGCGAACGCGGACTATTCGCTGGATTTGGCTGTTTTCAATGCGGCCTTAAGTGTTATTAGCGCTTGCTGGATAGCAGCTTTCTGGTCAGCGTTGGCCTTTTCAACAGCAGCGTGACGAGTAGCCTTAAGCGGGTCAAGGTTTGATTTTACTTTGCTGACGCTCTGGGTAGCGGTCTGGAGGTTGGTCCGGGCATTTTTTAGGGCAGTCTGCAGGTTGGTCCGGACGGTGGCAGGAGCTACTCCGGCAGCACAGTTATTCTTGGCGGACGCCACAGCACTGGCCACGGCCGCCTTGTAGGTGACTGCCGGCGCTTTGAGCTGGTTCTGGCGCTGGGCTACTGCGGCCACCGCGCCCTGCCGATACGCGGCATCGGCGGCATCTACCGCTGCGCGCCGGGCTGTCACGGCTGCCTGCACGGCCGCCTTAAAATTGGCTACGGCCTGCTTCTGCTCCGATGTTGTAACCTTGCTATCAAGCCGCTCAAAGTTTTTCTGGCGCTCGGCATCGGCTTTGGCCCTGGCTTCAGCTATCCGGGCGGAGGTGGCCTTGAAGTTTTCCGAGATTTTACCGGCGCGTTGGCTAAAATTATTACTAAGCTTACTGTACCGGGTATCTGTCTCGCTTGTCACTGATACGGTTAGGTCGCTAATTTTTGTGCAGAGCTGGGCAGGGGCAACTTTGGTGGTGTTTGCCTTAGCGGCGCGCTCGCTCGTTTGTTTTTCTACCTCGTGGTTCTCTCCATCATGAGCCACCGCGATATTCGGCATAAGTAGCACAACGGCTATTGGCAGTATGAGGAGGCGTCTAGAAATTGCTTTCATCAAAGCTACCTCCCAGATCTGTCAGATCGCCGTCCACCTCATTAAGCTGGTCTGCCGTGCTCGCAGCAGCGGCACTGAGTGCCGTATCATCTGTTACTGATTTCTCTATGGCTTTGGCCGCTACCTCAGCCTGGGCGCTGGCCGTTGCTTTGGGCGACCGCAACTCTATGGCGGCGTCTTTTGGCGGTTGATGATTCGATTGATATAGAGCCACTCCTACCAGCGCCAGCACTAATCCGACCAGGACCAGCTCTAGCAGCATTGCCACTCCGCGCTGGTCGCGAAGAGTCTTTGTAAACATGTTTTTGTTTTACCCTTTATTTAGCTTAATTATTACACTTACGCTTATTTCGTCAAGCCCGTCTCAGGATCTTGCCTAAACCGGCCGCTTCTGCTAGAGTTTTCTGGTACTTTATGGGGCTATAGCTCAGCTGGCTAGAGCGCTTGCATGGCATGCAAGAGGTCCAGGGTTCGAATCCCTGTAGCTCCACCAGGAATTACTCAGCAAAAACGTGGCTTTATGTCCCGTTTTTTTGTTCGTGTGAATATTGTCAGTTATGTTATACTTTTTTAGATGAGTGATACGTTCGCAATAATTTGGGATATGGACGGTGTCTTGATTGATACTGTCTCACTAAACTGGTTTGGCCGAAGGCTAGCCCTGTCATTGCATGACATCCAAATTTCTAACTACGAAATATCCTCCCTGGAGGGCCGGCCGCTTGAAGCTCATTTTGCCTATTTTGTCCAAGCAAAAGGGTTGAGTATCCCCTATGACGAGTTTAAGAGTGAATATACGAAGCTATCTAGGGTTCTGTATGAAGAGCAGCCTCCCCAAACGAGTCCGGCCTTGAGGACACTACTGCGAGAACTTCAGAAACATGAAATTTTGATGGCAGTAGGTACAGCATCGAGCCGTCCACGGGCCGAGAAGCTCATAGGCTCGGCCGGCTTAAAATCATATTTTGATTGCCTGGTTACAAAGGAAGAGGTAGCAGAACATAAACCCAATCCGGCAACGTTTTTGAAAGCGGCTCAAAAGCTGGGTTTCAAGCCGGAGAACTGCGTGGTAGTTGAAGATGCCGCTAACGGCATTCGGGCTGCCCGGACGGGAGGAATGAAGTCAGTTGGCATCGTTAATGCGTTTCATACCGCCGAGGAGTTAGGCGAGGCAGACATGGTTATCCATGGGTTTGACGAGCTGAACTACGACCGCCTGGCGAGTCTGATGACAGATACAAAAAAAGACTGGGATCTCTCGATCCCAGTCCGTTGACTGGCTGTTACGGCTGACCGGAATCGGCCAGTTTCAATCTTGCAACCAGGTGCGATAAATCATCGCGCTGGCCGGTGGACAAGAAGTCGGCGCCGGCCCCGTCATAGGCCAGCAGGATTTGGGCCTGCATAAGATGCACGGCCGGCCGAATACCACCCTCTTCGGCTTCTAGCGTTTCGGACGCCCGGCGACTGAGCTGGCCGGCCGGCACCTGCTCGGCACCTTCAAGGCCAGCAAAGTCCTGGAGCGTGGGGCACAAGTACAGCCGGCTGACCCAGAGATTCCAATCGGTGGGGTAGGTCAGTTCGGGTGCACCCATTTTGACACTGATCGGTGTGCCGTGGTGCGTCTGGTGGTTGATAAGCTGTTGGAGTTCGCGCAAGGCTGGTTCATCGGTAGGCGCCAGCACCACTAGCTCGGCGTAACGGTGATGGATGAGCCTGGCCAACTTAATTCGAGCCTGTTCGGCGTCAAGCTGACGGATAGTGGCTAAGGCCTGCATGATCTCGCGCTGGAACTGACTGTATGTGTTCCATTCATCGCGGAATGCCAGCAAACGAGCTAGCGCGTCAATTTGGTCGGGCAGTGATCCGGCCTGTTGGTACTCACTCAGCAGCCCGACGAGTCTGGCTTCCTGGCTAGCGCGCCACTCCCAGTGTGCCAGATCAGCCATGACCCGGTGATACTTGTCCGCGAGCTCCGAGTCCGCAGGCTCATCATGTATCAAGGCAGCGTCGGCCTCTTCGCGGCGGCGCAGCTCGGCACCAGCGGTGGTGTCGCCTTGCTGGGCGCGAGTCAATAAATCACTTAAAGCCGTTCGCGTGACGTTAGTGCCAGCTTGGCGCTGGCTTTCCAGGGCCCGGCGCCTGGTGCGCTTTTGGAGTTGGCCCACTGTAAGGAAACCGGCTAGGAGTATTACCAGCAGAATAATGCCAGTAAGCAGTATGCCCTCGATCAAGTCTACTCACCCTCTCGCTCCATTGTTGGTAAGGTGCGGATTGGTTATATCAGAATTAGGCCACTATGACAAACAATTAGTTGATCTTAAGCAGGACAACCAGCCCCCAGGCCAGTCCTCCGACCACACAGACCACTAGCAAGTGCGCCATGCAGAAGCCCAAACCCAGCTTGAAACCATCCGAGTAGGTTAGTTTACGCTCACGCGGGCCGACCGCATCGGCTAAGAAATTCTCTCGTTGGCGGGGTGTCGGCGTGGGCATGAATTTGGGTTGTCCTGTTACTACGCTTATGCTAGCACATTTGCACTATTAAGGCAGGCTTAGGGTCCCAGATAGATACCAGCAGCGTAACTCTTTGCCATCACGAAAATGCCCAACACGAGAAAAACCCCGACTAACGACATCATGAAAATAATATTCTGGCGTTTATGGCGGCATGGTCAAGCCACCCGTATAGAAAGACCGGATAATCGCTCGAGGCGACTATCCGGCTGAATGGAAGCCCGATACACCGGGCTCATTTGTAGGGGTGATTAGTACTTAGACTCTGCATGATGTTCTCCAGTGCTGCCCACGCCGCCGCCAGCATGTCGCCGAGTGCGGCTCCGGCAGGCGGCGCAGCATTGGACACAAAGGGCCCGAGAAGCGGTAGGAAAAGCAGGATTAGGACCCCCACAACGATGATGGTCAGGACGCGTTTGATCGAATCAACCATGGTATCAAGCTCCCTAGGAGAAGTATGAACAAAGGTACTTTGTGAGATTACTTCTTGTCTCAAATACATTTATGCCTTATTTTTGCTAAAAATGCAATAGTTACAGCTTTAATTGAGCTGCGTCCCCTTCATATAGCCACAAATAGCGCAGGTACAGGTCAGCGGCGTGGCCATTGATGTCGGCGCTGGTTGGGTCCACGATATCGTGCTTTAGACCCCACTCTGCAGGAGGCACATAGACAACCGGATTCTCGAACAACCGATGCATTAGGGCCCTGGCGACATCGTGGTCGATTTGGTCGTCGCCGCCCGAGAGGACGAGACTTGCCGTGACCAGCTGCGGCCGGTCTTTGGCCTGGAGGTTGGCAGTTACCCGTGCATATTGGGCCAAGGCGCGGTAGGACGATTGGTCGGCGTTAAAATAATCAGGCAAGATGCTAAACCCGTACAGCACCACAAATGGCTTGACCAGCCACTTCGGTAGCTGGCTGGAGTGCGGTTCATAAAAAGGCGAGATGATTAGAGCCCGCTTAATTATGTCGCTGCGGAAAAGAGCGCTCCAAGTAGCCAGTACGCCGCCGCCGGATAGCCCTACGGTGCCGACCTCATCGCCCAGGCCGCTGGTGAGGTTGACCGACTGATTGGCGTAGCCGACCAAACTGTCGGCGGTGATTTTGGCATGGCCTCGCCCATCACGGGTGCCAAACTGGCGGACTAGGGGCACGTAGACGTTATAGCCCTTATCGTAGTACGACTTGGCCAGCGCGCTAAATTGGGCCGGGCAATTTCGGAACCCCGGGAACATAACAACCGCCCGGGCCGTTTTACGGCCATGCGTTAGCAATTGGCTCCGGCAGTCAGGCTTGAGGGCCGGATCGAGCTCTTCGTCCTGGATGTGGTATTGAAGTAAAGTTACATTTTGATCATAGGTATAGGCTTGGATATCGGCGCGCTTGAGAGCCTGGGACTGAAGCGGCCAGAGGTATAGGGCTAAGACGAACAGACCGAGGGATGAAAATATTACCGCGGTGCCAATGAGAGCCTTTTTGCGCGTCGACACGAATGGCCCCAAGCATTAAATAATGCCGTTAGCATCTCAAATTCACCGTAATACGTCTAGACTAAGCCGGAGCAGCCGTTTCGTTTACGATTGATTTATAAGCCGGGCTTTGGCTTGGCTTGCTCCTGACTAAGCTCGAGTGCAGCCGGGTTATCTCGCGAATGGCAGAGACTTGAGCCTCGGCTTCAAAATAATAATTCGGGTAGGCGCAGTAAAGCGTGAAACTATAGTCCTGAGCAATCTCGTTCCAAAGCTGCTCCAATAATACCGCTGCGGCCTGATTGTGTTGTTGCCATAATAACGCCACCATTTCACCGAAGGCGCGGGCAGTTTTGCCCCCGGTGTCAAGCTCTTCCAAGAGCTGGCCAATGACCTGCTTAAAGCGGACTCTGTCGGGGAGGCCGTCGGCCATAAAGCGGCTTAAGATATCGGCGGCGTCGACCATAAGTAACTTTTTCTGCTGCTTGGCAGTTTGCAGATCGAATCCTGCTTGCTCAAGCAGGGTTGAAAGTGCACTGATGTGCTCAGGGGTGGCGATAACAACACAGGCATCACTATTCTTTAAACCACCACCAATGAACCGGTTGAGGTTTGCGTATAAGGCGGTTTCGTCTTCATATAACTGAACGAAATGCTCCCGCTCATAAATTGAATCTAGTGAATGCGTTGTTCTGCTTGTCATTTGTCCTCCCAGGGCCACAATATGGGATTGTATAACAAGCCCGCCGGCAGGCAACTGGTTATTCTTACAAAATAATTACAAACCACCTATAGTTATTATATGAGTACAAGTTTAATTTCCGTCCCGGGCTTCCACGCCGTTAAGCATGCGTTGCGGTTTAAGGCCGACATTGTTGATATTGTGGCGGTTGATGACGGGGCGTGGCGGAAACTGGTAGCCGGGTTTGCTTCGGATATTGAGGCCGAGCTGACCTGCCGGGTCCGGTTGGTTTCGGCTCAGGAATTTAAGGTCTTCTCGCCAGGTACCCATCCTACCGGCATAGTGGCTCTGGCATGGCGGCCGGTTTATCAGGTGGACCCGGCCGCTGATCTCGGGCGGGCGGCCCCGGCCATTTTGCTGGAAAACCCGCGCCGGCTGGGCAATATCGGGGCCGTCATCCGGGTAGCAGCGGCAGCCGGGGCGGGCTGTGTCCTAGTGGCCGGCGATGTTGACCCCTGGCACGCTGAGGCAGTCCAGGGCAGTGCCGGCCTTCACTTCGCGCTGCCGGTGGTCAAGGTGGGCGGCTTTGACGAGGTGGCCGGCCCGATTATTGCGATGGACGCCGGCGGCATGCCGATTCAGGACGCGGCTATACCGCCGAATGCGATTCTGGCTTTTGGCACGGAGCGAGAAGGTTTGACTGGGGCGCTGAGGGGCCGCGCCGGGATGGTAGTATCGCTATCGATGCGGCAAGGCGTATCCAGCCTGAATCTGGCTACGAGCGTGGCGGCGACGCTGTATAGTTTGAAGGCCAGGCCGTGAATTTAATACGAAACGCCTCGCCAACCATGAAGCAGACGAGGCGTCCGCTCCAAATAGTTAGCGAGGCTGTAATAACCTGTCTGGGCTTGGCTGGTGTGGCCGCGATTACACTTGTACTCGTGAAACAAGTGTTACTAACTCGCCAGGTGCTAATACTATCCCGTCATTATGCAAGCGCCCTTCATCGCCGACCATGAAGCCAGTTACGGGCTCGAAGCACATTGAGTTACTGCCCGGACGATGCCAAATCAGAAGCCCCACTGTGTGCTCCTGGCTCTCAGACATAGCCCTGGCTTGTAAAGTAACTTCGCCCAAACCGGGGATGCTTATTATTTGGCTACCATTGAACCTGTCGAGGTAGATGGATCTGCCAGCTTTGAGCTCGGGTAAGAAACCGGCCAGGATTCCGGTTTGTTCCGCGCCATCAAGCTTCCTGGCTGTTATTAGTTGCTCGGCGCCCGCTCCATCAAGGAACTTTACCCCTGCCATATCAATCTCTTCCACCGCAAAATAGAAGTGTTCGCCCAGACTCAAGCCCGTTTCACCGTGGTTGCTGTTACTGACGACCTCGTCGGTGACGGTCAGGCCAGTTGACTCTAACGTGATGGTCTTGAGGTGACCCACGCCCCTCAGGGTGTCTTTGGCCGCTAACTTAACGGAGTGGCCGGCGGAGTGTTCGATGCCGTAATCAAGGTAGCGGGATGCGCCATGTTGCGGTCCGACTGCGCTAGGTCCAACAGGCAACATGGTAATCGTCGCGTCGGTTTTGACCGGCTGCTCAAAATCATCGCCGGCCGGGCTTGTGAGTACCCTTCTCTCTGCCACCCATAGTTCGGCAATTAATGCCCCTTCGGTGCGGATACGGAGACTGGCCGGGCCGGAGCTGCCTGGCCGCTCGAGTTTTATGTGGTTTGCTACTCGCTTTTCTATCCCATAGGTCCTCTCATACCGCTGATCGTCCAGTGAGGGCTGCTGGATTTGTATGCTCATAGTGGGCCCAGTATAACAAAAGGCTTCATTTTGTTTTAAGATTCATGCATGGATAAATCTGAAGTGCAGCCTGGCCAGCCAGAGAGCCATCAATCAGTTGATTATCAAGCTTTACTTGATCAAGCTCGTATCGAAAACTCTCCAGCTGTAAGCCTGGACAGAAACTTGCCTTTTGAAAGTGCCTATGAGTATAATCCGGATTATTTTTACCGCTTTATTGGCAGGTCGGGATACGAGGACTTTCTTGAAACAGGCGTGCTACGCCCTGCTGCCGACTCCAAGCAGGATTACTCAAAAGCATACTTTTATAAGGGGCACCCACTAAAAAGATACGCTAGCCGAGCCGGCCATGAAAACTATTTTGTCGAAGCTGATAGGGAGGGCGCCGGTATCGTCGAGCCTGAGGAGGGCTACCCATACACCGAAGAGCCTTTGTCGAGTGATAAAAAGTTTCGTGTTGTTAGAGTTGATACTTTAACGGGGGAAATTCAAGTTGTATACGATTCTATATCCGATAAAGGCAGATCTAGCGATGAGCGAGGTTAGCTGGTTTAACTAGGCCGCCGATGTATTGAAATGACCCCGGACAGTGTATAGTCCGGGGTCATATGCTTGAAAAGAGTAGTTATTACTACCAACTGTCGCTTAGTTCAACGGCCAGGCCTTTCTCATTGAGGTAGGCCTCGACGGCTTGCAGGAAAGTGGCCCGGCGCTCTTCCACGCCATCTGGGTAGATACCAGAGCCGGGCGGATTGTCGTTGTTGGGGTCAAGTTCGACACGTAAGGCGTCTTGCCCTTCGACCGTGGAGCGCCGGCTGATGATAAGCTTGGAGTGCCTACTAAAACAAGAGCCGAAGCGCCATTCCGCCCGGCCGCACTTCGATAGTTGCCCGAGGGTATCGGCTAGGTATTGCTTCTGGTCGACCTCGCGGCTGATAGTGAGTTCAATACCCATTGCTACGCGGTAGAGACGGGTAAGGTCGATGAAGACGTCCTGGGTGAGGGCGCCGGACATGAGACCGAGGGTCGTCTGGCCGTTCTTGATGGTCATAGCCTGCCTCTTTTCGGATGGGTTCGAGGGTAGGGGCGCCGGATAGAGTGGGTATTTATCAATTATACCATATTGGATGAATTATTGCAAATCCGCCTACGCGTCCAGCTGAGTTTCCATGTGTTTAAGCAGCCGGCCGTTTAACTCCTCGAGCTTCAATAAGGCTTTTTGAAACTCAGTGATGTCTATGGCCACAGTGTAGATTCCGAGTACCTGGCCGTTTTCAGTGATAGGCTCAACCCTGATGTCGTTATAGTATATATCGCCGGCATGCCCGCCGTTAAGAGTGCTTTTGAATATCTTCCTGATGCCCTTTTTGCCTTTTAGTGCCTGCTTTTTGATAGCCGTTAGTTTTGCAGCCTCAGCAGCCGGCAGCCAATCGGCATCGGTCTTACCAATCAATTCTTCTCCAGCCATACCGCGATGAGAGTTAAAGAAGTGGGTGTAGCGGAGATTTAAGTCCTGTTGCGTTACTGCCACCCCCGAGTTCTGTAAAGCTTTCTCCAGAACCTCCCGGCTGGCTTTAATTTCTGATATGAGTTTTTTATCCATCCCACACCACCTTGGAGTAAATAGAGCCTCGCTCAGCAACTTACTTAAAATCAGAGTTTACCTTCCCTGTTACGGATATTCAACGGTTAAACAAACAAAGTTTGAAGCGACTTTAAGCCTTAATCCTGACTGATATGGTACGCAGCTCCTTTCTTTCGGCACGAGTCACGAGGATGTGAGACAATTCGCAAAAGACAACTCACCGGGAGAGCAATGGAAGTGGCTATAGAGAAGCGTATTCTAAACGAGTTCGGGTCAAAAATACTTAATGAAGAGCGACTAGACAAGATTGTCCAGGCAAGAGAGAGCAAGCGGCTAGCGGAGCATTTGGATATGTCCTTTCGCTGCGAATGTGATGACGATGCCTGCATAGAGACCATCTTGATGTCGGCAGAAGAGTACCAAAGGGTACATCACAAGACCAAGTATTTTGTGGTGGTCCCCGGTCATGTTGCCCCCGATTTGGAAGAGGTTATTACTTCATTTAGTAGCTACGCTCAGGTAGCGAAGTTTTTTCCACACCCTAAGGCGCCTTAGCCAAATATTAATATCCTCTAGCCAGAGCAGCTTGGTATACAATAACAGTCTGAGCAGCGGTTTTGTGTTGCCAAGATGGTCTTAGGTAATAGGAGTTTATATGCCGATATCTGATGAATTGACACCAAGCATTAAGCCGGGCGACGATTTTTATCATTATGTGAATAAACGCTGGATGGATGAGAACCCGATCCCCGACGACAAAGCCCGGGTGGCGTCGTTTACTGTGCTGGCGGACGAGAACATGGAGCGGCTGCATACACTACTGCAGCAGGAGCCGCCGGCTGGTGAGGCGGCAAATATCCAGCTGCTGCGGCAGTTTTTTGGTACAGCGATGGATACAGATGCAATCGAGAAAGCGGAGCTCGGTGCGGTGCGGCCGTATTTGGATAAGGTTGAGGCGCTGACAAATCCGCAAGGTGTGAAGGACCTGATTAGCAGTTGGCATGCGATGGGATTGAGTTTGGTATGGACATCCTATATCGAGCCCGATGACAAAGATAGTGCGCGCTACATGTTGCGTGTTAGCCAATCAGGATTGGGGCTGCCGGACCGGGACTACTATACTGAGTCCGGTGAGAGGTTCGAGGGTATTCGTAATAAATACCGCGATTTTCTGATTAAGTTTTTTGAGTTACTAGGCTCAGAGGATGCTCGTAAAGAGGCCGGCAACGTACTGGCTATCGAGCAGAAGCTGGCCGAGGCATCAGCCACGGCTGTCGAAAAGCGCGACGTTGATGCGATGTATAATTTGTATTCGCTCGACCGGCTGAAGCAAGACTTTGACGGCATAGACTGGGCTGGTTACCTTGAAGCGATTCACCTATCTGATGTCGACGAACTGCTCGTTTCGCAGCCGGCTTTCCTGAAGGAGGCGCTTCAGGTATTGGAAAACGATTCGATAGAATCCTGGCAGAGCTATTTGCGCTTTCATGTGGTACACCCGCTTATGCCCTACTTACCGAAAGCCTACGATAAGCTAAACTTCTCGTTTTATGGCCGGGTACTTAATGGCGCACAGGAGCAAGAGCGCCGTTACCGCCGGATTATTGGCCTGGCAGAAGAAATCCTGCCGGAGCCGACGGGGCAGTTGTTTGTGGAGCATTATTTTGATGAAACCGCTAAGCAGAAGATCTACGATCTGGTGCGTAATGTTCAGGAGGCTTTGCGCGCTCGGATTGGCGGCCTTTCGTGGATGAGTGAGACCACGAAGTTACGAGCACTGGAGAAGCTTGAGACGTTTCTGCCGTTGCTGGGTTATCCTGATACGTGGCGGGATTACAGCAAGCTCAAGATGGATGGTAGCCATGCGGACAATGTGCTGGCGGCAACTGCCCACGAGTGGCGGCACGATGCAGCCCGTATTAACAAGCCGGTGGACCGGAAGCAATGGCTGATGTCGCCGGCCATGGTTAACGCCTATTATTGGCCGAACACCAATGGCATCACCTTCCCCGCCGCTATATTGCAACCACCGTTCTTTGACGCTTCGGGTGATGTGGCGGCTAACTACGGTGCTATTGGCGGGGTGATCGGCCACGAGATTATCCATGGTTTTGACGATATGGGCTCGAAATTCGATAAAGCCGGCAACCTCAAAACCTGGTGGACCGATGAAGACCGTAGGGCGTTTGACGCGCGCACCATTAAGCTAAAAGACCAATATGATGGCTATGAGCTTGAGGGCACGCATGTTAACGGCGCGCTGACCTTGGGCGAAAACGTGGCTGATTTAGGCGGTGTGGTTGTGGCGTATGACGCATTGTTACGGCATAAGGAGAAGACCGGCGTGGCAGAATCGATTGATGGACTTACGCTCGAACAGCGGTTCTTTATTGCCTACGCGCGGGAATGGCGCGGTAATATCCGGCCGGAGCTGACCCATACTCACCTGATAACCGACCCGCATTCGCCGGCGCTTTTCCGCGTTAACGGCGTAGTGACAAACCTTGATGAGTTTTATGAGGCGTTTGATGTGCAGCCGGGTGACGTACTATACCGGGCGCCGGATGACCGGGTGCGGATTTGGTAAGGGTCTCTTGATAATTCCTTGGTGGAGCATATCGGATTCGAACCGATGGCCTCTGCAATGCGAATGCAGCGCTCTAGCCAGCTGAGCTAATGCCCCAAAGCGGTAGGCGGAACTGGTTTATTTTGACTGGATGGGCGCGAAAAATCAAGCCTGGGTGAGGTGACCATGATTTGTGGGGAGGGATTGTGGTATTGGCTGGAGGGTTTTTGTTATTCGTGTGTGGATGGTACTGAACTGGGGGCAGTAAGGCGTTTGATGCTGCTAGTTTTTGGCTTTTTATAGGCTTTATTTAGTATGGGTAAACTACCTACTGCCCTGAGGGCAGTAGGTAGTTAGGCGGGTTGGTTTGTGCGGGCGGGTTCTGCAACATCTTCATCGATGAAGCCGCCAGACTGGTGGGCCCAGAGTTTGGCGTACAAACCGTTTTGGCTTAATAGCTGGGCATGAGTACCCTCTTCAGCCACGATACCTTTATCGAATACCACGATCCGGTCCATGTGCTGGATAGTACTGAGCCGGTGAGCAATGACCAGCGCCGTGCGGCCTTTGAGTAAGTCCACTAAGGCTTTTTGGATTAGTTTTTCAGACTCGGAGTCCAGGGCCGAGGTAGCTTCATCGAGCATGAGCAACGGTGCGTCCTTGAGCAGCGCCCGGGCGATGGCGATGCGCTGGCGCTGGCCGCCGCTCAATTTAACGCCCCGCTCACCCACATAGGTGTCGTAGCCCTCGGCCAGCTCACGGACAAACTCGTCGGCTTGGGCATGCCTAGCGGCGGCGAGGATCTCGGCCTCGGTTGCCTCCGGCCGGGCATAAGCAATGTTTTCGCGGATAGACCGGTGGAAGACAGCCGTGTCTTGGGGGACGTAGGCGATGAGGTCGGTTAGGGCGCGGGTCTCAATGGGTTTACCGTCGAGCAACAATTGGCCTTGCTCAATAGGATAGTGACCGAGTAGCAGCTTTAGCAAGGTTGATTTGCCACCGCCGCTGGGGCCGACAACGCCGACCTTTTCGCCATGCTTGATAGTTAAATTGACGCTGTCTAAGACCGATGCGTCGGGCATGTCCGGGTAAGCAAATGACACATTTTTAAGTTGCAGCGCATGCCTGAACGTAGCCGCAGGCCGGGTAGGGGCGGCCGGCGTTTCGGAAAAAATATCGCGCTTACCAAACAGATAGCGATAAGCCTCTTCAATGCCGGCAACTTTGATATTAAGCTGGGAAAAGCTCCAAACAACCTGCCAAATAAAGCTAGAGAAAAGCACGATAGCAGTCAGGAAGGTGGTCATCTGAGCCAGGTCAAGCTGGCCTTGAGTATACAAGTAGACGTTTAAGATAAACGTACTCGGCCAAATGAGCCAACGCACGAATAAGCTCATGGCGCCCCAGAACAAGATATTTTTGAAGTATGAGTCACTGGCGGCCCAGATCAAGGCCTGCCGCTTGTTGTATAACCGGCTACCCTCGCGATGTTCGCTGCCAAAGGCTTTGACGCTAACAAAATTGGCGACGGCATCGACTACGAAGCCGTCGATGGTAGAGCGCTCGTCAGCCTCCCGGCGCTCGGCGACTGCGACCATCCGGGCCAGCTTGCGTCCGACCAGGAACATTAACATGAGCGATATGGCAAAAATCAGGCCGGTGTATGGGCTGACCGTAAACATAGTTATCGCAATAATTGGCAGGGTCACTATGAGGCTGACATATTCGTAGAGGAAGTTGCCAAGCAACTCGCGAAAGTCGCGGCCTAGCGAGTTGGCGTAACTGCTTATTTTACCGGTGAATTTATCAACAAAATAGCTATAGCTATGGCGCACCACTTCACCGAACACGACGTCGTCGAACCGTAGCGAGCGGGCCAGTAGCAATTTCAGGTACATAAATTCACCTGCCCGCCATATAATATCGTGGCCGATACTGGCGGCGATAAGTATTATGGTCCAGGTGACGATCTGGTCGGGGTGCTGAGTCAGGCTGGCAGTAAACTGTCCGATAAACCAAGGTATGAGCGCCAGAATGGCATTGGCCACGGCAAAGGTGGCCGCGGTCAGCCAGAACGCAGCTTTATACCGGCTAATATAGGTGATGAAGGCGCGAATGGCGGGGTAGTTTTTCATTTGTAACTCTTATTCTTCGATGAAGCCACCGGATTGATGCGACCATAGGTTAGCATAGATCCCACCTGATTTTAGCAGCTCCGTATGTGTACCTTGCTCTTCAATGCGGCCTTCTTCGAGCACCACGATGCGGTCCATACGCTGAATGGTGGAGAGGCGGTGGGCGATGACGAGCGCGGTACGGCCCTCCATGAGGCTCCAGAGGGCGGATTGAATGAGCTTTTCGGACTCAGAGTCTAGGGCGCTGGTGGCCTCGTCGAGGACTAGGATGGGCGCGTCCTTGAGCATAGCGCGCGCGATAGCGACGCGTTGGCGCTGGCCGCCAGACAGCTTGATGCCGCGCTCGCCCACTAGAGTGTTGTAGCCCTTGGGTAGGCGGTCGATGAATTCGTGGGCGTGGGCGCGCTTGGAGGCCCGGAGAATTTCTTCTGTGGCGGCTTCTGGCTTACCATAGGCAATATTTTCGCGGAGGCTGCGGTGAAATAGCAGTGGTTCTTGGGGTACGTAGCTTATGGCCCGGCGGATATCGTCCTGGGTGACGCGCGTGATATCCTGGCCGTCGATGATGATTTGGCCGGCATCGAGGTCAGAAAAACGCAGGAGCAGGCGGGTAAGCGTGGTTTTGCCGGAGCCGGAGCGGCCGACCAGGCCAATTTTCTCGCCGGGCTTGATACTGAGATTGAAGTTTTTGAATAGTGGCTCGTCGGTTTCACCGTGGGTGAAGCTCATGTCTTTAATACTGACATTGCCCTGGCTGATGCGCGACGGTTCCGGGTGCTCAGGGTCTTTGATGCCGGGTTTGATATCGAGGATTTCGATCATTTCCTGGGCATCACCAAGCGCCCGGTTATATTGGCGCAGGGTGTTTTGGAATTGCCACAAGCTATTGGCCAAGGTGGAGGTGTAGGTGACCATTAAGAAGATTGTACCGATATTTTCACGCAAGACACCCACGCTGGCGATAGCAATGAAGATGGCTGATATGCGGAGGCTTTGGGTAAGTACGGCGGCGTAGTTTTGGCGCTTAAGCAAGGCATAAGTTGAGCGCTTGCCGGCTTCATAAACTTCGTCGCTGATCCCGGCGAACTGGTTGCGCTCGGCCTGGATAGCGGAGAACGTTTTGACGGCCATAATATTGGTGATGCTGTCGGCCAAATAGCCGGTTTGGTAATTTTGGGCTGAGGCCTCAGCTGCATTTGCTTCCCTCACCGGGCGCGAAAAGTAGACGATGCCGATGAGATAGATAACGGAGAGGCCGATTAGGACTATCACATAGATGGGAGCCCGGGGCGCCAGAATAACAATGGTAGCAATAATTGAGACGATGAGAGGTATGAGCGTAAAAATGGTGGCGTCGACCAACCGGATATATGACGAGGTAAGTTTATTGGCCTGGGAGACTAATGAACCGGCAAAACGGTTAGCATGAAAGGCGGAGCTCATATTCATAAGATGAGTAAAGACACGCTGAGAAATGTCACGGACCACTTCGAGCTCGAGAGTTTGATTGAGCCAGGCCACAATCCGCTGGCCAATGATATCTGAGAGAATGGCGGCAACGGCGAAAGCTATGAGCAAGGGCGCAAAACTAGCCCAGATGTCCTGGTGATCATAGGCGCCGGTGCTGATGCGGGTGAGAACCTGGGAAATGATATAGGGCATGATAAACAGGCCCGTCACAAATGTGAGCGGCATCACAATCAGAAGCGCCCAGACCTTAGCGGGGTACTGGGTGGAGTGGCGCCAAAAGAATAATAGGGTCTTTTTAGTTTGGATTGGCTTATTTCTAGGCATAACAAATACGCTTGGCGCTTTACGAGTATATCGAAAAATGTTTAACGAGACTAGATGGTATAGCCCTCTCCGCCCTGTTGGAGACTAACAAAAAAGACCGGCAACGAACTTTCGTTCATCACCGGCCGATGGGTCAGCACTGTGGAGCGTTGTTGACCAGGTACATAGTATGACCCCAGCCATCTTTTAGCTGATTGTAGGCTGCCAGTTCACTGGCCTGATCTGCCTGGTCTACGCTAGTCCAGAAATCAGCGGCAAAAAAGTCGCCTTCTGACCACATGTCCTGACCGGATGAATCCTTGTATTGGCCTTCCAACCGCCATTCACCACCCACGTTCTGGGTCCAGTGCATCCATTTTGGAGTCGGGACCTGAATCTGGTCGATTGAGTTGAATTGGCGGGCGTAGAACCACACATAGCTGTGATCCCAGGGCTTTACAAACGTCCGGTAATCCGACCCGGATAGCCAACAAACGTCATCCGGCTTGTTGACTGCCCTGTTTGGCTCTGGAGCGGGTGGCGGCGAGACATGCACTGGAGCCGGTGGTGACGACACCTGTGTCGGCTGAGCCCGCTCTACTGGTGCAGGGATGGGCTCGGCCTTGACTACCGGCTGAGTGTCGGCAACAGGCGGCGGAGGCGTGGCCACGATGTCGCTTAACTTGTCATCGGGAGCACAAGGCTCGAACCAAACTCTCATATCAGCAATGTTGGCATAGGGAAGAGCTTGCACTGCCAGATTTGCCCGCCAGATGTCATTGAGATCCGGATCCTTGGTGAGCTTAAGAAGCACACCCAGTTGTGCCAGTGCATCAACTCGCGTGAGTATTTGATTAAGCGTATCGCGATTTGGGATGGTGACGCCGATGCAGTCGGTTTTGATCAGAGTCTTATAGAATTCGTCAAATATACCTAAGACTTCTGCAGTACTATACACTCCAAAAGCAGCACTTTTGAGTTTTACCGAACTTAGTGACGACATCACCACATCACTGAGCAAAACGGTGCCTCTAGCGCCGCCCACTATAGCGGTACCCAAACCCGCACTCGCTATGAGCGCGTTTATCTCCGTTGCGGCCTGCGTACCTTTATGGGTAAAACGGATCTCCAGCCCATTCGGCCCGGTATAGTAGCGGCCCAATCCCAGCGGAAAGTAAGTAGGGCTACCATCCTTGTAAACCGGGAGATGATCGAGGCCATCAGGCTGAAGCGGCAGTTTATGTTCAACGATCTGCCTATAGATATAGTCAGAGTCGAAGGCTCCCGGCTCGGTTGCGCTGCTGGCATCTGCCAGTACAGCGTTGCGGGTAATTAGGCCGGCTATTAAAAGGCCGGCGAGCAATAGCACTACAACAGTGCTAATTCTGCGCATATTATTCACCCTTCCAGATCGCAGATAGATTTCAAGAAACTCCGGAACTTCCGGTTATAATACAATACGTGCCAAATCTGTGTTTGTCAATATCTGGCCTGGAAGGGAGGAAAATAAGCCCCACCGCGATGAGTTATGCCAATATGAGCTACCGGCCCGCTAACTACTTAATCTGGGACGTAATAGATACGCCACAGCAGTACCCGCAAAGATAACCCCTAGCCATAGCCAACTATTCGGCATGCTCAAAATTCCGTTGATCAATATCGAAAGCGCTGTCAGTAACACAGCAAAACCAGCAAACCAGTATCTTGCCTCATTTGGAGCGGAGAAACCCAATTCGCCTGGATTTGGATGCCGGTACTCGCCCACAACGTGATAAATACTAAGTCCAAGAAAAAGTAGGATAGTCACTATAGGGCTAGAAGACGTGTCTGTATCCGGATGATTCAGGTACCAAAATGGTACCAAAAGTAACAAAAAAATATCTGCGCGCCAAATAGCCCGGTGGGCTGGGGCAATATATTGGTAAGCGGTAGCTAATGCTTTATTCATAATTGTATAGTTATACAGGAATAGTTTTACAATGGCAAGGTCGAGGACGGAGAGTATAGGCCGCAATCGTGGCACCTATTGCGAGCAGTAGCCAAGGCCATTCGCTGAGTCTTTGCCAGGAGAATGCGAGCCATGTACCCACCATAATTATTGCGAAGAGCGAAAATGCCAGAAAGGCTCTTTTCGGATCAGATATTCCAAGTTGAGTGGGTTGTGGATTCCTATATACCGATACAATATGTAAGATTTCTAGGATAATATATGGACCGAAAAAGATAAGATCTAGAAATCGTCCAGTTGTGCGGTCACCCGGGATGGCTGCAATCACGAAGAAAACTCCAAGAAAGAAAAAGATCCCAAACCGCCAGATGGCGATGTGAGCTGCTGACACTGCTTTGTGGGTGACTGAGAGAAGCTCATTCATAATCGTATAGTTATACAGGAATCGCTTTGCGATAGCTAGTGTTAGGACTGTTAACCCAAGGTCTGGGTCGTAAGAGATATGCCACAGCAGTAGCCGCAAGGACAACTCCCTGCAATAACCAGCTACTCGGTGTATTAGAAGCTTCGCCGATCACTATCGAAAGTCCCGTCAATAACGCAGCAAAACCAGCATACCAGTATATTGCCTCATTTGGAGCGGAGAAGCCAAGGTTATCCGGTCTTGGATGACGGTACTCATGCACAACATGGTAAATACTCAGCCCAAGAAAAAGCAGCATGTTCACTACGGGACTTGAAGATGAGTATGTATCCGGATGATTCACATACCAGGAAGGTACAATAAGCAACAAAAAGATATCTGCCCGCCAAACAGCCCGGTGGGCTGGGGCAATATATTGGTAAGCGGTAGCTAGTGCTTTATTCATAATTGTATAGTTATACAGGAATCTACCTACAATGACAAGGGTGTGGGCTAACTCAGCCAGGCGAGCTCGGATTCGCCGATATGGATGACGTCACCATCCTGGGCGCCTTGGCGGCGGAGTTCGCGAGCCACGCCGGTTTTGCGCATGATGTCGCGCAACCGCTCGACGGCCTCGTCCTGGTCGAAGTTGGTGCGGCGGGCAAAGCCCTCGATACGCTCCCCTGTTACTCGGTAGACGCCGTCGGCTTCGGTTTCGACGCGCCACAAGCCGGGCAGGTCGGTAGTGTCAATGACGGGCAAGGCAGTTTCGGTGGCGGCTTGGGCACGTTGCTGCCGGGCGGCTTTGACCTGCTCGACGACGCGGTCGAATAGCGGGTCGAGGCCACGGTGGGCTTGGGCGGAGATGGCAAAGACCTCGGTGACACCGGCTTGTTTGAGGGCCTTTTCGGCCGTTTTGACCTGGGCCGGCCCGACGGTCTCGATTTTGGTGAGGGCTACAATTTGGGGCCGGCCGGACAGATCAATCTGGTAGCTGGCCAGCTCATGTTGGATTATTTCGTAATCGCGGACCACATCACCTGCGCCGACGTCGATGAGGTGGAGCAAGACGGCGGTGCGTTCGACGTGGCGTAGGAATTCGTCGCCTAGGCCCTTGCCAAGGCTGGCGCCCTCGATGAGACCAGGGATATCGGCGACCATAAAGCCATAGCCACGATGGTCGGTGACGCCCAAATTGGGTACCAGCGTGGTGAAGGCGTAATCGGCTATTTCGGGCTTGGCATTGGAGATAACTGACAACAGCGTGGATTTGCCGGCGTTGGGCAGGCCGACCAATCCGACGTCGGCGACGAGCTTGAGCTCTAGCTTCACCTTATGCCGCTCCCCCTGCTCCCCCAGTTCGGCTGTACGTGGGGCCTGACGGGTGCTGGAGGTGAAGTGCGCATTACCGAAGCCCCCGCGGCCGCCCTTGGCCAGTATGGCCTCCTGGCCATCCTCAGCTAGATCGGCCAGCAACTGATCGCCTTCCCAGACTTGAGTGCCCTGTGGTACCTTGATGACGATGTCTTCGCCGCCACGGCCGGCCTTTTTGTTATCACCGCCGGCGTTGCCGTCAGCCGCCGCGATTATTTTGGCTGTGCGATAGGACGAGAGCGTATTGCTGTTGCGGTCGACACGGAAGACCACATTACCGCCACGGCCGCCATCACCGCCATCAGGGCCGCCCCGGTCGCGGTATTTTTCATGAAGAAAAGAAAGGCGGCCATCGCCACCCTTGCCTGCCCGTATTTCGATTGTGGCTGTGTCTGTGAATTTCATTGTTCTTATTGTACCATAAACTTGACATTTTATAGTACTTATGCTAATATAGTTCACATGTCTTGATTAGCCGGCCACAAACCCGCTCTTCACGACACCTTTTGCACCTACATATTCCGCCCAAGGAGGCGCTCATGTCTTGGACGACTTTCTGGATCATTCTTGCGATTTACGCGGCATGCTCAGCGGTTGCCTCGGTGATCATGTGCCGGTTCTTCGGTCAGCGCAAAGCACAAGAACGGCTGCTACTGACTCGGTTCAGCGCGGAGTGGGCCGCCCAGAGTGGCGCCACAGCCAACATCGCAACGGTCGTATCGACCAGGGCGACCAAGGTTACGGATCTCACGATCCGCGGCGCGAGCCGCGGCGACGCCCAAATCCCTGAGCAAATTCAGCCACGACTGATCGCCATGCGGGAAGCTTTCCTGGGCCTGTCCAACGAGGACGTCCGCTGCCTGCTGTTGACCCATCTCGATAACCTTCGCGGTGGCTTCGATGACAACGGTGTCCTTCGGGGCTTGGATGATCAGGCCGCTTTCGAAGCAGCCTTGTCCAAGGTCAGGAAAGACTACGAGAGGAATTGACGGGTGAATTAACCCGCCCGGTGCAAAAGAGCCCGGACCTATAGCGACAATGTCGCGAACAGGTCCGGGTATTCTTTTTTATTGACTTTTTGTACACTTTATTATAATATACTATTTAATGTCAGGATTGGGTGCCACCGGCGCCCGTTATGGACATTTTTGTACCTACACACCCTACAGGGGAGATCATGACGCCTGGTTCACTGGTAATTGCCTATGTGCTTGTCGTCGGTAGTGGGTTTCTGGTTAGCGGCGTTTTGGGCTATTTGGTTTATGACCGGGCCATGCGAGAGCGACGCGAACGCAAGGACTTAACTAGGCTTGGCCTGGAGTGGGCGCTCACAATCGATGCGGCCTCCATCGCTGCGATTGCCTCGACCGCTACCGCCCGGATAACCGGGCAAGATATCCAGGCCCAATTCGACGGCGTGGAGTGCGTACCGGAAGAGGTGCTAGCGCGAATTGCCCTGATTCGCAGAACCTTCAGGGGAGCGAACATGACGAATGGGACCGTCCAGCAGCTGCTGAGCAGCCGCCTGGCTGACCTGCGCAACCTGGACGATACACCACTTCAGAAGGCCTTGGTTCAAGAGATCAAGGAAGCTTACACCTACTAAGCGCTTCTGGCGCTTATGCACCGACTCTTTGGGGGGTATTATGTCTGGGTGGTTAGGCTGGGCCGGCTGGTTCGTTGCTGCTGTCTTCTTGGTCTTACTGATCTTGTTGCCGGTTTTACGTTCTGGCAAAAGGCAAGAGGAACGCCGCCGTGAGCTTGCGCTCGCGGAATGGGCCCGCAACACCGGTGCTCCGGGCTATATCAGTGAGATTGTGTCAACCAGCGCCGCTCCCGTTGTATGGCAGGATATCTATGCGGCCTGTAATGGCAAGCATCAGTTTCCACCGGATGCAGTTAAGCGGATCGACTTGATCCGGGAAGTCCTGACAGGCCTCAAGTTTGAGGATGCCGGGCTGCTTCTCACCAAGTACCGGGATGGGCTGAAAGGGCTGGACAATGCTCAACTCCATGGAGCCTTGATTCGGTTCAAGGATGAGTACACCGGCAATGTGGCCGGCTGACCAAGCATGATGTTTCGAAAAGCCCGGACTTCTAGCGACATTGTCGCTAGAAGTCCGGGCTATCTATTTGTCATATTATTGTTTAGTAAATGTAGCGGAAGGTTGAGGCGGGTACGGTCCGGGTGCTGGCACGGCCCCAGCCACCGTTGTAGTTCATTTCGGAGACGGTCACCATGCCACCGGAGACACCTTCGACGTAGGCTACGTGGCCGTAATAGCCGCCACCTGTCCAGGCAATGGCACCGGGCACCGGAGCTGGGCCAACTGAGAAACCGGATGCCTGAGCATTGTAGTACCAGGTGTTGGCGTTACCCCAGCTAGACGGTACGCCGCGCCGGGAAGCTACATAGTAGGTGCAGTAACCGTAGGAGTAGCTGTTACCTCCGCCAAAGTACGGCGTCAGATTCGTGGAGGCGGTGGCGGCTGCTACTTTGCCGCTGTTCCTGGTGGCAGGAGCGGTGGCTGCGGCTGCCACGACCGGCTTGGGTGCTTCAGCCTTAACCCCGTCGGGGATGATGATTTTCGTGCCCAATGTGAGGCCTTTGACCTCGGCGTTGTTATAGCTAAGAATCTGGGCAGCGTTTGCCTGATAGGCGGTAGCGAGACTGTCGGCTGTTTCGCCTTCGGCCACGGTGTGGAGCAGGCCGGAGATCGGGAGAATTGTCAGCACTTGGCCTGGCGCAATGCTGTCGGCGTTATCCAGATTGTTGGCCCAATTAACGGTGGCGGTGGTGATGCCAAATTTATTGGCTACGGCAGATAATGTGTCGCCGGCTTCAACGGTGTAATTGGCAACATCCCGGGTGGCGTTGCCGGCGGTTGATACAACCTGGCGCTTGGCCAGGGTACCACCATCACTGGTTAATAACGCAACCTGCTGGTTAACGGTGCTGGCGGTTTTGGTGGCTTCGGCCGTAATCATGAGGCGGCTCTTACCGGCAACGTCGGCGGCTACGCTGGCTATGCCGGCCGGGTCCAGCGTGGTTCCTGGGCCGGCTTGGGCTGCCAGCAACCGGACCGACAGCGAGTGCGCCCTTGATGGGCTATTACTCAAAACTAACAAAGCGGCAAAACCCAGCAGTCCGATGTGTGCTACGAAACGTGGACGGTAGGCTTGGTGGACAGCCCTCGCGATTTTACGCGACGCTGTTGCCGTGGTATTGGAAAACTTTGACTGTGCAGCAGCTGGTTTTTTGATAGCTGCCCGGGGAGTTTTTATGTTCGAAAATGTCTCGGATCCGGCCCCGACTCCCATATTTGGGAATTGTTCTAGGGAACCAGGAAAGGCACTCCTACTAATAACTTGTCTCCACCCCATTCGGGCCATGATGGCATTAATGCCATGTCCGGCCAGCGAACGAGATACTATCTTTACTGACGTCCTTCCCTCTAGAGCTTGTGCCTGAGAGGCAGAAGAGTCTCGACCCTTTAGTTAATCTTCGTATCGACGTTTCAAGATAGTAAATTGCTTCGCGTTCGCGGCCAGCTCAACAGCTATAACGCTAACGCTTATCAATTTACTTTCGTAGTCTAGCAATGCCGAATACTTATGTCAATATTGTTAAAGCCCTTTGCTAAGCTATTATTTGGCACGCCGAATACTACTTATGCTCCATGCGCGCGCTGATAGCACAGAATTTTGTGATGTCAAATGGGTCGGACCATAAGTGACATGATGGTGCTATTGTGGCGATTCAAGCCCAAAATATTGACATTTTGAAGTACTTATGCTATTATGTGTATAGGCGATGGCATTGTGCTGATCGCACGTTTCCTTGGGAGTTTAATATGATGCACGACTTCGCGCTTCTGGCTGCGCTTTTTTCGACCATTGTCGCCGTGATGCACGTTTTGAGCATGCCACTCCTCGTGTTGGCCTACTGGGACAACACGAAATCGCTCTCATACCGGGTTAAGGACGGGCAGTTTGTTGTCCGCCGCGCTGTGAAAACCGGCCTGCTCGGGTTCATTACTGAGGCTGACGATGATGGCGGTCTATTCTGGGGCCGCATTCAGGACCAGATCGACTCGGAGCGCACCAATGCTGGTGCCATCTTCGC
>JBGTMQ010000002.1:0-17905 GCA_041743505.1 Candidatus Saccharimonadia bacterium
GTCATCGTAGACGGTCGTGGATTTTAGGCCTTCGGGAGTAGTGGTTGAGAGCACCAGGTCTTTGCGAGGTTGACCAGAGCCGTCGACATCCCACTGGGTGGTAGTAGTGAGATTAGCCACATCAGTGTCTGCCGTGGTGCGGTAGGTGCCGTCATAGGCGACTTTGCGGGAGAAGCCGCTGGGCTCTGTTGCACCGGTGACGTGCGTACGGGTTTCGTTGACTTTGTATTCATAGGTGTGGGCCCCACGGGTAGCACCGGCTGTAGCAGCGGGCATAGTGAGGGTGGTGACACGGCCGATGGCGTCGTAGGCGACTTCGGTGAGGACGGTAGCGTCCTGGGTACGGACGCCGGCGGTGATGGCGTCGTTGGCGAGGCTGTCACGCAGTGAAGTGATGCGGCCGGCGGTGTCGTAGCCGTAGTCGGTGGTTTCTGAGCCAGGATGGACTAATCTGGCGAGGGTGCCGGTGGATGAGTAGACAAATTGGGTGGTCTGACTGTCGGAGGTGGTGACGGCACAGATCATGTTGGCGGGTGGGGTGGCGAAGCCACCGGGGATGGACGGACAAGCAGCGTCACCGGCGTAATGAAGCTTGGCCCAGCGGTCGGGCGTGACACCGTCGGTGATTTGGGTGAGACGCGGGATGGTACTGCCGGTACCGGCAGCGTAGGAGTATTTGAGGGCGGCTGGTTGGCGGTCGTCTACTGGTGTAGAGGAGAGCTTGAGGGTACCGTCAGGGTTGAAGACGTACGTGCGCCCGTCGGAGTCTTGCAGCGTGACAGAGCCGTCGCCGTTACGGACGAGGTGGCCGGATTCATTGACGGGAGGAGTGAAGCCGCCATTGGTGTATTTGTACTCGTGGGTTTCGCCGGTGGAGTCACGGAGGACAACGTTGTTTTGGCCAATGAAGGCGTAGTCATAGCCAAGGTCACCATCGGCGTCGACGCCGAGGTTCCAGCCGTCGGGGAGGACTTGGGCTTTGGGGACGAGCTGGTTGGACGGGACAGGCAAGTTTTTATCGATGCCGGGGCCGTCGACGTGGAGGCCGAGTTTGGCCAGGCCGCCGAGTTCTTTGTATTCGACTGTGATGGGGATGGTTTGGCCGGCGGTTAGGGCGACGGTACTGGGGGCCCAGACTGGTGCGCTGGTGGTGCCGGTACCCCAGGTGTCGATTTGGGTTTGGGTGCCGTTAATGATGACTTTGATGCCATCGTCAGCTTTGCCGCCGAACTTGTAGTTGCCGGTTTGGGGGGCTTTGAAGTAACCGGCCCAGCGGACGACGAAGTTATCGGCGGGACCACCAGCTACTGGGGAGCCGCTGGCCCAGTCGAGGGACGGGGTGGGGTCGGTGCGGGACAGGAACAGATTACTGGTGTCGGTGTCGCTGGTGGGGAGTGTAGAGCCGGAGTAGTAGCGGCCGACCAGGCCATGGCGTTCGGCAACGGGGCGGATGCCGGTTTGGAGCCAGTCAGTGGGCAGGATTTGTTCAGCTACGGCGCCTTTGACGAAGACTCGGGCGTAGGCGCCGCCGGTGGCTTCGAGGTAATCGACTTTGATGGGAACGATTTGGCCGGCGGTGAGGGAGATGGAGCTGCCGTAGCAAAGGCCGGAGAAGCAGCCTGGATTATCGTGGAGGAGTTGGTTGTTGACGGTTACGGCCATGCGGTCATCGTGGCTGCCGCCGAATTGGTAGGAGCCGGTGGTGGGGGCGGTAAAGTAGCCGGTCCAGCGGGCTTTGAACCAGTCTGGAGTGATTTTGCCGAGATAGGGTGTGTTGGTGCTCCAATTTTGGTCGACGTTTTGTTCGACGCGAGTGATGTCGGGCGGGTCATTGGGGCCGGCGAACTGGTAGACGGCGGAATTGAAGTACTCGGCTACGAGACCTGGGCGGGAGCGCTGGGGCGAGTTGTAGTCCATGCTCACGCCAAGGCTACCGCCGAGGGCTGAGATGGAGTGGCTCTTGGAAGCGGTAGTGAGATTGCCGGTGGCCAGGTCGACGCTGACGGGGCCGACAGAATCGTAGGCTTGGGTGGAGTCTTTGCCGTTACGCAGATCGACTCTAAAGGAGTAAGTTGGGCTGAGAGTGGCGGCAGCGCCATTGTAGGAGTCAGTGGTGGAAGTTTGCCAGTAGTAGGTGGTGCCGTCTTGGAGGACGTTATCGGGGACAGTCCATTGGGGTGCGTCGAGGTCGCCCGAGTCGGCGACGATGCCGCTGACGGCTGCGCCGGGTGTTGAGGTGTTGCCTCCCCCATTACCGCTCCTAGCGGTACCGACCAGGTAGCGGTATTTGATGGGACCGGTGTTGTCCGGGTCGGTGGAGACGGTGGACTTGAGGAGTGGTTGGTTGTTAACGGTGACGCCGCCGTCGGCTGGTGAGCCGGGCGTGACGATGGTAGAGGCGGTGGGCAGGGCGTCGTAGTTGAAGGTGACAGTGGTTTTGTCATGGGCGAACAGCTTGTAGGACTCGTAGTTGGGTGTTTGTTCGCCGCGGACCATCATCCAGCCGCCATAGTCGCCGTAGGCTTGGGCGCCCCGGTAGATGGTGGTGACATCCATGTCATTGCTTGTGCCAATATTGCCGGAATTCTCGCCAAACAGGGTGTCCACGCAGTTAAATGAGTTGATGCAGCCGGCGCGGGAGGCTGTGATCCAGCGCGGGCTGGTGACGCCCCAATAGTGGACGCCGTCCGGGTTGGGCATTTCGAGATGCAGGTTGGCCTGAACGAGGAATTTATTGGCCAGTTCCGGAAATTCGACGTGGTAGGCAAAGCGCCAATATTGGTTGGAGGCATTACCGGTGGAATTGCCACAGCCCATGCCGGGGCTGCAGATAAAGCCGTCAGATTTGAAGTTTTGGTACCAGTCGGGGTTGCCGGGGAGAGTGTCGCGGGTCATGGTCGGGTCGACGACAACCGGGAAGGCTTTGGTGGGTTGGGCGGCTAGCCAGTCTTTGTCGAGGGTGAGGGTGATTTGGTTGCCGGCGCGAGTTTGTTTGATTTGGTCGTTGCCGAGGATGCCTTTGTCGAAGGTGCCGACGGTGGGGGCGGCGATGGCAAATTCTGATAGCGCGCCGTCGAGCTTGAGGTAGCCAGGGCGTTCCGGGTCGGCGGTAAGGTTTGCGCCGGAGGTGGTGAAGCTGTAGACGGTGGGCGCGACGCGGCTTTTGACCACGATGGTTTCTTTGACTTCTGAGCCGCTAACGGTGTATTGCAGGTCAATCCCCGGCCAGACGTTGCGGTAGGTGACGATTTGGTTGGGAGCGGTGCCGGTGACGGTGGGGGTGACATTGGCGGCGTGGTCGGGTTTGACGGTGAAGGTCTGGCCGCCTCTGGACACTTCGACGCCTTGTTGGGTGGTGCCGAAGCGGGCCTGCCAGGAGTTGGCTTTGGTTTTCCATTTGTGGTCGGATGAGTCTTGGGCTAGGGTGGCGTCGACGTCTTGCCATTTGCCGGTGCCATCTTGGTAGCTGGTGGCTTGCTGGGTGTATTCGAGGGATTTGGTGCCGTCGGCGTTCTCGAATACGCGCTTGTGCTCGCTGCGGTTCTCGTCCAGGGTTTTGACGCGGCGCAGGTCACGCGGCTTGCCGGCTTTGGCGGCGGCATAGTCGGCGTCGAGCTGGGCTTGCTTGTCTGCGGGTAGAGGGGCGGCTTTGGCGGTGGGCGCGGTGGCATCGGCGGCCGGTGCGCTGGCGGGCTTGATTTTGTCGGCCAGGGCTTGCGGGATGCGGGCTTGTTGCCCTTGGTATTTTTCGACGAGGATGGGCAGGCCAACTCCTACGGAGCCCAGGGTGATGGCTGCGGCCATGGTAGCTATGAGTGGCCGTCTGGCCGCTGTTTTGACAAAATACAATGCCGCCGTTACTTTGGCAGCATACCTTCGGACCGCTCTTTTCTTTAGGCGCATTTCCACATCCTCCACCGGACATAATGGTTATTCTTGTAATTAATTCTAAACCGGTTGGTGATGCTTTGGCAAGGGCAAAAAATTGTTAATAGTGTCTTCGGGGATGGCTAGTTTGTGCCCGGGACATTTTCTATTTTCTCATACGCCACACTAACAACATTACATAGTGAGTTTTATCGTGGCTTGGCAGAGCTATACATTTAGCCTCAACTGAATCTCGGTATGTAATTTTGTTATATAGTGCGCAAAAGAAAAGTTGAAAGTTGGCTAGCCTAGCGCAAGAACATGTCGGCAGATATTGTGATGCACAGGACGGTAATGACTATTAGCGAGAAGCGGAACATACCCCGGGCCCATTGCTGGTCGTTGATGGTGTTGGGTTTTGTTATACCAAACCGAAACCAGGTGCCGCCCAGGAAGAGGGTTATGGCCAGGTAGACGTAACTGGTGTAGCCGAGGAATGTGAGTGAAGCGGCGGCGAGTGTGAAGGCAATGATGTAGGCCAGGATGTAGCGTTTGGTGGTCTCTATCCCCTTCACTATTGGCAGTACGGGGATTTTGGCGGCGGCGTAATCGGATTGGCGGTAGATGGCGATGGCGTAGAAGTGCGGCATTTGCCAGAAGATGAGAATGAGAAACAAGATGAGGGCGGCGGTGTCGATTTGGTTGGTGACGGCGGTGTAGCCTACTACCGGTGGAACGGCGCCCGCGATACTGCCGATGACGGTGCCGTGGACGGTGCGACGCTTGGTATAGCCGTACAAGAATACGTAGGCGAAGAAGCCGAATAAGGCTACGGCTGTGGTGAGGAGGTTGATATAGGCGGCCAGTAATCCGGCGCCGATGAAGACGAGGATGGTGCCGTAGATGAGGGCGGCTTGGTTTGAGACTTGACCGATGACGAGAGCGCGTTGCTTGGTACGGGTCATGACGGAGTCGATGTCTTGGTCAATGTAATTATTGAAGACGCAGCCCGAGCCGATGACGAGCGAGACGCCGACTAGCATGGCTAGGAAGAGCCAGAGGTTGATAACGCCTTGGGCGGCCAGGAAAAATCCGGCAATGGCGGTGATGGCGTTGCCGCGGATGATGCCGGGCTTGGTGAGCGAGTAATAGGTTTTTAGCATATTTGAGGCTACCGGTGGATGCCTTCATCTTCCATGATGTACTCGTTCGTTTCAGATGGCGACATCATCATGTGGTAGTTGAGGTTGGACATAATCCAGAGCGAGCCGAAAACTACAATAACGAGTACCATGACGGCAAAGAGCATGACCATTAGGTTCCAGCGGGGCCTGGGTTCGGCGCCGAGGTGCAGGAAGAATAGGAGTTGGACGAGTAGTTGGGCGATGGCTAGAGCGACGATGGCTATGACGATGGTCTGGGTAGAGAAGGCGTGGCCGGTGACCAGGAAGTAGGCGGCAAAGGTTAAGACCAGCGACAAAATGAAGCCGGTGGCATACGAGGCGTAGGCGCCGTGGCCGGCGCGGTGCAGACTCATAGTGCCCCCATGAGGTAAACGATGGTGAAGATGAAGATCCAGACGATGTCGAGGAAGTGCCAAAACAGACTAAACAGGGTTATGCGCTTGAGGGTGGACTGGGTGAAGCCACGGCGGAATATTTGCACGGCCAGGGCGATAAGCCAGAGCAGGCCGGTAGCTATGTGCAGGCCGTGGGTACCCACGAGCGTAAAGAAGGCGGACAGGAAGCCACTGCGCTGCCAGCTGTTGCCTTCGTGCACGAGATGGGTGAATTCGGATAGCTCCAGGTATAAGAAGGCGGTGCCAAGCAGGAAGGTTATGCCAAGCCAGATGATGGTTTGGTTTCGGCGGAGGTTGCGGGCAGCCAGGAGGCCGAGTCCACAGGTGAAGCTAGACGTGAGCAAAATGAGGGTTTCGGCCAGGACGAAGGGCAGGTCAAATAGTTCGCCAGCGCCGGGTCCGCCGAAGGTGTTGTTGTGCAGTACCGCATAGGTGGCAAAGAGGGTGGCAAACAAAATACAGTCAGTCATGAGGTAGACCCAGAAACCGAAGGTGGTTTTGGTGTCTTGGGTTGCACTCATGCGTAGGTCCTCTTGGTGGCCGCCTCGAGCTGGTTGATTTCGGCGGCGGTGATGGTGTGCTCGGTGTCTTCATCGAGGGAGCGGATGATGATGGTGATAATGACACCGGCCAGGCCGATGGCGGCCAGCCACCAGAGGTGCCAGATGAGACCGAAGGCAAACAGGAAGCTGCAACCACCAATGATCATACCGAGCGGTGAGTTTTTGGGCAGGTGGATGTCCTGGTAGACGGGCTTGTTTTTGGTCCCCTTCCCCGCCTGCTTGGCGACCCAGAAGGCGTCGCGGTCGGTGACGTCGGGGGTAGTGGCAAAGTTGTACTCGGGTGGTGGTGACGAGACTGACCATTCTAATGTGCGGCCGTCCCAGGGATCGCCGGTGGTGTCGAGGTTATCGCGGCGCTTCCAGATGCTGTAGGCCAGTTGGAGGATTTGGAAGCCAATACCGGCGCAGATGATGAGCACGCCGATGCCGGCGACGACGAACAATCCCTGCCAGCCGAGTGAAGCGTCGTAGTGTTCCAGGCGGCGGGTGGCGCCCATGAGGCCGAGGATGTAGAGCGGCACGAAGGCGGCCAGGAACCCGACCAGCCAGCACCAGAAGGCGTAGCGGCCGAGGCGCTCATTGAGGGTGAAGCCGAAGACTTTGGGGAACCAATAGGTGAGACCGGCAAAGAAGCCGAATAGCACACCGCCGATAATCATGGTGTGGAAGTGCGCGACCAGGAACAGGCTGTTGTGGACCTGGAAGTCAATGGCCGGCACGGCCATGAGGACGCCGGCTGTGCCGCCGATGGTGAAGGTGACGACAAAGCCCAGAAACCAAAGCATGGGCGTAGTGAACCGGATGCGCCCGCGGTACATGGTGAACAGCCAGTTGAAGACTTTGACGCCAGTGGGGATGGCTATCACCATGGTCATGATGCCGAAGAAGGCGTTGACGTTGGCGCCGGCGCCCATGGTAAAGAAGTGGTGCAGCCAAACGATGAATGACAGGAAGGTAATGGCGGCTAGGGCATACACCATGGATTTGTAGCCGAACAAGCGCTTACCGGAGAAGGTGGCGACAATTTCGGAGAAGATGCCGAAGGCCGGGAGTATCAAGATATAGACTTCCGGGTGGCCCCAGGCCCAGATGAGGTTAACGTACATCATGGGATTGCCACCGAAGCTAGAGGTGAAGAAATGCATGCCAAGCAGCCGGTCCAGGCTGAGCATGGCGAGGGTGGCGGTGAGGATCGGGAAGGCAAAGATGACTAATACCATGCTGTTTAAGGCAGCCCAGGTGAACATCGGCATTTTCATGAGGGTCATGCCGGGGCGGCGCAGTTTGAGGATGGTGACGAAGAAGTTAATGCCGGATAAAAGGCTGCCGACACCGGCGACCTGGAGCGTCCAGATCCAATAATCGACGCCGACGCCGGGGCTGAACTCGAGGCCGGATAGCGGTGGGTAGGCCAGCCAGCCGGTGGCGGCCATTTCGCCGGCGGCTAGGGAGACATTCATTAATATGGCGCCGGCGATAAACAACCACAGGCTGGTGGCGTTAAGGAATGGAAAGGCCACGTCGCGGGCGCCGATTTGGAGCGGTATGACCAGGTTCATGATACCGAAGATGAGGCCCATGGCGACAAAGAAGATCATGATGGTGCCGTGGGCGGTAAAGATTTGCTGGAAATGGTCGGCGTCGAGGAAGCCGGAGGAGGCGCCAGTGGAGACGGCCTGTTGGACGCGCATCATGAGGGCATCGGCCACACCGCGCAGCAGCATGATGAGGGCGACGATGATGTACATGACGCCAATCTTTTTGGGATCAAGGGTAGTTAGCCATTCGGTCCAGAGCCATTTCCAGCGTTTGAAATAAAATAGCAGGGCTGCAACGCCAATGCCGCCGAGGACCATGGTGACTTTGGCACCGGCTACAAACGGATCGCTGAAATCCGTAGCGTAGGCAATTAGGTCATGGTAATTTTTGACTTCGTGGTTATGTGCCAGTAGGAACTGCGGGAATATGCTCATGGTGTGGCCTCGTGGCGGGACTGGTCGGAATGGGCGTCGGCTGGAGCATGGGGCGACATAAATTTCATGATGATGTCATCATACAGTCCGGGAGTGGACCGCGAATAGACCGTTACCGGATTGTTTTGGCTTGGTTCTGAGAGCTCGTGGTAGCTGGCCGGCGTGAGGGCGTTGGATGATTGCTGGGTTGTTTTGACCCAGGCGTCGAAGTCGGCCCCTGAGGTAGCTTTGGCCTCGAACCGCATGCCCGAGAAACCTTCCCCGCTCAGGTTGGCTGACGAGCCGTGATAGCTGCCGGTTTCACCTGCCATGAGATGCAGCTTAGTTTTCATGCCGGCCATGGCGTAAACCTGGCCGCCGAGCTGTGGAATCCAGAATGAGTTCATGGGGGCGTCAGCGGTTATTTCGAAATTAATGGGGGTATCTTCGGGAAATTGTATGTAATTGACGGTGGCGATGTTTTGTTCGGGGTAGATAAACAGCCATTTCCACTGCAGGGCCACTACCTGGATGGTGACGGCTTTTTTGGTTGACTGGATGGGCTTATAGGGGTCAAGTTCGTGGGTGCTGGTCCAGGTGATGACCGAGAGGACGAGGATAATAGCTGACGGGATGGCCCACCAGGCGAATTCAAGCCCTTTGTGATGGTCCCAGTCGGGCGTGTATTTGGCTTTGGGGTTGCCGGCCCGGTATTTCCAGGCGATGAAAAAGGTGAGAATGAAGACCGGGATGACGACGATTAAGGTTAAGAGCGTGGCCGTAATTATGAGGTCGCGTTGCTGTGTGGCGATGAGGCCTTTAGGATTTAGGACGGCAATATTGCTGTTTTGTAATAACCACGCAGTAAGGCCCGCGACTCCAAGAATAAGGAGCGTGGATAGTAGGATTTTGACCTGTTGCTTTGTCATATGGTGGCAAACATAAGCATGATACTTCTACTATATCAGTAAGTGGTGTTTTGCCAGTACTTATAGGAGTAACGATTTAGTTCTCTGCGAGGATGGCTCCATATGCGGCGCCATCCAGGCAGGCATTTGAGGTGGGGTCGCCGTAGTCTTTGGTCATAATGAGTTGGGGTGTGCTTTTTATGGAGCCGGCCAGAATTTGTTGGACTCTTTCGCCGTAGTGCGGAAACTTGAAGGCTCCGCCGTGACCGACAATTACAGACGATGCATCGGATAAGTCGATATCGTAGGCATTAGCTGTACCTAGGATGAGATGAGCAGTTACGAGAGCTGAATGCTCGTATAGCTCAGCGGCCAGTGTATCTCCCGCCTTATAGCGCCCCTCTATGTCGATTGCTCGCAAACTCTCTCCGGTTAACAATTTCCATTGAGCTTCTACGCCGCCCTTGCTTGATCCGATGTTTTCAATACAAACATAGCCGGCATCGTAAACGCCGCATGGGGTTGTTTGGTGGTAGGTATTTAACTCAGGCACTGCCTCTACATGGCCTCCTTCAGTCGAATAGATTATTCCATTGACTAGAGCAGCCATTCCGTAGCCACCACCGTTGATGGGAAATAATATGGATTTTGCCGAATGGGTGCGGTTAGCCTCGATGGCGCCGCTTATTAGACCGGCGGGGCCGTCATTTATGCAGAGCCGGAGGGTTGAGAAAACCCCGGCAAAGTCGCCATCGTATTTGGCATCAAGTGCGGCTAGAAAATTCTTCATTTTGGGGTGGTAAAGAGGCTTCGTTCCGTTTAGTGGCGCTCCCCAAGCTAAGCCTACTGGTATATCGTGCTCTTTTGCATAGGCGGCGGTTTTCTCAAAACTTTCAAGATATCCATCGCCATCGGTGCCTTGAACATAGTCGTTGTAACCATCATTTGGCATCAAATGCCCGTTCTGGACCGTAAATAGCCGGGTTACGCCTTTGTCCCCACCGAAGTCGGCGCCAATTACTGAGCGTCCTTCTTGGGCATGAAGTGCGGACAAGGCATGTTCTGGGTCAAAAGCCATGACGCGCTCACTATGAATGCTTTTTAGATCAAACTTTTCAAGCTGGGTGTCCAGTAATTTTGATATGGCAAATTCTGTTATGGCTTTGGTCATTGGGTTCTCCCTGCAGAGAATACTGGCAGTATTTTTAGTGATTGTAAAATATTGATGTGTTCTGGGTTGGCAATGTCGAACTTGCCAAGGTCGCCTTGCATAATGAGCTCCGGGTGATGCCCAGCGACCTGCCAGCAACGGATGTTACCCTCGAGATAGACAATATCTTTGCGGTAAGCGCTGCCTTGACCGTCGGTGCCTTTGCAGACCCTGACGGCCAAGTGCCAGGCAGCGTTATGGGCTAGCTGGTCATCGGCGTCCGGACGGCGGACCTGGTGCCATAGGCGGTAAAGCTTGACGAGAACACCATATACATCGCTGAATGAGTAGCGGTGTCCGCCGTAGCCCAGACTTAGAGAAATGGCGACATGCAAGGCGATGCGATATTCGAAGGATGGTCCGACGGTGAACGGTGCCGACAAATCCAAGCTGGTTGATGGCAGGGCGGCGTATTCGGCCGGTGAGTCGTAGACGATTTGCTCGCGGATCCAGGCCCGGCCCTCGTTGCCGGTCTCGTAACGATCAAGGCCGGAGTGCAGCAGGCGCAGTGGTTGGCGGCTGCCATGGACGAATTCGGCCAAGTGGCTGCCAACTTCATGACCGACGATGGCCATGAAGGCCTTACGGTTCAGGTGGTACTTACGAGGCCGGACGACAGCGCGCCGGCTGGCTAGAATTGCCCACAGGCCGTTGGCCGAATCCTGGAGCTCAAAGTTTGCGCCGAGGTGATTGATGGCTTGGCGGCAGATGGGGTCGCCGATGTCAGAGGTGACGAAGTCTGTGGTGTCCAGGCTGTTGCCGAATAATTGTTCGAGGTAGCCGCCCGGAGCTAAATGGAGGGCTTTGATGCGCTGGAATAGTTCGTCGGATGGAAAAAGTTCACTAGGATTGCCGTTTAGGTCCGGGATGGCTTCCAGCACGTCGGCAGCTAGTTGATCTAGTCCCCCACCCTTGGCTGTGGTGGCTCGTTGCCGGAGCCATCCGCAGGCGGCAGCAAATACCTCGTGGTCGGGTCGGCTGTAAATGAGCTGGTTGTGATGGTCAAAAGCCGGCATGTTCCCGGCGGCTGAGGCCAGGAGCAGGTCGCATTGCGCGATGCTTTCGGCGATGCGGGCCAGGTAGGCTGCCGAAACGGTTGGGTTTGACTCATGGCGGCTGATATCGTCGGCGAGCACTTGCCATAACTGGCGTGTTTTGGTTAGTGACGTGGGGTCGAGATGACGGGCGGTTAGGTCGGGATTGGACTGGCGGCCGGAGGTTTCGAACTGGCGGCGTAGGCTAGCCTCTTGTTTGGAGGCAGGTTCGAGCAGACTAAAAACCTCAGCCTGGCTTTTGGAGATGGCGGTGAGGCGCTCATACCAGGCTTGGTCCAAAATGTTTGAGGTTGTATTCATTACCCGTCACTATACGCTGACATTGGTTGTATGTCAGCCTAACCAAACTTGCCCGTGACGTATTGTTCGGTGCGCTGGTCGCTTGAGGTGTTGAAGATATGATTGGTTGGACCCACCTCAATGAGGCTGCCGTCAAGCATGAAGGCGGTGCGGCCGGCAACCCGCACTGCTTGTTGGAGGTTGTGAGTGACGAGTATGACGGTAAAGCGGGTTTTGAGCTTGAGGATGAGCTCTTCTATACGCTGTGTCGATCCGGGGTCTAACGCCGAGCAAGGTTCGTCCATGAGCAGAACCTCGGGTTCCTGGGCAATCGTCCGTGCAATGCACAGGCGTTGCTGCTGGCCGCCGGACAGGCCGCTGGCAGGGGTATTTAGCCGGTCTTTGACCTCATTCCAGAGACCGGCGTCACGTAGGGATTGTGCGGCGCGTTCGCGTAAGCCGTCGCGCCCAGCGCCGGTTAGCCGTGGCCCGGCGGTGACGTTGTCGAGTATAGTCATGGTCGGGAACGGGTTTGGCTTCTGAAAGACCATACCGATGGTGCGCCGCACGGCGACGGGGTCAACTTCGCGACCGTAGATGTCCAGGTTGTCGAGCAGGATCTGGCCTGCAGCGCGGGCGCCGGGGGTTTCTTCGTGCATACGGTTGATGCACCGCACCAGGGTTGACTTGCCGCAACCAGACGGTCCGATGATAGCTGTAACCTGGTTGGCCGGAAAGTCCAGATCCACTCCTTTGACGGCCTCATTATCGCCGTAGAATGCCCTGAGGGCGCGTATCCGTACGCCGAGTCCTTTGACCGGGGCTATGACCGTGTTCTTGTTTTTGGACTTAGGATGTTTACTCATTGGATGCGGTTCCTTCGGGTTGCCAGGCGGGCGGTAATATTAATAATGAAAATTATCGTGATGAGGGTTAAAGCTGCTCCCCAAGCGCGGGTTACCAGCTCGGGGTTTGGCTGGCGGACGTCGTTGAAGATCTGGAGGGGCAGGGAGTTCATCTGGTCGCCGAGCCCGAATGTAGTGCCTTGGGCGCCCAGCACGGTAAAGAGCAACGGGGCTGTTTCCCCAGCGGCTCGGGTGACGGCCAGAAGTATGCCGGTGAGCAGCCCGGTGAAGGCTGTCGGCAATACTACCTGCATAATCATGCGCCAGCGCGGGACACCCAAGGCCAGGGCAGCTTCGCGCAAGCTGTCCGGCACTAGCATTAGACTGATTTCTGAAGCCCGGGCCACCACCGGCAGCATTAATAATGCCAGCGCAATGGAACCTTTCCAGGCGGCAAAACCGCCGAACACGCCACTGACGACCAGCACTGTATAAATAAATAATCCGAAAACGATGGACGGTACTCCGGTGAGCACGTCGATAAAGTAGCGGACGGCCATAGCTAGCTTGGATTGCCGCCCCACCTCGCAGGTGTAGATAGCCAGACCGATTCCGACCGGCACCGTGATGGCGGTGGCAAGGGCCACGATCTCGACCGTACCCAGGATGGCGCTCTTGATCCCCCCTTGGTTGCCAAAGAAGGCACCCGTGGGATCGGTGGTGAAGAAATGGAGGTCCAGGGCGCCGGCGCCACGGATAATGACAAATAGCAGAACCAGCACGAGCGGTACCAGGGCCAGGATTAACCCGGCCAGCAATGCCCACCGGGCGAGCTGATCGGTACGCCGGCGTCTAGCTGTGGTGGTTCTGAGTACGTTTACGCTCATGGCTCTACCTGCAAGGCCGGCGTGGCGTGGTTACGGTTGGCAGCGCGGAGTACTACCCATCGGGCGATCCCGTTGACCAGCAGGGTTAGCACAAACAGTACCAGGCCGGCTGCAATGAGCGCGGACAGGTGCAGGCTGCCTGGACCAGCCTCGCCGAATTCGTTGGCGATGACGGCTGCCAGCGTGTAGCCCTGGTCAAAAATATGGTCGCCAATGGTTGGGGCGCTGCCGATTACTAATGCGACGGCTATGGTTTCGCCGATGGCCCGGCCTAGTCCGAGCATGGAGGCGCTGGTGATGCCGGCCCGGGAATGCGGGAGGACGGCCAGGCGGATCATTTCCCACCGGGTGGCGCCGAGGGCGAGCGCTCCCTCTTTTTCTTGGATTGGCACCGTGGCGATGACCTCGCGCGAGATGGCTGAGACAATCGGGATGATCATGATGGCCAGAATTAAGCCGGCGATAAAGTAGTTAGGCCCGCTGACTGGGCCGCCAACGAATGGCAGAAAAGCGAAGGTCTGAGATAACCATTGCTCGGCAGGCTTGAGCATGGGTATGAGGATAAAAACACCCCACAATCCGTATACCACCGACGGCACGGCGGCTAGAAGATCGAGCGTTATGGCCAAGGGTTCGCGCAACCTTGGCGGTGCCAGCTCAGTGATATAGAGCGCGGCCGTTACTGCTATGGGGACGCCGATAACGAGAGCTATCGCCGAGGTGATCAGGGTGCCGGCTACGAGCGGCCAAGCGCCAAAGATATTATGGGCGACATCCCAATCATTCTTAAACAGAAAGTCGAGAATCCCGGTGTGTGCGAAGGCTGGTCCGGATGCGATCGCCAGCTGGATAAAGAAGTAGGCAATGAGTGCCACTATGAGTAGCGCCAAGATTTGTAAACTTAGCCTGAAGACCGCGTCTGCTTGCTTGGCAGGTGCGGTGTCAGGACGTGCCTTGCGGATGATTGAAGTAACCCTCGATAGCATATATTACTGAGTTTTGATGGAGTTGCCGTTGCAGGTCATGCCGTCTACCATAGCCTGAGCCTTGGTTTGCAGTGTTTTTGGCAGCGGCGCGTAATGGAGCTTTTGCATGCTTTGCTGTCCTGAGCCAAGTATGTAGCTTAGCCAGCTGGTCAAGGCCTTGGCCTGACTCTCGCCGGTGACTTCCTTGCTTTGGCAAACATCCTGGTAGACGAGGGCGAAGGTGGCCGAGGCTATCGGGTAAGCACCCTGGTTGGGTGAGTTGATGGCGCTAAAACGCAGGTCGCTTGGCAGGTCGGGCAGGTCATCGCCGGCTTTGGAGGTACTATCCAGTGACGGTGTAACAAACTGGCCGGCTTTGTCTTTAACGGCTGCAGTGGTGAATTTGCTTTGGAGCGCATAGGCTAGTTCGACATAGCCGATAGCGCCGTTGGTCTGACTGGTAGTGGCGGCAACCCCTTCATTGCCTTTTGAACCGGTACCCGTTGGCCACTTTACTGTCTTGTCGCTGCCAATGGCTTGGTTCCACTGTGGGCTGGTCTCGGTTAAGAATTGGGTGAATTGGGCAGTCGTACCTGAGCCGTCGGAGCGGTATACCGGAGCAACCGCCAGGTCGGGTAGCTTCAAGTCCGGGTTGAGGCCGGCAATAGCCGGATCGTTCCAGTTTTTGATAGCACCCATATAAATGTTGGCGATGGTGGGGCCGTCAAGTTTGAGCCCGGCCTTGATCCCGGGAACGTTATAAGAAACCGTGACTGCGCCGAACGCTACCGGAATGTTGAGTGGCGTGCCTTTGGCCTTGGCACCCTCGACTTCGCTGTCCTTGAGTGCGACGTCGGTAGCGCCGAAGTTAACCGTGTTGGCGGTAAACTGCGCTACGCCGGCGCCTGAGCCAACCGACTGGTAGTTGATGGTTGTCCCGGTCAGGTTTTTGTACTCGCTGCCCAGCTGTCCGTACAGGGGTGCGGCAAAGGTTGCTCCTGCGCCGGTGATGGTACCGCTATATTTGAAGCCGGCTGCAGGCGTTGGAGTCGACTTAGTGCTTTTATTTGTACTAGCGAGGGTCGATATACCGACTATAGTCCCAATAACCACCACAACGGCGATGATTGCTATCCAGGTTCTATTCATGGCATCCTCCTGTATTGCATCTATATATCATCCACATCCTATATATAGGAAAATCTAAAGTCAACGGTTATAAATATGTAAAAATATACTGACAAAGCCAAAAACGGATTGAGCATAGAGTTATGCCCTAGCTTATTTCGTGGAGGGCCGGTATATATATAAGATGGAAACTCGCAAACTACAAGCGACCGGAGGAGCCAGTCTGACTTTAACCTTGCCTAAAGCATGGATCAACGAGTATGGGCTTCAAAGCAAGGATGAAGTTTTGGTGGCACAGGACGGCAAGGTCCTGATTATCAAGCCGGCGATGACCCAAGCGGATGAATACAAGATAGATATTAATATCGACGGGCTGGCAGAAGCCTGGCTGGTCCGGGAAATGATTGGCGCCTACATAGCCGGTGCGGACAAAATAACGTTTCGGAGCGAGGGTATTGCGCCGGCCCAGCGTCAGATTATACATAAGGCGGCCCAGCTGCTGTTTGGATTTGAGATTTTGGAGGAGACTTCCACAAAGGTTTATGTCAAAAATATCTTTGACGATGCTAAGCTGACTGCGCCTCAAAGTACGCAAAAGATATTCTTGATCGCCCGGACCATGTTTGAGGATGCTTTAAAAGCGGTCGAGTCAGGCGATAAGATCTTGGCTTTGGATATTGAGCAGCGTGATTTTGAAGTAAACAAGCTACTGTATGCCATAAAGCGGCAGTACTATTCCAGACTTAAGGGCAAAACCGAGGGTAGTGCGGTCGAGATTGGCTATTATATGAACGTGGCTGTGCAGTTAGAGAGAATAGCCGACCACGCTGTTCAGATTGCCAGAATCACCAGCGCGGACGTTGAACAGCCGGCTTCGTATGATAATTTCCCGGCGATCCAAGCCCAGGTGCGGGTATTGTTTGACGATACGGAGCGAGTTGTTAGTAGCCTGGATAAGGCTTTGGCTCATAAGACTTTGGATCATGACCAAAGCTTTAAGCGGCTCATCAGTTCTTCGCGGAGTGAAAAGTCCTCCGAACGGGTGTTGACCGAAAATAGCCTTGATAGATTGCGCGGTTATGTAATGAACATTTCTGAGCTGACTATTGATTATGCCTTTATAAATTAGAGCATGTTTTTTAAGAAGGTCAGATAAACTTTTGCATTGAGTAGGTTATAGATCCCTGCCAAAGAATGTCCATAATTATTATTGACAATAAGGTGACAATCATAGCCCGATTGTTTGAGCCGGTTGAATAGTTCTTTGCCTTGCTGGACTGGAATTAGTTGGTCTTCCTCGGCCAGGTAGACGAGAAGTTTTTTGCCGCTGAGCTGACCGATGTTGTTGACTGGGGCAATGGGCGCCCAGATGAGTCTGAGGCTTTGTAGGGTCAGGTCCTGATCGACGAGGCGCTGTTTGAAACTGGGATGAACCTTGTCCCACGACCAGGCTGCATCGGCCGGGCTGTTGCCGGGAAGATTAAGAATAATTTTGGATACATCGGGCGACTTATTTGCGACCATGAGGGTAATGACGGTGCCGAGGCTAAAGCCAAAAACAGCGAATTCATGGCGGCCTTGGGATTTGAGATCGCTGATTTGTTTTAAAGCAGCGTCTCGAACTGCGTTTAGGTTGGCGAGGGTCTTAGAGGTATCCGTTGAGAAGACATTATTGTCGTAGGCATAGACAATGCAATGATAGCCGTTTCGGGCTAAGATTTGGCCCGGGAGCCAGTACATCCAGGCTTTTGATTTCCAGCCGGCGAACAGCAAGACCACGCGTTGGTTTTGGCGGCCGTATTCGCGGGTTTGGTGGTGCATGTGTCCTGAGATCGTTATTTATAGCTACTAAGAAGCTCTTTCCAGTATGTTCGCCAGTGTTCGACTTGCTCAGTTGATTCGAGTTTCTCGTGCTGGATGCCAAGGGCGGCTTTACCCGGGGCCTTTTCATAAATATTCACCTGAATTCTGGAGCCGTCGGCTAAGCCACAGCGCCAGTAGCGCCATTTTTCGGTTTGACTTATGTCGGGACCATGGGAGATTGCTATGTCTGATAACTCGGTGCGCCCGGCCATTAATGTCTTCCAGGTCTCGAGGGCGGCGTCCATGGTTCCACTGAAGGTTTTGCTGGCGGACACGGTGAATTCGCCGTCACAGTCCTGGCCTGGTACGCGGCGGCCGATATGCTGCTCATACGCAACCGTGACCATTTGCGACCACCAGCCAGGGGTGCCGGTGTCGTAGACTTTTTGGGCAATGTCTTTGTGCGGCAACTCGCGTGCGCCGATTTGGTCAAAGAATTTTAACCACTCGTCCCAGGATTTGCCGGTGGCTTTTTGGATTGCTTCAGAGCTAATTGGTTGTGCCATGGGATAATCTTACCATTATGTGATGTTTATTAGTCTACTAGTTGAATGAGCTTTGCTAGACGAGCTACTTCGATGAGCTTGGCGACGTAACGGTTCACGCCCCACTTGTAAATTGCATACTAATATTGTACCACAAGGATTTGAGAGCATTGTATATACGTTTAGCGTTCAATAGCTTTGCACCACTTCCGCCGGTCTCCGCATGTTAATTCCCATGTGCCGACGGCCATTATTGTAGTAATCCAGATACTCATCTAGTCGTCTTTGAGTCACATTCCTCCGTAGCGGATACGAACTC
>JBGTMQ010000003.1:0-178111 GCA_041743505.1 Candidatus Saccharimonadia bacterium
TCCTGCAGCCCGGCGAAGAAGTGGTAGTTACAGAAAAGATCCACGGCAAAAATTGCCGTACCGGACTGGTGTGGGTAGAAACCGACCCGGACGACGACCGAAAATGGGCCTGGATGGCCGGCAGCTTTGATCTAAACCGCCGCCCACAGCGCGCCGATGGTGAGCCTTCAGAATTCTGGCAACCGCTCAACACCCACCTGCGCTCGGTGCTCATGCACCTCAGCGCCGGCGAGCACGAGGTGGTCGCTTTCGGCGAGATTTTTGGCACCGGCGTCCTAGATATGGCCTACGGCGAGCAAGGCATTGGCTACCGCCTGTTCGACATCGCCGTTAACCGGGTCTATCTGGATTACGACCAGAAAGCAGAGGTCTGCGCGCGATTCGGCGTACCCATGGTACCAGTGCTCTACCGCGGACCCTATGACCCGCACCTAATCGCGGCCCTCACCAACGGTCCTACCACGCTCTGCGCGCCAGAGCAAGCTGGACGCTTTAAAGGCCGTGAAGGTGTGGTCGTTACTCCGGCGGCAGAGCGCTTTGAACTCAACTTCGGTAATAGCAGCGGCCGGGTCATCCTTAAATCCGTCAGCGTTGACTATCTCGCCCGCAAAGGCGGCAAGGACGCTCGCTAACCCATGTGCTGAGACTGCAAACCTGCAGTCTCAGCACTATTTATTTGTATCAACCCTCAGCCACTCGCTCACCACCGCCTCCAGCCGTTCCATCTCCCACGCCCCATCAAAGCCATGCCGCACGCCGGGTACAATCTCCAGCCGCTTGCTCTCATGCCCAATAGCCCGCAGCAGCCGGCGCAGCAACCGTGGCGGCACAATATAATCCCGGCCAGCGCCCACAATCAGCACCGGCATCACCAACCGCCGCCCCTCCGCCAGTAGGTTGTACGACCAGCTACTGCGCAAAAATTCCCAGGCAATCGCTTTGGCTCCCCGCATCGGCGGCGTCACCCGGCCACGCAGCCGCCACCACGCCCGCACCGGCAACGGAATCCGCCGGCGCAAGGCCGGGCCACTCACCACCGGGCTCACCAGCACCAGCCCGGCTACTTGCTTGGGGTGAGCCGCCGCGTAAGCCCCAGCCATCAGCCCGCCCAGGCTGTGTCCGGCCACCAAAAACTCCGGCTCATACCAGTCCTGACTACGACTCCACTCAATCACGTCCTCCAAATCTTCATGATGATAATAAAACGTCGCCCGTTCACGCTCTCCTTCGCTCCGGCCCCACGAATGAGTCGCATCCCACACAATCACCCGGAAGCCCGCTCGCACGAACGCCGCCGTCATTGCCCGCATGTGAGCGGCGTCATGCACATCACTAAAACCATGCGCCAAATAAGCGCTACCGCGCACCTCCGGCGGCGTAATAACCTTTACAAAAACCTTCAGCCCATGTCGGTTACGGGTAACGGGAAATGCTTCAATTGCCGGATCAAAATCGCCCATAAATGTAGTGTAGCGTGTCTACCGTTGCTCATTATGCTATATTTCGTCTATCCAATCCTTGACAATCGAATCCAGGAGCCGCCGCATGAATACCGGCGTCCTTACCCATCAGCCTGCCAACCCACCACGATCCGCCCACGAACTTCGCGGCAGAACTTTCGTAGCCGCTGTCCTCTTGGTTATCATTATTGGCGCCATCCAAGCACCCACGTTAGTACTGACCATGGTACTCGCTATCGCTGCCGGCCTGGGCAGCCTGGAACTCTTCGAAAACACAGCGGCCCGGCAGATCAGGTCTTACCGGCCACACCTGTTCGCAGCTGCTAGCTGTGTCCTCATCGGCGCCGCTCTCCCAATAACTGCCTATCTATTGCCCAAGCTTTACTGGGTCCACCTTGCCTTAGCCGGGTTTACCCTGGCGCTGCTGACATTGAGCGCACACCTACACCTTTGGCAATCCAACCGGCAACCCCTGTGGCCAATGGTAGTTCTATCCGGCTTTGTCTGCACTTGGTACATCGGCGGCACGTTGGCAGCCCTCGTACCGATCCACCTCAGCCCACATGGACCCGGCTGGTTGCTCATAGTCCTCGGCCTCAACGTCGCCAGCGATACCGGCGGTTACGTGGCCGGCCGGTCGTGGCCCAGATTCGCCGGCCGCCTTTGGACACCCCAACGCCAGCGTCATCCCCCGTGCCCCACCATCAGTCCGGGCAAAACCTGGGCCGGATTCATCGGCGGCGCCGTCGCCACCCTGGCCGTCGGATCCATCCTCGGCTACTGGCACCAGGACTGGAGTTACCTGGCCCTGGCCGCGGCCGTTACCGTCGCCGCGCCATTCGGCGACCTGTTTGCGTCCTGGCTCAAGCGCCGCCTGGGCATCAAAGATTGGAGCCGGTGGCTCGGCCACCACGGTGGCTTCCTTGACCGGCTCGACAGTCTCATCTGGACCGCCGCCACAAGCTACATTGTTCTAACAATCACCGGCCACGTTCCCATCTAGCACCACCGCCCACTAGCCACTTCATTTTACACGAGGTGGCATTTTTCTTGCCAAATGATTAAGGCCCCGGATAAAATCCGAGGCCAAACCACTCAATAGTGCGGCAAACATTGATAGCTTGGGTCCGTATCCTTAACCCGGTCCACCAAGACCATCGTCATCTCTGTGCGCCCATCCAGCGGCCGGGCAACAAACCAAACCCCCTTGTCGCCAACATACATTCCCATCCGGCCAAGCATAGTCTCAGCCGCTACACTGTAGAATTCAGCCGGAACAAATTCCTCAGTCCTCCAGCCAATCCGAAATGCCACACCTATCGGATGCACCTCCAGCACCGCCACCGTTGTCCAGGCTGACCGGTCGGCTTGAACGTCCGGATCACCCTCGACGTATACTTGCGCATCTCTGGTCCAGACACCACTATAAGTCCTGGCATCCCGCATCGCTCCCCCTCTCAAACAGGTACTTCGGCTATGACTCCCGATAATCCAATCGTACTATATCTCAATACTTTGGCCCGGCCGCAGCGGCTGGTAATCGATCCCTGCCGGCTCCGCCAACTGCACCACCATACCTTCATATATTTCCGGCTTCCCGGTAATAGCATCATGAATCGGAAATATCAGCTTAGGCCTCACTGCCAGCGCATAATCAATCGTCTGCTCAATATTCGTCCACGGCGCCACCAATGGCAGCGCCAATACCTCCACCGGTTGCCCCGGCGCCATATGGCTATCGCCCGGGTGGAATAAACGTCCAGCCACCAGATAGCCCACATTAGAAGTTATCGGAATCTTCGGGTGAATCACCGCATGGTCCCGGCCAAACACCTCCACGCCCACGCCGGCAATATCCAAACGATCCCCCTCATGTACCCCCTGAGCCTCCACACCCTCCTCAGCCAAAATAGCCGCTGACCCCTCATCGGCATATATTTTCACCTCATTATTTTTACGTAATAAAGCCTTTATATGTTCCGGCACCAAATGATCCTGATGCTGGTGCGTAATTAAAAGTGCATCCAGCTCCGTCAAATTCTCAAACCCACTCGAAAAAGCCCCCGGATCAATCAACACCCTCATCCGGGCTTCCTCAATCAATAAACACGAATGGCCGTACTTAGTAACACGCATTCCCTCGGTTCTCCCTCAGTTACCCTTATTGTCAGCCCCGGCCAAGCTTCAAGCAAGCCTGAGCGCCAAAATTAAGACGGCCTACCAAACAATGTTCAGTAGGCCGTAGCCGCGGGAAGCGGACAAATAATAGAAAGATCACCCGGCGTAAGAGCAGCAGTAAGGCTTGAGACCAGGGCAGATTCGCCCGGTGGCTGAATTCACATTCAACTCACCCGAACCAAGCATGTGGTCCAGCGCTACTTTGGCCTCACTCGATAGCCCATCCTTCGCACCCGGCTCAGCCGCCAGGATCTTCTTGATCCTTGCAGCCACGCCGTACCAGCTAGGAATGCTATCAGAGTTGGTCAGGCGCTCGCGAAGCTTCTGCACCATATCGCCAAAGCTGATGGAGTCTTCAGCACATACAACCGCAGTTATCTCATCGCGGAGGAGCTCTTCAGTGTTGAGAGCTAGACAGGCAGTCATGAGAATCACTTCCTTTGGGGGGGTAGGGCGGTGTCTCTCTTTTCAAATCGTCCTGGAGCTCAAGATACGTCTCTCGTCGGGGGGCGCATCCAGGTTCTTACTTGAAGCCTAGCAGTTTTAGTGACTAATGTCAAGTCTCAGTCGCTTTTTATTACTCAAGCTATTTTTTCAATTTAGAACTATGCACATGTACTATCATCATAGTATGCCAGTTGTGCTTATTCCTATCCATACAAAAAAATTGCTCCAACAACCACTCCCCATCCTTGCTCAAACGAGCGCTTTATGCTTAAATACGAGAGTTATTTTGTATAAGGCCCATCTGGGGGGCTTGTAGCTCAGCTGGTTAGAGCGCGTCACTGATAATGACGAGGTCGCAGGTTCGAGTCCTGCCAAGCCCACCAAATGGGCCTTATAAACGCGGGGCATTAGCTCATTTGGTAGAGCGCCTGCTTTGCAAGCAGGAGGTGGCCGGTTCGAGCCCGGCATGCTCCACCATAAAGTCCTTATTTAGAATTGGTGCTCCGCTTGCAAAAGCGGAGCACCATACGGCCTAGTTAGCAGGCTTTCATTCTTCAGGCCAATCGACCTCAATACAGCAGCCACCATCCTTATCAGCTCCACACGGCCCCGCGTGAATATGAGGCGGCCAGAGTTCCTCATCCAAGTCACCCCATGCTTCTTTCATAAGCAGCATGGTTACCTGATAGCTGATTTCCTTGCGCGCCATCTCGACAGCATCGATTTTGTGCATAGGCCGGTGGTTAATCCGGGCCCCAAACACATGACGCTCAAGCCAACGCATAGCAACCGAGTCAAGAATGACATAATCCAAGGCATCATCGACCTCCTCTGAAGGAACGATCGTTAGGCCCGGATTTCTGACACACAACATGCCAACCCGGATAGCATCAACAAAGGCCTTCTGTGCCCTGTCAAAACTCCAGCGCTTCTTGCGCGCAAGTCCCCCGATGAGCAGTCTCGTATAGCCTGACTCGTAGCCATCAAGACAACAACTGTGTTCAACTTCACTAACAGGGGCAGTAGAACCTTCAAGCACCACCATAGTCATCTTGCAACCTTCTTTCCCAAAGGCAGACCCCAGGGACACCTAGGATTATTATATGGAACCATAGTGAAGATATTATGTAAAGTCGTACCATCAACCCCAGCGCACCCGTGGGTCATCCTGACCGGCGTACTTGCCGCTATGCCCCGGCTCGCCTCGGTACGCAGCAACTGAAATACTGCTTTCACAACTCCCACTCTGCCCGGGTTCTATATAGACAGCTTTTCCGCCACCTGACCCAGCACAAAACCGTCGCACTATTGACAAATACAAGTATAAATGCTACAATTAAGTAATCCTCCTTTGTAGGCGTTCCCCCATCCCGAAGGGATTGAAATGCCCAAACTATCCAGTTACGCCCGCGACCTTCTAGACCGCTGCGCAAAAGCCATGACCGAATGCCAAATGGACCCCAAGCTAAACCTGGACGTAATTAAGCATGACTTCGAGGCAGCCCTCTGGGCCATGGTCCCGTATCTGGCTCAACAGGCTCCCGTTCACAACGCTGAACGGACCATCCGCCTGGCTGACCCCGCGCTTTTCGCCGAGCACATGCAAGGACGCTGCATCTACGTAGCCGTATGCCCGGCCTCAGCCCCCGATGGACGCATTACCGACCTAGACTGGGCATTGGCGCTATACACACTCGGCCCCTACTCACCTGGATTGTTTTGGTCCCGGCCGGCATCCGCCGAAGCCGTAGCCAAATACCGGGCAGCTGCCATCAAGTCGATGCATCGAATGGGCGAAGCCGCCCAGCAGCGCGTGCACGCAGACAAGGGCAAAGCAGCCGCCGCCGCCTTCCTGGTTGCTCTGTACTACGAAGTCGAGCGGCTGGCAGGTCAAACTGCTGATCCGGCTTGCCGCCGGCAACTCGAGCTATGCATCGCCGCCGGCCCGGCGTTCTTTGAACTCAAAGATGCCGCTACCGCCTCCGACATCATCGACCTGAGCTTCCCAGAGTTTATCCGCCGCCTCATTACCCGTTAGACCCCTGCCCCGTTGACTCAAAGGTCAACGGGGCATAAATATATCTATATATTTCTGACTGTTATAAATAATTATCAAAATTGACAAAAGCTTAAAATACTGTAGCATACGGACTGATTCCTACTCGAATAGTACATTCCTTGGGGGGCGAGGTATGACCGACACCTACTACCGCCGGCTAGAAAAAAATATCGGCAAATACTCCTGGTTCAAAATTTTCAATAAGCGCGTCTACTTGCCCCTCATTGCTATTCAATTAGTCAATGAAGGCAAAGTCACCGTCGAGCAGTTAGCTATTATCGCTGGCGTCACGTCAGTGGTCATGCTCATTCTGCAGATGCCGGCTGGCTACATCGCCGATAAATGGGGGGCTAAAAATGCTTTAGTCTTTGGAACGGCCATCAGCGCCAGTTCCCCATTGTTTTACATTTTCATGCCCAATTTTATGGGAGGTCTTCTCGCCTCCGTAATATTCTTTGGAGGTTATGTATTTCAATCCGGCGTCATCGAGGCGTTCATGCATGACACGCTTACTGCTTTAGGAAGGGAGGAAGACTACTCCAAAGTAATGGGACGGGCTTTTAGTTATGGCTTGATTGGCAATGTAGTACTCATCGCGCTGGTGCCGGCAACCTATGCCGTTAACCACAGCCTACCGTTCCTGATCGGGTTTGTATCGTTGCTTATAATGGTCTGGCTGGCAATAAGCTTCACATACCCGCCCATCCATACCGAAATTAAGCGGAAAAACCCTTTCGCAGCAGCCAAAAGCGTGGTTTCTGCCCAGAATATCGCCCTGTTCCTGTTTGCGGGCGCCATGGCCGGCGTAGCCAACCGTGCAACCGAGTACCGGGAGTTGTTATTCCAGGATGTCGGACTGGCCGTAGCGTTATTTGGCCTATTAGTAGCCGCAAGCAGCATTGTCGGAGCAGTTATGGGCTTATATATCCACCTCCTCGACGATTGGAAGCCGCTCACCTTCTACTTTTCTGACCTGGCGTTTCTCTCACTCTGCCTGATTATGATTGGCATTTCGAGAAACCAGGCGCTTGTCGTAACTGGCTTTACCGTGTTCTTTGGTTATGCCAGAGTGAGGCCTATCATTTTTCAGGCCAAACTATTGCACAATATCACCCACACGTATAAGGCCACCCTGCTATCAGCCCTGAATCTGTTCACCATCATCGGAGAAGTTGGAGCAATCGCCCTCCTCGCCTGGTTCATCGGATCCAATAACTACTATATTGGCTACCTGTTGTTTGGGGTAACCATATTTGGTATCGGTTCACTGCTATGGTTTGGCATATACCTGGAGTTGAAGAGTCGGGCACTCGCGAATCCCCAGCATTCGGTGACTCACTAACCAAGGGCGGGAGCGGCTTAAACTGCTCTCGTCCTATTACATTTGTGGTATAATATGCTTATGTTTAGCATTAGCCATTTTTTTATTGGCATTTTTATCGTCGCCCTGGGCGTCTTGATGGTGAAATACAGCTACCAAGTTGTTGGTTTTACCGGCCGCCAAGACTGGATCGAGAGCAAGCTCGGCCAAGGCACCACCTACTTCGTCTACAAAATGTTTGGCCTGATAGCCATTTTTGGCGGCTTTATCTACGCGGTCGGCCTGTATGATCCGTTCATGACCTGGTTATTCTCCCCTCTGCGCAGCCTCCTCGGCGGCTAAAACAACGTGCCCTGGCTCCGTTCAATCCGTCGCCGCTCCCGCTTGCGCTCAAGAGCCGGCATAGCCGGATCCACCAAGCGCTCTAACTCAGGCAGTGCAAACCCGCTCACAAAGCGCGACAATGTCGCCGGCTGCCCGCCGCGCGTTTTTGTATAGGTCAAATCAAGCCGGTCCTTGGCCCGCGTCGCCACCACATAAAACAACCGCTGCTCCTCATCTATATCCGCTTGAACCCCAGGCCGGTAGTGAGGCAATAAACCCTCCTCCACACCCAGCGCAAAGACATGTCGGAACTCAAGACCCTTAGCGGCGTGAATCGTCAGTAAAGCCACTGCATCGGCCTGAGGATCATAGAACTGGCTTTGGGCCATATCGTCAAGGTGGCCAACAGCTGCGGCTAGTCCTTGGCTCGTCGGGCCAAAGCGGACGAGCGTACCAATAAACTGGGCCAAATCACGTCGGGCAGCTCCATCAGCTTGGCCAAAGCCTAATTGAGTCGCCAAGGTCGTAGCGAGGCCACTCGCTGTTGCCTCTTGAAACACCAAGTCCCGCCACGCCTCCAGGAGTGCCGCTTGCTGGGTCTGTGCCAAGCCACTCAAGGCCGGTTGACCCAGCAACACCGAACCATCATCGCCGCCGCCGGTAGCCAAGTAGCGCAGGGCAGCCACCAAGCACCGGATTTCCGGCCGCTCATACGGTGACCCTTCGCCGGCCACCTGATACGGAATACCCGACTCCGCCAGCCGTCGCTGTAATGCCTGGCTAGCCCGGTGTGTGCGGTAAATAATGGCAAAATCATTAAAACGTTCGCCTTCCGGCGCCGGTGAATGCCCGGCTTCCCCCGCCCGCAACAAATCGGTACCACCCAGACTGGCTTCAATTTCGCCTACAATCCAATCTGCTTCGCTATATTCGTTCAAGGTCTGGAGTAGCCGCACCCTGCCCTCGCGCCCGGCGGCCGGAACCAATGCTACCGCGTCCGGAAAAACCGCGTTGCCAAAGGCCACCACCCCTCGCGCCGACCGGTAGTTCGTATTAAGCGTAATAGCCTGATGCTCGGGAAAGTCAGTTGCAAACCGGTCAAACATGCCGATACCCGCGCCCCGGAACCCATAAATTGACTGCCGCGGGTCACCAATCACAAATAAATTGCCGTCTGGTTGGAGTAATTTGGCTAATGCATACTGAATCTCGCTCGTATCCTGAAACTCATCGACCAACACGTAACGGTAGACCGGGCTTTCCGCCTCCACCCGCGCCAATATCCGGTGCCATTCAGTAAGCAAATCATCAAAATCATGCGCCCCGCACTTGTCCAAAGCCTGTCCATAGGCCGCCGCCAACTCCGCCAACCCGTCATCACCTTGCCCGTCGATAAGGGCTAGCGAATTTTTGTAGCGTGACAATCGCAACGCCAGCTCCCGGGCGCTTAAATCATGCAGCGCTTTTGGTTTAACCAAAGCCCGGATGAGCGCCATTCGCTCGTCCTCACGCACCAAGCGCCGCGGCTGGCCCACGCCTGCCAGCACCCGTTGAGCCAAGGCATGAAAGGTCATAACCTCCGGTAACCGTACCCGGCCGTGCTCGGTCCCAAATCCCTCCACCAAACGGGCTACCCGCTCGCGCATTTCGCCCGCCGCCTTGGCCGTAAACGTCAGCGCCAGCATCTCGCCGGGCCGGGCCACCCTACTGGCCAGCAGATACGCCACGCGCGCCGCCAGTGTTCCGGTCTTACCCGTCCCCGGCCCCGCTACAATCATCACCGGCCCATCACCCGCCGTCGCAGCTCGCCGCTGTTCAGAATTTAGTTTCTCCAGCCAATCCACGTTCCCACTATATCAGCCCAAGCCTCAGCTGGCCTGCCCAAAAAACCACCGTCACAGGGCCGTCAAACGCCGCCCAAGCCCGCAGCAAGTCTCTAAGCTTACAAATCCAATAATGACATCTGAGCAAACGTATCCGCCCGTTCAGCCGCATCCCGGAACACCCGGATTACACCGTACACGCCGTCATACCCCGGCTCCAAATACACCTCACGCCGCCGCAACCGTCCGATCGCCTCCGCCAAGTACGGCGACACCTCCTGAATTCGCTCTAGCGGCAGTCCGCGCAATATATCAAACTCCGATCCCAGCCCATGTATCAACCGGTCATATTCCTTTACCACCGCCCGGCCGTCGGCCCCCTTCACGCCGCGCAGCTCCGCCAATATTTCACCCAGCGGAATAATGTACTCCACGCTCTTCGCTCCAGCCGGCTCATGTCCCACCGGCCGGCTCGCCAGCTCGTCCACCCGGTAATCCACTCCCACCACCACCGGCTTAGCGCACTTTGGGCACAACCCCTGACGGGCCTTAGTCTCGTGGGGTGCCAGCCTCACGCCGCATACCCGATGCCCGTCATAGTGGTATTTGCCTTCTTCCGGAAAAAACTCAATCGTCCCCACCAACCGCTCATCATTGGTCTTAATGGCCCCAAAAATATCCACGTAACTCATCTCCGCCTGCACCACCGTCGCTTCCCGGCCCAGCTTCTGCGGCGAATGCGCGTCCGAATTCGAAATAACCGCCCGCCCATCCAAATTCGCCACCCGCCAGTTCATCGGCGGATCGCTCGAAAGCCCGGTTTCCACCGCCCGCACCTCCGGGGCCAACTCCTCGTACGCCTCTTCCAGTGAGTCAAACCCCGACTTCGAACCAAACACGGCAAACCACGGTGTCCAAATATGCGCCGGCACAAACAATGCCTCCGGGCTTACTTCTAGCGCATGTCTCAACAACTCCTTCGAATCCAGCCCCAAAATCGGCCGCCCATCAGCCTTCAAGTTACCAATCCGCTCCAACCGGCTGTTTAGCTCACTCACCGCCACCAGGCCCGGCAGCACAATTAGTTGGTGCAGTTTCCGCACCGCGCCGTTCTTCGAATAAATCGTGCTGATCTCCGTCGTCGGCACAAACCGGATCGGCCGGTAGCGCACCGATTCAGGTAACTCGCGGTCAATTTCACCCGCCAACTCTTCCTTCAACCGCAATAACCCCGGCTCTGCCGGCTCCAGCTTATCACGCAATTCAGCAAACCACTCAGGATGCGTAAAATCACCCGTCCCGATGATCGTTATGCCCTTGATCTTGCCCCACCGGTACAAGCCCTCCAATGTCGAGTCACGACTCGTCGCCCTCGAATACCGTGAGTGGATGTGAAGATCAACAATCAATTCCATTGTCTTATCATCACCCATAATCCTGCATTTGACACCCCCATTCTCCAGTATGCCCAATGCAAGCCCATCCCGGCCGGCCATATAGTTACGTCAGGTAAATGAGGATCACAGATTATGGCAAACAAACCACTACCCGGCCAACCCAGCGACGAAGCCACCGAGGAGCAACTCCGGCAAGCGCTGTCCCAAGGCGATGCCTACGGCCAGGCTCTCAAAACCATGACTCAACATGAAGCCGGCACCGGCGGCACTGCCAACGTCGGCGACTATGAAATCGCCTTCGCCGCCGAAGAGGCCGAGGGTATGTACGAGCTCGAAGACGGCGAGCTCGTCTGGCACAACCCCGCCGATGACGAAAACGTCCACATCGAAATCGCCGTCCGGGACCGCAAAGACGGCCGTTTCATTCCGTACTTAGATATCGACGTCACCCTCACCACCGAGGACGGCACCGGTCTCGGCACGCACCGCCAGCCGTTCATGTGGCATTCCTGGCTCTATCATTACGGCCGTAACTGGACTATTCCCGGCAAGGGCCACTACCAAATCCACGTCAAAATAGCCGCTCCCGCCTTCATGCGCCACGACCATGGCAACGGCGCCCGCTACGCCAAAGACGTCGAACATACGTTCAAAAACGTCGGGCTCGAAACCGGCCAAAAGAAGATCTAACCAGTCAACGTACGATCAAAATGACCAGCTTTTGTCATCAACGTTACTTATGTAACTAACCATTATTGACATAATCCGAAGTTAACGTTATAAAATTTACGTCAGCATCTCACTAATCTACGGGAGGCTTATCATGACAAATTCGCCGACAATTGGGATCCCGACGGACATCCCCACCCTCATCGCCGAACTTGAGCCTAAACTCACCACTGTCATCCTCGCCCTCACGATAGGCGTTGGGCCTCACGACGATGCCGTGATCAGGTCCTTACACGAAGGTACATCCGAGCCCACCGAAGGCCTGCTCAGCAAACTCAACCTAGCTTACGAAATATTCTTCGCGCTAGCTGCACAGGCAACCGACGAGAGCACAGCATTAAGGCGCTTCATGACCCAGGTTCAACAATTTGGCGGCCGGTCGTACCTCGGGGCCATCCGCGACGGCCTAGATCCCGATCTAATCCGGTGCACCATCAAAGACTGTATTCCGTCAAGCGGCTAGTATCCGCCACCCCATATTTCTATCCAACCCCGGCCCAGGCTCTGCCTGGGCTTCACTATGCCTTATTGCATAAAAACAGGATATATGGTATAAAATAATATCCACGCTTCACCAACCCGAAAGGAAGCGACGTGGACGTACCGCAGCTGTGCCTGCACAAGGAGGAGCAAAGCCGCCTTGTCGACGAGCATCCACCATGGCAAGTACCCTGGACCTATCAAGGATTCTTCGTCGATTGGCAGCCATGGGAAAATGTACATCCGTACAATCTTGGCCTGCTCGCCCTCGAAGCGCATATCCTTTACGATGCCGTCACAGATAGCCAATCTGATGATGAAGTCGAACGAAATTGGGCCCATGGTGGCCAGAATGTGGTCATCATCTACCATACGCCAGTCAAACAACGCCGGCCGCACCACTTCCTGATGCGCAACAGTCCGGACGACTGGCGCAGCCATGAACGGCTCTCGCGTGAGTGCCGCTGGCAAGAAGGTGCTGCTTTCGATCCTGGCTACTACAACAATATCCGTAAATCCGGCCATTGGTCAGCCTCACCTTGCTGGGAAGGCCGCATCAGGTCCCGGTACTCGAAGCGCCTTCTCGCTGCCTATCTGGACAAAGGTGATCAAGGTGTATTCGACTATCTCTCGCGTCTATGGAGTTCCATCTTCGAGTCTCAATACCATCATTACGTGAGCCTTACCGGCGAGACCAGCTAGCAACACAGCACAGCCCGCACCACGCTATAGCCTCACCAATATCGAAGCCATAGCGCGGCTAGCTCTCGCCAATATCGCATTCGCATCCCTATGATGCTAATGTCTCTTTGGAGAGCTGCCCACATAGCCCTGGAGTAATTTACTCGAAGGCTATGTGGGCAGTCCAGCCCATCTCGCACCTCGCAAGGAGCCGCATCATGTCGACCAATTTGCAAATCGAGATTCCCTCTGACACCAAACAACTGATGACCAAACTCAACGACGAACTTGGCATAAGCCTGCTCGCCTACATGGTAGGCCTCGATGATCAGAGCCTCATTTACAAATGGAGGATAGGCACAGCCGAACCAACCACCGAACAGCTCGACAAGCTGAAGCTAGCGTACGAAGTGTTTTTCGCACTTGCAGGACCCGACTACAAGGATATCCGTTTCGCGCATTTTCAGTTCATTAGTACCGTCGAACTGCTCGATGAAGCCAGCTATGCCAGAGCTATCCGTACTGGTATGGATCCCGACAGAATCCGTAGAGCAGCCGCACACTACCTCGCTTCCCGCAGCTAGCTCTCACCAGCTCCGGCCCAGGCTACGCCTGGGCCTTCACTTTGCCACCAAAAAACCAGCCCAAAAGGCTGGTTTTTTGCTTGCTTAAAACCTATATCGTGCAGTGTAATGCCGACCTAGAAGTACCGCAGATGACATACAAGATCACATCTCCTTGCGGAGCAGATCAATTGTAGAGGTCAGTCTGGCCGAGACGAACGAGGTCTCGGAGCTCATTACTGAGCTGTATCTCCCTAGAAAGGAGGTGATCCATCCGCACCTTCCGGTACGGATACCTTGTTACGACTTCATCCCAGTTACCACCCCCACCTTAGGGCCCAGCAAAGTAGGCACTTCGGGTGTTGGCGACTTCCGTGACGTGACGGGCGGTGTGTACAAGGACCGGGAACGTATTCAACGTGGTGTGCTGACCCACGTTTACTAGCAAATCCGACTTCATGGAGGCGAGTTGCAGCCTCCAATCCGAACTGAGACCAGTTTTGGTGCGATTAGCTCCCCCTCGCGGGTTGGCAACGCGTTGTACTGGCCATTGTATGACGTGTGTAGCCCAAGGCGTAAGGGCCATGCAGACCTGACGTCATCCCCACCGTCCTCCCGGTTGGCCCGGGCAGTCTCGCATGAAAAATACAACATACGATAAGGGTTGCGCTCGTTGCGGGACTTAACCCAACATCTCACGACACGAGCTGACGACGGCCATGCAGCACCTGTCACTAGGCTCCCGAAGGCACTCTTCTATTTCTAGAAGATTCCCAGGATGTCAAGCCTTGGTGAGGTTCTCCGCGTATCGTCAAATTAAACCACATCATCCTCTGCTTGTGCGGTCCCCCGTCAATTCCTTTGAGTTTTAGCCTTGCGGCCGTACTTCCCAGGCGGCATACTTATCGCGTTAGCTGCGTCTCACAGGGGGTCGATACCCCATAAGACTAGTATGCATCGTTTACGGCGTGGACTACCAGGGTATCTAATCCTGTTCGCTCCCCACGCTTTCGTACCTCAGTGTCAGGAGTGGCCCAGCAAGCTGCCTTCGCCATTGGTGTTCCTACGAATCTCTACGCATTTCACTGCTACACTCGTAATTCCACTTGCCTCTGCCGTCCTCTAGGTGTCCAGTATGAGACACAACGTATGGTTGAGCCACACGGTTTCACATCTCACTTAAACACCCACCTACGCACGCTTTACGCCCAGTGATTCCGGATAACGCTTGGACCCTACGTATTACCGCGGCTGCTGGCACGTAGTTAGCCGGTCCTTATTCATATGGTACCGTCATAATCTTCCCATATAAAAGCAGTTTACAACCCGAAGGCCGTCATCCTGCACGCGGCGTTGCTCCATCAGACTTTCGTCCATTGTGGAAGATTCCTTACTGCTGCCTCCCGTAGGAGTCTGGGCCGTATCTCAGTCCCAGTGTGGCTGGTCAACCTCTCGATCCAGCTACCCATCGTCGCCTTGGTGAGCAATTACCTCACCAACTAGCTAATGGGACGCAGGCCCCTCCCGAAGCGCATTACTGCTTTAACCTTGCGGTATTATGCGGTATTAGCCACCCTTTCGGGCAGTTATTCCCCACTTCGGGGTAGGTACCAACGTGTTACTCACCCGTCCGCCACTAGACCCGAAGGTCTCGTTCGACTTGCATGTATTAGGCACGCCGCCAGCGTTCATCCTGAGCCAGGATCAAACTCTCCAAAAAATGCTCAGTTCTTCTAATAAAAGTTAAACTGAGACTTGGGTAGTTTGAGCTGGTCGCTCAAAAGTTTTTTTGTGTGTCTGCCAGCCGAAGCTAACAGCACCGTAGTCAGTTCCCGCTGACGGAAAAACTGACTTTCATTACACTGCACGATATAAATTTCAAACTACTTTCGCCTTGAGGTTACGAGCACGATATTCGGATGCAATACGCGAAGAAGCCGAATCGCAGACCGAGCCGTAGAAACCTACGGTGAGGGAGCAATGGAGGCTTCGACAAAGTAGTGCGCCGAAGATTGTGTTCGTTAGCCAAAATAAATAGCCAGCCTTATTGGCTTGCTATCTTTATTGAACGTTTTCAAGACTAGCCTATGTTACCGCACCAGATAACGGCTGTCAATGACTTTTAAAGAGTAGGTTAAGTATTCCGCGTCAGTCGCATATTAATCAAATGTTATGCATATACCAACCACCACAGAGTCAAAAAAATAATCCGGCCCGGACACCCACATCAGACGATCAATAGATCGGCTTTGCAGGCACCCAAGCCGGGCAAAACTCCATCATGGAAAAATGTTTACCAATCAGACAAGGCCGGCGGGTCGTAGCTCCACTTCAGCCGCTTAGAGCGAAAGAAAATAAACTCACCCACAGGGTGAACGCCAACGTGGAACGCGACCTTTGAGGCTTGCCGCCATAGCTCGTCCACGTCATCAAGATTGCCGGCAACGTAAACCCTAAGCACATCGTAGCTGAAATCTCGCTGTGTAGCCGGCGCCGGATCTGCTAGAACAAAGTCCAGCTCATCCAACCTCAAGGACGAAACGTCAAAGTCACTCAAGACGCTGAAGCTAAAGTAAACCAGGCCCTCATGAACTCCCCCCGTGATCTCGCTCCCCCGCATATACTTGGGACGAAGCAGCTCACGAAGAGCATCATCGTGTCTATCGCTTCGACCAAGCGCAGTGTTAACCCAAAAGTATAAGCACCCGTCCTTCAGCGAAATAACCACGGTCCGTCCGATATGAACACTCAGGCGCTTTGTCTCCGCAAGAAGCTGGCCCACTGGCAACTTTTGCCGGATATCAATACAGGCAAGCCCTTCATGAACATAACGCACAGCAACAACCTCATCGGAATTAACCCCTTGAGCGGCTAGCTCAGGAAATAAATCTACCGACTGAAGCTCAGCTGCAACCGAGGGCGAAGTATCGTGAAGACGTATCACAAAGTCGTCTCCACGCCCCGTCCCTACGCTAAGCTCAGTCCCAAACTGGTTGGCCAGCCGGTTGGTAACAATAGACAGTCCCTCACCGCTGATTTGGAGATCAGGGTGAAGAACAATATCGACGTGGCGGTCGGCACCCCGAATCTCGAAGCCGCATTCGGTGCCACTTGTCACGAGAACCTCCCAAGTTGATCCGCCTCAGCAAATCATGGACATGAAAACACTAACATCACTAGCCAGCTTGCTACAAGTTATAATACTTAGCCCGCAAATACTCCTGGTAGCTCATCTTGCGCTGGCTCCGAAATGGGATAAAAGCCAAAACCACGGCCACGAGCACCACCAAGCCGCCAATAGCCGCATATGCCACCCAACCATAATCCACCCGCGCAGCAATCACCGACACAGTTGCCTTGCCAGGCGCGTCCACAGTCAAAAGCCCAGACTTGGCGTCATATAATGCGCCTGTCAAAATCTCGGTCTCACCACCGTCGGTCTTCTGAGCAACTTGCGGCGACTGATACCCTCGCAGCTGATCGGCCAGCTTAAATTGCCAGCTCACCGGCCGGTTAAACTGGGTCACAGCAGCATTCATAGTGTCCTTGCATTGGAGTTGGTACGGCCCGGCTTTAGTAGCCTTACTACCGCCCGAAGCCGGCCGGTCCAGGATATTCACGCTGCAGGTCGCACCAGCTGAAATGGTACCCGCACGAACCGTCGCTTTCGCCAGTCCATCAGCCGAAGTATAAACTCCATCCGGCGGGCTGGTCGCCGCGAGCACGTTACCCATGACCAGATCGGCTAGAGCAAAATCTGACGCTCCGGCAGGCGTAACCACACTCAGCCGGTAATAGTAATGCACACCGGCAACAGCCTTTGGATCCTGATACGACGGATCGGTCAAACTATCCGCCAGAACCTCCCAGGAATTTCGGTCAAGTGAGCGCTCTATCTTATACGTTCTACCAGCTACATCCCCTACAGGCGTCCAACTGAGATTAGCCGTATGATCGTTGTCAGCACTGGCTTTTACGACAAAATCCACAGGTGCCCCCAGCACAGCCGGTGGCGCGGGAGTCGCGACCACAACCGGAACAGGAGTCGCAGCCGCGACCGGCGCGACCGGCGGCTCATTGCTATAAACAAAATCCAAGCCCCCATCGATCGGCCGGTCCCAAGGTTGCTGGTCCGCCGGACAAGCCGGATTGTGATAACAATTTACGCCAGCTTGCTGGTTCTCATAGGAAGTCTTCACGCCAACTTCAGGATTATTGCGTACCATTGGACCGCTCGGTGCATTTGGCACCCCACCCGCCAGCCGTACACAATAGTACGTACCGTTATCCACGGTCACCTGCCAATTACCGTTAGCTCCCGTCACCGCAGTACCAGCACTGCACAACGACAAATTGACGCCGGCGTAACCAGCCCCAGTCGACAAGTTATAAACCCGGCCCGACAATGTCACCTGATCCGCCGCCTGAACCGGCAGCGCCTGGCTAAGCGAGCCGAAAACCAACCCAAACAAGCTGGTCACAAACAAGCCGGCGGCCAACCAACGAACCTGAAAATAAGCTGTGTGATGCTTTTTCACGATCGTCCAGCTTAGCATATCGAGAGAGCTGTATCAACTAGGTTCTAAAGATTGTAGTATTTCGATCGCAAATAGTCATTATAGTTTTGCTTTTGAGACAAGCGAAGCTTGAATATCACCAGCCCTCCGCCGGCCAGAAGAAGCAAGATAACGATCAAAATCAGACTGGTTGGGAACCAAACAGTCTTCTTCACGGCCAGAACTGCAGTCGGTGAGGCCTCAGCTACTGAAAACTGCAATATCTTGGTCTTGGTGTCAAATTTAGCACCTTCAATAGCAACTGTCCGGCCGGAACTATCAACACTCACCGCATCCGGACCCCCAAAACCATTGAGCTTCTTGCTGAGGTTATATGTCCAAGCGATAGGATTTTTATAATACGTAATTATTTCACCCGTAGAGCTTTTGCAATAAAACACATACGGCCCCGCTACCACGGTTTTTGCCTTATCTTTGATTTGACGAGGGTCAGTGGCAATACTGCAATTTGCCTCCCCGCTCAAACTATCAGGCGCCAACGTTACAACAGCCAATCCATCATCACTGGTGTAGCTAGTACTGCCAGATGTCGTATTAACTTTAAACTCCGGCGTAGTCGCCTCTGCTGTAGCCGCGTCAGAGGTCACTCCCAAAGTATCGACCGCCATCACTCGGTAAAAATAATGCAAACCAAAACGAACCCCGTCATCGCGAAATTGGCTATCAGTCAAATTACCGGCGATGGTATTCCAGTTCTTTTGATCCAACGACCGGTCAAGACGATAAGTCTGTACACCGCCGGCACTAGACGACGCTGTCCATGACAAGCTAACCAAGGCATTATCGCCGGCCACCAGGGCCTGGAAATTGGTCGGCGTCGCCGGCTTGGTCGGAGCAACCGGAGCCGGCACTGGCGCCACGGCTACAGTCCCCGCCCCAGATCCAGCCCCTCCCCCGGATCCACCGGCTGGACGTGGAGTGGCTTTGGCGGCCGTACCGCCACCCCCTGCTACAGGCTTAGGCGTTGGAGCAGGCGGCGGTGGAGCAGGTGCCTGTGTTGGAGCCGGGGTTGGTGGAGGCGGGGTTGGCGCCGGAGCCGGTGGATTAGTGAAATAAAAATCATATCCGTTATCAGCTGCCCTATCCCACGTCCGCACCGATGGATCACAGCCTCCGTTGTGATAGCAGTTATTGCCCGCCACCTGATACTCATACGTCAAATCACTTTTGTGCTCAGGATTATTGTTCGGCGTAAAGATACCCTGAACGCCCACTGGCACACCACTAACGTATCGCACGCAAAAGGAATTATTAAACGCCATTCCAACAGCCCAGTTGCCGGCCCCATTGGTCATTGCAGTCTGGCCGTGACAAAGGTCAAGCCGGACATTAGGATAACCGGCATTCGTGGTCGCGTTATAAACCCGGCCGCTTACAGTATACGTGGTGGCTGCTTCGCCACCGCGAAACTGTATCCCCAACGCCACTGACAGCATCACCAGGAGCAACAGCAAGGCACCGCTAAAACGGCGTTTGGTCCGAATAATCTCCCGCCGGTGATGCTCGAAATGAGGCAAGGTATGAAGCGCCATTGTTCGTATTATAGCGTAAAGCGCTTATGTTAGAGTAGTGAAACTAATAAAACACCGGTTAAGCCCGACTGCCCTTGCGTTTGCTACCCAACTTCAGCCATTTCAGCTTACGAGCAGTAGTTGCCTCTTTGGCAAGGGTCTCTGGAACAGTTTTATAAGACGAGATCAAGATTCCAGCACCCCAAATTAAACCGACAGCCAGTATCAAAACTGCCCAACCCCGCCAACTTAGATAGCTAGCGCGCTCATACTGAAGGAGTACAACTAACAAACCCAGCCAGCCAGTAGTCTGAGTAGCAGTCAGGATACGGCGAGCCAGTTTCTTCATGGTGACCGACTTGGGGTATTTGGCACGCAAGATAAACCGCTGCGCTAATCCAGCCAGGACCAAAAACGCAAATACGCCGGCGTAAATCCACAGCTCAATGCCTGTAGGAGTAATCTTGAGCCAATTAAACAACGGCGTGAGGTGAGTGTAATTAAACAGGCTACCAAGGACGATACCAACGATAGCACCCACCGTAACTTCAACCGGCTGGTGACCTAGGACTTCCCGCAAATGCAGCTGCGGTTGCTGTATTCTAACTTTACCCCGATCAAGGCTTTCAATCAGCATGTTAATTGCAGCCGCCTGCTCACCCGATGCCCGGCGAACCCCGAACGAGTCATACATAACAATAGCCGCCAATATGACCGCCAGGCCAAAAATTGGGCTATTGATACCATCAACGAAAAAGGCAGTCACAGCCAGCGAGCAAACCACGGCGGAATGGACGCTTGGCATACCACCAGAGGCATAGAGATACTTAAAATCAATATTCCCCCGCATGGCCGCCAGAGCAAACTTTGCAACCTGAGCCACAGCCCAAGTGGCAAGCGGAACGACAATATAAGCATTGTAGACCACTTTTTAAACTCCTTAAATTCTAGCGCTTATTGTAGCGGTTTTTATCTATGAAAGCGACAGATTTGACCCTGCCGCTTTCATAATATGACATTAAATATGTTAGAGCCGGGGTTGCTTAAGCCGCTTAAGCCGGCTCTCGGCCGACAGTAAGGCCCCTGCCAACAGCATTAGTATTGCTGAAATCAGAAAGATCAGGCTCATATCTTTGCCATGGCTGGCAACTGCTGTAGCTGCTAGCGGTGCTGCAGCATTCACGGCCGACAGGACCGAACCAGCGGCCCCACCGACAGTCGCAACGTCAGCTATTGCCTGCGTCCCAGCGTGCGACGTAGCGGTCGTTCCGCGCGTACCTTGGCCGCCACCCGTCACCCCGGGCCCCGCCTGTCCACCGGTCAGTGCCTCAGTCACCCGGGTAACCAGGCTGGCGTCATTACTAACACCTGATTGCTGCGTGTTTGGCCCCTGAGATGCATTTCCGGCTGCTGTGTCTTCATTGACTGCCCCGGTCCATTCGCCGAATACATTGATAACCAACACACCAAACCAGTGCTTAACGTTCAGCGCCGAGTTCACGATATTGGCCATACTGGTAGCCGCCTTGGCCTCACCGGTCGATACATCACCAGTCTTGGTGTTACTTGTCGCCGTTGCATCACCCGACTGTGCGTGCACATTAACATTGTTGGTAATAGTGCCGTTAGCCTCGTTGTTGATATTAGCGTTATTGCTATTAGCAATATTAGCCTGGTTGCTGGAGTCCGGGCCGGTCGCATTATTGGATACCTGTGCCCCACCCGTCAGGAGAGCTGATTCGGTTTGACCGCCAGGAAGGCTCATAATCCGGCCAACCCAACGACCCATCACGTTAACGATCACCAAAACTGCATTGTCACCGAAAATTGAGCTATTCGCTAGATTAAACAAGCTGTTAGCGGTAGTAGCAGCACCCGTGCTCGCATTACCAGCCTGGGTGTTCTTATCAACCGTAGCCGACCCGCTTGCAGCCGTATTGTTGATGTTGTTAGTGATGCCCGTATTAGCCGTGTTGTTAATATTGGCATTGTTAGTATTGGAAATACCCGTTTGGTTAGTGGAATCTGGACCGGTCAGGTTGTTAGTTACACCCGCTCCCCCACTCGTGCCGCTAGGCAAAAGACTATCAAGAAAGCCTGTCGGGAAGAGGATATCGCCGTTAAGGTTGCCCATAATATTCAGAACTCCGAAGAAAGAGCTGCCAGAACTAATAAACGAGTTAATCAAGTTAACAATATTAACCTGGGCAAGGGCGTTACCAGTAGTTACATTGCCGGCCGAAGTGTTAGCCTGAGCTGTAGCGTTCCCAGACTGGGCAGCCACATCAATGTTATTGGTAATGCTGCCGCTCGACTTCGCATTAACATCCAGGGTATTGGTATTATCAATACCCGTTTGATTGGTCGAGCCAGGACCGGTACCATTGGTGCTCGCCGTAACGCCGAGCTGACCACCACCCGTACCCGTGGACGCAGTCGGCTGAAGCGTGATATCACCGGTGTGGTTGCCAATGTTTTGCGTAAAGAAGCTCAAATCACCATTCGCCCATGACCAGGCCGAGGCCAGCAAGTTAATAACGTTGGCTAGAACGGAAGCCGTACCACTCGCAGCATTTCCAGCGCTTGTGTTGCTCGTAGCATTAACGTTGCCCGAACTTGCGGCACTCTGAATCGCGGTGACGACATTGACCAGGTTAGTAAGATCAAACCAATTTTGATTCGTATTAGAGATCCCGGCAATATTAGTGGAACCCGGACCGGTACCTGTCATACCAACTGCCGCATTATTCGTTGGTTGGCCGTCAGCGCCAATAATACCCATCATTTTGGCCAGCTGGTAATCAGGCGAACCAACCACAATGTCACCAAGTACCGTATGAACCACTGGAGCTGTTGTCAGCATATAAGCCGGCTGGGGCGTCGCGGAAGGCGGAATTATCTTGTACCAGCCAGTCCGCTTATCATAATGATACTTGGGTGACAGCCAGTAGCCACTAGCCTTGTCGTAGGTAAATGATGCTTTATCAGCAGTTACCCATTTACGAGTCGTTGTATCGAAAACCCACGCCGGAATTACGCCGGTAGGCTCTTCTGGACCGGTTACGCCAGTTGCACCTGTCGGCGCCTGCGGGCCTGGAGAATTGGAGCCAGGGCCACTCACAACCGGAGACGAACTGGGCACCGGCGAAGGACTCGGCGATACCAATGGGCTTGATGTCGGTTCAGGCGAGACTGACGGACTTGGTGTCGGTTCTGGTGACACCGATGGGCTTGATGAAACCTCCGGGGTCGGGCTGGATGTATCGGCCAACGCCACCCCGCCCAAGGCCGTTTGGCCAATCATCATCAAACTTATTACTAGGCTAAAGAATCGTCGCTTCATTATTTTTCTTTCCCCCTTTGGGTTAAACAGTATGGCAGTCACATCTGAAGGATGGTATCGGAATAAGTGCGGATAGGGGCGGATGCCCCTATCGGACCAATCAGGCAAACTAGTTGCTGATTGAGATGGTCGTAGCAGTGTCGCTGGTGTTGTTAGCGTCACCTGAAGTCAAACCACCAACAGTCGTGTTGCCGTTAGCGCTGACGTTGCCGCTCTTAGCACTCTGGTGGTTCAGGTTCAAGACTTCCACGTTGTTGTTGTTGGTTGTCTTAACCGAGTTGCTGTTCTTGATAACAGTCTTCTGGGTTGAACCAGGACCAGTAGTGTCATAGCTGACGTCACTGTCACCATTCAGCCAGTTGCCATTACCACCGCCATTGGCAGCAGAGTTGCTTAGGATGACATCAGTGGTGGTCGTGTTGTTATTGTCAGCAGTACCCGAAGCCAGGTCGCCGTCAACCGAGGTGTTGTGGTTAGCCTTGACTTTACCAGTCTTAGCTTGCTGCGCGCTCACGTTACCAACGCCAACATTGTTGGTGTTCTTGGCCTTCACCTTGTTGGTGTTGATCAGCTTGGTCTTCTGCTCCGAGTCCGGACCAGTGTTGCTGACGGTAACGGTGCTGGCAGCGGCAAAACCGGCCAGGCTTACTGTGGCCATACCAATGGCCGCGTAACGAAGTACAGATGCTTTGATCATTCTGTAATTCCTTTCATTTATTTAATGTTTGCTTAGTTCCGGGCCCGAAGGCCCGCTCGTTACCGCAAGCGGTAACTTATTGCTCGATATTTACAGTACGTTGTCCAGTACCATGAACAGTGGTTGTAGTGGAGCTGGAGCTCCGGGTCGAACTATTGTCGCGACTCGTTACATTCGTCCGGCTACGACTATTACCACCGTTCGAAGACGAATGTACAGACACGCTCATGCTTCCGTCATCCGTGGCTTCCTCGACATCACCGACCGCCGGACTGGTGGTCGTAACAGTCGTGTGATTACTAGACGATTCAATCTTCGTATTACCCGAAGGTAGTGAGAGCGAAACTGAACCATTCGTGCCGACCGGTACACGGCGGCCATCAACCGTGACGCGCGCCTGTGGAGACGCTGGCGGCTGCGGCGTAGCCGCCGGTTCCGGCGTACTATTGTGAACAGACAGGTTAACTTTGGAAGGTGCAGGCGTCGTTGCGTAAACGACTCCGATAGCGCCTAGGCCGAGAGTGATTAAGAATGCCGGCAGCAGGTTACGAACAATGCGGGCGGGATTCACATGCATCTCCTTAAACCTTAAGTTGCTGTTTACGTTGAGCGTAGATGGCACTTCCGACTGCACCCATCAAACTGAGGATCGAGGCCACGATGAGCAGTAACACTGAAAGACCGCTGCTTTGCTTAGCCAAGTGGGAAGTCGGGGCATCCGTCTTTGGCTGGTAAAGCGCACGAAGAGCTGAAACATCCATTGGTACCGAAGCACCTACGGTGGGTAGCATCGAAGCACCACCACCTTTACCCGGCGCAACTGCACCGAGCACACCGCCGCCCTTACCAGGTACGGTAACATTGCCGCCACCAGGTGCACCCGGAACGTTGACGTTGCCGCCACCATTACCGCCGCCCACAGGACCAACGCCTGGGTTACCGGCGCCTCGGCCTGGAGCTACGTTGTTCAGCGTCACTACAGTCTCAGTATTAGCCGTATTTGCAGCGTTACCGGAAGCCAGTTCACCCTGAACGCTAGTGTTGCCACTTGCTAACACACTACCGGTCTTTGAAGACTGGTCGTTAACATTAACCACACTAACCGTGTTGTTATTGGTGGTCGTTACCGTGTTGACGTTGGTGATAGTAGTGTTCTGAACAGAGTCAGGACCGGTCGTCTGAGTATCAACCGTACTATCAGCCAATGCTGTACCGGTCAAACTAGCCGCCGCGAGACCCGCCAGTGACGCGCTTATGAGATAACGTTTTACTGTCATACTGATCACCTCCTTTCTTGTTTATCGTTAATTGTTCTGTGAACTCGTTTGATATCTGACACCACAAAAATGAGCTATGTGTTAGGAGTCCTGTAGACTCTGACATAGCTCATTAGGAGGGGTGTAGCAAAAGTTAAGGCAGCCGATGCATCACTGCGCGCAGCGTGGGCGTATCCGGAACGGCGCAGCCAAAGGCCATAATTGGAAACAAACAGGTTAACAGCAAGAATAATCAGTATCAGCAGGCTTAAGGCCAAGCTGGAGCCAACCGGTATTAGATCAGTGTTCAAACCAATCAACGATGGCACAGTAACGCTCCCAAGCATCGATGTCAGCTCACCAAGCATGCCGTTAGACTTCGCCGGGGCATTATCAGGATGGTGCTTGGTAGCAGAAGGAGTCGCCGCAGCCAAGTCCGCCGGCTGCGTTACTGCCGCTGTGATAACTGGCTGAATTGGCAATGGCTTGGACTGATAGTACACCACCGGCGCTGGCTCTGCAGCGCTTGCCGCAGGCTCAGTGCGAGAAGACTCTGCAGCTACAACAGTCTCTTTTATCTCTGGAACGCTAGATGCCGGGACCTGCTTAACTACATTACTCGTAGTACTCAGCTGGTCACGCAACCGCTCTGGAATCACAGTCGTGGCTGGCTTCGTTAGTAGTACGGGCGGCGCCACCACTGAATCAGCATTTATAATTGCGGGGGTCACAGGGTCTGTAGCAGCCGCCGCAGAAGCACTCTCGACCTCATTCTTGGCAGCTTCGGACGCCACCAATGCCGGCTGTGTTTCTACCTTTTTAGAGTCGGCTTTATCACCTGCATCGGTACTAGTTTTGGTGGTGCTCGTAGATACTATCGCCGTAGTTTTAACCGTTTCAGCTTGGGTTGCGGAAGATTGACTGGCAATTCCGGTATTGACGACAGAAGATGATTCCGCAGCTAAAGCTGCATTACTCAACGACAAAGCCACAGACGCAGAAGCGACCAGGCCAAAAGCAAATTTGATTACATTGGGTATATTCCCAAGCTTCATCGCGATCGCTAACCCCTCTCCTGTAAATCCTTATTGGATAACAGAGACATACGTAGAATAGCCTTTTGGATTCATTGCCAACATTGGTGGTTGTCACCAAAAAATTGCCAAAAATAACTTATTTTATAGTAATTTTGCACATACAATGCGTCGAGAAATATGTCACTTTTTTATTGTCGCACTGTATGATAAACTACAGCGCTTCTGACGGTTCAGAAATCTCACCTTCAAGTTGTGCTTCACCCACTAAAGCAACCGATGCCACTTTGTCACCGTCAGCCAGCTTCATAATCCGCACACCCTGAGTGGCCCGGCCAATCAACGAAATACCTGCCAACGCTAACCGGATCACCTGCCCTTGCGTCGATACGATCACCAAGTCATCACGCGCATCCGTAATCGCACGAACATCAACCGTTTTTCCGGTCTTTGCCGTCACCACCCCAGCCTTAATACCAACACCTCCGCGCGCATGCGTAGCAAATTGATCAACCTTGGTACGCTTGCCGTAACCATTCTCCATCACTACCAACAGCTCCATACCAGGCCGTACTACATCCATGCCGACCACCCGGTCGCCAGATCGCAAGCGAATACCACGCACGCCTCGGGTCGCCCGGCCCATCGGCCGCACCTCGCCCTCCTTGAACCGGATTGCCTGTGCGAGTGCCGTCGAGATGATAATCTCATCCTTGCCACTTGTCAGCTTGACCCATCCAAGCTCATCACCATTATCCAGCTTAATGGCAATGAGACCATTGGCTCGCACGTTAGCGTAATCACTCAAAGCCGTCTTCTTGACCGTACCCTGCCGGGTAGTCATAAACAAATAGTCATGAGTAGTTGCCGCATCAAACGTTACCAGCGAAGTAACGGATTCCTCAGGGGCCAATTGCAGCAAATTCGGCACTGCTTGACCCTTAGCCGTCCGGGAGGCCGCTGGAATCTCGTACACCTTCAGACGAAACACCCTACCCTTGTTCGTAAATAACAGCATGTAGTCATGATTCTGGGTCAGCACCAAATGCTGCACCACATCCTCTTCCTTTGTCGCCATCCCCATGATCCCCTTGCCACCACGACCCTGACTCTTATATGTATTGGCCGGAATGCGTTTAATGTATCCGCCTGCGGTCAGCGTTACAATTACCTGCTCGTTGGGCACCAATTCTTCTTCGCTAAACTTTCCAACCTCACTACCAATAATCTGTGTCCGTCTCTCATCGCCATACTTGGCCTTCAGCTCTTCCAGTTCTTCACGAATAACCCGCAGAATCTCGCTTTCGCTCGATAGAATCTTCTCAAGCTCCGCAATCAGCTTGTTGAGTTCGGCCAGCTCATTCTCGATGGCGGCTCGCTCCAACCCGGTCAATCGTCGCAACTGCATGGCCAAAATAGCCTTGGATTGGATCTCAGACAAGCCAAACTTGGCCATCAAGTTATTTGCGGCTTCTTCGCTGTTCTGCGATGCCCGAATAACCTTAATAACTTCATCAATGTGATCAAGCGCAATCTTATAACCCTCTAAAATATGAGCCCGCTCCTTAGCCTTGCGTAATTCAAACTCAGTCCGGCGCCGCACCACTATTTGCCGGTGACCCAAGTATTCGCGCAACATCATCTCCAAGCTCAAAACACGCGGCTGGCGCTGATTATCTACTAGAGCCAGCATATTCACATGGAAAGCCGTCTGCATCGGCGTCAGCTTGTATAGTTGGTTCAGAATCTTCTTCGGGTAACCGTCCCGCTTAACATCAACCACAATCCGCGTGCCACCACGAGACGACTCATCGCGCAGGTCACTAATACCCATTATTCGCTTGTCTTTAACGAGTTCAGCAATCTTCTCCACCAAAGTAGCGCGGTTAACCGCAAACGGAATCTCGGTCACTACAATATGAGCATTGCCCTTCTTATCCTCGTCAATCTCAGCCACTGCCCGTACCACAATACTTCCCTTACCTGTACCGTATGCCTGACGAATAGAATCAGCGCCAAAAATAATGCCGCCAGTCGGAAAATCAGGGCCCTTTACGTGCTTCATCAAATCATCAAGCGTAGCTTCAGGGTTATCGATCAGCTCAACTGCAGCATCTACAATCTCGGTTAAGTTGTGCGGCGGGATATTTGTAGCCATACCCACGGCAATACCCATTTGGCCGTTTAGCAACAAATTGGGTAACTTGGCCGGCAAAACGAATGGTTGTTTGCGCGAACCATCATAGTTGGGCACAAAATCGACCGTGTCTTTCTCGATATCGAACAACATTTCTTCGGCAATCGATGACATCCGCGCCTCGGTATACCGCATAGCCGCAGCCGAATCTCCATCCATGGAACCAAAGTTACCCTGACCATCTACTAGCGGATATCGCATGCTCCACTCTTGGGCCATACGCACCATCGAGTCATAAATAGCCGTATCGCCATGCGGGTGGAAGTTACCCATGACCTCACCAACAACTGCTGCGCTCTTGCGATACTTCGCGTTGTGCCGCAGACCAAGGGTATTCATGACATACAAAATGCGGCGATGAACCGGCTTAAGACCGTCCCGTACATCTGGCAAGGCCCGCGCAATAATAACCGACATGGCATAAGCCAGATAGCTCGTTTCCATCTCCGACTCAAGCGTTTGCAAACGCACTGTACCAATGTCAGTCTTGATTTCTTCGGGCTCTTCGGCCGGATTTTCCAGATTATTGAGCTGTTCTTCGTCCATGTCTAGTTCCTCGGCCTCATCTTATACGTCCAGGTCATTATCAGATAGGTTGGTCGCGTTCGAAGATATAAAGTTCTTTCGTAACAGCACCTCTTCACCCATCAGTTTATTAAAGATAGCATCAGCCTTCTCGGCATCTTCCACGCCCACCTTGAGCAGTACCCTGTTCCCGGGGTCCATTGTAGTCTCCCATAGCTGGTCGGCGTTCATCTCGCCCAAACCCTTGTACCGCTGAATACCGGTCACGCCGGCCTTTTTAAGCCGCTCTTTCTCTTCGTCAGTCACAGGCGTCTCATCCTCTTCGTCCACCACCACGTCACCCACCATCGTCTCAGCCGGCGCCTCCTCAAACTCCTCACCCTCGGTCGCTACAACGGTTCCCTCGGTCAGCTCAGCCGCCACTTCATCCGCCGCCTTCTCATCAGCCTTCTTGCCAGTGCGAGCCTCAATCAGGCGGCCAATAATCTTTTCACGCTCAGGCTCATCATAGGCATAAAACTTCTTGCGGCCGGCTTGCACCAAATACAAAGGCGGTTGGGCGATGTACAGATGCCCCTCTTCAATAACAGCCGGCATATGACGGTAGAAAAACGTCAAAAGCAGCGTTCGGATATGAGCTCCGTCAACATCAGCATCAGTCATAATAATAATCCGGTCATACCGTAGCTTGCTAACATCAAATTGCTCGGCTATACCGGTACCCAGCGCAATAATAATATTCTTGACCTCATTGTTGGCCAGCATCTTGTCGAGACGTGCCCGCTCCACGTTCAGAATTTTGCCCCGCAATGGCAAGATCGCCTGGAACTCGCTATCGCGGCCACCTTTAGCAGAACCACCGGCCGAATCACCCTCTACAATATAGAGCTCGCTGCGGCTTGAATCCCGGGTACGGCAATCAGCCAGTTTACCCGGCAGCGTCATGCCCTCCAAGGCGCCTTTCCGAATAACTGTGTCCCGAGCTGCCCGAGCTGCGATCCTCGCCCGCGCCGACAATGCTGCCTTACCAATAATCTTTCTGGCCTCGCCGGGGTTCTCCTCCAAGTAGTACGTAAACCACTCGGTCATAACCTGCTCCACATAGCCACGAATCTCCGGACTGCCCAACTTGTCCTTAGTCTGGCCCTCAAACTGCGGATCAGGCAATTTCACACTAATAACTGCGGTTATACCTTCGCGCACATCCTCGCCCGTCAGGTTCTCTTCATTATCTTTCAGCAAACCATTCTTACGCGCATAACCATTAACAACCTTGGTTAGGGCCGTCCGAAACCCAGTTTCATGAGTACCACCACCTGGATTGTGAATATTGTTAGCAAACGTCTTAACCGTCTCATTAAATGAGTCCACGTACTGGATGGCCATTTCGATAGTGGCATCCTTAACGGTTCGCTCGACATAGAACGGCGGCGTATTAACAGCCTCGTGATTCTTATTAAGATGCTCCACATAACTCTTAATGCCGCCTTCAAAATAGTAACTGTAGCGCTCACCCGTTACCTCATTAATCGCCCGAACCTTAACACCCTTGGTCAGGTAGGCTTGATGACGTAAATAGTCGAGTATAGTCTGGTAATTAAATTTAACAGTTTCGAAAATACTCGTGTCCGGCCAGAAAGTGATAACGGTACCATCATGGTCGCTTGTACCGACCACCTTAACGTCGGCCTGCGGTATACCCAAAGCGTACTCTTGGCGATATAGTTTCCCTTCGCGGCCAACCTCAGCCACTACACGAGTCGATAGCGCATTCACCACGCTAATACCTACGCCGTGCAGACCGCCGGATACCTTGTAGCCACCACCACCGAATTTACCACCAGCATGCAACACCGTCAGCACCGTTTCCAGAGCCGACTTACCTGTGGTCTTCTGCTTGTCTACCGGAATACCCCGGCCAAAATCCTCTACCCTCACGCCCCCATCACCCAAGAGCGTAACCTCAACCGTGTCACCAAACCCGGCCATAGCCTCGTCGATGGAGTTGTTGACCACCTCCCAAACCAGGTGGTGTAAACCTTCTACACCAGTACCACCGATGTACATACCAGGGCGCTTACGGACCGGCTCAAGTCCCTCAAGAACCTGGATCTGATCGGCGCCATACTGATTTTTTTCAGCCATAAGCTTGTGTTACCACCTGTCACATTACTCAACAAAAAGGACCTTGGAGCCCTATTAATTCTATTATAGCGTTTTGGCTTATCTGGAGCAAATAGCCGTACAGCAATCCTCGCTAGGGCAATATACCGAACAAAAAGCGTACGGTCAAGCTGTTGAGACAATCCTTATAGAATATTGAATACATATTGGCATAAGCAGTTTGGCGTTGTACAATTATGCTAATGTTCCATCAAATCGTCTCACAGCTTTCGCTCTCCCCCTCTGCCATATCAATGTTGGCCTTCTACGCCAAGCGGCTCAAGCAGGAACGCATCACCCGGTTTTTCTCGGCCTTCGCGGCCGTACTCATTGTAGGATTACAGTTTGCCACCATTCTGGCGCCGCCGGCCCCATCAAACGCCGCTTCACCCGGCGATATTATTTATGGTGGGGTTGTCTCCAAAGCCGACCTGCTCAATAAGTATGACGCCAGCCCGGAGCTTCGAGCCCTTTACGAACGGTTCGGCATCACCCGCCAGGACATGGTCAATACCACCCAGGGTCAAATTAATAGTCGCGACCGCACCCTAAACTCGCTCGGCCGTGTTCACCACGACGCCAGCGACCAACCCGTTCCCATTGGCGGCACTACCTATTGGGCCCGGTTCCTCTATAAATTTGATACCGGAGCCAACGTACAACGCGGCTCCACCTACGACGTCTTAACCGGCACCCGGTCACGCGACGGCGGCTACTTTGCCGTCATGCTGCGCTGCGGCAACCTGGTATTCAAGTCTATCCCGCCCGTACCAACGCCACCACCTCCGCCTCCACCACCACCTACACCCAAGCCAACCCCACTCCCGACCCCGGTTCCAACCCCCATACCAGCTAAGCCAACCATGACGTGCACCGGCTTAACCGGCAACACGAGAACCGGCCAGGTACCACTCACAGTCGCATTCATTGGCTCCGGAGTAGCCACCAACCAAACCATCACCGAGTACCAATTCAGTTTCGGCGACGGCAAAACCGCTAACCAGCCCGGCGCTACCATCTCGCATACCTACGAAACCCCCGGCGTCTACATCGCCACTCTCCAAGTAAAAGGCTCAACCGGAACCGTATCGGCTCCCAACCCGCTTTGCTCCTACACTATTACCGTAACTCCCCCGCCCGCCGCTTTCCAAAAAGGCAAATCAGCTCTTAACCTTACCCAAAACATTGACGCTACCACAGCTCCAGCCCGCGCCGGCGATGTCATCCGCTACATCCTAACCACTAAGAACACCGGCGGTGCCAGCGAACAGTACAGCGTGGTGGAGCACGTCGAAGACGTTCTCGAATACGCCGAAGTCACCGACCCCAATGGTGGCACGCTAACCAACGGTGTCTTAACCTGGCCCGCAGTAGCTATCCAGCCCGGCCAAACCCTCACCAAGACATTCACCGTCAAGGTCAAAGACCCGGTCCCTGCTACTCCAGTCGGCGTATCTGATAAGTTCTCCTACGACCTGCGTATGGACAATGTTTACGGCAACACCGTCCAAATTAAATTGCAGCCACCACTCCCCAAGCAGGTAGAAGTAGCATCGGCTACCTTACCGCAAACCGGCACCGGCACCACCACCTTTATCATCTTGCTGGTATCAACCCTGACCATCTTCTTCTACCTGCGCAACCGCCAGCTGAGCACTGAAATCAAGCTCTTACGAGGTGATTACCACGGAGGACTATCATAATGTCAGTTGAGCATCAACCTAAGCCCGGCCAAAATCACGAACGAGACCACCAGGCCGAGCTCGCATCCATGGCCAAGGAGCAGCTGGAACGGCAATCCGTTTCACCCGAAGCTGCCGCAGAACATGCCGAGCAACGAGCCGAAGCCGCCCGTGAGGTCATCAACCAGCCCGAACCCGAGCAGCAAACTCCAGCCCAAGAACAAGAGGCCGCACCGGCACCCACCTTTGCTGCCCGCATCGATCATGCCCTCAATTACTCGCAAACCATGGCCAGCCTCCAGCGCAAGCTCACCCCGGCCAGCCGCGCCTTCAGCAAAGTAATCCACATCCCGGTCGTGGAAAAGACCAGCGAGGCTCTCGAACAAACGGTCATGCGGCCGTCGGTCGTAGCAGGAGCCACCTGGAGTGCGTTTATTACCGGCCTTGTTTTCTACGTCGTTGCTCGCCTCTACGGCTGGACATTATCCGGCACCGAAATGCTAGTAGCCTTAGTAGCCGGAGGCATCCTTGGCATCGCCCTGGAAGGCCTAGCCCGGCTCCTGCGCCGCAAGGCTTAATCCAAACAATCTACTCTGGACAGCCCCAAAAGCTGCCTGACACTCCTGTCCCAGGTATGCCTACTGTACTGCGGGCAGTTTTGTTAAACCATGCATTTTACATGGCTTCGCATAGGAACAATTCTGCCACCCAAAACCAAAACTGCCCTCAGTACAGTACCCCTCACACAGGAGTTACTACCAGCACGAGCGCCGAACTTAACCCAGCTTACTCACCAACAATCACATCGCCTTTTTCATCAACATAGACCTCACCCTTGGCCAATTTAGGTGGCTTTTGCGTCAAAGTGGAGGCGACAGGCTCCGGCTTAGGTTTACGGTTAGCAGATGGCAATATCAACTTGCCGGGCAAAGAATCAGATTTTTGCTCTGGCTGCTCCTCGGTCTCCTCAGACTTCTCGGACATCTCAGCATGTTCCGCCGCCGGCACCGCATGCTCATGATGCTCTTCACGTGGCTCCTGAGGTTTAGAGGGCTTCTTAATATCAGCCAACCGATGACGCCTTGGCTGTTCAGCAGGCCTCTTTGACTGAGCCTCTTCTGCCTTCACGGGCAGCGTTTCGGCTTCAGGTGCTTCTGTTCTAGACTCATGCTCAGGTACCGGCGCCGGCTCTGGTGCTTCGGCCAACTTGGCCGCTCTGGCCTTAGCCACATCACTAGCCACCAAGGATTCGGCCTGCGGCAACCCCACGTCTGGTTCAAGGAATGAAACTGACGCAGGAGCTGGTTCCGGCTCAGGCTTTGGTACTGGCGCTGGCGCCGGCGCCGGCCGTGATTCCAGCTTCGGCTCAGGCCGCGGTTCCGGCTGCGGCTTCATCACCGGCTTTGACACTGGCGGTACCTGCTTAATTGGCGTCTGAACCGGCTTCACTGGGCTACCTGCCGGTCCCGGCCTGGCGCCTGGCGGCGGTGGCGCGTCAGTCTTGGCGCTCAAAGCAGCCTGTTTCCGCTCAGCCTCCAGTTCTGCCTCCAGCTCCTGCTGCAACTGGTCACGACGAGGCACAATCGGCTCAAGCGGCATGATGACCTTTTGGTGTGTGTGAGTAAATGTGTGTTCCATAGACGGCTGGTCACTCCGGGGAGTCTCATCGTCATCCTCATCAGGCATCTGGTCCTTTGGTATCGCCGGCCCAACCCAGTGTCTTGAAGAGTCGTCCGCTTCACCATCGTGACCTTTCTTCGAGTGGGTTGCCTCACCAGAGCCCGCCAATGCCCGGTGCTCTTTCTCCGGCTTAATGAGAGATTCACTCATCAGCTTATCAATCTCTTGCTCTGCCTGAGCCACCGGATTCTCACTGTGTCCGGACTCATCGGACGCGGGAGCGGCATTGGACTCAGGCGAAGCCTTTGGTTCGGAGTCCAAAGCCGGCACATAAGGCGATGACGTTAAGGCTTGGGCAGCCTTGCGCTTGGCTGCCGCCTCCATAACTGCAGCCAACGTCTCCTCAGTGCTACGTACGGCCACCGGAGGCTTTGGTTTGACTACTGGAGGAGGCGGAGTAGCTGGTGCTGGAGGCTCGGCCGGCTTAGGCGTCGGCAATATTGACTCCGATTTCGGAGCAGCAGATACCACCACTTCTGGTGCTAATACAGGTTTCACCGGAACCGCAGGCTTATCCTCAAACCCAACCCCTGGCGCTACCAGGTTCTCGGGTACTAGCGTGGTGCCCTCCTCTTCACTAAATTGACTCTTTTCCAGCCTTGGCGGTTCAGGTTCCGGCAATACCGGTGCAATCGGAGTCGGCTTAGACTCCGGCATAGGAGCAGGCTCAGGCGCCGGTTCAGGAGCTGGTTTTGATACCGGCTCAGGAGCAGGTTTCAGTATTGGTTCGAAGGCTGGTTTGGGCAGCTCAACCGGCACCGGCGTGGTCTGCGACTGGCCAATAGGTGGCGCACCAATTGGCGGCGGAGCAATTACCTGGGCTAGCTCTGCTGAAGTAATATCCGACGACTGCTCGGGCGAAGCCGGCGCCACCGGAGCCGAAACCGGAGCTGAAGCGGGCATCGGCAGCAGAGCCGCGGGTGGAGAAGCCGGCGCATCAGTAGTCAAAGCAGCCGGACCAATAGGAGTCAATGGTAACGCCTTCTCAGATTTCTGATCCGGAACCAGTGTCGGAAATGGCTCATCAACTGGCCGCTCAAGTACTGTTTCCAGGCTTGGATCTACAAAATGAATAAGTGATCCTACAGCATCATCATAGCTCTGCTCCGGCTGAGCAACCGCACTGACCGGTTCAGAAACCACCGCGGTAGGTGCCACAGGTTCAGGCACTGCCGCGAGTACCGGCGTCACCACGGAAGCCGGTTTAGGCCTAAATACAGGCTCAGAAGCTGCCGGCTGATTAGAGACCATGGGCTCCGAAGCCGGATAAAGCGGCTCAGGCTCAGGTATTGGCAACGAAGACAGTGTGGTCACCGGCGATGCTATCGCCTGAGGATCGGTAGGCTGCATCGAGGCCGGGACAGGTAGCGGCGGCTTAGGCTCTTCAATCATAGGCGCTGGCTGAATCAGCGCGGTCGCCGGAGCAGGAGGCGACACAAGAGTTGGAGCCGGCTGTACCTCTGGAGCCGGCTCTGCTATTACCGGAGTCGGCGTCGGCTCTATGACAGGCAATACCGGTGGTGGCGGAGGTGGCGCAATAGGCTGGTACACCGACGAAACCGACGCCGGAATTGGCTCCGAAGCAGCTACTGACGCTAGCTCAGCCTCAGACGGAGGGCCAATAGGAGCCGGCGGCCCGATGGGCGCTACAGGCTCGGGGGCAACATCAGGTACAGAAACCGGAACTGGTAGCGGCAAAGCCGCTTCTTCAGGCTCAGGGACCGGCTGGGGTGCGCCCAACAAAGGAATCTCCGCCATCGGATCCATAGCAGGATCATACGGCGGTGGTGGCGGCACCGCCGGTTCTGCAGGCTGCTCAACCGGAGCCGGTTGGGCTACCCGCGGTTCCGCACCCGGCGGAATCAGTGGGATATTCAACAGGTCATCGCTGGCACCCGACGATGCCAGCGGCACCGGACCAGGCCGGCGGCCACCGGTAATATCAGTAATCGATAACCGGTTCTGATCACCAGGAACAGGTGCCGGAGGAGCAGCACTCAGCTCAGGAAGCTCTGGCTCTTCAGGAATAATCGGCGAAACCGGCTCCATCAGTTGCCCAGCAGTATTAACGATTGGAGGCACATTATCCGCAGCCGGAATTCCAGGTACACCAGCATCAACCGGCGGCGCACCAATAGGTGGCGGCGTATGGGCCAGACCCGTCCCACCCACAGGCGCCGAAGTTAGTGGCAGCGGAATGGGCGGCGCACCAATCGGCGGGGTTACCGCCGACAACGGATCCAGCGTAGGCGCTGGTAATACCGGCGTAGGCACCTGATTAGACTGTAACGCGGGCATAATCAATTCCGGTGCCGCTTGCACCACCGGCGGTAACGGCTCTGGCGTAGGCGCAAGTGCCAGTGGCTGATTAATAGGTGGTGCGCCAATCGGCGGAGGCGTCATCGGTGCGGGCTCAGCAGCCGCAACCGGCGGCGCAGCAGCCGCCGAAACCAGTGCCGGTTGTAGCTCCGGTGCCGCAAGGACTACCGGCACCGGAGCCGGCTCTGGCGCCGGCACAATCACCGTCGGCACAGCCGGTGCTGGCACTGCGACCGGAGCCGGAGCTGGCACAATCGGGGCCGGAACAGGAGGCGGGGGCAGACTCGGTGTCACTCCCGGCTCTCGGCCGGTCAACCTAGCCGCAATATCCGCCTCCACCACATCCTTAGCATGACCAAACTTAGCCGCGCTCAGCTGCTTAATCGCCAGCCCCAATTCCGGATTAGCCAAGCCCAGCGGCGCCAGGTTATGCACGGTAAATGGCTGGCTTGGCAGGCCACCGATCATCAACCGCATCGCCGCATGATAGTTCGGGATATTCACCAGATCCGAAGTATCAAACACCGGAGCAAACTGCTTAACCATAAACTCGGCGTCATCCGGACCCATCCGGTGCGCCACAATCGTGCCAATATTACCAAATACCGCATCCCGGATCTCAGTCGTCAATTGGCCGATAAACTGGTTTGCTACCACCAGGTTAAGCCGGTACTTTCGCGCCTCACTCAAAATACTGGCAAACGAGTCAGTCGAAAAGTTCTGAAACTCATCCACGTACAGGCAAAAATCGTTGCGCTCGCCCTCAGGAAGGTCAGCCCGGCTCATAGCCGCAGCCTGGAGCTTAATCACAAAGATCATGCCCAAAAGCTGCGAGTTGAGCTCACCAACCTTGCCCTTGCTCAGGTTCACAATCAGGATTTTCTTGTTATCCATGATGTCGCGCAGGTTAAAGGCGCTGTTGGTCTGGCCCAAAATATTGCGCATCATCTCGTTGTTCTGGAAGGCGCCAAACTTACTCACGAACCAACCCAGCATTTCGCTCTTGTGATAATCCGAAGTCTGGCCCATTTCCTTGGTCCAGAAATCAATAACTGTCGGGTCCTTCAAATAGCGAAATTTGTGCTTGAGATAATCTGTATCAGTAAATACTTTAGGAATCTCAATAAACGTCGATCCATGCGGGTCGCTCATCAATGTCAGCGCGGCATTGCGGTACCAATGCTCATAGCGCGGCCCAATTATACCGGTATGACCGGGATCGTACAGCTTGTACAGCATCCCGATCGTCTCTTGGATAATAAAGTCTTTTTGCGCTGGATCACTAAATTCAAACAGGTTCAAACCTAGCGGAAACTCAGTATCAGCCGGATTAAAGTACACTACGTCCTCGGCTCGGTTTTTGGGCACCATAGCCAGCAATTTTTCCGCCGTGTCACCATGCGGATCTATAAACGCAAAACCGTTGCCGGCCAGCATATCCTGCACCGCCAGGTTCTCCAGCAATGTCGACTTACCAGTCCCGGTCTGACCCAAGATGTAAGTGTGCCGGCGACGGTCCTCCACACTCAGCCGAATCTCTTTCTTAACCCCACGAAACTCGTTATAACCAAACAGCGCACCTTCAGCAGGCAACTGTGTCGGGCCATCTATCTGCTTACTCTGCTGACGCTCTACATTGCTAGTCGGTATAAACTGCGAATCCGGCAGATGAAACAACGTCGCCAACTCAACCGAATTCAAAACACTTGAGCGAAGTTCAGGCGGGAAAAACCGGAAGATAAAAGCCGTAACCAACCCCTGAACATCCACAGCCGGCAAAAATTTAAACCCATTCAAGCCCGGCCGCTCAAACAGCGCAAAAGCCGTCGCGATATCGCGTAGCAACTGCTGGCTTCGGCTCACGCTCTCTGTCGATACAAGCACCCGCACCAGCACCTCAAATCCAGGATGCTTAGTTTTCTCCTCAACCGCTTCAATTGCCCCCAGCTCCAGATTCGACAAACCCGTCGACTGAGGCTGATGACTCTGATCCTCCGACCGCTGCTGGGTCGGGGACTTGAATGCCGCCTTAGCTATATCCATCGGCGTAATCTGCATATTGCCGGCCCGGCCCTTGCGCAGTTTAGTAGTCAAGGTAGTCGCAGACTTGACCCAGTTAGTGCTAGCCGGCCGCACCATAATTTGAATCGCCGCGCCATCACCTTTGCCCAGCGTCGACAGAGTAGTAATAATTGCTTCCATCGGGTCACGCTCGATCTGCTCGTAGGTCGCCAGCGGATAGGCACTAGCATTTTTGAGCACCATTTCGCCACCCATGGTCGCAGCCAGCCGGCCTTCCTGGTTGAAGATATTGTGATCCTCAACTTCCTCCATACGGGCACCCGGATAAGCCGTCTGGATAGCTTTTTCAATCGTACTCACCATACCCACAGGCACCGCCGCATAAAAATGCACCAACCCGTTCGCGGCAATTAACTCCAGCGCAATATGCCGCTGTCCGTAGAACGTACTCTTAAAACCCTCCGTAGCAGTTCCGGCAATCAAGTTATATAGCACCTCAGCGTGGCTCGTTTTCTCGCGCATAACCTCGCGTACATCCCGGCTGCCCGCCACCGTATCTTCGCTGGGTGGAGGCAAATGAATCAACACCGGCACCATCTTGAGACCGCGCTCAATCGCCTTAGCCCGCCGCAGCTTCCGCTGATATGTCCAATACGCCACACCCGCCAAGCCAGCCGCTAGGAGCAGGAATATAATAACAACGATAACAATGCCGCTCAGCTTCTCACCTCCGTGGCATCCTATTTATCCTCGGGCTTTTTGACCTCATGACCATAGCGCTTCTTCAGGTAATCCACTTGCAAAGACTCAACCGCCTCCTCCTCGGCATACGGGTTACCAGCAGTCTGCGCGATAGCTTGCTCGGCCGCCTCAACCCACTCGGGCTCAACCACGTCCTGATCGGCCGCGATCTGCGGTGCTGAAACAACCGGTGCAGCCGGCGCCGGCGCCGCCGCAATCGCATTCGCCACATCCTGAGCCGTCAAATGTGGTGGCGTAGCTTGCGGCTGGCCGGTATTTTGCGGTGCAGTCGGCGCGGACTGAGGTGCCGGCACGACTTCAGGCGTGGCCGGCCTCAACGCCTGCTCCTGCGTACCAGTACCAATCAATTGATCCGGCGCCACATTTCGGTTCGGCATCTGCTCCGGATTGGGAGTACTTTGTGTGTCCATAATTAGATTCATTATATCATTTCTATCTTAATTTCGCTTGTGTTCCAACAACAAAATTCATAAACAAAAAAATGTCAGAAGGGATTTATAATTAACCCATCCCAACGGCACGACAAATCAGCCAAAGGAGGTGAAATCATGCTACGAAGGGTAGTTATGAGGCTTCTCGGAGTCCAGATGCCTGCGGGAGCTTCTAGCTCAAGGGCATCATGCGATGACTTCTGCTCCCTCCAGACAATCTAGTTGTAGCCATCAAGCTACGGCTAACAAGGCCCTTATATCGAAAGGTATAAGGGCCATTACTTATGCACCCAGACCGGCGTGCCCACATCAGCCCAATTATAAATGAAAGCCGCTGCCGCTTCCGGCATGTTCACGCACCCATGTGAGCCACCATAGTAATAGTCCGAACCGCCGAAGTTGCCGTTTCGCCAACTGGCATCATGCATTCCATAACCCGAATAGAACGGCATCCAATATTTTACAAAGACATTGTAGTTATAGCGCGGTCCATAAGCATTGCCTATTAAACGGGTGTTGGTCGTCTTGTGATTAATACTGAACAAGCCCGTTACCGTAGGGAAACCCGCCCCAGTAGCTCCGGAGGTAATCGGCGTTTCATAAACCACATTGTGGTCCTGCCACACCCACAACCGCTGACGGCTCAGGTTGATCTCGATATACCGACCGTAATCCAACGTCACTATTGTGTTTGAAACGGTTTTAAACGGCACCGGGTGTGAGGTAATCGCATAGGTCAAGGGCTGGTTACGCATCACCGCATCAGCTACCGCCTTAACCGCCGCATCCTGATCAATCGCCAGTCCATCCACGCCTTCTTGCGTCGTTTTCTTAACGCCGTTCTCTATAGTAATCTTCTTAGCTACGGGTGCTACATCCAACTGGTTAGAAATAGTCTGGATATAGCCTTTAAGCTGGGCGCTATCTATCTTAGGCATCAACCGCGCCGCCGAATCTTTTTGTGCTTTCTCAAACGCCAACCATTGGCCAATATCAGCCGCGGTCGGAGTATAGGTCTTGTCCGCGTACGTCAGCACAATCGGTGTTGCCATATGCTGCTTTATCGAGTCAATTGTCGGCGTCAGCTCAGCTACCTGAATGTCGGCCAATTGCGGGCGGGGCTTTAACTGCATTGAATCCCCCGTAGGGAACTGCAGGTCTTGCTCCACCAGCCGCATTAACCCGAGCTTATCAACTGTAATACCACTCTTATCCGGAACGGTCTGAATTTGGCCGTCCTTAACTACGACGCCGGCATCAACTGGCTGCACACCAACCTGGTCAGCCACACTGCCAACAAAACTGGCCAGCTGCCGGCGGTCCAAATGGTAAATCAAAGGCACCGGCGCTGTATGCAATGCCGGATACCAACCGCCACGCCCAACCTGGTAAGCATTGCTAATGGTAGCCTCAGGGTCAAAAGTGACCCCTAGCTGGACTGCCTTTACCGAATACTTTTGACCTGCCACCGTCAATTTCAGCTCATATGCGGCAGCCTCTTTTTGCAATACAACCCGCGCCTGGTCCACCGGCATTCCACCGATATTTTGGCCAGCCGCCACCACGCCCGGCATGATCTTTCCGTCATACCAGGAGCCCAAAGCCAAGTGAAGCGCCAAACCCAAGAAAGCAACACATGCAGCCACACCCACGACGCGGGGCACTGTCGTATAACCATCGGAACCATGAAGTTCCAGATCGAGTCTTCGCCTCACCATGACACGATTATAACGGTAATGGTTACTAGAAAGCTAGCATTATTTGAAAGAGGGAGAGAAGCAGGAATATGGACCCCTCAGCGGCTAATTATGCCCGGACCTTAGCCCCAAATTTCCTCGATAAGATTGCCAAAGCCTTTCGCTCAATATCAGCCGCTTCCGCGTCAGTAGGGGTTCGGTCAGCATGCGCCACCTTCAAATGCAACGCCAAACTCTTGTGGCCGGCCGGCACGCCTTCACCGTAATAATCGCTCACAAAACTAACCTGGGTCTGCGGCAAGTCAGCCAAGGCCACCGCCACATCCTGCCAAGCCGTACTCGCCGGCACCACAACAGCCAGGTCCCGCCCGACACTGGGGAAGCGCTCCAAGCCGGCAAACGCGCGCACCCCAAACCGTTTCAACAAAGCGTCAGCATCCAGCTCCACATACGCGGCCTCACCCGCAACCTTCAGCCGCCGCAGCCCCTCAGGATCAAGTTGACCAATCGTACCCAGCTGCCGTCCGTCCAGCTTAATTTTGGCCACCCGGCCACCAGCATACAGCGCCGGAACCTCCGCCACCGGCTCCACCGCCAGATTCACACCGAGCTCATCAGCCAACGTATCCAGCAAGCCCTTGGCATGCTGGTACGATTCATCCGGCCGCGCCACCATAATACCCAAATGCATTGGCTCATCCGGCTGGTCGGCGGCGCCACGCTTTTCAAACACCCGGCTCAGTTCATAGAAGGCCAGCTCAGCAGCGTACCCACGGTTGCGCGCTAGCACACTCAGGTGGCTGGCCAAAAGAGAGGACCGCAAGTACGCCTGCTCAGTCGATAGCGGATTTCTCAGTTTCAAATGCTTCTTCGCGTCCAAACCAGCGCCGGCCAATTGTTCTTCACTCACAAATGAGTATGTCATCACTTCAAACAACCCGGCGCCATACAACACCTGCTGCAACCGCCGCCGCTTGGACCGCTCCGAGTCAAATGACACCTCCTGCGGCTGCCACGCCGGAATCTTAGCCGGCACCCGCTCGTAACCCAGCACACGGACAATTTCTTCCACCAAATCCTGAGCTTCTTTTAGGTCCGGACGCCACCAGGGAATAGCCGGCACCGACAAATAATCATCCAAATTATCCACGTAACGTCGCGCACCCAGGTACTCCGAATGTTTGGTTATGACCTCCAACACAGCTTCGTGCACGCCCGGCTGACCAGCATCCGATGCCTGAACGATCTTGCCATCACCAACATACACAGCCACATGGGCAACACCTTCACGCTCTTTAGAATCAAGCTTAACCCAATCGCCACCAGCAAATAACAAATCACCCGGCACCAGCTCAGATTGCTTAACCGGCCACCCGGACTTAAATTGCTGATGCGCCGTATGCCCAATATTCACGCCAATCAGGGAATAGAGGTAGTCGGTTAAGTACGAGCAGTCAAACGCATCGGTCCCATCGGTTTTATAACGAGCCCCAAACTTATACGGCTTTCCGATGTGGCTCCGAGCCTCCTGAGCCACATCAAATACCCGGGCCTCAATCTGCAGCCGGGCTAGCGTCTGGACAGCCTCATGACCCAATACCTCAAAACCCAATAACCGGTTCAGCAATGACCTTCGCAGACCAATCCTTTGCACCCAGGGCCACACGTTCAGCTGCCGCTGAACCGCCCCAACCCGGCCACCCGCCACTTCAACCAGTAACTCTACTGCCCGCGCCACCGCCACCGGCGCCAATTGCACCGGCAATCCGCGCTCAAATCGTGCGCTGGCTTCAGTGCGCAAGCCATGCCGCTTGGCCATCTTGCGCACTGTCGCAGCATCAAATGTAGCTGCCTCAAGCACAATTTCCTTGGTCTTTTCATCAACCTGCGTGCTGGCTCCACCCATCAAGCCGGCCAGCCCGATCGGTCCGGTAGCATCGGCAATAACCAGATCCTGATGGCTTAATTTCCGCTCCACACCGTCCAATGTCACTAGTTTTTCGCCTTGCCGAGCCAAACGCGCTTCGAGCGGCAGCCTAACCTTAGCAGCATCGTACGCGTGCAGCGGCTGACCGAATTCCAAATTCACATAGTTAGTCACATCCACTATCGGACTAATCGACCGCACACCCACCGCCTGCAACGCACTTGTCATCCAACGAGGGGAGGGGGCCTTCACATCCACCTGCAACGTCGCCAGCATAAACTGGCTTGCCTTCATGTCATCCAACATCAACTTTACGCCAGCATCCGTCTCCGCCTCCGGTTGCGGCTCCGGCAAATCCTTAAGCTCCGCGCCGGCAATCGCCCCGATTTCGCGCGCCAAACCAACCACGCTCAACAGATCAAACCGGTTGGCTTGGGTCTTGATATCCACGATTCCACCACTGGGATATATGTCGCACAATCTTGCCCCAACCACAGCCGTATCTGACAGCTCCAGAATCTGCTCGTGATTTGTCCCTATACCGAGCTCACGCTCACTACACAGCATTCCTTCGCTTAACTCACCGCGCAACTTAGCCGCAGCTATCTTGTCGCCACCTGGGAGGGTAGAGCCGACTTGAGCAAAGGCTACCTTAAGCCCTTTTCGGACATTCGGCGCTCCGCAAACCACCCGCACTTCCCGATCACCCGCATCAACGAACACTAAACTTAGTCGGTCTGCCTTTGGATGCTGCATAACTTTTTTAACCAGCGCTACGATGACATTTCTATCTATCGGCTCTGAAGAAATAAATTGTTCAACCTCAATTCCAGCCTGCTCCAATGCCTCCACAATCTCATGGTCCGACATTGTGCGACGTAGCCATTCTTTAACCCAAGGTGTATAAATCTTCATCCCATAACTCCAATCATTCGACCATTCCATTCCAACGGCGCACCCACTTCCGCGCCACCAAGCATGCCAGTAACTACACCCGTCCGTACTGTATCTAAACTTATCCTCGGGTACGCATCGAGCATATTTGTAGTTTCTACAACACTCATCATATTAAAACTGTTCGAGGAATTTAAAATTTGGCCTCCAAAACTCGCGCACATCATCGACACCATATTTAATCGCCGCAATTCGCTCCGGCCCAAATCCGAACGCAAACCCGCTGTAAACGTCCGGATCAATGCCAACGTTCCGCAGCACCTGCGGATGCACCATGCCGGCACCACCAAGCTCCAACCAGCCAGACCCACCGCACAAATGACAAGCCTGATCCTTAACCCGGCCCAAACCCGAACAAGCCGAGCATGTCGCGTCCATTTCCACACTTGGCTCTGTATAGGGAAAATAGTTCGATCGCAATCGCACCTTAGTATCCTCACCCAAAACTCCTCGCATCATCGCCTCAAGCGTCCCCTTCAAATCCGCTAGGCTAATCCCCTTGTCCACCACCAAACCCTCGATCTGATAAAAGCTCCACGAGTGGCGGGCATCCTCATCTTCATTCCGATAAACTTTGCCAGGAGCAATAATTCGAACTGGCAATTTATCTTTGTTAAGCTCCAAATGCCGAACCTGTATCCCCGATGTATGAGTCCGCGGCAAATGCGCCTCTTCCAGATAAAAAGTATCCTGCATATCCCGGGCTGGATGATCTTTCCCTACTAACAATGCCTCAAAGTTATACCATTCCGTCTCAACCTCCGGGCCTTCAGCCACTTGATAACCCATCTGCCAATACAGATCAATCAGCTCATCCAACACCACACCCACGGGATGCCGGTGACCCAGCTTGGGCCGGATGCCTGGAGTCGTCACATCAAACGGCGCACTCATCACGGCTGCCGTCTCGGCTTGCCGCAGGGTCTCTCCCCTCGCATCCAACGCCGTCTCCACGACCCGCCGCAACCGGTTAGCCTCAGCCCCAGCCGCCGCCCTTTGCTCTGCCGGCAACGCTCCTACAGCCTTAAGCTGCTCAGTCACCTGCCCTTTTCGACCCAACAAGCCAACCCGCAACGCCTCCAGTGCTTGTGCATTCGCCGCCGCCTCTATTTGATTCAATAACTCCTGCTCGTTCATGGCCATCGAAACCTTACATATACCTCGGCAATTACCAACAATAATCCCAGTAGTATAGCATCTCTAAGGTTAAATTGGTGCAGCGAGCTCAATGCCATCATCGCCGTAATCCACCAAGCAGCCAGCATCCCCTGCCGCCACGAATACCGCAGCCGGCTAGCCCCGTTCTCGTGCACCCGCAAAAACCGCTTAATCCCATACAGTACCAACGCAATGATCGCCGACAAGCTAAACAACAGCAACACAAACCATAACGTCACCCCCACCGGCCCAATGGCCAGCGGATTGGTCAGAAGCACGCTCAACACTAAAATCATCCCTGACATCAGAGACCAGACAACGAGCAAACTCAGCCGCCCAAAAGTGGGCATCGGATTCCTCTCTAGGCTTACTATGAACGCATTATGACATCTCAAGCCTTGTATCGGCAAACAAAAAGCACCCCTAAATGGGTGCTTTTTTCTGACAGGACGAGATCTTGAACGTGTTAACGCCTGGTGGTCCGGATACAGGTCTCTCTTGGGAATTCATACTGAGATCCTAATTCTTCATAACGAAGTGTTGGCGACAACATGGTGCCCTCCTTTTTGTTTTGGTTTAGGTTACAAGAGCCGCTTAAATTATTAGGCGTCTCACGACGCTACTAAGCGGCTCAGGAATGATTGCAGAGTTACGGGGCGAACGATAAGCACCCTATTTTTGTGTAAATTGGCGCACGTCGCCCCGTAGTATTTCCTACCGTATAGGTAAGAAATGGGTTTGGGTTGAGTTGGCTTGCTGCCTTTTTTACACATTGTGTGTAACGCACTAATGAAATGCTTTATAGACTTGGCCCAAGACCGAACTCGGGTTCCTCCCTACCTGGTTGGTTTTGGAAGGCATTCGGCTACGATATTAAATCATAACCGCGTGCCTTCCAAAACCGATGGAGTAAGCGCGGCATTTAGGTGTGGACCCCAAATGATACTCCTGTGTATTGTGACCGTAGGGTGAACCCAGGTTAGAAAGTAAGGGGGATACTTCTAACCGGGATCTACCCTACCGTCGCCGATGGCTTTATGGGAGAAGAGACTAGGCTTTCAATGAACTGCGGACGAGACTTGATCGGAACTATGGTCGGGAACTTTGAGGACTTTGGTCGGGACCGTTCGACTGGGAACTTGTGAACTTCGAACTTGATACTAATGTAGCACAAGCAGTTTCCAATGTCAACACTTCGGCATATACTATCGCAAAATACATAATATTAGCTCTACAAAGGAATAAAAGTTCCCTATCCAGCCTATTATGTGCACCATCATCATGAGCCATGTTGATCAATTTACAACATTTATGCACAAAAAATCGAGGCTAAATCAACAAAAATAACTTGGTTATAAACTTTATAGTGATGTTGTCAAATTTACTTTTTTTCAGCCACTAACCGCCCCTTACCGAGCCGGCCACTATACAATAATCGCGGCCGAATTGACCGCGATTATTAAATTAAATCTTAGGAAATGGCCTAGATCAAACCCAGCTTCTCTTTAACGTCAGCCAGTTTAGCATTAGCCAGCTCACTGGCCCTCCACCAGCCATGCTCCAAGGCCTTATCAATCTTTTCGTTACCATCTTTCATCAGCTGCCCATGCGAATGCTGTAAAGGCTGTAGTGTCCGGACCACCAACTCGGCTAGCTCATCCTTAAACACACCATAACCTTGGCCGACATACTGCTCCTCAATCTGCTCAATCGTCTTCCCGGTCAGGCAGGAATATGTCACCAGCAGGTTGGTCAGCGCCGGCTTATCAGGCCCTGCAGACACTTGGCTACCCGAATCCGTTACCGCCCGGGTAATTTTCTTCGTAATCGCCTTTTCATCATCAGCCAGCAATATACATCCGCTAAGATCAGCGTCACTCTTACTCATCTTTTTGCTTGGGTCCTGCAAATCCATAATCCGCGCGCCCTCAGTTTGAACAGTTGGCTGTGGCACCTTGAATGTATCGCCATGAAGATTATTAAACCTCGTAGCAATATCACGCGTTAGCTCAACATGCTGCTTCTGATCATCACCGATTGGCACCTCGTCGGCGTCATACAGCAAAATATCCGCCGCCATCATCACAGGGTAGTCATATAGACCCACCAACTGACCCTCCGGGCCTTGCTTAGCCGCTTTATCCTTAAACTGAGTCATGCGGTTAAGCTCACCCACAGTAGTGTAATTGTTAAGAATCCAGGTCAGCTCAGAGTGAGCTGGCACCTGCGACTGCATAAAGACATATGAATGATCATGATCCACCCCCGACGCAATCAACCATGCCACAGCCGACCGGCTGTCATAGTGCAGTTTCTCCGGGTCCGGCCGGACCGTCAAAGCATGCAAGTTAGGCACGAAAAAAAAGTGCTCGCGCTCAGGATCACGGCTCATCTCACCCCAGCGCTTCATTGCCCCGATATAATTGCCAAGGGTAAGATCACCGGTCGGCTTCACGCCCGATACGACTCGCTTCACGTCGCTGTCCTCATTAATGCTTAAGTAAACTATACCCTGTTTGTTTCTACCCCGGCAAACCTGGACCTAGTCATCCTGCTGCGGTTTATCTAGCACCAATGCCTCAACCGCAGGTGCAGTATCGGCAATCCTAATCACATCTTTATCAACCTTCTTAAGTTCACGATGGGCATTATTAAAGTGACCCACCGTCGTTCCAAGTGAACTACCCAGTTTTTGCATGTATGTTTCGTGAGCTACAATATGCTGACCCAACTCCCCTACCCGCTTCTGTATATCCTTGGCTTTTTCCTCAATTTGCAGACTCCGCAAGCCCTGCATTACCGTCTGAAGATAGGCCATAAATGATGTAGGACTTACAATGATTACTCGCTTATCCCGAAATGCATACTCAATAAGATCCCGCGCATTTGTCTGCAAAGTACCCACCTTATTAATGAGTAAATCATAATAAACAGCCTCACTAGGTATGAACATAAAGGCAAAATCCATGGTATTCTCAGCCGGCCGAATGTATTTGGAAGTCTCATCAATCCGGGCTTTAAGGTCATTCTTTATCGCCTTAATTAATGCATCCTGACGAGTCTTATCTTTCTCCTCCACCAGACGGTTATAATTTTCCAGCGAAAATTTAGAATCTACTGGCAGCAATTTACCTTTATCCAAATAGATCACAGCATCGACAATTTCGCCGTCATTAAACTTGTACTGAAGCGAGAACCGCTCTGGCGGCAAAACATTCTCCAGCACCGTTTGTAAAAAATATTCGCCCAAAACGCCGCGTTGTTTCGGATTCTGCAGTGTGTTTTGGAGCAGCTTCAATTCATCAGTAATACTCAACACCTGTTTATTACTAGCTTTTAGCTCAGTCAAATCACGAGTCACCTCGCCAATCAGCCGCGACGAAGCCGCAAACTGCTGCTGCATCGCCGAACGCATACTGTCGTTTGTTTTATCGAGCCGGGTATTCAGCGTTTGATGAATCCCCTGCAGGTCCTGCTTGATCAGCCCCAGCGCTGCATCATTCTTCATGCCATCCCGAAGCTCGCGCATCTGCCGGTTCATAACATTAATAATAACTACGAAACCACCCACGACCGCAAGCAACACAATCACTAGTAGAATAATCATTTCCATTGCCAAAGTATACCAGTCAAAGCATAACCGAACAAGATGCGAACAAACCACCTCAAAAAATAGACCAGGTGACTGTTGTGTCACCTGGTCTCCGGCCTACTTCACTTGTCATTGAAGCTGGCAATCACTCGTTCACCAGGACCTGAAGCTACATCGGACAATTCATAGGCCCACTCACACAGCTCATACATCTCTCTCGCCCACATAGTTTCTGGCTGGTACATAAAACCCTGGAGCTGACTCCGAAGCTCAGTCAAAGGTTTTATTGTTTCCCCGCTCAGCTGAGCCAGACTGGCAGTGGTATGGCGCAGCGTACCGGGCAGCTGGTCCTGCTTCATCACTTCCTTCGCCGCTCGAACTAGCAGATCAACCACCGCACTGGCCGTACCATTCCCATCATCAGAGATAAGCCGGCGGCCATGGCGCCGGATATTAATCTCACTTTGAATGTGAGTTCTCAGCCGGCCAATCGCCTCACTCTCCTCCCTTGTCAACACACTACGACCGGTTGCAACAGCTTCAAACACGTTACAAACCATGGCCAGGTGCAACATTGGGATTGAACCTCCTGGCTGCATTTTGTCAAGCATACTCACCCCTATCGGAAGTCAATGCCGCTTTAGTTTCTATCATCCCGGATGAAATCTCAAGCATAGCCGGACAAAAAGCGCATAATAGGTGCGGACATATCAACTGGACAGTTCCAAACCATCATGAACTATTCACTCTCCTACCAAGATAACAACCACGGCCAACCAACCGTTGTATTCCTGCACGGCATGGCCGGATCAAGCCGCTATTGGCAGCCAGTTATCAGCCAACTTCCCCCAACCTACCGCACTATCTGCCTGGACCTCCTAGGATTCGGCCACTCACCTAAACCAGCCAGCATCGATTATTCTTACGAGGATCATCTTCAAGCCATCACGGCAACACTCGACCAACTCACCCCCACTAACCCAATTATCTTGGTCGGTCATTCCATGGGAGCGCTATTGGCATTCCGATTGGCCAACCGGCAACCAAATCGAGTCCGGCATCTGATACTCATTAGCCTACCCCTATTTTTCTCGCCCGAAGAAGCTAAGCACGAGCTTACCCGTGGTCGCTGGCTACTCCGCATAACCTATTACGGGCCGACTTCCCGCCTGCTTTGTAATACCATATGCGCCAATCCAATCCTCGGCCCTTGGGTCTACCGCCATTTGTTCCCGCATATGCCGGCCGATATCGCTAATGACATCCGACTGCATACCTGGACGTCTTACGATCGCTCCCGCCACCAGATTATAGAACATCAAACAGCCCGGCAGGACCTAGAAAACGTTGCGAGCTCTACAACAATATTAATGGGCCAAAACGATCAGTTCTATAGCACCCGCAGTAGACGCTTCAAACACCAAACTCCAACCGCCAAGTTAGTCGTCGCCGATGGTGGCCACCATTTGCCCCTTGAGCAACCTCAACTCGTAGCCGGTATCATTCAACAAAAATCAGCCGGGCAAACCATATAGTTCACCCGGCTTCCCGCATTAACCTCGGGACAACGCCTCCATCTTGGCCAAATCATACGCCCGGTCCACCAGCCTATACATCCTTGTGGCCCATGCTGAATCAGGCTGTTTGCGAAATCTGCGAAGGTCAGCCCTGAGATCTGCCAGAGCATCCAAGCCCTGTTGCCCCGCATCACCCAACAACCGGTAACGCTGACGCGACCGGTGTGAAACATCCTCCGATCTGGCCAGCTCCCGGGCAGCCTGGGTCAAATGCTCCATGATAACTCTGCCAAAAGGCTCGGGCATCTGTCGCGCTTCGTAGGAGCCCAAAACTCGGTTCTCTATTTCATGACTTGCATAGCAAGTAAGCCGGTCAACGGCACCACGCTCCTCAACACTAAGGCCGGTCCTGCCGTTGCTAACAGCCTCAAAAATATTGCAAAGCTGCGCAAAAAACACCGCCAAATCTAGCGGCTCATGCAACTCACTGCCAGACATACTCCACTCCCCACTCTCGCAGATAGTAGCCCTATAGTTATCGGCTATTACTGGCCAAGATACAAACCACCATAACAAACTGTCGCTCTTTTTACTACGGCTCCAATGTCTTAATCACCGCATTCAGCGATCGCTCCAGCGCCGTTTCATCCTGCAAACTCAAGGGCTCCAGCATCCGGTGCTGACAGGCCACTATCACCTTGCCGGCATCAAAGGCCGCCTGCTCGCCTTTCTTGGTCAGCGCCAGCACATTCTCACGCTTACTTCGCGGATTCGACCGCTGCGTCACCAGGCCGCGCGAACCCAGCACCTCTGCCTGGCGCGTTACGACTGCCGGTGTTACCCCGAGACTAGTGGCCAATTCGCGCTGGCTTACCTCCCCCAGCGCCAACAGGCCATTCAGTACCCGGAATTGAGAAAAGGTCAGTGCGAAACTGACCTTTAGCTCTTGTTCCACCTCTTGCTCAAGTCTGTTTGCGACCCGGGCAATTTTGTTGAGAAGTGATTTCTCGAAATGAGAATTCCTTACCTGCACAATTCATTGAACTCCATAAACAATATACCCCTAAACAATTTAGGGGTCAATACTTTTTATGGTTTTTCTTTGGGTTAAACGCTTAGTTTCCCTGCCCTATCTGGCAAAACAGCTGCAGACAGGCATAAAGAACCCAAATATTTTACCCGTACGGACTCTGAATGGCGTAAACAATTACCTTCTGCCGTATCCAACCAACAGGTTATCCACAGCCTATGCACACCCCCAATCAAAAACACCGAACACTTGTCATTAACCTCTGACATATGTTCGGTGTGAAACGTAAGCGGTTACTATATTGTACGACTAACAATAAATTCTCATCCGGCCGGCAATCAGCAAGCAACCGTAAAGCATATATCTACTCAATGGATTAATCCCACAAAAATAGACCCTTGTGAGCAACTTGCTCACAAGGGTCAAAGCAGCCGTTAGACTACTGCTCGCTTGGACTCAATCCGTGCCCGGTCCGGCCACTGTACATGGTACACCAACCGGAAGCGCTCAAGCAGCCAGATAACACCCGCCGAGATATCAATCTGCCCTCGCAGCACCCCATGACGGGCACTGCTGGAGTCAGCATGATGGTAGTTGTGCCAAGCCTCACCCAACGAGGGCAACGCCAGCCACCACACATTGCCGGACCGGTCAGTCGACGCAAAGGGCCGCCTACCTGTGACGTGACAGATCGAGTTAATCGAAAACGTCACGTGGTTCAACAAGCCAATCCGTACCAAGCCGGCCCAAAAGAATGCCGTTACGGCTCCTTGCCACGACATCCACCACAAGCCGCCAATCAATGCCGGCAGCAACAACGACACCACCACCAACGCCGGGAATGCCCTCGATACCCGCATAATAGCCCGGTCTTTCACCAGATCGCGGGCATACTTACGCGGCGAGGCATCCTCGCTGTCGAAAAACCAACCGACATGGGCATGGAACAAACCCTTTAGTAATGCCGAAACCGAGTCACCGTATAACCAGGGCGAGTGCGGATCTCCGAGCTTGTCCGAAAACAAATGGTGCTTGCGGTGATCAGCCACCCACTGCGCCACCGGACCTTCGATGGCCAAGCTACCGGCTATCGCCAAGGCAATACGAACCGGCCGTCGAGCCTTAAAAGCACCGTGAGTGAAATGACGGTGATAACCGACAGTCACCCCCAAACAGCTAACCACGTAAAAGATAACCGCCAGCACCACATCGCGCCAACCCAGACCCCAGCCCCAGGCCACCGGGACCGCCGCGATAAGCGCCAAGAATGGCACCACTATAAACACACCCAAGATGAACAGCTTCGTGCGCGACTTACCGCCGACTTCAGGCGCCTCACCCGGCGGCTCTCCGGAAGTCTCCGATATTTCAAACTGCTGTGTCATGTACCACTCGCATTCCAGTAGACGATAGATTACCTGTAACATCCTTATCGTAACAAAAAAGACGCCCTAAAGGCTTGATTCACCAACAAATATATAGTACAAATCAGTTGTATTGCCCCTTTCCAGATAGAAGGTACACTCCATGTCCCTAGTCCAGATACTCAAGCTCATCGAGGCCAACCCAAGCCACATCAACCCCAATACCTCCATCGAGGAGGAAATCGGCTATGGCTATGCCAGGCAAATTGTTGATGCCGCCGAACGAGTACTCAACTTGTATCGCGAATCAATCCAACTCGAACTAAGTGACAAACAGCGCCGGGCTCTGCACAGGCGTCTGCTTATTGCCGCCGGACGCGTCCAAGGGCTTATCGAATACGATGATACTCATGGCCGCACTGGTAGCATCCGCCAACAGCATGCCCAGCGTAACCTACGGCTATTCAACAATATCGCCGAAGAATTGGGAATGGAACCACAAGCACTGCATGCACTGCTCTGACAATCCAAACATGCCACCGGGGCACAATCAAGTACTCCGGTGGCATAAATCAATCGAAATAATCCTGGTCGGGGTGAAAGGACTTGAACCTTCGACCTCAGCGTCCCGAACGCTGCGCGCTACCAACTGCGCCACACCCCGATGCCACAAAGAACCTGGCTATGTTACTGCATTTGGCCCCCTTCGTCCAGCTCAACATGCATGATTTGAGCAGCTGTCAGGACATAAGCATGAAGCCAGGCCAACCGGCCGGTAAAAAATGTCGATGATTCAACCGCCTTCTGAAGCTGGGCAACCTGCTCCCGGTGACCATCCAGCCCGCCCTCAGACTTTGGTGTCTCAATAGCTACCTCACCGTCATAAAACGTGTATCCCAATGCGCCAAGACCCTGCCAACGCATCATCCGCAGCCGGGAGATCACCAGTGATTCAAGAGTACCCACAATAAGATCACCCGCCACCGACGACTTCAGCACCTCAGCCGCTGGCTCTGCAGGTCGAAAATACTCACCGAGCGTATCCGTCATTAACCCCATATCAACCGGTTGTAATGAATCGGCCAACACCTTGAGCCGGGCCAGCCCTGAGCGAAAACCAGGCGCCACCCTGAAGAAACCCACCACATTAACCGGCTCTACCACAAACGTTGGCCGCTGATCCATCGCGTAACCCTCAGCCACCTCAGCTTCAATGCGCTCACGGGCTGGCTCTACCTCCCGGTCCATGTACAGCGCCAGCTGCTGACGGCCTTCAGCATATTCCATCGGCGCCCCGACAACCCGGTGAAGCACCCGGTCCACATAAGCCGTTGTAAAAACTCCATAGCCCAAATGAAACTGTGATGGAACTCCTACAACAAACAGTTCCTCAGCCCGAGCCGCTCCATTAATAGATTGCCAAAGATTCGTTGAAACGGCCGGCCGGCCCTCGGCAAACCGCAGCCCTGATTGCAACAGATCGGCAGTGCCCATAGCCGTATCACCGGAGCCGGCACCCGGCACCACAAACCGGACTGCGGACAACGTTTGATCGCCATGCCCAGATACTAGTTTAAGTCGGGACAAATTCACCTTATTCTCCTAAAAACCAAAAGGGTCTTGGTACTTTAATAACTCGGGCCGACGACAGCCTCAGCGCCGATTGACGGCGGCTTGCTAACTCACGAGCCACCAGCGCCAACCAATGATCCTTAAGCCAGCACTTTTGCTCTAGATACAAGTCCAGCAGCCCCCGCTCGGCAAACTCACGCCTCATCACCCCACCGGCGTGCGGATGTTGCTGGCGCTGACTCAGCGGCGAGTTAAAGCCGTGGGCGTAATGAGTCAGCTCATGCACCAAAGTAGCCAATATCACTGACTCAGGCACCTCAGGCAACCGGAACAATCCATTCATCGTAATGACACTGACATTCGGATCGCGCGGGTCCAAACCAATACTGCCAAGCCGGCGCTTAGCTCGCCGCCCAAAAATAATCCGCACGTCATTTTGCTGCGGCACATCAGCAAAATAGCTATCCCACGTGCTGTCCAGCAACTGCTGAAGCCAAGCTTCGTCACGCATATTGCTCTTGCTCCTCTGGCTCCTCACCATAATACGTAAAGGCTGGGCACTGATGAAACTCGGACACCGGCGCCGGCGCAAAATCCCTCGCCCGAATCCGCTCTGCCAGAGCGCCCAATTTATCACGATGGTTAGCCATAATTCGAGCCGTCAGCTGGGCGCTACCCTCCGCACCGGTAACCACATAATCCAGTGTCACCAACGCCGGGGACTGCCCGGTCATCTCCTTATAAGCCATCGCGTATGTCCGAAGCTGGAAATTCTCCTTGGCATCAACCGCCACCTTCTCCGCATCACGCTTAGAGCCGGTCTTGAAATCCCGGATCTCAATCCCGTCAGGCGTTTCGAAGTACGCATCAATCCGCCCGCGCAATCGCAGTTTGTAGTCCGGCAACTCCAGTGTAATCTTCAGCTCACTGCCAAGCACGTGACGTGCCTCCCGTTCCTCCCGCTGAACAAACCTCTGCAATGTCTCATGCGCTTTATCCCAAGCAGCCACCGCTTGAGCCCGCGACTCATATCCCCGGTCGCTCCACAATTCATCCAACCGCACATCAAGTTCAGCCAATCCAATCTGTTCGTCACGGATTTTGGCTTCATAATAGGCCTGGATCGCTCCATGGATAGCCGTGCCAAAAGCCAGTTGCGGCCCAAATGGTTGAACGATGCCCAACACATATTGTAAATAAAACTCGTGCGGACATCGTCGGTAGGCGTCTAACGCTCCCACACCCAACTCAATCCAGCCTTCAATCGTTTCAAATGGCAGCCGCCGGTCGGGCAGCTCATGCTTGAGCGGATAAAATCGTTGTAAACGCTGCATCGCTCTATCAATGCTCTTAGTTTCTCCAGCCCCCCGGGCAGCCGGTGGCATCTCACCCAACAACTCCGTCACCAGGGGGCTAAGAGCTTGCCGCTGGCCACCAGCTGTCTCGCTAGCCGCCGAAATTATTACCGATCGCTTAGCTCTCGTCACTGCCACATACATCAACCGGCGCTGCTCATGCTCTGGAGGCAATTCTGTACCGGCCGTCATCAGCTCCGTCGGCGGCTCAAGCCCGCTACTACTGCGCTCAGCCCAAGCACGTGCCGTACACCCGACGACGTAAACGGTATCAAACTCCAAACCTTTTGAAGCGTGTACCGTCAGAAGCTGCACGCCCTCAGCCTCACCCAAAGCCTCAGGGGCCTCAAGCTGTGGCGGCTTTGGAAATGTAGCCAGATACCCAGCCAACGTCGGATCCAATGCCACAGTTTCATAGTCTTGCATCTGCGCTAGCAGCATATGCAAATCCTCAAACACCCGGATAATCCGGTCGCTTCCCTCGGCCGCCACTACCAACCGCTCACTCAAACCGGTCTCAAATACCAACCGGTAAGCCAGCTGACTGACGTTTAGCTCAGCCGCCCACGCCCGCCAAATATCTAGCTTTTTCGTCAGCTCTTGCGCTTGACTGTCACCATCCTCTGCCGCTACCCGGATAATTTCCTCCGGTCCGGCTAATTCCGACTGAGACCGCTCCACAATAGTCCGGTATGCCGCCGTCTTCCAGCCCACAAAAGGCCCCAACACGACATGCGCAATCGCTTCAGGCTTTGCGCGGTGACCTAGCCACTCCAGCAAGTACCATAGATTGATAATTTCACGCTGTTCAAAAATATTAACTTCAGTTGAAAGTGTAAACGGCACATCATGCGCCCGCAACGACTTGGCATAACTACGAAGTACCGCGTTCGAGCGGGCCAGAATAGCAATACTCGCCGGCACTGCGCCCCCGCTCAGGCTCTTCATGACATCATCTACTACACCCGACTGCTCATCTGCCGGCGTACGGTATCCCACAAATGTCACCTTTGCATCCTGATCTTGAGCTGTTAGCCGCTTGTTCAAATGCAGCATCGCCTCAAGCCGGTTCGGATCATTGTTACCAATGAGCCGGTAAGCCGCATCCAGAATCGGCTGGCCGGACCGGTAGTTTTTTACTAATACTGCCGGTTCATCGACCTTAAAATGCGCGGCAAAATCCATAATATTCGCAATATCTGCACCCCGGAAACCATAGATCGCCTGGTCATCATCCCCCACTGCAAAAATGTTGCCGCCCACCGGGACAAATGTGCGCAACAGCTGGTCTTGAACCGGACTCGTATCCTGATATTCATCCACTAAAACATACCGGTACTGCTTCGTCAGCCGCTCAGCCAAGTTCGGACGCTCGCGCATCGCCCCCAAAGGAATAGCAAGTTGGTCGTTGTAATCGTACGTCCCAGTCTCAGCCTTAACGCTCTCGTACAAAGTAAATAAAGCAGCTAGATCCCGCTGTTCCAAAATATCATATTCATGCTGCTCACCGTCTTCGGCCTTCAAGCCGGCAACAAAATCAGCATATCGCCCGGCACCAATTCCCCCATTTTGCAACCGCTCAATATAACGAACAATCTGCTCCAGGAAATCATAATTATGGCTTTTTAATGGATAATATTCCAACACAACCCGCTCAATATGTTGTTGCAAAAGCAACGTTTTTTGAGTTGTATTAAGCAAACCACCGCGGGTTGAGCGGCCAATATGCGACGCAAACCGGCCCAACAACTCAGCACCAAAGGCGTTAAACGTCAACACCGGCACCTGGAACGACTGCCAACCAACTAGATCATATAGCCGGTCAGCCATCTCCCGGGCCGCCTTCTCAGTAAATGTTAGAGCCAAAACTTCCCCCGGCTTGGCTTGACCTTGCTCAATCAACCGCGCAATCCGCCGCGTGATTACGCCGGTCTTGCCAGTGCCTGCTCCGGCCACCACAAGCAACGCACCCTCGGTGTGTTCAACCGCAGCCCGCTGCTCATCATTAAGCCCACCTAGAATATCCATACCAAGATTGTATCAGGAATTACCCTTGGGTTGATCATGAGTGCTATAATAGGCCATAAGAGGTTCTATTAGGTGTCAGAACTCATTACCCGCACAGCCCGGTTAGTCCCTTACGCCAAACGGCCAAAGCAGGTTCCTAGTTTTGTGACCGCCTATAGCTATGAGCCGCTGGCCGAAGAGCCCGGCGCCGATCTCGGCAACCTATTTGTCATCATCGAAGTGCTTGTCTCCGGCCGGTCCAGCGAAGACGTAGCTGACTTGGTCATCAGTACCATGGCCGACCACTACTACAACCAAGCCACCGATCAATCCGACCCGCTACGCCGGTTCGAAGCTGCCATCAAGGCCACCAATCAAGAGCTGGCCAACTACGTCAATCAAGGCAATGCCGCCTGGATCGGCAAAATGAGCGCTGTAGTCGCCATCCAAACCGGATCACAGCTGCACCTGACTCAAACAGGCTCGGCAGAAGCATTCTTGTATCGCGGCAAGTCAGCTGCCCGCATCTCGGCCAACCAAGGAGCCGCCCGCCCAACCGCTCCCAGCAAGACCTTCGGTTCCATCGCCAGTGGCGATCTGGAGCCCGGCGACCGGCTGCTGCTAGCCACCCCCGCGCTCGTCCATCAGCTCTCCTTGACCAAGCTTAAAACCATTGTCAGCGACACCAGCCCCAACAATGCTATTGCTGAAATTACCCAACTCCTGCGCGGCGGCGCGTCCGGCCGTATCGCTGCACTGGTCATTGAGATCACGACGCCGGAACTAGCCGCCTTGCAAGTCCGGTCTGAGGAACCAAGCGAGATCCAGCTCGGCACCCCGGACAACGTGCTTGAGGCCGCCAAAATGGCCGCCGCACCAATCGCCCAAGCCACAGTCAGTTCCAGCCGGCGAGCCGGCGCTGCCGCTAAAACCGGCTGGAAAAAAAGCCGGCCTCACCTGCAACAAGCGCTCCAGGTTACCACCGGCTTCATCCGCGAGCAACTAGCCCACAAGGACTCGCGCAAGCGACTATTCGTCGCCGCCGCTATTCTGCTCGGGTTCATCATCGTCCTCTGGCAGTGGCAAACTGGCACTGTCCGCACCAAGCAATTAGAAACCCGCTATCAAAACGACTATAACCAATACCAGCTAGCCGTCACCGCCGCCAACAATGGCGACAAAACCACCGCCCGGAACATGCTCTCCAGGCTCCAAGGCGAGCTGACTGGCCTGTTTCAAGCTCCCGGCCGCAAAAGCCTCGATGCCAAACTCAAGCAATCCGCCACTGGACCTAAGTCAGTCGCCGAGCTGGCTGGCCTAACTGCCACTAAGCTAGACCAAATTGAAGGCCTACACCGCGTCGACGTCAGTACCGTCGCTTCATTTAGTAGTATAAAAAACAGCAAGCCAACCCATTTTGAGCTCGCCGGCAACAAAGCCTACACCTTCGACGAAGGTAAAAACCCGTCCCTCTACATTGCAAATATCACAACAAATATCATCCAGAAATCCAAGGCAGACACTTCACGGCTTGGCGCTATCACTGCTACCACCATATCGAGCAGCTCAGATGGTATCTACCTCTTAACCGACAAGCCATCAGTCTGGTTTTACAACTTTGCCGCCGATTCCCTAACCGAACAGTCGGTCGGTGTAGGCCAATGGCCGGCAGGCACAGCCATCGCATCATATGCAGGCAATCTCTATATCCTGGGAGGTGGCATGGTCTACAAACATGTCCGCACCTACAGCGGCTATTCGCCCAAAGCCCCCTACCTGGCTCCACAGACCCCTGGCCTAGCCAACGCCACCGCCATGGCAGTCGATGGTATGGTGTTTCTATTATCACCCTCAGGGTTGAGAGAATTCTCAGCCGGCGCCTTCAAGCAAGCCGCGGACACTCCTTCAACACTCAAGAACGCGCGCCTAATACGGTCAAGCGGCGGCGGCAACTCCGTCATCGCCATAGCCGGCGATACCAAGCGCATTGGTTTCTGGGATAACACCAAGACTCTAAAGTTCGCCAAGCAATACGAGCTAGGCGGCGTCTCGTCCCTGCACGACGCCGCCTACGACCCCAAGACCCAAACTGTTTACGCGTTAGTGAACAGCCGGCTCGTGAAGTTTACGATCTAAAGTCCATCTTTTAAGCCCCGGTCTCTTACAGCCGGTCCGGCGCTTCAATTCCCAACACCCCGAGCCCATCCTTCAAAACACCGGCATACAAGGCCACCAACCGTAAGCGAACACTCTCGCGGCTATCCCCAATCACCCGGTTATGTTCGTAGAACCGGTTAAATACCTGAGCCAACTCATACAGGTAAGTCGCAATATGATGAGGCATTAATTCATCGACAGCCCGGTCCAACACATCCGGATACCGGGAGATGATGACCGCCAGACTGCGCTCGTCATCCTCTAGCTCATTAAGTCCACCATGCTCCGCATCAGCCGCCTTGCCTAAAATACTTCGAGCCCGTGCATGCGCATATTGCAAATACGGGCCACTGTTGCCTTCCAAGCTAACTGACTCCTCTGGCGCAAACACAATATCAGCCCCAATGCGCTGCTTCAAAAAAGCATACTTAATGGCGCCCAGAACCGTAACGTCATCTGCCGACCCGTTGGCAGCCTTATTCGCCTCGGCCACCACATCAAGCACATCAGACGCCCTCAAGAAGTTACCTTTCCGAGAGCTCATCTTTACCCCGCCGGCCAACTTCACATTGCCGTGCGTTATATGCGTACTGCGCTTAGCCAATTCCGGCTCATATTGCTCAACGCTCTTCTGCACGACCTTCATATATTCAAGGATGTCGTTACCCGTGATAACGACTGAACGGTCAAAATGATAATCCTGCCACTTCGCTAAAATCAGTCCCGTATCCTTGGCCTCATACGTTGGCAAACCATTTGAAGTAATAAATACCCGCGTGTGCAAACCATATGGCTCACCCCGAAACACCACCGCCCCATCGCTACGCTCAAACACGCCGTTCTCCAACTGCTTCTGTACGGTCTGAATACCCAATGGTGCCGTCATGCTTTCAGGATAATACTTATCAAACTTCGTCCCGATCCGGGCATAAAAAACCTCGAAGTAATCGTAGCTCCATCCCCGGCACGTCCAGTAGATCTGCGCTAACGGCGACTTATGGTCTTCCGCAGCCAAGATACCGTAAATGCGTTTATTGAGTTCAATAATAGCGGTCTTTGCCTCCTCAGACTCTTCATACGCCTGCGTACCCTTAACGTAGCAGGCCGCCATCCATTCCGGCCGCTCGGCCACAACGATATCTGCTAGCTTCTCGGGCTTCTCGCCACCCAAATCCTTCAACATCGCCCACATGTTCCTCGCTACATGCAGACCCACATCACCTCCAAAATTCACCGGGTGGACCTTACCACCGGACAGCCTTATGAGATTACTAATCGCATCGCCTACCACGCTGGTATACAAATGGCCCACATGCAACACTTTAAACGGGTTCGGATCTGAATACTCCGTAACCACTACTTGGCCCTTATGGCTCGCGGGCTTGGTCGCCGGCGCTGTTTCAGTCAGCCGGCTAATACCCTCGTCAGTCAAGGTCATATTAATATAGCCCCCGCCGGCCGCCTCAACTCGCTCCAACGAATCATGCTTTACCGCCTCTGCCAGTTTAGCCGCAATCTCCCGCGGCGCTTTCTTCAGCTCCTTTGCCAGCCCAAACGCCACGTTGCTCGCAAAATCACCAAAGCCCGGCTGCGCATAATCGACCTCAATCAAACCCGGCTTCACATCATATGTTTTTGATACCGCTGTTGATATCGCTGCGGCTAGCTCATTCTGAATCATTGCCCCATTATAGCCGTACTCAACATGAGAACCAACAAAGTCAAAAAATAAAGTCTCCTAATATTGCCAAAAGGCTTTGCCCGCTATGTTAAGACAATACAGCCACGCCGCCTCAACTCCCCAAACCAACCCGGGTCTTCCAGGAACTTATTGAGCCGCACATCAAGCTTCACCAAATGCGGCAGCCACCGCAAACCTTCCGGCAGAACGCGTAGATCATTCTTCCTCAGGTCAAGATACCGCAGCGATGACAGCAAACCTAGTGACTCCGGAAGACGGCTCAGCCGGTTATCGCGAAGGTCCAGGTCAGTAAGCTGGCCTAAATCCCCAATCGACTCCGGCAACATTGTCAGCTGGTTACCTTCCAGCATCAACTTGCGCAGCACCACCAGCCCGCCAATCGTATCCGGCAAGCTAACCAACTGGTTATTCATCGCGTAGCACTCTCGCAAACAAGCCAAGTCTCCAAACGATTCAGGTAAGCCAGTCAGCTGGTTACCAAAGATCCGCACCTCCACCAAGTCAGCCATATCTCCAATACACGCAGGAAGTTCCCTGAACCTGTTTTTAGATATGTTCAGATACACCAGTCTACGCAAGTTTCGACAAGTATCCGGCAACACCGTTAGCAGATTTCCTGCCAGGTACAAAAATTCTAGCCGGCCAAGTTCCCCGAGAGACGCCGGCAGCTGGTCAATCTGATTGTGCTGGACATCCCATACACGCAGGTTCCCCAGTCTACCCAAACCCGCGGACACCATGGTTAACTGGTTGGCGCTAGCATCCACCGATTCCAGGCTCGCCATCTCAAACAGGGCCTCAGGCAGTGCACTCAGCTGGTTATGAAAAACACTGAGTTTTCTCAACCGTCTTAATTTGTTAATACCCAGCGGCAATTCCGGTAGTTGGTTATTATCCAAATACAGTGCTTCGAGCTCAGGATCAGCTAGTACGTCTTCAGACAAAGCGGTCAATTGCTTGTCAGATAAATCCAAAATATGCTGCTGCATACTCCAATTATATAGTCTCCATTGCCGCTATTACCTATATAATGAACGGCATGAAACTACTGGCTAAAAATAAACGGGCGACCTTCGACTACGAGCTAACCGAGCGAATCGTGGCCGGTTTAGCCTTGGTCGGTCCCGAGGTCAAGAGCGTCAAGGCCGGTCACGCCAGCCTCAAAGGCTCGTTCATTGCCCTCCGCGGCGGCGAGGCCTATCTCACCAATGCCCACATCACGCCCTACCAGCATGCCCACGCCAAAGACCAGCTTGACCCCACCCGAAACCGTAAACTCCTGCTCCACCGCCGCCAGCTCGACGCCCTGATCGGCCAAAAACAATCCGGCCTCAGCGTTGTACCCACTGCCCTTCTCCTGGACCGAAGCCTGGTAAAGCTAGAGATCGGCATTGGTCGCGGCAAGAAACGCTACGATAAACGCCAAGCCATCAAAGCCCGCGACACCGCGCGCGACTTAGCCCGCGGCATCAAAGCCTAAATAAAACAGCCCGCTGCAAACTCCAGATGCCGGCGTTTCGCGCCAACATCCAGTTTGCCTGCAACGAGCTTTGTGTTCTACGACTAGTTACTCTCTACGGAGAAATGTCCGCAAAAACAGAGTGGCACCAAGTACAGCAGGAACACCGAGTTGTATCAGGCACCCACCGCGACTATGCGCACCACCACTACCGCCAGTCGGCGGATGTGTTCCAGTCTCGCCTGCCTTGCGCTGCTCCGGAATCTCAGGTCCCGGGTCTTTTGCCACACTACCCTCCTCAAGAGGTCTGATCTAGGACGCGGCAAACTATAACATAACTTAGTAAATAGTACCAACCCATAATAGTTCTCTCCATACCAATCTCAATCCGGCTCATTCCTAAAAAGCATAAGTATTTTAGAATCTTGTTAATAAGTGCTTGACGGTCTTATCATGAGCGTATTAAAGTACTTACAGGTACCTGCACAAAAAAAGTACTCAACACAAAAAGACACAAACTCCATCACCTGAAATAGGCTCTGCAAAGAGCCTATTTCCTTTTTATAGCACTCTGCCCGTCCGCTTTTACCACTATCGAGCTGCCTTTGTATGAAATTATTAGTCTTCATCGGTCCTGCATTTTTTCACATCCAAAGAGCACCCATTTAAGAAATTATTCTCACACGTCCTTGCCACCCATTACTGTACTAAGGGCAGTCACAAAAAGACCCGTCTCAATAAAGCCTTGAGATAGGCATAATTATATCCCACACTATCCACACTGCCCTCAGTACAGTAGGCTACCCATTAGCAAGGCAAAAACCGGCCTCTCTACTGGACGCTGGCCTCCGTATCGGTAATCTCTTGCGAATCAAGCGATTTCGATAGCGCGTTATATTCATCCACGCCCTGCCTGTACTGCTCAATCCGGCTATTAATAGTATCCACCAAACTATTCTGGCGAGGCACCAGCGCATTGTATTGCTCAACCCTGCCAGCAGAACGGTAACTATCTAATTGACGGTTTACAACGGCCAGCTGCGCCTTATAGCCACGGATCGCCGCTAGTTCACTCTCTAGTTCCTGTCGCCGCGAGTTAAACACTCCCTCATACCGCGCATGAGCCGCCACAATCGTACTCCGGTTCTCAAAATACCGGGCATAATACTGCTCCAATTCAGGCGTTAGCCGGGCTTCCTCTGTCGCCAAAATCGAATGAAGCTCGTTCGCCTCCTGCCCCGGCTCAGTCTTTGCATAGCCAGCCATACGTTGCCTAAGCTCGGCATCTGCCTGAGCCTGGTATACCTGATCAAGCTGAGCCGCTAACCGCTCACGGTCTTTCTGACCCAACCGCGCCCACGCAGCATGCAGCAATTCGTGAGCGGTTACTACATCCATCTCCGGCGCCAAGCTGGGATTTGAAATCTCCAAAACATAAATTCGCTCACGATAATAGCAACCCAACTCCAACTCACCCTTGCTCGTCTGGCAGTCGCGGTTAAAAGTCGCCTTGTCGTCAATCTTCGGCTGAGCCCGGTACAGAATCGCCCGGGCCTTGTCAGTCAAACTCAGCCGCGACTCAATTGCGCCAACCGCCGGGTCCGGTTTAAAGGTCGCTAGTGCATACTGATCCAGCAAGAACTGATAATTAAGCACCCCCACCACCAAAACAAGCAGCAATCCAAGCTCGAGCGACCGGCGTATTGTAAACGGCTGACGTTGCATATTACCGTTCACTTTACCGCCTGCAACCGCAGAAAGCCACCTGTATCATGGTGCTCATGCTTGCATTATTGCTAGGTGGGTGTACGATGATGCATTCGTCAAACGAGGCTGTCCGAACCCCCTTTTGTCCGAACCCCTATATGGAACCACATCGTTATCTATCCTCATACCTGGCCACTCCCGACTCTACTAACGGCCCGGCAAAGAAACTGACTCTGCATAAACCCGACCTACGGCGCTACAAGCTCGGGCCTCGGTTCTATGTGCTTTGGCAGCTCCGACCACACCTGCCCAGCCGCAACTGGGCTGCCCTCAGCCTCTGGGCTGTTCTATTAGTAGTCGGCTTGTACGGCTTCGAAAATCATAGGCTCCCCAGAGTGCCAGCCGACGTCGCAGCCGCCGACGGCCGGGCCCAACAAACACCGTCCGCCTCTCCGGTCGCTCTAGCCAGCACCGCCAAGGTCACAGAGCTGCCCGGCGGGCCCACGGACCAGCTCCTGCCACCCGGCACCATGGCCCCCATGCACACCTACAAAAACAGCTACAGCCGCGGCCAATGCACCTGGTATGTCGCCGGCCGGCGACCGGTACCCAATAACTGGGGCCACGCCCGAACCTGGTTTGCTCGCGCCAAAGCCGCCGGCCGGGCCACCGGCGCCGTACCAGCTGTTGCTGCCATCGCCTGGACACCCGCCGGGCGGTATGGCCACGTCGCCATCGTCGAAGACGTCAATACCTTCACCGGACAGGTCTTGATCTCCGAAATGAATTACCGCGGCCCCTACAAGCTCACCAAGCGGTGGGTGCCCACCGGCAGCTTCAAATACATATATTAATTCAACATCCCCCGTGAGTAACCAGCCGTAGCGTATAATTTGCTTATGATTAACCGTCTCCATCCCAAACACTGGCGGCCCGAGCTAATCCTAATCATTGGCCTGGCCATCATTACCCGCCTCTGGTCGGTCATGCACCCCAAAGCCGTTGTTTTCGATGAAGTCTACTTCAAAGTTTTCGCCGGCCATTACTTGGACGGACAATACTTCTTTGATATACACCCGCCGCTCGGCAAGCTACTCCTGGCCGGTTGGTCCTTCCTGGCAGGGATACCTGCCACCGAGCTCGCCGACGGTACAGCCGTAGCATTACGCTTCTTGCCGGCCATCGCCGGCGTCCTCATCATTCCTGTCTTTTGGGGCATCTTGCGGCGACTCGGCGCCTCCCGGGCCTTCGCCTTCCTGGGTGCAGCCGCCCTCTTGCTCGACAATGCTCTGCTCGTCGAATCACGCTTTATCCTTACCGACTCCATGCTACTGCTATTCGGTCTTTCGTCACTCTACGCCTATCTGGCAGCCCGCCAGCAAACCGGCTCCTGGCGATGGGTCTGGCTGAGTCTAGCCGCCCTCATGGCCGGCGCCGCCGTCAGCACCAAGTGGACCGGCCTGACAGCATTAGCACTCATTGGGCTTTTCTGGATCTACGATCAATTCCGCCGGCCCCTTAATTGGCGCCGTATTATCAGTGAGCTAGCCATCCTGGTATTCATACCGTTACTCATATATGTCGGCTCGTTCTGGGCCCACTTTGCCTTGCTTCCCCACTCCGGCGATGGCGACGCCTTCATGTCCAGCCGTTTCCAGCAAACTCTCGCCGGCAGCTCTACATATAACCCCGGCACCCACCTTAGTTTCTGGGATAAATTTTCCGAACTCAACCAAGTAATGTACCGGTCCAACCAAACCCTCACCGCCACCCACCCGTACGGCTCGTCCTGGAATACCTGGCCGCTTGAGCTCCGCCCCATCTATTATTGGCAGGGCCCCGCCACCACCGATGGCAAGCAAGCTAATATCTACCTACTCGGCAACCCTGTCGTCTGGTGGGGCACACTTCTGGCCATCCTGTCCGGCCTGGTCTATGTCTGGACAACCCGCATCAAACTCCGCCCCGCCACCAAGCTCGCTCTCGTCGTCGCCGGCGGCGCCTACCTCATGAATTTCCTACCGTTCGTCGGCGTTCCCCGCGTCATGTTCCTCTACCACTACTTCTTCTCATTTATCTTTAGTGTCATCTTTGCCGTCATGCTCTGGAACGACCTCACTACCTCCCGGTCTGATCCCCAAAAACAACTCGCCACATCCACAAGCCGGCGTATCTACGGAGCCGTACTTATGGCCATCCTGCTCGGGTTCGTCTACTTCGCACCCCTGTCCTATGGCATCCCCATGAACCCACATCAGCTACAAATGCACATGTGGCTCCCCAGCTGGCGCTAACTCACTTCTCCTTCTGCGCATTTTACATTTACAAAGCTATAAACTATTGACAGATGACACATAAATATGCTATAATTAACAGCTGACCTTTTTCGCTCCTCGACATGTTGAAAGGAATCGTCAGGCGACAGCATCCCCACTGGAGTATCGCGGCTGTTTTGACAGTCTTTTTTGTGCTCTTGAGCCTAGTCGTAACCAGCCCAGCCCTTGCATTAATATTGCTTTGGCTAACGCCCCCTACTGAGCCAGCTCCGGTGTTCCCTGGCTGGTTAAAAGACTCGCAATAATACCGTTTCATTTTATATTGCAACAGTCCAATCCCTACTCGCAGGAAGGCTCAATCATGGGCCAGTATCGCAAGAAGCCCGGCGATGACGACCACTACCGTAAGTCTGACGAGAGCTGGCGCGCACCCATCGGAGGCTTTCGTGGTCACCCCGAACCGGCTAACCCAGCACCACATGACATTAAACTGGCTCATTATAATTTCACATCCTAAGTGGGTACAAATGGAAACTATCAATCAACTTAAGAATGAAGTATTCGCTACTGAGCAACCTTCACGAGAACTGCTGATTACTTATCTCAAGGCATTAGTGGCGGAGGCAAGCAAACTACCTGTTCCCAAACGCGACTGGTTTGCGTACGAAATACTGCGGCCGTTTGTTGAATTAGGCATTACAGTAGAGAACGACTCTGACCTTGATTACATCATTTTTCAGCTGGTTGGTGGTGAGCTTGATGTGAATACCGAGGAAGCTATCGCTATGAGTGGGACCCCAGCGGATCAAGCGCAACGCCGGGAGTCTAAAGCAAATACCTGGCGGGAGCTTATTGAGCAAGTCGAGCAGCTGGCAGACAACAGCTCACCCGTTCGCATTCTGCCCAAACAGGAATAAACCGCAGCATAGCAAAATGCACATCATTACAAAACCGCTCATGCTCCGTGATATCATACGTACATGACGGAAGAAGAACGCAACCAATTAGAAACCGCCGCTCAAGGCTTTGCTCAGCAGATGGGCTTGCAATACTTCGATACCCGGCCCCCCATTGATATCAAACCCCTCGTCGGCAAACTGACCATCGAGGGCATGCAGGCCTATGGTATCGTGCCGGTTGCCATCAACGGCACTACCCTCACACTCGGTACCAGCGAGCAAACCAACCGCAATCTCATGGAGCCCTTGCGTGCCCGCCTCGGCGCCAGCGGCTATACCGTAGCATATGTATTCATCTCGCAGTATGGCTGGCAACGGCTACTCAACCGGTTCTCCATTGCCTCCAACAGTGACCTGCTCGAAAGCGGCAATTTCGAGGCCTTTAGCGAACAAGTCAATAATATCGAACCCAAGTTCATGTTCGAGCCCATCGCCCAAATGGCCTACCAGCTTGGCTCGTCCGACATCCACGTCGAGCCGGCCGAGCGTGATGCCCGCATCCGCTTCCGCATCGACGGCACGCTGCATCCGGTCATCACTCTCTCCAAGGAGCGCTACGACCTGTTCGCCTCCGACCTCCAGATTCGCGCCAACGTCAAATGGGGCGCCGACGAGCCCCAAGGCGGCCGCCTCGGCGTCCAGGTTATCAATGACGACGGCGACATCGTACCGCTCAACATGCGCCTCGAAACCGTCCCCAGCCTGCACGGCCAAGATGTCGTCATCCGGTTGTTCAACCTCAGCGTCAAATTCCTTAGCCTCGACAACCTCCAGCTAACCCCCAAACAACGCGACCTGCTCGTCCGCGCCACCTCACACCCTCGCGGCATGGTCCTCACCGTCGGCCCCACCGGCTCCGGCAAAACCTCTACGCTCTATTCCATCATGAACCATCTCAACAACGACGAAATCAAAGTCGTCACCCTGGAAGACCCCGTCGAGTATGAGCTCGAAGGTATCTCCCAAATCCCAGTCAAGTCCGACAACGAGCAGTTATTCATCGAAAAACTTCGAGCCGTCCTCCGCGAAGACCCCAACATCGTCATGATCGGCGAAATCCGCGATGCCGACACCGCCAAAACCGCCCTTCAGGCCTCACTCACCGGCCATCTCGTGCTATCCACCTTCCACGCCAGCTCGTCCAGCGCCGCTATCACGCGTCTTATGGACATGATCGGCCAAAACCCCCTACTAGCCTCTTCCATTCGCCTCATTATGGCTCAGCGCCTCGTCCGCAAGGTCTGCCAGGTCTGCAAGCAGGAATATAAGCCGGGCAAACAAGAGCTCCTCGAAATCAAAACCGCCTTCCACGGCCTGCCCGAAAAAGACCAGCCCGATTATGACAACGCCAAGCTCTACAAGGCCGTCGGTTGTGATGCCTGCCACCATTTTGGCTTCAGTGGCCGCATCAGCGTTATCGAGCAACTCGATATGACCGTCAAGATGCAAGAGCTGATCAGCCAAGGCACAAACGCCACAACCACGCAAGCCGTCGAGCAGGCCGCCATCCGGGAAGGTATGCAGACCCTCCTCCAAGATGGCATCCGCAAGGCCCTCGAGGGCAAAACCACCCTCGAAGAAATCTACGTCAACGTCGGCGAGTAGCGCTCTTTTTGATGGCTCCCCGCTATCAACCTGGTTCTAAGCTCAGCCAGTACAACGCTAAATATTATCCGTATATCACAACATGGGGGGTATAAAGACTTCTTTATATGCCCTTCCCTAAAAAGATTTGGTTCCCCGGCTAGAATCCGGGCAATACCTTCCGTCCTTGCAACTCGGCTGGAATAGCATGCCATTGAGGCGAGCACCCGCTCACGATCAAAGTCGGCTGGGCCAGAGGCGCCACTGGCGAAGTCGCGCTACACTTGGCATGATCAAACCCGAGCCAATGCCCAATCTCATGATTAATCAACTCAGCCCGGTATTCCTCAAGGCTCCCCTTCCAATCCGCCGGAGCTTTGGCCCAATTCGACGCATTTATCACAACGTTATTGCCAACTTGGCAGGTCGACTGCTTCGCGCAAGCCGGCGCGAACCCGGCCATCTCGCTAGCTGATGCAACCCAGATAGTTACATTACAATTACTGCTTGAGGATAAGAATTTAAGACTACCCCCGAGCGTCCAGCCATGCGGATTATCCAGCGTTGCCTGAGCTTTCGTTGTTAACGAAGCAACATCCAAACCAGCCGCCCCCCGAACTGCAGAACAAAAGGAATAGGTTTTAGCAGCCGGTGGCAACGGCACAATGGTTCGAGCTGCTACATTGCGCCTCGTCGTCGCGGCAGTGTACACCAAAGGTTGCTTCGCTTGAATCGACGCGAGAATAGCAGCCTCAGCAGCCGGCCGGTCAAACCTCCCGGGAATTCCCGCCACATATGCCGCCACCTTACCGGGATCAGGCTGCGCACCACTTCCCGGCTCCCCAAACCGAAGCCATCCGGCAATAACCTCAGCCGACGGCGAAATGGTGGCCGTCCTGACTTTAACACTCAAACTCAAGCCAATCTTAGCTTGAGCATTCTCTGCGTCCGCCGCATACGAAGCCGCCGCAATAGCCGGCGTCAGCTTCGTCGCACTTATGGTCACCTTCTGGTGCCTCTTCAAGGCCGTCAGCAGGCCCTCGTTCAGCTTAGCCCGGTCAACTTGCAAGCCGGCTTTCTCGGCGATCACCACGGGTGTCGTACCCACAATTATGGGCGCCGCATCTACCGCCGGATGATTATTATCCGCCGCCAACCGGTCGGCCACTGTCCCCACCGTCCGCTCATCCACCTGGTATTGCGGCTGCAGCGGCTTCGACATCAATGTCTCAGCCACACCAAAAAGCGCAAAAGGATTAGTTCTACCCGCATCCCGAACCTGCTGAACTAACTCCGCCGCATTCGTTGTACCACCTAGTTCACTTGGCTTCATCGCATACTCCGTTGTACCGATAGTAAAACGAACAGTATCAACCGGCAGTGCCTGTTTAATCGCCACGTCAACAGCATCCAGCGGCTGGCCACCCAGAGCGCGGTTAGCCACCTGAACACCAGGATAGACTCGATCCTGATAGTACGACCTCGCCAGGACGTTCCCAACCACCACTACGGCTATAAGCGCCAATCCAACTATCAGTGGCCACGGCAAGTATCGTCGGTGCCACCCGCTTACTGCCGGTTGTTCCACCGAACCTGGCTTTGCCGGAACAACCCGTGGCCCGGCAATACCAGCCGCCCGGGACACCAGATCCGCCACCGGCTTTCGCACAGGTGTCGGCAACAGCGCCGGCTGGCCTTCCGGCTCAGCAGCCGAATCAGCTATGATCTCACCGCACTGCAGACAAAACAATTGACCCTTAACGGGCAACAATCTTGCGTGACAGGTTGGGCAATTCATCTTTAAATCAAGCCGCTTACATCTCTAATTTTAGCACAAGCGGAATAATTCGCGTATTGTTACTTGAGATGTTGTGAGGATTACAACTACTTCAAAGTTCGCATGAGCTCGTACAGCCGGCCCTCATAAGCCTTGAGCCTAATCTCACCCTGGTCATGAGGCTGTCCATCCCCCTCAATGAGATGAGTACCCGCAATCCAAATGCCAATCTCCCGCAAGCTAATTCGTTGTTCAGTATTGGCAAAATTCAGCATCACATAGCATTTACCCCATGGTGCCTCGCGAATAAAGACAAATACATCCGGATTACCGCCGGCAATCGATCGGTACGCGCCATCTGCCAGCGGCTCACACGCAGCGCGCAAATGTATCAAGTGCCGGTACAAAGCCAACATTGACTCTGGTTGACGTTCCTCCAACTCCACATTGTGCATCGCGTAATCCGGCGATAACGGCAACCATGGACTCCCTTCACTAAAACCTCCGTTATATCCGCCGCTCCATGGCATCGGTGTACGGGATACATCACGTTTCAGAAGCGGTCCCTGTAGCTTACGCAAGCTAATATCACGTTCATTTGTTGTAGAAATTACACCATTTTCCAGCCCGAGTTCTTCCCCGGCATACACCACTGGCAAACCTCGCAAAGTCATTTGCAAAAATGCCAACAACCGGGCCCGTTTCTGTCCGCGCCGGGTCGCTATGCGCTGCTTATCATGATTACCCAATACATAGTTCGGCCAGTCATTCGGGCCAAGGCTGCCTTCATACTCATCGATAAATTGACGGTATACTTCCGCGCTCCAGTCGAGGGTTATCAAATTGAAGTTGAATGGCGCATGAATCGGATGTCTCTCGCAAGCCCCATAAAGCTCTTTCAAGCCACTGATATTAAGGTAGGCTTCCGACAGCAAAAACGTGTCTTCCTTCTCGGCCAGCACATCACAAAACGAACCAACCAGGCCACCCAGCCCTCCCTGCACATTGCTATAAATTCGCAAATTGGCCAATGACGGCAGTGAGGTGGCCGGATCAAAATCAGGGTTTGGTGGGTCATTACGCAGAGCCTGATCCTTAATCAAAGCCGTCACCGCATCTGTTCTAAATCCATCAACACCCCGTCGCAGCCAAAACCTTAAAACTTCCAGCATGGCAGCCCGGACCTCCGGATTTCGCCAGTTCAAATCCGGCTGATCAGCCAGGAAAGTATGCAAATAATACTGACCCGTAGCATCATCCAGCGTCCACATCGGTCCGCCAAACCGGGACAGCCAGTTGTTCGGCATACTACCGTCCGGCTTAGGATCAGCCCAAATATACCAATCACGCTTTGGGTTGCCGCGGCTTTTGCGCGCCTCCACAAACCATGAGTGCTTGCTAGAGGTATGATTGGGCACGTAGTCGAGCAATAACCTCATACCCCGCTTGTGAACCTCACGCAACAACACATCAAAATCAGCCATCGTCCCAAATAACGGGTCAATCGCACAGTGATCAATGATGTCATAGCCCCAGTCAGCCAGGCCTGAGCGATAAATCGGTGACAGCCAAATCGCTCCCACCCCTAGTGATCCAGCCGTACCATCATTCAAATAATCCAGGCGCTCAATAATACCGCGCAAATCACCATACCCATCGCCGTTCGAATCGGCCCAGCTCAACGGATAAATTTGATACAACACCGCCTTGCGGTACCACGGGTCGTGACGCTTAGGATTAACCATAAGCTTAGTTTATCAGACTACGACGATGAGAAACGGTTCAACGTCGCCTTGGCTTTCTTCAGCCCAATCCGCGGATCACGCAGCACATTCCGGATGCCAGGCCGGCTATGCACACTCACCACATCGGGCAGCTCAGCCGGCGTCAAAAACGTCTTCGCAAGCCGCACAAATATCGCATTTGTCCAACCAAAACCAACCTGGCCGGGGTACACCCCTTCAGCCGCCTCATCACGAATATTCACAACGTTATACCGCTCATGAAACACCCCGTCATCCTCAAACTTCACTAAGTTGGCGTTCAGCCACTTACGAGCAATCCGCTCAGCGTCGGTCTTATACCCATAACGCTCCATAGCCTCCAAACAGACCAAGTGCAATGGCGCCCACCCATTAGGATAAGCCCACTGGGTCGGCAAACTCATCTTAATGTTCGGCTTGGCGGTTGAAGCGCTAAGCCCACCTTCAAACTCAAACCAATGCATGTTACTCATAACCCGGGTGCTAGTCTTCGCATCTTCCATCCCAGCCCACATCGGATAAAAACCAGCCAATGACCATACTGGGCTCCGCTTACCAGTCATAAAATTGAAATCAAACCAGAAACCTTTATCCTCGTCCCACATATACTGGCGCATCATCAGCCGGCGCATCGTCGCCCGCTGCAGCCACTCCTTGGCCTCTTCCTCGTCACCGAGAATAGTTGCAGCTTCCTCAAAGTCCTTCTCGTACTTGTACAACAACGCGTTCAGATCTACCGGTAAATAACTCAATGCCCGGCGATCAAACCGTGTATTCATATCCCAGCCACTCTCGGCCTCAGCCAGGTCATCAAGCACGTTGATATCATAATTGCGCGACAAGCCGTTAAACACTTGCCGCCAGTTCGGCTGTGCGGTACCCATCCAAACTGTTCGGTACTCTTCCTTAGCCACGTTCATGCTGTCGCGCAGCCAACGCTTATTCCCTTCGAGACGATAAACCTGCAAAATAAAGGATGTTAAAAATGGCGGCTGAGAATGACTTGTATGATAGGCACGCCCCCCATTTGGAATAATCCTAAATCTCTGCATCAAAACCATCAAATCCTCTACCAAGCCCTTAATCAAGTGCTGGCGCGGCGTACCAATTAAGCCTTGGGCTATGAAGTAGGTATCCCAATAATATATTTCTTCGAACGCAAACCCTGAACCAGTACTAGCACTCGGCACAAAATAAGGCTTAGGCAAGCCGATAAGCGTCCCGTCATCATTCGGCTTAAATCTTTCGAGCTTATCCCAATAACGGTCAATGTACTCGAGCGCCGGTCTCAGACGTTCAGGGTCAAATTGTGGTCCAGGATCAGTACTTTGTGACATGAGGCTCAAACAGGTTACAGTTACGTTGGTTTAGCCCTAGCGTAGTTGCACTGCCCGCCATTGTAAAGCCAGCTATCTAGGACTCCGGCACATCCCCTGGCTGCGGAGGAACACTAAATATATTCTGTACCCTCTCCTGGATTGCGTCAAAGGTTCCATCAGCCGGCAAGAGATCACCGCCACTACGAGATCCCTTGAGGTATCCACCCTTGGCCGTACTAAGCACCAAGTGGATCGGCTGATTCTTCTGAGCCGCTTGCCAATCCAATGCCAACTGAATCAGTTGTACGGCCCCCATATCAGTCTCAAGACCGTCGCGCAGAGCCGCCGTCACCGGAGTCAGCTTGGCTGGATCAACAATGGTCTGCCAGTTAGCCGCCTTATCACGCACCAACCCGATGATCTCTTGCTGGCGCTTAGCCCGGCCAAAATCATCACCACAGGTGCCTTTGCGACAACGCGCGTACTGCAATGCCTTAGCACCATCCATATGCTGCCGGCCCGCCTCAATCACCAAACCGCAAGACTTACCCGGGTTATCATCACACGGGTATTCCCGGTCAACCAGCCGCTGCTGCACATCTACGTCCACACCACCCACCGCATCAACCAATTTTTTCAACCCGGTAAAGTTCGTCTCCACGTAGTAATGAAGCGGTATACCCAGCGTATCGCTAACCGTCTGCTCAGCCAGCTTGGGGCCGCCCAGTGCATTTGCCAGGTTAACCTTGTTGTAACCATAACCCGGCACTTTCACCCGTAGATCCCGTGGGAGGCTGATTTGCGCCACCTGTTTGGTCCGTGTATCCAAACTCACCACCATCATACTATCGGATAATTTCTCTCCCGAATGACCCGGGTCGCCGACCCCCAGCACCAGAATATTCGTCCGTCCAGTCGTATCAGTCGCCAAGCCGGTCAAGTCAAACGGTTGTGTTGAAATTCTCGCAACGTTATTAATAATAACCGCTGCATAACCCACCACCGCCACTGTCAACAACACGAAAACGACAGCCAAAAACCGCCTCCATTTACGACGACGTGGCGGCCGTGACCGGGGCAGCGGCACAGGCTGTTCAAGTGCTGGCTGGCCAAGCGAATTCACGTATTCATCGGGCGTCGGCATATACGGCCGCTGACCAGAGCGGCTTTCTGGTGGATTAGGCGATGATTCCATGGCCAAATTATACTCCTAATCCTTAATCTAAGCACAACACGACACTTGGCCATAGCCCATCAATGTGGTATAAAGGTACGGTTGCACCCAACCGTACCATGCCGTAGGGAGATGATATGTCTCGGAAGATAGTCAGGGCAACAGTTTTGTTGCTGGCGCTCCTCACAGCAATCCTCACCGGCTGTAGCAGCCACGATGTCAGCGGCACCTCGGCCACCAAGTCATTTCCTGACACTCCGCCCGTTACACAACCCCCGGTTACACCGACACCAACGCTCAGCACACCGCCGGCAACCGAGCCACAAGCACCCCCGGCGACAACTGCTAAAGCCTCAACCACCGCTGAGTCTCCAAGCCCAACTTACTCAGAACCAGACCCCGCGGAAGACTACCAGGCAGTAGTCAACCGAAACGTCTGTTGGCTGCCCGGGCCCAATTACCTTACCTACGTCAAGCCATCTGACCACAGGTACTTATGGTTCTTCGTGCGCAACATCAGCCCAGCCACTCAAATCCAGACCCCGGCTTGGCCTCACTGGACCCAGTACCAGGATGGCGAGTACCGGATCGAAGGCCAATACAAGGATTCAAACGGCCAGGACATGTGGACCGAATCCGACTTCTTTACAGCCCCGTTCTGGACTAATCAGAAGCCATCAAAACGACGAGACCAGACTGAGGCATACGATCAAATCAAGGAACGCTGGCATTATGGCATCGAGGCAATCAACCTCGCCTCCCAGTGCTAAGCAGGCAGGCCGGTAACGAACGCTGTTCGTTACCGGCCTTTTCTACCTTCCAACAAACGAAGTTATGAATCCAGCAACGGGTGGCTCATGCTAATTCGAATAAACGGCTCAGCGTGAGTACAACCATGCCGCTGACCCATCTCGCGACCCAAATCATCCGTCCACGAACTAGCTGCAACCATATCAACCTGGCTGACATGAGCTGCAATCGCCCTCAACTTTGCTTCATATGTTGTAGAAATATCTACATAATAGTTGGCGTTATCAAACACCATCGTCAAAAGAAGCTCTCTAGTTTTATGCGGCTCCAAGCCCTCAGCCATCAGTTCCGGGAAGCTCAAATGATCCCGCGCCAATGGATAAACCGCATCCATAGTAGCCAGACCTACATTACGATGGTCACTATGGTTTATCATGTTGCGCGCTGCACTATAAAGAAACATCGGATCCAACGTTACCACCGTATCAGGCTTAACTTGTCGAATCACCCGGACAATGTCCCGTTTCAGTACTGCGCTAGCCTCAGTCACACCGTCTTCGTAATCCAAAAACTGAACGCTTTTCACGCCCAAGATATCTGCCGCATCCCGCTGCTCCTGACGGCGAATCTCAGTCAGCTCATAACTGGCTATTTTGCGGTCTTCCGAACCCTTGCCACCGTCAGTACATATCAAATAATGAACCTCGGCCCCACCTTCTATCCACTTCGCCACACTACCCGAGACCATAAATTCCAAGTCATCCGGATGGGCTGCTACGCATAACACAATATTGGGCTTAAATTCAGAGTTTTTGGGTTTCATGCGACCATAATAACACGTTCAGTCCTACAGCTATCTTTTCGCCATGCTCAGTCCCGCCTTAACCACCCACATCATCAAACCCACCACCACAAGACCGCCCATCAGTACCCGGTTGCGATCGACAATCGGCACAAATTGCGGGCCATCCGGTGTACGCCTTATGTACCCAACCGGCGAGGTGACGATATTAAGCCCTAGGCCCATACCCCGGCCCCTGCCTCGCTGCTCAAGCTCACCGGCTACGCCAACCGCGTCAGTACCACCACCGCCGCCGCCACGGATCATCACCCGCGACACCGGGATGATAATGTTCACACCCTCTCCTATTGGCTCACCAAATACCGCTCGCACATTTGCTGTTTTCTCAATCCGGTCTGCCAACTCTTTGATTAACTCGCTTGCATCCATAACTAACCCTCCTTACCCTAAAAATATGCCTCAAACGAGCCACCCATAGATACGTCACAAACACTAAATAATGTCGGATTTTTTATTTTTATTGCATTAATTATTCATTATTCGCTCTGTGCAGCCACCAGTTCCAGGTCAAAGACCAGCAACGAGTTTGGCGGTATTGGGTCTTTGCCTTGCTGACCATAACCACCCGCTGGCGGCACAATCAGCCGGCGGCGGCCACCCACCTTCATCCCTAACACACCCGCTTCAAAACCAGAAATTATCTTACGCTCGCTCGGAGCAAACACAAACGGCTGGCCCTTAGCATACGTATCATCAAACTTACGACCATCAGCCAGCCAGCCGGTATAGTTAATCACCAGCTTATCCGTAGCCTTGGCCTCAACGCCTTTTCCCGGCAAATAATCTATAAAGTGCACTTCTTTAGAATCTTGGTACTTGGCATAATCCGCCAGTTCCTTGGCAGTTGGCACCGGACCTGGCCGCCCCGCGCTCACCACCCCATCAGAACCACTAACAGCCCCTGAACCGCCGGCAGATTGGCCGGCCAATGGCACGCCTTGGGTCCCACCGCCGGCCTCACCAACCCTCAACCCCGAAGCGTCGCTATCCTTGCCGCCCGAACCCTCTAGCGCCACCGTCCCACCTTTAGAGTTAACCTGTTCCGGCGCGGGTCTTGTCATCCACCACGCGGCGCCACCACCGCCCAACAAGGCAGCGGCCGTTACACTCCCGGCTATCAGAATCATCTTACGCATATATCTGATTGTAACCCACAAGCGAAAGGCCGGACCAAAATTCGGTCCGGCCAAGTACTTGTTACCACAGCTCAGGGTGAGTGAAGCGCGCCAAGGCAATCAGGGTCGCCATCGCATAGGCTTCTGCTCGCGGCATATGACCATTAGTCTGATAGCCGAAAAACCCACCGCCGGTGCCAATCTTTGCGATGCCGGTCTCAACTTCCATTGCCTCGTTGAGATTTCTACCTAGCTGAACATGCGTCATCAGCCTGGGCGGCATTTGAAAGCCATTCGTCGTACCGATGCACTCCCTGCCCCCGCGGTCTACAACCACAACCCAGCCACATTCAAGCTCCCGGTCGAGAACCTGGTACAGCCCGCCTTCCATACCAACCCCGTAGTCAGACTCCGGTACGGCAAGTATCACCGCGCGAGCCCGGTTGAGAGCTCCTTCAAGGCTCTCTTCAGCCGTCCTAGGCTGCTCAGAGACTCCGGAGTCAACCTTGATACCCTGAACCTCAACTGACAAATCAGGCCACGCCATAGTAAAGCCAAGGCGCGCGGCTTCCAGCTTTGGACCGGTTTTGCTGCCAACAGCCACTAGCATACAAATCCTTCCTTCTGCTACAGATAAACCTCTGTCGCCAACAGTATATCATCACGCTTTCGCCACAACAGTCGCCACTACAATCAGCCCAACAATCAGTCCGTTTATTGATTTATGTAACGCCATATGTCAAGCTATCTCCGTCTCGGGAACTCCCGCGATCCTTTACATCTATGCAGAGGAGATAACATGGCTTCCGCCGCTAGCGTGGCGCTGTCTTGTGGTATCGTCCCGCTAATCGACCGGGTAATGGCCGTACTTGAGATCACTCCTGAGGTCAATCGCGCCAGGTTCCGCCATAACGTGCTAGTCCTCGACTGCTCCGGCAGTATGTGGAGCTCCATCGAGTCAGTCAAAACGGATGCCTGCCAATTCATCAATGAGCTGGATGAAAACAACTACGTCTCAGTAGTCATCTTCTCAGGACATGACCGGGCCAAGCTCCTGACAGGGCCGGTACTTTGCCGGGCTAACGGCCGGCAAGTCCTCGTCCAGGCCATCCGCCAAGGTGTCCACATCATGGACACCACCGTGTTCTCGGAACCGCTGGAGCTCGTCCTCGAGCACCTGAACCGGCTCAGCGATGATCACATTGCCTCACAAGCCGTCCTCTTCACCGATGGCCGCGCTGTTCCAACCCGCTGGGGCCTCGAAACCGAGGAGACCAAGGCCCTCGTCGCCGCTAAGGCACTATATGAGCACGGCGCCGCCGTCTCAGTTATGGCCTACGGCGCCCACTACGACGAGGACTTCGTCCGGCGCCTCGTCATGGCTGGTGGCTCCACCGGCATCTTCCGCCACATGTCCAGGGCCGAAGACTTCGCCGAAGTTGTCCGCGACATTCAAGGCACCTTCGCCAAGATCGAGTTGAGCAACATCAAGCTCACCATTACTCCCGGCCAAGGCGAAGTCACCGCTATTTACCGCGCCCTGCCCGAAGTCCTCAAGCTCAGCACCGGAAAGAGCTTCTCAGCCCGCGGCCTCTACGACCAGAAACTGGTTTGCTACATCGATCTAACCGCCGCCACCGACAAGATTTATGTCACGGGAAGCATCGACGGACAAACCATCAAGCAGATCTGCGAGCCCAATCCGCTCACCTCGCAGCAGCAACTGGACTGCCTCCGCCTCATCGCCTCCCACCTGGCCGCCAGCGGTCAGACCACCGAAGCCGCCGAGCTGTTCATTCAGCTAGACGAGCCCGGCCTGGCCGAAATGCTTACCCAGGCCTACACCCGCCAGGAGCAACGCCGCAACCATGACTGGGCCCGCCGGGCTTTCCGTACCGTCAGGTTCATCGGCGCCGGTCTCAAGCCCAGTGGGCCGAATCGCTGCGTCATGAACGTCCTGGCGACCCTCGCCAACGACCCGTCAGTAGTGATGAGTTTGCCAGCCGGCGCGTACAAGCGTGGAGGTATACGACGAGAAGACCCCCGCATCGTCGCCTCGCCCATGGGCAGCACCCTCAAAGTTGTCAGCTACACCGGCAACGAACAGCGCTTTAACTTCTCCGTTACCACTCAGAAAGATGTAAAGGTACTACCCGCAGGCGACGATGGCAACATCATCGAGGGCGCTCCAGTGCCAGCGGTAGTCTACCGCACCTACAACCTCATCCGCGACGGAGAGTTGGTCATGGATGAAATTGTCGCAAGTATGTCCGAACCCAGCTTCACCGTACTCCAAGCCGCCGGCGCCATTGACGCTCATGAAGTCTATAAGCCAGGGCGAAGCTACACACTGCGCCTGGCCGACATGCCAATGGTGTCGTCAAACTGGGCCCGTCCCGGCAGCCTGGGCCTCATCGAGGTGCTGCAACAAATCGCCGAGATCAAGGTCAAGCAAACGGCCCTCAACAGCCACACAGGTTTACTCGGCAAGCCCAACATCCCGGAATTCGACGGTAATGTTTACAACGAACGCGCCGAAACGGTCGCGGGCGCTGAACTGGAATACTACACTGCCAGCCACATGGAGCTGCGTCTGATGGGCTACAAGGCCCGTAAGTACACCGATGAGGTTAGTCAGTTCAACTTGGATGATGCCACTGCCGCCGTCAAACACATACGCCGGGAGCTGCGCCGGCTCCGCTTCCGCGCTCGCTGCATTGCCTTCGCCTGCGAAGCCACCGGCTGGAACACCGTCAACTGGGGCGAACCCGTTCAAACGCAACGTGGCACATTCCCCAAGCAGGAATACACCGCCAGTCTCGGCGGCCAACGCGTCAAGCGTGTTGTGTGGGAAGCCGACGTCCCCTTCTCATAACACGCTCACCGCATAGCAATAACGACTCTAGATTCTCGAGCTCAGCTCGTTAATCTGGAGTCGTTTTTCATCCACTTTCGTTGTAATTACAACAACAAAAATGAATTAATCCCCTTTAGTCGGTCCAAACCACCCGGTACGGCAATCCTTGGGCAGCCACTGCCTGAATAACTTCCTCGTAGGTGTAGTTAAACGTTCCCTTATTCTCGAAGCCCGGCAAGCCGTTAGCTTCAAGAAGCTCGTTGAGCTGCTCCCAGTACGACATGTAACCCACCCGGCGCCACAACACCCTGCCTTCAGCTTCAGCCGCTTCAATCGCCGCCCGGACAGTCCGGTACACGTTATCATCAACACCCGCAGCCAACATGAATTCCCTAGTGCAACCGAAGTAAAACAACGCCCCTTCAAGCTCGTTCGCCATAACCTTGCCGCTCCGCATCGCCCGAAGCAGCCCGCTATAGGAAATGAACAGCGTGGTAGTCTTAACGCTCGTTCTCACAAGAACCTTCCAATCAAGAGCACCAAATACCAGGACGCTGATTACATTAACATAATTTATTTATAGTCGTATCTATTGACTTTATATATATAATATGTTAATATGTAGAAGCATTGACATCGGCATCCGTCCTACCCAGGAGGCGCAATGAGCCCGGCCGCAACCTTCTTCCGGAAAGATGATGTTATCATCTGGAATCCTGATCACATCGGTAAAACCCCGTGGCTGCAGCAAGAGCTGGGTAACGGACCGTTCACGGTCATCGAACCCATCGATGTACCCAACGAATGCCAATTTCCGGACACCCATTGCTCCAACGGCGAACACCCACCACACTGCCCCGTCAAGTCAAGCCAGTCGGTTGGCCACCCTCAATGGGTAACTATCCGGCAGCCTAATGGACATGTATCACAAGGCACAATCCACCACGACAATGCACAATACTCAGGATGGTGGTTCATCCACGCCTGATCCGCCCCGCACCGTTCAAGCGAACACCCGTTGGCTGAATTGGCCAGCGGGGCGTTCGCTTTTCTGCCCAAAATACTGCGCTTCCCAAAGCAAAGCGCCCCCACGATGAGGGCAGCAATGCCCGCCCGTGAGGGCGAAAAACGAACAACGTCGGCCAAACCAGCCTTCAATCAGGCGGCCGATGGACCCTAGCAAACCCGTTGTGAGGATATAGATCCGGTATACACCCGACCCCACACCGTAATAAGCTGTCTCAAGCTCGACCTTCAGACAGCTTTGGCCGTACAAAGATCCCAGGACATACGAGAATCCGTCCTCAGCCAGCTGCCTGGCGCAAGAAGCGAGATCCGAAGCAACAACCACCACGTAGCCCCCGCCTCCAGGCAAGCCGAGGCCATTTGATGTCACCAGTGCTAGACTCGGCAAAAGATTGCCGTACCACCAGCCCAGCTTAGAATCCACGGCCTGAAAGCCAGCCATAGCAGTACCACCCTCGGGCAAACAGAACTGATACGGATTCACCAGCCGGCCGGCAAACTCATCCCGAAGGGCCAGATACTGCTCGCTGGTGACACAAAAGCCGAAATGGTCAAGACGGGTGTTAGGAAGCACAGGTACACCCCGCGTCCGTACCGTCCATTCCACTGCATGCAGACAGTCGTTAATGACACCCTGAGGCGTAACAATAGCAGTCAGTTTACGCATCTCGCACCTCAATCGTGAGAAGGAACTAGGAATATATAATTATAGCATAAAAATTTAATATTTGCAATATCACGTAATACCTCACCACCTTTGCAACAAAAAGTAGCAGGCCTCTAAGCTAGAAGTTGGAAGCAACTAATCTAGGAGACCTGCTATGTCATACACTAGCAACCCCTTTGCCCCACGGGCAAGACGTGAAGCCATTAATCTCGTGCGCCAGCGCGGCTGGACTAAGGCTCAGGCCGCCCGGTACACCGGGGTTCACCGTTCAACTATTGGCCGCTGGTTAGCCCGGGCACCCCGTCATGCTGCCTCAGTCATTCCAACTAAGTCATCCCGGCCACATCATCCTGCCGGTACGCTTGACCCGGCCATTGTCCGTCGCATTATCGAACTCAGATACCAGTACCGGCGCTGTGCGCCGGTACTGGTGGCCTATCTCATAAGAGAAGGTATCCGAGTGAGCCGGTCGAGTGTTGAGCGGACTCTCAAGCGGCATGACCTGACCCGTAAACAGGGTGGACACGGCCGCTACCGCAAAAGCCTGCCCCGGCCTCGTGCAGAGGCTCCGGGTGACCTTGTTCAAGCTGACACGATTCATTTTGTGGACAATAACGGCAAACGCTTCTATATCTACACTCTCATTGACCTTTACTCCCGCTGGGCCTATGCCGAATACCATGCCAAACTCAGCCACCAAACCAGCGTAGGCTTTGTTTTACGAGCCCAAGAGAAAGCCGGATTTGCCTTCCAGATGCTCCAAACCGACAACGGTCCGGAATGGAGCCGGTGGTTTTCGGACCAGATGCATTACCGGGGCATTCCCGTACGGCATTCACGGGTGCGGCAATGCAATGACAATGCTCATATCGAGCGGTTCAATCGCACCTTACAGGAAGAAGGCGTGGGCCGGTGGCCCACGCCACAGTTGCTCCCGGCATTGATTAAAGAGTACCTAGATTATTACAACGAGGAGCGGCTACACTTAGGATTGAATCTAGTTTGTCCAAGGCAAGCTATTGTTGCAAAGGTCCTGACGTAAATACGTATCAGACTGCCAGTGATAGGATATCAGCATGCCAAGCTACCAAATATTCGCCAAGTTCTACGATGCCTCCATGGGCGATTCATCAGCCAAGATAGAACACATTCAAGGATGGATTAAACAATACCACCCATATGCAAAATCCCTGCTCGAGCTGGCCTGCGGCACCGGCACAATTCTTAAGGGTCTTGGCAACGAGTACACTCTTACCGGCCTCGATCTCTCACGCGAAATGCTCGACATTGCCAAAGCCAAAGTACCAAGCGCCCAGCTACATCATGGCGACATGGCAAACTTTGAGCTTGACCGCAAGTTTGATGTCATTATTTGCGTATTCGATTCCATAAACCATCTGAAAACACTCCCGGAGTGGCAAAGCATGTTCCAGCACGTCGCCGGCCATCTCAACCCAAACGGCGTTTTCATCTTTGACTTCAATACTATCGGCCGGTTCAAGCGGCTTGTAGCAAGCACTCCCGGAATCCTAAATATGGGAGATGATTACCTTATTATGCACATCACCGAAGCCGCCACATATACCACAAACTGGAATATCAAAGTTTTCGAAAACACCGGCAAAGATAATTTTCGTCTCCATCATGAGGATATTGTTGAAATCTCTTTTCCGCTTGCACAAGTCAAACAAGACTTAACCAAACACTTTGAGATCCTCAACATCATAGACCAGCACGGCGGCCACGCCTCCGATGAATCAGATAGGCTGCATATTATCTGTAAAAGAAAGCGCTCTCACGAGCAGAACCAAAGCGGCCCGCTCGCAAGAGCAATAAAAAAAACACAGCCCTAATCGCTGGAACTAGCTCTGCAACAATCGCGGCTCTGTCCGGCCCTTGTCGTTAGCCGGACAAAGCGGGTCATGAACAGCTGGGTCGTACACAGCCTGACCACATGGCAAATGATGCAACGGGATCTCGCTCCCCTGTACCCCTGGATTCCAGTACCCTGCCTCATGCAACAAATCGATCCCTCTGCTATACGCCAACCGGCCCGCGGCCTCGCGGGGCGACTCCATTTCGCCAGCATAGTGCCCCATAATGTACTCCTGACCTGTCGTATAGGTTATGGGATAATTATTGTAAATAATGCATCACCCGATTACAAATCGCGCTGTAAAAAATAGAACACCCCGCCGGCTACAGATGAATTGCGAGTAACCGCAACACATTCTGTAACCGGTAGGGCGATGAAAGCCGGCACTACTTACCTGTTTGGGAAGTTTGGCCACCTGTCTCCGAGAATCTCCCGCTCGGACTTATTGAAGGAGCGGCGGGCAAACGCAGAAAGTATGCCTACGAGTACCAGTATTCCAGCCCCAGCCCACATCAGGATAAGTCCCACCTGGGGCGCCTGAAGGAAGAACGGCGGCTCGACGTACTTCAGTATTGCACCACCGATAAGGAGCAAGACTGCAAAAATAAACATAGTTCAAACCTCCTGTTTTCAGCGCCGGTACGAGCTATTTTCGGAGTCCAAGGTGCACGGAACCTCTTCGGGCAAATGGCCAAAGACCAACTAATACTAACATAAAATAGTCAGATTGTAAAGCAGAATGAAAAACCGGACCCCAAATGAAGGATCCGGCCAAAGATGAGCCTGTTTGGCCGCTAGTCATGTACCCTGCGATTGGGCCTGACCCTCTTAGCCGCCAAAATTGAAGCTGAACGCCGGCTGTAGCGACTGCCCCTGCGGCTAATAGCCGCAGTCTCAAGACCATCCCATACCAATTCTACAAATCGCACTGCGTCGAAACGATCCGTCGGCGCAACACGAAACGTACGCTGAGCCTCGCTCACCCACGCGCCCGTATGTCTCACCTCGCGGATAATCTTCTGGGTGCGAAGCGGCAGAGACACAGGATTAACAATTACTATGTCAGGCAAGATAACCCCCTCGGGTTGCAGGATCTACGCACTAAACATCAAAGTAATAATAGTATAAAAACTCAGAATGTCAATCTAGAAACTCTGGTACTTCTCCGTCTTCATCAGCCGCTCAATCTCGATACGCAGCTCTCTTATATCCCCATCATCAAGCGGCTTAAACCCCTCGTAGAAGCCCGTCTCCAGATGCGGCAAGTTAACCGCATCACCATACTTCTGCGTAACGGCATTCTTTGCCCGGCCGAAAACCTGCGTATGCATCTTCGGCCCATCAGGTTTAAAAACACTCCAATTACCCATCTCCTGGTAATTAATAATGCCAATATCAATTCCCCGCCTGCCCAGAGCTATCTTCATAGCCTCACCCACCACCATAGACAGTTTCATATATTCTATGGCCAGCTCGGGCGAAAGCTTGGTCCGGTCAGATATCGCAACTTTCGCCTTAATCTGAATATGGCCACCATCTTTACGGTCAACATAGACATGCGGAAGCTCAGCCGACTTGATAATAAAGTTAGGGGTTTCATATATTAGCGCCATGCTAAGAAGTATATAGCAATCTCAAATGACAACTCGTTCATTAACATAAAATTTTGAACTCAGAAAAGACACCGAAAATATTATAGTAGCATCCTCAATCTGCCCGCTTTCGCTACTACGAACACTTACCTGCCATGCCCCGGGAGACAATCCAACCGTTGCCGAATTCCAAACCACACTGGCGTTGCCTTCCTCATCGATTTGATATGTGCCTAATACCACCGATGTACTATTTGGCCCAGTCAGTTCAACCCAGCAGGTAGTATTCGCTCCCCCCTGACAAGCCGTTTCTAACGGTAGCATCCCCTCAACCACCTGTACCAGATTGCTGCTGCTCACATTAATAAACTGACCCGTAGGGTCAGCTAGTGAGGCGGTCAAGAACGACGAATACGGCGCGACTACTCCATATCCATACCCATCAGTCCGCTCCAGGCCGCTCATTGCGGGCTTCTTAGTAGCGCTAATCAGAATAAACCGTGTCAGATCTGCCGGGCTATAGCCAGGATCCTGATTAAGCAGCAATCCGGCTAAGCCGGCCACAATCGGCGCAGACAAAGATGTACCTGAGTAAGCACAAGTGATGCCGGTTTGCGGATTCGATGGATTGTAGTAGTTACTACAAACATCGCCCGCCGTGCCCGGCGCCAATACATCCAGAGCGGCGCCATAACTGGAGAAAGACGCCCGGTTACCAGCCGCATCACTAGCCCCAACCGCTAGTACCTCCGGGTAAGCAGCCGGGTAAGCCATACAATTGCATCCGTCATTCCCAGCAGCAGCCACCACCAAGGCGCCTTTGCCAATAGCATAATTAATCTCTTGCCGCATATACGGGTCATCGAAATCCGAACCCAAGCTCAGCGAAATAACATCAGCCCCATGGTCAGCTGCATAGCGGATTGCGGCCGCCACCGTATCCGTTGTTCCGCTACCCGAATCATCGAGTGCCTGAAGCGGCATAATCAAAGCCGTCGGATCCATAAGTGCCACTAAACCGGCCATAGCCGTCCCATGCGACACAGCCGACGAATAGGGCTGCGACGTACCCGCCATTGGATCATTGTCGTCTTCAACAAAATCCCACCCCGCTTGCGTACCCGTTGTAAAACGATCAACAAGATCCTCATGAACCAGATCAAACCCGGTATCAACCACTGCAATAACTGGTCGCACATCCGGATTATCAGACGCCGAACTCCAAACTTCCGGCACGGACAAGCGGTTCACAAACGGCGCCACAGAAGCAACGCTGCTAGTCGGAGTCATCAAAGCCCGGTAAGGATAAACCACATGCGGCTTAACCTCCGGCCGGGCCGGCTCGGCAGCAAGCGCCTCCTTAGCCGGAACCGGCGCGTGTACTGGCGCCTCTGCCAGCGTTACCGCCGCTAACCGCGCCTGCCCAGCCGGATTACTCGCCGGCCGAATACCGCCATTGTCCTCAAAGAACGTCCCTGCTGACCCCTTAGGATAAACCACGGTCTCCGGACTCCGGCCACTCAACCAGAAAGCAGGCACCAGGCCACCAACAGCCAGGATACCAATAAGCGGGATGATTAATAACTTGTTTTTCATGAGAAAGCTTTTTGTTTTGATGCAATCGTACTTCTATTATGCCATTCCTAGACGGTATATCAATAGCTAAACCTGATATTGAACAAGTCTATTGGTCATTTTTAACAGTAAAAACCCCGGCATATCTGGTCCAGAGACCGTAATACACCGGGGAAAATCTAGTCGGCCAAGCGGCGGAGTATGAGTCGCCGCCAGCGGCGCGACGCCCTCTCCGGCTCAGCCGGCTCATTAATGGCGCGAACTGCGTCCAAACTTTCGGCATAGCACCGGAACCAGTCAACAATCTCGTGGTATCTCGGGAGACCGATTTTACCGTCACTTAGCCGCTTTGACGCCTGCAGTCGGAGAGCTACATCGTATATCACCTGAAGCGAATCAACGCAGTAAAGGACTCGCTGCCTAAGCTCATCTACTCCCGGAATTGCCGCCGCATCCGTAGGCAGCCGCGGCAGGCCGAGCCGCAGAGCTAGACTCTTGGACTCGACGTTAGCTACCAAAAGGTCAGCCAGACTCAGATCAATCATGGCATCCCACTCGAGAAACGGTCGGCACTGAGCAAACAGGGCCGAAAAACCTGATAGCGCTGACCCGTCAATATCACCGCGCAAAATATCGGTCACTTGATCGAGCAAATCATGAAGCCGGAAGTATACCAGCTGGGACTGAGGCGCAAGCTGGTCCCAACGAAGCTCATCGGCGCCAAACAGAGTCGGCGCCACGTCGTCGGGACGATAAAGCCAAGCTTGCCTCGGTCGCGGCGACGCTTTGCTCATAAGCACCGCCCGTTCCCATGACGTCGGCTGCATCGCACTAACAGCGCGGGCTACCAATCGCCTTGCCTGTCCCGCTAAGCCGGTATCCGTTCGAACAACTACCGCATCAGCCCGGCGTGACAATGGCACTGGCGGCAGTTGAGGCTGTACGACATCAATCTTGGTCATGATAACTCCAAGCCTAGGATTGTAGAGAAGCAAATCTGTACGCAGATTAGGCGGTCACTTGTGCAGTGATTGTATATATTATAACAGAAATTATTTCAAATAACAAATATTTGTCCACAAAAAACTGGCCTCGCACATCATCTCTCGGATGTGCGAGGCCGTATGCCAAGCTGAGCTAAACGCTACAGCTCATTGGCCTAGGCACCGGGGTCAATCGGGCGTGAAGCGAACGTCACAGTCCCGACAGCGACGTCCCAGCGTACATAGGTACGATTGGTGGGTTGCGACTCGCCGTCGACCTTGACCCCGTGCACGTTGCCAAAGACAACGTCAGGCAGTGGCTTCCCCGCCTCCAAAACTGGGTTTGTCGGCCGGATCTCCCACTCAACGCGACCATCGTGGGTCCAGAATGAGACAGCCGCCATCGTCGGCGCACCACCATCAATCTCGAAGATCCAGTTGGTGTCGATATCATCGTTTAGCAGAGTCATGGTCAGCCTTTCCTGTAGTCGAGACACAATACAAGCACTCAGAGGAAGCGCTAAACCTCTCCAGTACGGATATCTACTATCTTAGCACAATTACTGCTGATTGTCAACATTGTGCTCCCTACGGAAGCTATTAGCCATGCTAAAATTGCTTCATGTATATGGATTTATCAGTCCCAATCAATGATAGGTCTGCAGTTTACCCGGGTGACCCCAAGACTCAAATCAAGCAGACCGAATTTCTAGATAATGATGGTTATCAAGGCCACTTTGTTTCTCTGGGAACCCACGTTGGCACCCACATGGATGCGCCGGCCCACATGATTGCTAATGGGAAAACACTAGATCAATATCCGGTTGAGCGCTTTGTTGGCCGCGGCGTAGTTATCGAAGTTGATGGTCAATACAACCTGAATGACGTTAAAAACGCTAATCTCCGCCAAGGCGACATTGTCCTCTTTCACACCGGCTTTGATAAGAAATATTACAAACCGGAATACTTTGAGACTTACCCGGCTATCCCAGAGGACGTTGCTCATTACTTAGTTGAGAAAAAAGTATCAATTGTCGGAGTAGACACCTGTAGCGTTGACCATGGGCCTTTCCTAACCCACAAGATACTATTGGGCGGAGACGTACTAATTGTTGAAAATCTTACAATGCCCGAGGAATTACACGGTGACATTGAAGTCACAGCACTCCCAATCAAGCTCCAACTAGATGCATTTCCCTGCCGCGTAATTGCCAAGCTGTCTGAGTCGGCTGGAGGATTTTTCAAAACCTCGCCAGTTTCGTTGTCAACAAAGGCGGAGTTTCAATCTTCATCGGTTCCATACGCCTCATAGCCCCTAGTCTTCAGTACTTTGAGAACCTCCAACTTTCCTGAACCTGATATTCCTGTCACATAAATTAGCGACATAGTGGAACAATCATAACAAATAAAGATAAATTAGCCGTATTTTCCCGAAGTACGACAACGAAAAAGGACCTGCTTTTTACACAATTTCCTTTTTTGTGATGGATACGCCCGAATTATCACACCCAATCATGGCCGAGGTACAGACCTGGAGGCGCTATTTAGGCACGGAGTACGCTCGACACAGAAATAGCCCACTTTAATGCCATCTAGTAATGCCCGAAGGGAGTAGCACCCAGGATATTGAGAGGTAATCGCAAATGTTTACAATTGTAATGAGTTATTAATTCGAGCTAAAGCCAGAGAGGGTCTATAATAATCCCCATGAATATTCAGATTACGGTAAATCGGAAGTTTAGGAGCTTCAAAGACGGCCTAACAGCCAATGATTTAAATGACTTCATTGTACTTACGGGCAAAAATGGCGCGGGCAAATCTCAGCTCCTGCAAATTATTGAGGGTAGGCTGCATGTAGATAGGGATAAACCTCCAGCAACGGCCGACATTGTCCTCAATGGCCAAGCCATAACTCTAACTGACACTCTGGGTATCTTTGACTGGGGTATGCCATCCGCCCCTTCTGCCGGGATGGCCGAGCTTCAAAGTTACTCTCAGCAGATCCATCAAACCGTAAATGGTGTATTGTCAGGAAGCCCCCCAGACGAAAACCTATTCAGTCTCCAGCAGAGGGAGGAAATCGCGCGCATAGCAACTGAATTAAGAGATGAAGGCTACAACCAAAACGACAACCCCTTTACCGTCGAGATGGTAGTTGAGAAGCTGTCAGCCAACTTCTCAAAGAAAAGCGCACAGATAATTAATGAGCGCATAGCCTCAATAACTTATGACTGGCATCTCACAGCGATTGAAAACCGCGAACCCTTTGAGCAAGAATCAAACCCAATCACCATTTTCAATGAATTGGCCGCGGAGTTTGAAACCAAGTATCAGCTGCCCCCATTCCACGGAAATTTACGCCTACCTTACGTACCCCTGCTTGAAAACCGCCAAGGCGACAAGGTTAACTGGAATGAACTTTCATCAGGTGAGCAGGTCTTATTCCGCATAATTTGCTGGCTATTCTACTATCGAACCCAAAATGCTATTTACCCTAAGCTCCTAGTATTGGATGAGCCAGATGCCCATTTAACACCCAAAATGATCCACCGTCTGCTGGATAATCTACAGCGAGTGATCATAGATAAAATGGGCATATCGGTTATCATGACTACCCATAGCCCCAATACTGTAGCATTGTGTGAGGAAACAGCCCTTTATGAGTTACTGCTAAGCGATTCGGGCACTAGGACGATAGAGCAGATTACCCGAAAAGATGCCTTAGTCAAATTCTCGGAAGGTCTGCTTTTTGTACAAGAGGACACTCGGCTAATGTTTGTTGAGGGCAAGGATGATCTACCCTTCTACGACAAACTATATCGGGTGGCCATTATTAGGCATGACTTCAAAAACATTCCAAGCTTAAAGTTTATTGCTGCAAGTCACGCCCGACCAGAACATGGAGGATGTACAAAAGTTCTTGAAATGGTCCCTCGCTTTAATGGCTCAAGCATCGAGAATCTGGTGCATGGGATCATTGATAACGACAACGCCAACACCCCGCAGCCAAATATTTCCGTACTCGATAGATACAGCATTGAAAGCTATTTATACGATCCACTACTAATGGCCGTGAGCATGTTGGTGCGGGGAAAGCACGACAGAGTACCATCCCTTAATAGCCTGCAAACCGGCGACCAGGTGCAGCTTATGGCCAATAGCCAGCTGGTCCAAAACGTCATAAATGACATCATAAATACCCTAAAAACAAATGCCGGCACCGTGATATCCGATAGTGGTTTCAGTGAAAATCCGGCAACTGTTAAATGGAAGATTAAAGATCAGGAAGAGCCGCTCAGCTACACGCTACCTGAATGGTATATAAAGCTTAAAGGTAAAGCCCTAGTAACAAAAGTGATTCGCGCACAAAATAGCCTTTTCAAGGACATCATAAACAATGGGGACCAATACGTAGCCATCGAAACTATAGGGGCTGTTCCGTTGGATATCTACGAGAAGCTAACCGCCATCCAGATACACAGCACCAGTTCTACCGACTAGGGCTTAAACAAGTCAATTACTTCCCGATCTAACGCAGGCTGAAGATGTTAAGCGACAGATTATTGAGCTTGAGCTCTCTATTCGTGGAGCTCAAGACGTTGAAAAGGACTTCATGCATTCGTGGAGTTTTCACTGAAGTACCTATACAGCTTAAAAGCCCATTGGTGTACGCTCAATAAAGACGAGATGCAAGCCCTCGCAAATATCCTCTTACCCGGAGGTGTATGGCTTAAAAATGAGGAGCAAAAATTTCACACCCCGAAATAAGCCCACTTTTCAGATACAGATCCAACAAAAAATAGCCAAGAAAATTGGCTATTTTTGCATAAAAACTTGGTGGAGCTGCGGGGAATCGCACCCCGGTCCGCCGGGTTACTTGCTAGCGCACTACAGGCTTAGTCGACTTTTGAGCTTAGCTTGCGGCCATGAGTCGACGAACTATCCGCGAGAGCAGCCTCTTAGCTTAGCTAAGCAGCAGAGACACGCTGCCTAGAGCAGCCCGATAATATAACACCAGCGAACCCCTACCGGGCATCAGGTGCTGATGGTTTACGGTGTTTAGGCGTAAACAGGTGCGAGTGTCGGTGCGCTAAAAGCGTCCTTCACCCGGCTAAAGAAGTTGGCAGTTAAGCTAACTGTGGATGCTAACGTGTGCCTACGGCCTGCGCGACTAGCTTGTAAAGGTCCCAACGTCGAGCCTGATCAGCCCCAAGTCGAACCATATCATTATACCATCTCCGGCTCCCTAAACAAAGATTTAGGGCGGGACATGCAATTTATGTCCCGCCCCCGTTCATTATCGGACTGCCAACAATTGATTGACTGCCCCAAGCGATAAAAGTTGAGTTCGGTGCCGGTTAAACTCCGCAGTAGACAACGTCCGCTTCAACGGCACTTTCATAATGTCATGGGCCACGCCATTTTGGCCGGGCCCAGCCGAGTAGTAACCACAATCAAGGCAATACCGCTCCTCACTGTCAGTACAGCCAATCACCCCATTATGATGGCAACGAGCCATTAACTCGCCTTGATGGTGAGCCAAGTTAGCCTGAAGCCGCCGTACATCATGTTGCATACCAACTACGTGTTGCCTTCTTGATTTAAAGCTACCCTCTGCCATGCGCCCCTACTCTCACTCGTGGGCCTATACAGTGCAGTACTATAGTACACAAATAAGTCCGTTTTTCAAGCAGCAAAAGCCACAACACACACCATAAGCGTTGTATTAAAAACTATTTATTGCTGACTGGGCTTGGTTGACCCTTCGAGCGCATCTGCAACAACTGCACGACAGCAAAAATCACCACCGAAACACCCATAATCGTAATAACAGCAGTCACGCTCAAGAGATCAGCCAAGATACCGGTCAACAATATTGGCAGCGTACCGGCCAGGTTAATGAACATATTAAGCGCACCAAACACCTTACCCCGGACATCCTCATGTGAGTTCTCCTGCAACACTGTCTGGGCAGTCGTTGAGATAATAGCGTTAAGCATACCCAGCGTAAACACCAGTGCGGCTACAATCCAGCCGATCTGGGCACCGGTTAAGACCTGCTGTCCGTCGATAGGGCGGTAGAGCAGCCCGCTCAGACCCAATAAAATCAATGCCCCACCGGCCATTATCAAACCGATCTCCAGCACCCGGATTTTGGTGTAACGCCGGGTCAGCCGGCCAACCAGCCCCACTCCCGCCACCATCCCGATACCAGCCGGAATAATCAGGTACGTACTAGCGTGCTCCAGAGGCCGGTGCAACAGCGCCAACGACAGTGCCGGCGCCAAAGCCATAATGACCCCAACGATAGCCTGGGTGATAGTCAGCTGGCGAATAGCCAACGACAACCAGCGATGCGACCGCACAATCGTAAACCCAGCCTTAAACTCGTCCATAAATCTAAACTTAGGCAAATCTGTCCGCTTTCCTGCGCTACCCCTCGGTAAACCCAATACGCTCAGACCCGCCAAGGCAAACATCGATGCCGTCAGCAAATACGGTCCATATGGTCCCATGGTTGTGATGACCGGCGCGGCCAAGGCATAACCCACCACAAACGAGCCATAAAGACTAAACACAAACAACGAATTCGCCGTCAACAGGAGGTGCTTAGGTACTACCTGGGGTATCGTCGACGCCTCAGCCGGCACAAAAAATTGCATGATACTCGAAATCAAAAAAGACAATATCAAGATACCGATCAGGTTATCTTGTAGTGGAATATACAACAAAACCAGCCCAGCCCTGAGAGTGTTCGTTACCACCATGACCAGCCGGCGGTTCCAACGGTCAGTCATTGCCCCGGCAAATGACGCAAAAAAGATCGACGGCGTACCAAAAGCCAGCACCAACAAGCTCACCGCCAAATTACCCAGGTTGGTGTGGGAGCTGGCATTGAACACTTGGATAATCAGGGCAAAATTCAACAGATGCTGAGCTACTTGCGATAGGATCTGAGACAACCACAGCTTACTGAAATTTCCCTGGCGCAGGGCCTGCAGATATTCCATAACGATCTCTATGATACCCGCACACGACTCAATCTGCTAGCGTTAAGCATTAATGGTATATACTAATAGAACTAAGTAGACGGTTTTATGCGTATCCTGCTCGTGACTGAATCGTACTGGCCCAATGCTGATGGCGGCGCACTATTTGAACGCAGGCTTGTACTGGCTATTGCCGGCCTTGGCCACCATGTAGCAGTCTGGGCGCCGGGTACCAAGCTTGGCAGCTACGAAGAAACTGACGGCCCCTACACCATCCACCGCGAAAGTGCCACCACCTTCCTGGCCAACACCAAGTACAAGGTAAGCTGGGCCCCGTTCTGGCATGCCCGGCGCATCATCCGCCAGGAGCAGCCAGACGCTATCCACATTCACAACTGTTACTGGATGGGACTATCCGCTATGTTCTGGGCTCACCGCTATCGTATTCCCGTTGTAGCCACCAACCACTTTATGCCAGAGAACGCCCTGCTTAACCTCAAAGGCTCAAGCCTGTTCTATAAACCTCTTCATAACCTAATCTGGCGCTACCTGGTCTGGTTCCACAACCGGGTTAACTATGTGACTTCCCCCACCCCAACCGCCGTACAGTTACTCCTCGACCATGGGCTCAGGACCCCGGCTAAGGCCGTTTCCAACGGCGTTGACATGGTTGTATTCAAGCCCGGACAGGACGCGTCTGCAGTTATCCAGAAATACGGCATCGCCACCGACCGGCCAGTTGTCTTGTACCTCGGTCGTCTCGATGGCGAAAAGCGACTCGATCAAATCATTGCCGCCATGCCGCAAATTCTACAACAGCAACCCGCCCAGTTAGTACTTTCCGGCTTTGGCAAGGACATGGCCGCACTTCAAAGCCAGGCCAAAAAGCTCGGCATTGCCGACAACATTGTCTTCACCGGCTACATTGAAGAAGCCGAGAAACCCCTTATTTACAACGCAGCGAACTTATTTCTCATCTCGTCCCCCGCTGAACTCCAGAGTATTGTTGTACTCGAAGCCATGGCCAGCGGACTTCCCGTGGTCGCCGTCGATATCGCCGCCCTCAAAGAGCTCTGCCACGACGGCAAAAACGGCTACTTGTTCAAGCTGGATGATATCACCAGCTTAGCCCGGGTCACCAAACAGATATTAGCCAATCGCGACTTACAGAAACGATTTGGCCGGGAGAGTATGAATATTGTGAAGCGCTCGCATTCCACCAATACCATGGTCAAAACCTACGAAGCAGTCTACAAATGGCTCGCAAATCGGCCGGCATCGTGAAAATCGGCTTTTTTAGCGACCGTTACTTACCCATGACGGATGGAGTAGCTTATTCCATCGAGTCATTCCGTATCGAGCTGGAAAAGCTCGGTCATGAAGTCTATATTTTTGCACCCCGAACCACCCGGGGCCACAAGGATACGTCCAAGCACATCATTCGCTTTCCGGCTGTCAAAGGCCTCTTCTTTGAAGACTACATGACAACGTTCTTCTTCCCCCCGCAGGTAATGCGCAAGGTTGAAAAGCTTAAATTAGATATTATTCACTACCATACCCCCGGACAACTAGGCTTGTTTGGCGCCTACTTTGCATTGCATCACAACATACCACTGGTCACCACCTACCACACCGATCTTTTCGAATATGTGAAACATTATCCATCAATTCTGCCCGGCACCATTGCCCTGTCGATGCTCGTTCCCGTTATCACCGGTGGCGGCATGAGCGAATACCGCGCCAGCCTATCCTCCATCAAACCCGAGCGCAGCGTCGATAAATGGAACCAGAAAATCGTCGAGCGCGGCGTCACTATGATCCACAATCACTGCGACCTCGTGATTACACCTTCGCAAAAAATCGAGCGCCAGCTGAAGCGCTGGAAAACCAAGGCCATCATTGCCACATTGCCTACCGGCGTAGATAAAATAACAACAACCGCCCGCAATATTGAGGTCGCCCGCATCCGTTACAACATTCACGAAGACGACAAGGTAATATTGTTCGTCGGCCGCATCGGTACTGAAAAGAACCTGGGTCTGTTGCTCCAGTCGTTCGACTACATAGCCAAAAAGAACGTTGCCGCCAAACTCGTCCTGGTCGGTCGCGGCGATGATTTTGAAAACTTTAAAGACCAAGCCGCAGCCAGCGCTTATGAAAACCGCATTATCTTTACCGGCCGAATTGACCATCAGGAACTCGGAGCCATCTACGAGCTAGCAACGCTGTTCGCATTCCCTTCCACAACCGACACTCAGGGATTAGTCCTCAATGAAGCAGCCTGGGCCGGCCTACCTATTGTGCTCGTCGACCACGGAATCACCGAGGTAGTGGAAGACGGCAAGAACGGCTACTACGCTAAGCCCACCGCCAAAGACCTGGCCGCCAAGATTCTCAAGCTCCTCAAAGATAAACGGCTGCGCGAACAAATGGGTCAGCACAGCATCAAATTAGCCGGCGGATTTGGCGCTAGCACCCAGGCTCTAAAATTGTTACGCTTGTATGAGGAAACCATGGAGCGTCACGGTGAAAGCACCAAAACCAAGCCCTAAGCCGGTCAACAATCCCGCTGCCGAGCCAGCCGAAATCCGTAAACACTACTATAAAGAACGTTATGTCATCATAGCGCCCAAGCGAAATCTGCGACCCGATTCATTTTCCCATCACAACGAACCACACAAAATACCCAACCCGGCCTGCCATTTCTGTAACAACACCGAGCCGGCCTTGCTCGCCTCACCTGGACCAAAAAACTGGCGCGTCAAAGTCATTAAAAACGCTTTTCCAGCACTTTCCCTGGATAACCCCAAAGCCTTCGGCAGCCAAGAAGTCGTTATTAATACTCCCGACCACAATATGGAATTCTCAGAACTCCAGCTCGGTCATATCGAAGAAATATTCAGCGCTTACCGTCGCCGGTTAACCGCCCTCAAGACCATAGATGGCATCCGTTACGTGCTAGTCTTCAAAAATGATGGCCCGATGGCTGGTGCCAGCGTGGCTCATGCCCACTGCCAAATTATCGCCCTACCGATGATCCCACCACATATAGAAGATGACAGTAACGCCCTCAAGCGCTACCAGGATATAAACAATAGCTGCGCCCTATGCGATATTATCACTTGGGAAGAACAGCAACGGGTCCGCATCATTTTTCAGGACAAGCACATGATCGCTATTGCCCCCTACGCTGCCTCAGCCGGATTCGGCGCCTGGATTCTTCCCCGGCGCCACGAGACCAGCTTCGGTAACCTTGGCAGTGGCGAGCTGCACTCATTGGCAGTAATTCTCAAAAAAATAACTGCCCGCCTAGATAGCACTAATATAAGTTTCAATTATTTCTTGCAAGAATCCATTCCCCACCAGGATCATCATTTCGTCCTCAAAGTGGAGCCCAGAACGTTCCGGTGGGCCGGCGCCGAAATGGGTACCGGCGTTATTATCAATCCTGTACCTCCTGAATACGCCGCCCTCTGGTACCAAGGTACGGTTTAACATAAGAAAGCCCCTAGGTACTTAGTGCTCGGAGCTTGCGCTCTGAGATTTAAGTACCTAGGGGATAAATCGGGCGGCTGGCTGGGTCTGGACCAGCCGGGGTTACTAACCCTAGCCCCCTATACCCAACTCGTGGGCTCACTCGCTGCTGACAGCACGCCGCGAACGACGAGCGGACAGGGACCGGAAGAGGCGCAGAACCCGGCTAAGGGCCGTGAACGCCGTCCCGGTAGCTGTCCGAGAGGTTGTCATGTGAACGGTGCCGCTCATAACAACTACTCCTCTCAAACCAAAGCGCCCCAGAGGTGCGCTACTCAGCTTCGGTAGCCAAGCAACAAAATAGTACCAGAAAAAGCCAAGCGGGTCAACAACTTTAGGTGCAAAATATTAAGCGAATTTTTACTATTTGTTGTATGCTTCGGCAGCTTCCCAAGCAGCCTCAAACATAGCCCTTAAGCCCTTGGCCAATTCCTGGCTCTTAATCGTAATCCCGATGGGATTTGAGCCTGTTAAGGTCAACATAATAATCATGTCCCCGGAAACCGTAAAATCACCGCTAACCGGAAACTTATCCAACGGTAACCAGCGGGACGTACGGTTACGCTCGATGTCACCTTTTTTCAAGATCGGGCCCTCAATCGAGGCATAAATCATCCGGCTCTCGATACTCGACCGTAACCGCTGCGGATTGGCGCCAAGAGCCCGGTATTCAGGAAAGTAGCTGTAAAATTGATCCAAATTACTAAAACCGTAGGCAGAATCGGCATTTGACCGCTTGGCTTCGTCAAAGAATGCCTCCATGGCAGTACGAATACCGTCTGCGCTATCATAAAATTTTACACTAGGCGACTCTTTGGGCAGCATCTTCAAGCTACCCAACTCAGGCAAGATCTGCTGAAGGTTCTGTTTCTGCTCCTTAAGCTCAACCTCCCGCTTCTCAATCAGTCGGCGCAAATTGGTCGGCTCTTCAGCAATAAAATAAGTCTTCTTACCCTTAACACTCTGCGACACTAACCCCAGACCCACCAAAGATTCCAGGATCACGTAAGTAGTTACACGCTTAATACCGGACTGGTCGGCTATACGCTGCACAGGTGACGGACCAACTATTAATGCGGCCACATAAACCCTAGCCTCTTTGTTGCTCAGACCTAATTCTTCGATATGTGAGATGAGTTGCCGGTCATTCATACCACCATTTTAATCGAATAATAAAAAAAGTCAATGGTCGTTGACAACAAAAAAGCCAGGCTTCATACGAAAGCGTTGCATATTCGGTTTATGTTCGGTATAGTCCAGCTATGCTATCAAAAGTATACACCCCAGCTTTCCACGGTTTCGACGGTGAACTCGTCGAAATCGAATGCGATATGGCAAACGGACTCCCCGGCTTCATCGTCGTCGGTCTAGCAGACAAGGCTGTAGACGAGGCCCGGGAACGTGTTCGCAGCGCCATTAAAAACAGCGGCTTACTCGTCCCTCCTAAACGCATCACTCTCAATCTAGCACCGGCCGATATTCCTAAAGACGGCACCGGCTACGACCTGGGTATGGCAGTCGCAATACTAATCGCCAGCGGCCAAATTCCTGCTGATACCACCGGCAATGCCCTATTCTTAGGAGAGTTAGCCCTAGACGGCAGTCTTCGCACAGTTAAAGGCTCGGTATTAGCCGCTCAACTGGCCCGCGAACGCTCATTCAGCCATATATACGTCCCCGCAGCCAATGCCAATGAAGCCGCCATGCTGCCAGACGTTAAGATCATCGCCATAGACAGCTTAAGCGAGCTTTACCACCATTTGGTTGGGTTAAATCCGCTAGCCGTTGTTACCAATACAACAAAACACGAAGGCCAGCGCGCACCAGCCCCGGTCGATATGAGTGATATCTACGGCCAAGCTCAGGCCAAACGTGCACTAGAAATCGCCGCCAGCGGCGGTCACAATATCTTGCTCTCCGGCCCTCCCGGTTCAGGCAAAACACTAATGTCGCGAACACTGGTCGGCCTGCTGCCACCACCAACCTTCCAGGAAATGCTGGAAATCACCAAGCTTTATAGCTTGGCCGGGCTCAATCATGACGGTGTTGTCCGAATGCGACCACTTCGCGCGCCTCATCATACCGCTTCAAGCGCCGCACTCATCGGCGGCGGATCCGTACCCCGGCCAGGCGAGATTAGCCTAAGCCACCATGGTGTCCTGTTTCTAGATGAGCTTCCCGAGTTTCCCCGCCAAGTGCTTGAAGTCCTGCGCCAACCGCTAGAAGATGGCCAAGTCTCCATCGCCCGGGCAGCTCGAACCACCACCTTCCCAGCTCAATTTATGCTCGTAGCTACCCGTAACCCCTGTCCCTGCGGCTACGCTGGAGATAACCGTTGTAAATGCAGTGCCTACGCAGTCCACCAATACCAGCGCCGGCTATCCGGACCTTTGCTCGACCGCATCGACCTTATCATTGACGTTGCACCCGTCGGGCGGGACGAACTAACCGGGCAACAAACCGGCGAAGCCACTACCACCATCGCCATACGGGTAGCAGCCGCCCGGAAGCGGCAAGCCGAACGGTTCACCGGCCCAGCTACCAAGCTTAATGGCCGCATGACCATCACCGACACCCAGCAATTTTGCCGCCTGGATCCTGAAACCCTCACTCTCGCCAAACAAGCGGTTCAGCGGTTGCGTTTATCAGCTCGTGCCTACAATCGCATCCTCAAAGTAGCCCGGACAATCGCCGACCTAGCCGGCGCAGACACTATCACCATTCAACACTTTAGCGAGGCTATGCAATACCGCGCCCGAACCGGGGCGTAACCCGGCTAGACCTTGATCAGGCTATAAACCATACTGCCAAAACCAGTATTTCCCAACAAATACAAAAGCCCTAACTCCAAGACAACCAGACTGCCAGCAAATATACCAATCCGTCGCAGATCATGAGTCACATAACTAAAATCGCGGCCGGCCACGGTAGACGCGACCAAAGCACCGGCCGGCTTGTTCACTGGCTGAGTCCGCGCTGGAGTGCTCGACCCGGTAATCGGCTGGTCTGTCGCCGCCTGGCTTGTCACCGCCGTTTGACCCGATGACGTTACCGTCCCCGGTTCTGTATGCTTAAAACGGTGCTTCTTAGCTGGTTTGTTCTTCTTTGCCATTGGTTGGCATTTTAGCACACTCTTCTAGAAAACTGCCAAGCGTTGCGGCCAGACGTGCCTACACCTATACTTATGTATATTCGTTGAAGGTTGGAGTCTTTCGAATTTGGTATACATAGCACTGGTTATAGCATTAGCCGGGATCGGGGTGAGCGTCATGAGCTGGCTTCAGACCGATAGGCTCAAAAAGCGGTTTGCTGCTGCATTGGGTGGCGAGGAAGCCGGCTCGCTTGAGCATACCCTGGCCCAGCACATCGCTCGGGTCGAAGCGGTAGATACCCGGCTCGGCAGGCTTAATGCCGAATATGAGCGTTTAGCCGTTACCAATAGCCTGGCTCAGCAAAAAGTCTCAATTGTCCGATTCAACCCGTTCGGTGATACGGGTGGCGACCAGAGCTTTAGCCTGGCTGTCTTGGATGCCCACGATTCAGGCTATGTCCTCACCAGTATACACGGTCGCACCGGCACCAGGGTCTACGTTAAACCCATTGACTTCGCCAAAAGCAAATACAGCCTGTCAGCCGAAGAGCAGCAAGTACTAGGTCAGGCCATTAAGCGCGTCCCGCAGATACAAGGAGACTTAAATGGCCCGCAAAGATGACCTGTTAGGTATATCTGGTATCGAGACGGTCATCGGCGCCGGTGTGGTAGTTCACGGCAACCTCACCAGCGAAGGCGACATACTCATAGACGGCATACTCAAGGGCGACATTAAGACCGCCGGTGACGTCACCATCGGCGTCAATGGCCGTATTAAAGCTAACCTCACAGCGCTCAATGTCACCGTAGCCGGCGAGCTCGATGGCAGTATCATAGCTGACGGTGAGGTCACCATCCGGGAGACCGGCCGGGTCACCGGCGATGTCACGGCCGCCGGTCTGGCCATCGCATCCGGCGGCGTTTTTAGCGGCCGGAGCATTTCGCAAAAACCGCGCGGGTCAAATCACTCGCAGGCCGAAGATCAAGAGGCATAAGCGCCCGGCATGTACTACTACATCGTCAATCCAGCGGCCGGCCGCAGCCAAGTCAAAGGCCTGCAAGATAAAATTCGCGGTCGGCTCGACCAGCTCGGCATCCGCGGCGAGTGGGCCAAAACCACCGGCCCCGGTGAAGCCAGCAAAATGGCCGCCGCCGCCGCAACTAAAGGCCACACCACAGTTGTAGCCGTCGGCGGCGATAACACTGTCAACGAGGTCATCAATGGCCTGATCGGCCAGGAAAATGTAGCCATCGGCATCATCCCGCTCGGCACCACCAACCGGTTGGCCACGCAGCTTGGTATCTCAAGCTGGCAGCAAGCCTCTGAGGTCCTGGCCGCCCGCCGCCTAACCTCATACTCCCTCATTGCAGCCGGCCAAAAATATTTTTTGTCCACCCTCACCTTAGGATTCGAGACCGACCTGGACAAAAACATTGACACCGCCCCGGCCAACCTTCAAGCACGTTTGGGCCAGCTCCGAGCCGGCTGGGGCCACGCCCGGAATTATCAAACCCTGCATTGCCGCATCGAAGTCGATGGTCAGTTCGAACTGGAATGCAATTTGTTCTCACTTGCTATTGCCAACCAGAAATTCCTCAATCCCCTGGCCGACAACCAGCTCATTGTCACTCTTAGCGACCACCCAGGCCATCGCTTGCGCCTAGGCAACTATCTCTGGCAAATGCTCCATAACCGCGCCGTACCAACCCCTGAAGACGGCGCTACGACCCGCTTCTTGGCTAGCCGCGTCGTTATTGAAACCAAACCCACCACCGGCATCATGGTAGATGGCAAGGTCACCAGCCGCACCCCCATTGCTATCCGCTTAACTGACCAGTCCGTCCGGTTCATCACCGAAAAAATCGTCGGTGACTTCAAGGACGCTATCGGCCCCAAACCCTAGTTAAGCCAAGCGGTTAACCCACGAATCGCTTTGTAAGAATAATTCTTGACCCTACAGCCTCAAACTGCTATAGTGTTCAGGAGCTTTTAGAAGGAGACTGCCAAATCAACAAAATCCGCGTGAACCGTGAAATATCTGCCCAAACTGTGCGTTTGGTCGATGTTGATGGTTCCCAACTCGGCGTCGTTAGCCTCCGTGAGGCTTTGGAACGTGCCGACGAAGCAGATTTAGATCTGGCAGAAATTGCTCCTACCGCTCAACCGCCGGTGGTCAAAATCCTCGATTGGGGTAAGTACCGCTACGAGCAAACCAAGCAGCTCCAAAAGAGCCGCCGCAACCAACGGCAGGTTGAAGTTAAGCAAGTGAGGCTCGGCCTCAAGATCGGTGAGCACGATCTACAAGTGAAGCTCAACCGGGCCAGGAAGTTCCTCGAGGAAGGGCACAAAGTTAAGATTAGCCTGCTCTTCCGCGGCCGCGAGATCACCCGTCCCCAACTGGGTCGCGAGATTCTCGATAACGTCTTAGAACGCCTGTCCGATATTGCCGTACTAGAGCAAACACCAACGCTCTCCGGCCGCGATCTCAATATGATTTTAGGGATGAAAAAAGATGCCAAAGCTGAAAACTCATAAAGGAATGGCCAAGCGCATTAAGCTGTCTGGAAACGGCAAGCTAATGCACCGCCGTGCCAACCGCAACCACATGTTGGCTCACAAGTCAGCTTCGCTCAAGCGTGAATACGTTAAGGAGTTTGAGATTGCCGCCGGCGATACCGCCAACGTTAAGAAAATGTTAGGGACCTACCGGTAGCCTTACCGCTTTATAGCTTCTTAGTTTGAGATTAGTTCAGGGAAGAAGCGGGCATCGGAGTAAGGCGTATGTAATAATACGACGAACGAGAAGCTTAAGCTTCTGACGCCGAAATAATCCAAGATAAGGAGATATATCACAAATGCGCGTTAAGAGAGGCGTCACCAGTCACGCCAAGCACAAAAAACTGCGCCAACAGACCAAGGGTTATAGTCTTGTCCGCCGCTCTAGTATCAAAATGGCCCGTCAGGCAGTTATTAAAGCTTTACAATATCAATACCGCGACCGCCGCAACAAGAAGCGCGACTTTCGCGCTCTCTGGATCACCCGCATCAGCGCCGCCGCCGGGGCCGCCGGTACCAGCTACAGCGCCTTTATGGGCTCACTAAGCAAGGCTGGCATTACCCTCGATCGCAAGATCCTGGCCGAGCTAGCAGTTAACCAACCTAAGGCCTTCGAAGCCGTCGTTAAGGCCGCCAAAGCCGCCAAATAACAACTATTCTTCGCTCAAAAGACCTCAGGATCATCGGGGTCTTTTTTGTTTGCAACAATATCAACGCCACGCTCCTTGGCTAAAGAAATCAGCCACGTAAGTACCTCCAGCTCCCAAGCCAGAACCTGGCGGCCCAACCGGGTAATTTCATAAACCCGTCGTGGCTTACCCGGGTTTAAAGCTACACCCGCCTCAACCTCAGCAATCAAGTACAGCTTAAGTAATCCTGTCAAAGCTGGACGAATAGCGCCGCTACTGAGATTTGCGATTGCGCTTGAGTCATCTTTGCATAATCTGGCGATATCATAACCACTAGCCTGACCAGCCGCGAGCGCAATCAAGATGCGCATATCAAGAAGACTTATAGTGATGCGATCGCCATCGTCACGAATAGTTGCCATGTATACTCCTATTATATGTCTAACTTAGACATATAGAAAGCGCTTAATATATGTCGATAGTAGCCATATAGTTACCAACCAAACACTTCGCGCGATCATAACCAGCCTTAGCCGGCACTCACCATACTTGCCCAGACTAGCTAACCCCGTGCTTAAATCGCTCCCACTCCGTTCCCACAAACTCCCGCATCCTCCGCCGGAACACACTTGCATCAAACTCCTTAGCCCAGGCACGAATCTTTACCTCATCAAACTGCATACCTTCAAACCGCCGCACCGCCGCCACCAACGACTCTCTCGTCTGCTCAGCAAACAGCGTCCCGGTCTCACCCTCTTTCACATACTCCAATGCGCCTCCCTTACCATAGGCGATCACCGGTGTGCCAGCTGCCATCGCCTCTAGCGGCACCATGCCAAAATCCTCTTCAGGCGGAAAGATGAAACCCTTAGCTCCGGCATACAACCGGTTACGTTCGTCTTGCGGCACCCGACCCAAAAACTCGATGTTATTTTTAGCCCTGGCTTTTTGACGAGCAATCTCCTCCCCCGCGCCCGCCACCTTAAGCGGCAAACCCAACTCATTAAACGCATCCACCGCCACATCCAGCCGTTTATACGACACCTGACGTCCCACAATCAAATAATAATCACGCGAACCAGGCGCCAATCCCGACAATTCCCCCGTCAAAATTGGCGGATAGATCACTTTCGAATCCCGCTGGTAGTATTTCTTAATCCGCGCCTGAACATGACGCGAGTTAGCCACATACGCATCCACTCCCTGAGCCGCCCTATAGTCAATCCCCCTCAAGACCCCAATTACCATCGGCAAAGCCAATCGCGCCAGCCAATTAAACCGCCCAAACGGCGGGTGCTTCATATACCAATCAAAATCCGTCCAATAGTATCGGACTGGCGTATGACAATAGCAAATATGCAAAGTTTTTGCATTTGTTCGCACATATTTGGCCTCAGCCGCGCACGAAGATATCACAATATCATACTTATTCATATTAAATGTTTTAAACGGTAGACCCAAAAAGATCGGAAATAGTTGATGCTTATTTCGCAAAAACGGAATCCAATTTAGAAACGTTGTGCGCACATCAGCTTTAGCAAACTCAGGAAATTTTTCCGGAATATAAGCCGCTGTATATATGGGAGCCTCAGGATACATTTGATGTAGCTCATACAACACTTTCTCTGCACCACCAGGCGATACCAACCAATGGTGTACCAGTGCAATCTTAGGTGCAACCATTAGTAAGCTCCTTTTCGGCGCAAAATGGCGAAAGCAGTTTTCAGCAATATCTTTATATCCAACCACAAACTCCAATTTTCAACGTAATAAATATCCAGCTTAACCCGGTCATCATAGGTAATATCGCTGCGCCCAGAAATCTGCCACAACCCCGTAATCCCGGGCTTAAGTGCTAAGAAACTCGCGCCTTGGTCACCATAACGTTCCAGCTCAACTGGTGTGATTGGACGCGGCCCTACCAGGCTCATGTCGCCCTTTATTGCATTTATGAGCTGTGGTAGCTCATCTAGGCTAGTAGACCGCAATAGCCGCCCGAAGCGGCTAACCCGGGGATCATTCTGGACTTTTTGCGCCTGCTTAAACTCTTGCGCCAACTCAGGGCGGCCCAGCATTCTAAAAATCTGCTCAGACGACTTACCTCTATATTTTGGATCATTCGTATATTTCCATTGCATAGACCGAAACTTATAGACGAACACTTCCTGACCCTCGCGCACCAACCGCCGGTGACGATAAAAAACCGGCCCGGGATCACTAATCTTTATCAGTAGCGCGATAATCAGAAAAATCGGCGATAAAATAGCCAGTCCAAGTGTTGCACCAACTACATCGAAAACTCGTTTCATAATCCGGCCCCAACCATCTAGCGGTGTTAGCTTTATCTCAATCATCGGGATGCCGGCCAAACTACCCAAGGCAGAATTGGTAGCGTAGAGACCAAATTGGTTTGGCACAAACCGGTACGATACATGGTGGTTAGTGGCATAGTTAACCAATGCCAGCACCTCATCCGAACCAAGCGCCGAGTCAGCCTGTATAATCTCATCAAGTCGGCGTGAACCCAGAGTTGCCAATGCTTCATCGAACGAGCCATAAATCGGCATGCCCGGCAAGCGCTTGGCCGCGCCTCGAGCAGTGTCAATGCACCCAAGTAGCCGGTATCCGGACCTCGGTTGTGCCAAATCTCGGGCGATCCGCTGAGCTAGCCGGCCACTGCCTATTAACAGCGCTTGATGCACGCCGATACCAAAATTAAACAGCCAACGCTGAATCCCGCGCATCACTGTCCGGGCCGACAACACAAACACTAAACCCAATCCATACGCGTAAATTGGTACCGCCTTGGATGGGAATAATGACGCCGGACGAAAAAAATCAAGCAAGATCATAAACATAACGCCACCCGAAACAGCCACGAACACCTTGCCAATCTCATCCAACCGGCCACGTAAGTTAGACTGCGAATACAGCCCGGCCAGAGCAAAGATCAGTATCCAAACCGGCAGAACCATCAGTAAAATATTCAGAAAGTCCAAGGCTGCAATCGGGTGGGCTACCGGCCGTCCCTCAATCTTGACCCGCAAAATATAGGCCACTACAAAAGCCCCAACCAACGCCAGAAAGTCGATCGGGACAGATATCAGACTAAAAAATAATTCGCTTCGTTTGCGCATTGGTTTGAATAATTGCTCTCCCAATTGTACACCGCTTGGCCCCCATAAGCGAAACGCCCGCCCGGATAAGGGCGGACGAGTCACATTCTGGGACCAGACTACTGGTAAGCCGGATTCTGTCGTACGAAGCCCAAAGGCCCCGCCGGATGATCATCTCTCTGGGACTTATGTCACCATAAGCCTCAAGCGGCCCATATGCTCATGCTCAGCGAGCAGCTGCCCGGCCAGGCCGGGATGCATGAGCAGCCTTGCAGCAGACGGGGTTTACCTCCCTTCCCGGTCACCCGGGTCAGCTGTGCGCTCTTACCGCACTCGTTTCACCCTTACCGCTACCCGGCTCTGCTCGAAAGCTTCACCCGCACGCCAGCGGCGGTTTCGTTTCTGTGGCACTTTCCCTAGGATCACCCCCGGTTGCCGTTAGCAACCGTCTTGCTCTGCGCTGTCCGGACTTTCCTCACCGGTCACCCGGCGCGATCATCTTGTAGACTGGCTACAATATTATGCCAGAAAAAAATACATTACACAATAGATACTCGCCTACAAAACTTGTAAAGTATCCAGGTAAATGCTATAATATATACAGGCATACCTACTCTACCCTTTGGAGCACCCATGGTGGATTCCATATCGCTGCTAACCCTCGGCATCCGGCTGACTCTTGGCGCGACAGCATTATGTATGCTTATTTTAGCAGTAATCGTCATACGGCAGCGGCGTGGCACAGCACCCAACCGGTTCCTAGCCTGGACCTGCATCATTTTGGCGCTACTTGGAGTACTAGCCTCACTTATCTTCAGCGACAAGCGCGAAGACCTACGGTACGAGAACCAAGTCAGGAGCGATATTGCCACGGCTTACTCGAGCCAGGTTCAAGTTAACAGTGTCGACCGGTCCACAAGTGCTATATCCTTCTACGTAATGCTGCCCGAGAAAAACGGCAACCTGCCCGTGATGGAAGATTGCAACGGAACCGTTATGCAACCCCCCGGCAAAATGTGGGATGTCGACATCATGAGCCTGACGCCAAACTGCCAAAAGGCACTCACAGCCGCCTCGTAACCGCGTCAAGAATATAATAAGGGCCACGCCTAAAGCGTGGCCCTCTCTCTCGCCCAAAGAAATCAGGACCGGATTCCTAGAGCCCTTAGGCGTGTCGCGGTCTCAGGATCAAGGGTCGCGTTCTGGCTCTGCCTGGTCAAGGCCTCACCTTCAAGCCGGGCAATTGTCCCCTTAGCCTCTGTCAGCTCTGTGCGAAGTGAAGTAAGTTCCTTATGATGCTGTCGGCTCCCCTGCTCGGTGGCTCTGTGCGCGTCAGCGAGTTCTTCAGTGAGCTGCTCGATTCGTTGGTTGGCACTCTCAAGCTTAGTCGCTAGCTGCTCGATGATACTCGGATCAACCATTGAGCTCCCAGCCTTGGCCTCAGCCAGTTCGGCCTTAAGATCATGGTTAATATTGGTTAATTCCTCGACCCGCCCAATGAGCTTTCGCATCGCCTCATCCTTTGTGAGAGGCTCCTTCTTCGGCGGTTGCACATCATAAACCACATTCTTATGAGAACTGCTCGCTCGCCTAAGGTGTCCCTGCCTTACGAGGCAGTCAAACACAGTTTGTTTTAAGGCTGTTACAACGAGCGGTTCATACAGCTGCTGGAGCACTCCCACAATGACTGCCATGATAGCAGTCGTATTCGCGCGAGCAGGCAGCATATCAAGTTGCTCAACCACAAACTCAGTTGCACCTTCAGCTTCCTTTCTGAGATCGGGGTCCGTAGTTATGCTTGGACCAACAAGGTGGTTAGGCAAGGTTGCCGGCAAATCCTGCCCTTCTGCCGTGCGGGGCTGAGTCGTCCTGTGCATGCCTTTACGTTCAGGCATGGGCCCTCCTTACGTGATGGCCGTGATAACCGCGGCTAGTTCGTCCGGCACGTTTTGTTGGGCGGTGAGATCAGCCACCCGCCGCTCCAGCTCTTTGGCTCGTTCAGCTACAGGCGTAAGTCGGGCGACTTCTTTCTTCAGTACCTGCATGGCTTGAATCGCCTCCGCGCGTCTCGCGGCCGATGTCTCCAACGACTGCCGCAACCTATCGCACTCCTCTTCAGCTTCCACAACCCGCTTGGTAACTATCTCGAGCTCCCGGGTCAGATGCACGATCTGCTCGTCAGGCTTATCAGCTTCAGCCATAGGTGCTTCTTCTTGGTCAAGGGCGTCTACAGTCTGGCGAGGGCGGGAGCCATGCCTCATCTTCAGACTGTCCGTTTTGGTTGTAATCATACTAGGCGCACTTAGCAAGTTTTGCTCAGGAGCTATTGCAACTCTATCCATCAGCTCAAGAAGACCGATTCGTTTTCGTCGCTGGAGCTCCCTAAGCGAAAGGAGGACTACGTGCGAAGATAAACCCAGCCTTTTCCCAATAGTCAAATGGGGAGATTCTAGCAAGCTGACAGTATCTTCAGTCAGCCCTTGAAAAAGCTGGGTCACTTCCTTCATGACGCTCTCGATAGGCAGGGATGAATTCCCCCCTTTTCCCATAACAGTACCCTCTCTGCTCGAAGAACATAAAATATTATAGTATGTGATTCACCTTCACACAACTAAGCGTACGGTTGGACCAAAGGTGCGAATGATATTAAATGGTTATTTCAAACCCAGTGCCTGGTCAATCACCTTGTTAACCTCGGCGTCTGCCAGTTTGTTGCTAGCCCGGTACACGTGTTCAAAAGTGACATTATACGCCTTGGCCAAAGCAATGACCTCCGCATATATAGGCTTCAACCCCGGATGCTTCACCCGGTACTGACCATTAAGCTGCTTACAGACCAGCTCCGAGTCCATATAGGCATGCACCCGTTTGGGCTTATATTTTGTAATGGCTTCAAGCGCCAATTTCACAGCTGTCCATTCAGCCACATTATTGGTGGTCTCCCCCAAATAAACTCCAAAACCTTCCAAAACCTTATCGTTCATATCCAAAATTACAACACCGCTTGCGCTTGGACCTGGGTTACCCCGGGAACCACCGTCGGTAAAAAACTTTAATTCAGCTACCTCCACGCCTAACCCTGTCCTGGTTGCTGAGGTTGCTGCTTAACCTGCTCTTCACGATGTTTAGCATGCTCTTCCCAGTCAGACAGGAAGGTACTGGACGACCAGTTCTTATCCAACCCAACTCCGCTAATCACTTTAATGTTGTGTTTTTTACACGTTTCCCACTCCGGAATACTGGTTTCATCGATCCGGTCACCACCCTTTGTAAATACATGCGGCTTCAATTGCTCTAATGCCATAATCACCGTTTGATCATCCTCAATCTCAAACGGCACCACATAATCAACCTCCCGCAGCGCGCTTACTATCAGCGACCGCGTCCCCAGATCCTGAAACGGCTTGCCTTTCTTGCGGGTCAAAAAACCATCGCCATTCACAATGACAACCACAGTGTCACCGTATTGCCGGCTCTGCAAAATGCAGCTAATGTGGCCGGGGTGAATCGGATCAAACCCGCCGCTAGTAGCCACAATGCGCCCCAAGTGCGGCCGCAATGCCGCTAGCTCCTCAAACGTCACAATCTTGGCACCAAAGTCCTGCATAGTAAGCTCCACCGTTATACTCTGGAACTATAACCCAGATCCGCTCCTCAGCCAACCAACGTGGTTGCCAGACTAAGGGGCAGAGGGCACGGCCGTAAACCGCGCCCAACCCTTGAAACATTATCTTGCCTAGATGCTCGCCTGCAGCAATTGTGTGGCCCGGGCCACCGCTCCATGATGTTCCGGATTCTCGAGACAGGCCCGCACTTTGCACCCACGCGCAATATCAGAAAATTGCTTGCGGCCCTGACTCTCGAAGTTCTGCAAGAAATCCGTCTCTTTGACGCAAAACCTGCGCAGGTCTTCATCGCTCAGAATACCTGGCGACACATCAATGCGCTGCAGCACAGCCCCAACAGCTTGGGCCCCCAGGAAGGTTCCCAGATTACCAAAAACCAACCGCGTGGCCTTTAGGGCGGTTGGGTGGCGCAATTTCAAGGCAAATCTAGTTACTACCTTACCCTGGTCTTTCTCCTCTGCCGCACTGAACTCCTGAACGAATACGTCTTCCAGCTGCGTATGATCAGGCAGCCGGCTGATAAAAAACTCAGCTGCCAATCTGAAGCCATGTCCACCACTGCAAGCATGCTCCCATTCGGGATAGTAACCAAACTTCTGGAAGAAGAATTGCTGGAAAGCAACCTCAAGTTGCTCACGCGCCGCAAACGGTGGGTGGCCGTCTTCACGCGCAGTTGAGCCAAGGCCCATATTCAGACCAGTGCCAAAGATGGCATAGCCGTAGGAGTCGCCGTCCTGAAAGTTACCCGATCGCAATTCAGCATAATCGTGCTGGTTCAATAGCGACAGACCATAATACCCGGCTTGGCCGTCGTTCAGCCAGTCCGTCGAGAAGCCAAACAATGTCGAGCTTTCGGTCCGGTCAAACTCAGGCCAGCCCTTAAGGTTAGTGAACCGCAGAAGACCACGGCGCGGCACTGGTCCCGCCAAAAACGCCGCTCCCACTACTGGCCGGCATCCGAAATAAATCTGAGCTGCAGCCGTAGCGTGCATCAAATCCTGATAATACTGAGCCGGCTCACGTACCTCCAGCTCATCAACTACTCTGCCGGCACGGTTAATCAGCACCGACCGGAATGTCGACCCGCCCAACGGGAATGCTACCGCCAAGTCCGCGTCACGCGGCAGGCTCTGGGCTCTCTCCTGCAAACGGTCACGAGCACCAATAGGCAACGGACGACCTTCCGGTCCTGCCTGAACAGTCATCACAGCAACCTCCTAGAGGTCATGGTTGATTGGAAACACCAAAGCAAATGCCATGCTAGACAACAAGATTTCAAGGCGGGTTCGAGCGAAACGCTTAAACACAAATACTACAATACACTAAAAACCAGCTTTGTAAATAGCTGGCTGATTAATTCCGGTTAATATGCACTCTCGTCGAACTCGAGCTGTGGTTCGAGCCCTGTCCACCGGAGCTACTCTGGTGGACGCTATTACTGACTGAGATGTTCGTCGAACCCGAAGAACCATCCTCCGACGTATCAGTACAATTAATCTCAATGTCTGAATCCGGACCCGTACTCTCTACATCAATTGTTTCCGGGCAGGGCGAAGCAGCCGGACGTGCGGCCGCACGCGGAGTCAACACCGGCGTCGGCGCGGGTGTCAAAGTCGGCGCGGGCGTCGAGGCCACAGGCACATTAGCAACCAAATGCTCCTCACCATCCACAACGAGGCTTATCGAATCATCCAAGATCTGGATGGCCACCCGCACAGCCTGCGGATTCACATCAGCCACCGACGGCTCAACTCGTTGCCCAGCACTAAACAAACCTGCCGCAACAACTATTGCGGCCAAGCTCAGAAAAACAACTTGTGTACGCAAACCACTTAGCATAACAACGCGCGATTTATATCTCTATCTTACACTATCAACGATGATAAATAGCTCGGATCGCCGCCAGCAACCGGTCTCGGGCGGCGTGTACAGCCGACCGGTGTTTGGTGTGAGCCACAGACAGGCACTGGCTCAAATTACTCTTCTTGGCAGCCGCCTCCACCGACGTCACGAGCCGGTCCTGAGCCATACCGAAGCTGGCTACCTCAGCCCTCTCCGCAGACTCAAAAACCCGGTTGTATGCTTCACTACCCCGGCTCATAGGTGCCGGATCAAGCACCTGGGTCTTAAATTGCCCTTCAGCCTTCCCAACCTGATGGTCATAGCTGGCCGCTCCTGCATCAAACCGGCCCGCCGCATCAGCTGCCGCTAATTCCGCACGCCGGTTTGCCAGACAAACCTTTATGTCGGTTCGCAACTGCGCACTAGCTGCATGAATAGCCTGCCCAAACACCCTATGTGCCTCACGCAACAAAACCGACCGGCTTTTGCCACTTACAGCCGTCAGAGTATTATGCGTCAGTGCCACACTACCTACGGTGTTAGCATACGTCTGGCCCGTAATGATCAAGGCCACCCCCGCCACAACCACCATCAGCCGTGGACCCATGCTATCGAGTGATCGCACTCGGGAACGCTGACGAGGCTTAGACTGAACCTCGGCCACCAATGACCCGGCCGGAGGCTCATCAGGCGGGTCAATCTTCGAAACCGAATCACTGCCCGGCCTAGACTCCTGTGTCGCAAAAATCCGACGCAAATTGCGAACCTCAGCCCAAATTACTACCAACCCCGGAATAACCACCAAGGCCAGCAAAATAATCGGATTGTGCAATAACGCCAGCAAATACCCCGCCGCCGGCACAGTCATTGCTACCCGGCCCACAATCCGCCCGGTCGGAATCGGCGCGTCAGCCCGGTCGTTCGCATCACCCTTCGCCGTTATTGTCGGCAACCGGTCTATCACCTGTTTCGAAACTACCCGGTGAGTTATTGTCTGCCTAGAATTGGCCAGGCTAGTGTAGGTCACAATGTCACCAGGCTTAATCTCACTCGTCGGCACCCGGTGAACCAGCACCAAGTCGCCTGGCTGTATAGCCGGTTTCATGCTGCCAGTCAACACATTAAGTGCTTTCCAGCCGCCGACAGGCATCATGAACATCACGATCAAGCTTGCGCAGATCACGTACACTCCGATACCCAGCCATTTAGCGATGATGCCGGCTATGCCCATACCGAGCGCCCTACCTTAATTGTTTACGGAGTTGATGCCGAAAATTCCAAGTCGAAGCCACCGTTACCACTAACGGTGCCGCTATTCAAAGCACCCATCTCAAGACTCACCCAGGCTTCAAACTTTGTATCATTACCATTTGCAGGTACCGTCTCTGCCAAAGCTATACCCGAAGTACTTAAGTGAGCCAGGTTGTCCGAGGTAATCTCGCCCCCGGTCGTCCTAACATGAACCATCACTTTAGTTTTATCCATATTTTCAAATCCGCTAACATTAGTTGCCACCGCGCTCAAAGTCACATCCTGACCAGTTGTATTCTTCATCCAAAACAAACCGTGAGTCGAACCATTACTGTTTGGGACCAGGGAACCAAAATCAAAGCCCGATAACGCAGTTCCAAACGTACCTGCCCCTGACTCACCGCCATCAGGTGCAATCTGCAGGCCGGCTGAAGCCGTCAGCGTATTACCAGTTATTTTTGTCGCCCCAACTTCAAGTGCAAAAGTTGCCCCCAGTATCAGCGCTCCAGTGGCGCCAATTATCGCAAAAGAACGCGCAATTGATAATGTACGTGCGTGCATACCCACCTCACCTCTTATTAATCTTATACTAGCCTCAAAATACAAAAAACGCTAGCACCAAGCTCACAAAGGTAGCTATTGGATCCCGGACCTAGCAAGACGTGTTCCGTTAATGCGCACTAGCGAAGTCCTTCATAAATGTAACGGCTGGTGTGGCGTGCGTTTCGAGAAGAAAGTGCCCACCGTCCAAGATGTGGGCTTCCATACGCGGTAAGTCCTCCATCCACGAAAGCGTTTCGGCAAGGTCAAAGAAGGCATCGTGTCGCCCCCACACCATAAGAGCAGGCGGTTGATAGGTACGAAGATAGTCTGAGATAGAACCAAACCCTGCAACGTAGTTGCCGTAGTCGGCAATCAGTGATCGCTGAGCTGCTAACCGGCCTGGGAGGGACATCACGCGCCAATCCTCCTCCCAAACGGATGGGGAGATTTTTTGGGCTATATCATCCGGCACGTCGCCTACATACTGGTAGCGAACACCTTCGAGTGTTAAATGTGCCGAGGCAGCGGCTTTATTTTCACTATTAGGATGAGACCAAAATGCCAGCGTATCCTTCCATTGTGGGCCAAATCCAGTCCGATGGGCATTTGCGTTCTGTATGATCAGACCTCGGACCAATTCCGGGTTGTCCATAGCGATGCGAAGCCCAACAGGAGCCCCAAAGTCATGTAGGTAAACATACCGCTCACCTACCTGCAGATGATCGAGAAGTTCGGCTAAAGCCGCTGCGTAACCGTCGAACGTTGTATTCCTTAGCACGTCAGAACTACCAAATCCAGGCATATCGGGCGCGATCACATAGGCTACGTCAGCTAGAACTGGGATAATTTCGCGGAACGTGTTGGCCGAACTTGGAAACCCATGGATCAGTAGGACTGCAGGACGTCTTTTGTCACCGGCCGAAACAAAAGACAGTTCAGCTCCGCCTGTCAACTTGATCGAAGATCTTGTAGCGGTGGTTAACATAAAGCTAATTATAGTGGATAGTAGCTGTACCGCTCAATCATTCGGTGTGACGGTCGAAAAGCCAGGGGATACTCGCCGATAAACCTACCCTACCGCGTAGCCCACCCGGATATTCCTATCCTTCCGCTTCAATTTGGTCACCCGGATTGTCCCCAACTCTTTAAGACTACCAACGTGAGTACCGCCGCACGGTACCCCAAAGCCATCAAACTGCACCACTCGAATCGGTTTATTAGCCGGAAGGTTGTCCGGAACATGACGGCATATACGCTTTAGCTCATCAAACTCCACAAATCGGCAGCTCACGGGCAAATCTTGCTTGATATACTCGTTACCCAGCTTCTCGATCTGCCGCATCAACTCATCCCGCTTTTCCAAATCAAACTGACCGTCATACTCAACATACGGATTATCCGGGAAATGGTACCCACGGCCAGGTATCCACGCCACGCCAAGCTGGCTCACCGCCATATCAATCAAATGCCCGCCCGAATGCAGCCGGCAGTTTAACCGGCGTCGCTCAGCATCAACCACCATTCGCACATCCTCACCCTGAATAAAAGACCTGCCCTCAAAGTGGCCGATATGACGTACCACTCCATCATCAAACCGAACTTCCTCAACCACAAACTTAGTATCTTCGTTCTGAATAATACCGGTGTCATACGGCTGGCCTCCGCCCTGCGGATATAGAATAGTCTGATCAAGATAAACGACGCTCCGGCCGTCTTGCTGCTCAACCCGCTCCACGTAGGCGCCAGCTTCAAGATCATGCATATTTTCTAAATAAAGCAGGTTAGTACTCATAGCCAGAATGTTAGTCCGAATAATCGATATTGTCAAACATTTTGACAATCATTCTACTACTTATACAATTGACGCCACTTTACATAATGTCTATAATTTTGACAACTATGAACGACTACACCGCCCTTCTCGAACAATTTGGATTTTCCCCGAAACAGAGCGCCCTATACTTAGCCCTGCTCGAATTAGGTCAAGCTGACGTCGCTGATATCGCCCGCAAAGCCAATATCAAGCGACCCACCGCCTACGTTTTGCTTGGCGACTTGCAGGAAAAAGGCTTTGTTAGCCTGCAAGAAGGCTCAAACCGCCAATACCAGGCCGAAGATCCTAGAAAAATACTGGCGTATCAGAAAGCCAAGGTATCGCAGCTCGAAAAAGTCCTCCCGGGCATACTTGGGCTTGCCAGCCAAAGCGAACATAAACCAGGTACCCGTTTTTTCTCTGGCAAGGACGGCATTAAAGCCGTCTATGAAGAAAGCCTCCTCCAGCCAGCCGGCTCTGAAATGCTTGCCATCGGTATTGCCGAATCAGTCGAGCGTAGCATTGAAGACTTTCAAAATTGGTACATAAGACGCCGCACAAACAGCCGCATCACTATGAGAGCCATTATCCCATCCACCACAGAAGGGCTCAAAGTAGCCGCCCGCGACGTCCAAGAGTTACGCGAAACTCGCTTGATCAAGCCAAAAGACTTCACCGAGCCAGTTGAACTAAATATTTATGGGAATAAAGTATCAGCCGTTTCATTCGTCGAAAATGAACTAATTGGCGTCATCATAGAAAGCCAAGTTCTAGCCAACGTCCATCGGCAAATGTTTGAGTTGCTATGGAAGTCAGCCAAAAAACAAACCACCAAATAATGTAGGCATAACAACGCCGCCCTTGGGACTTGTAGTCCCGTAGGCGGCGTTTATCGTCAGCTTAGGCCGTAACAACCGCAGACGGTTCGAGCACAACATCGCCGTCCAAAAACGGTTGACAGTGTAGGATGCTCGACGTATAGGTCTGGATAACATTCGGCCACTCTTTGTCACGCATGTTCCCGATCAGCCAGTGGTTATCCGGGAAGTCACGCTCAACCTCAGCCAAGTTCCTGACTGTGCCTCCCAAGAAATACATTCCTGACCTGTTGAGCTCATCGCTGGTGAATGTCAAAACCTCATCCGAGCCTTCAACGACATCGTAGAAGTAGAAGCCATAGGCACGATCCGGAACCTCTAGCACTTCGATGTCGCGCGAATCAACCTGTCGTTCAATTGACTCACTCACCAAGATACCAGGGAACCAGAACTTAGCGTAAGTCTGGCGTACAAATGCCATGACTGCCTCCTAGTTGTAGCTGACTACAGGTAGCAAAATACTACCAGCCTGTGTAACAGTACCATGCAACAGCTTATTTGTCAATCAAACCGCCCTTCCGAAAAACTTCATTATCCTGACCGATTAACAGGCGCTTTTTTGACGCAATTGTGCTATTTATAGCTTTTTACGTACGAGCTAACCACCTCATCAGGAGTGGCCATCCTGCCATGTCTATCCTGCAACCAATTTTGAAAACTATCACTACTCACCCTTGAAACCCTCCAATGCAGCCAAGTCAGCCACGCAAACGCCACAATCACAGTTATTCTCAGCTATTGGCTGTCGCCCACCCATCGTTGACGTTATGTGATCCATGATCGCCGACCAGTACCAATATTTTTCTTTTACTTCCGCCGCCGTCACAAAGTTCTTCACCAGCAGCGCCAAGTCTTTGTCCCACATTTCCAGATTATTAAGTATGTTTTTGCTACTCACCCACCATTTACCATTGAGTTTATAGTGTATTTTTAACAACTCCCCAATGTTGGCATGCATGGAATAAAGTGATGCCACCGGATCATCACCTAAAGACCGCTCAACCTTGTTATTAGCATGGTAAAGCATAAACTGAAGATGCTGATAGTCCCTCTCGGTATATGGTTGCGCCTTAATATGCCAGACCTTCTGCTGCAAATCCGTTAGCTCGCCAGTTTTATCAAACACAATCACCCCGCGCATCAGGTAGGGTTCACGTACACCTTTAGTAGTATCGTTTTGGATAAATACTTCTACCTGCTTAAAGGAACGAAACGTAATATCCAACTTGTAATCATCGATGGTTGGGTGGTTGATGTTTTGGCACGGATTATCTTCGTCAACAACTACCATTACATCAAGGTCACTTTTGGCCGTACTTGTTCCCTCTGCTACCGACCCAAAAATAAATGCAGCCTGATAACGCGAGTCAGCGCTCAAAGCTCCGATAGCCTCATAGCCCTTTGTAAATCTTGGCGATAAACCATCCATCAAAGTAGCTCGGCTCTAATCTTCATCCATAGCCCACCCAAATGGTTTTCGCCTGCACCATCAGGTCCGATTCCCCAAAAATCATCATGCGGCGAATCCTCACCTATTACATCATGTCCGCTTCTAATAAGTGCTTCCCGAACTTCATCATGCTGTGCTAGCTTTGCGCGCAAAATCGCCTCCATTGCCCCCAACTTCACATCATCCCAATCCGTCCTGCGAGCAAACCGATACCTTCTAGCCGCCTCTTTTGCCAGTACCGGGCTCCTGGCCAGCCGTATTTCGTCCTTGCCCTTTGGATCCGTGCATTTAGCAGCCTGATAAGCATGTTCCGAGGTTGGATACAGGACGCCATCTATCCCCACGGCATTAGCCGAGAAATTGTTCAAAACATCGTACCATTGGTTGTAAAAATAAATAGGCATGACCTTACTGTAACAAAAAAAGAGACTCGGTTGAGCCTCTTTTAAAGCATAAATTCCTTGGTCGGGGTGACAGGACTTGAACCTGCGACCTCACGGCCCCCAGCCGTACGCGCTACCAACTGCGCCACACCCCGGTATGTATTTTGACTCTAGCGAGCATAGCTCGAAACAGTCTTTTGCTCAAGTTATCACGCCCGCCGCCTACTTAAAAGCCGCCCCACTATATGTGAAGCGGCCAAACCGGGTCAATGCAGCGACATCAAATACAATGGGTCTTCAGCCGCCAGCAACATGTACAGCAATGCCGCCCTCACCCAAACCCCATTGCCGGCTTGCCGAAAGTAAGCTGCCTGCAAATCCTGGTCAACCGCCGGATCAATCTCGCTCGTCCGGGGCAACGGATGCATCAGAAGCCCTTGGGGCTTCATCCGCCGCATCCGGGCCGGGGTAATGCGAAACCGGGCCGCCACCTCAGCCGAAACAGCCGTACCTTCGGCCATCCGCTCCAGCTGCGCGCGCGTTGTGTACACCACATCAGCCTCAGGCAACGCATCGTCAAGGCAGTCCGTCTCGTCCCACCTGGTCCCGTTGCGGTCAAGGTAGGCCGTCAAACCATCCTCCGGGTCATCAAACCGGCCAATCTCGAGGCCGGGTGGCGCCACAAATATCAATCGGTTGTCACGATATTTGGCCAACAGGTAGGCCAGCGACCGGGCTGTCCGGCCATGAGCTAGGTCGCCGGTCATGACAACGGTCAAACCACCCAGCCGGCACAACTCCTCCTGAATCGTATAAGTATCCAGCACCGCCTGTGTTGGATGGTATCCTTTGCCATCGCCGGCGTTAATAATCGACACCGTACTTGCCGCCGCCGCCTCAGCCGCCGCCCCTTCCTGGGAATGCCGCAGCACAATCACGGCCGGACGGTACTCGCAGTACGTTCGGATGCTATCGGCCAGAGTTTCGCCCTTAGCCGCCGATGAGAACATCCCCGCGCTGTCCGTGGTCACCATATCCATGCCCAGCATTCGCTCGGCCACTTCAAACGAAAACCGGGTCCGCGTCGAAGGCTCATAGAACACATTAAAGGCCTGCTTGCCACACAGCAACTCCCGCAGCCTCTCTTTGCCCGCTGGTCGCTCGAACATCGCCCGGATTTGGTCCGCTAAACTAAACACCACATCTAGTCGCCCGGTCGTAAAGTCCTGAGGCTGGATAATGTGGCTTAATGTGGCTGTCACACGTCCCACCCTTCTTCAAGAAATGAGGGTCCCCGCGAGCATAGCTTTAAAAACCCACTAACTCAAGCATCAGAAATAAGCTTCTACTCGCTAGTTCCCTCTAACTCATTTTCCAGCTTCATCACGTAGTCCACACACGAATAACCGCCATCAATCACAATCGTAGCCCCCGTAATAAACGCCGCCCGGTCGCTCAATAAAAACTCCGTCAGATCCGCCACCTCCTCCGGGCGGCCTTTGCGCCCCAAAGGGGTCAGCTTCTCGGCCTCCCCCTCCACCTCAGTATCCATAGCCGTATCAACCCAGCCCGGCGCCACCGCGTTCACCCGGATCCGCCGCGAACCCAGGTTATTGGCCAGGCTCTTGGTCAAATTCATCAGAGCAGCCTTACTGGCCGAATATCCCACACTCGCAAAGGTCCCAATAAACCCGTCTGTACTGGCAATATTCACCACCACGCCACCGTCCACCAAATTATGTTGCAGCCCGGCCGTCAGTAACATCGGCGCCCCCAGGTTCACTTCCATCGTTTTATCCCATTGCTCCATCTGATAGTCACCAAATTTCTGAAAATCAATCGTCCCCGCATTGTTAACAATTGCGTTCAAACGCCGCCCCTTCATTAGATCCATAAAACCCACGCTCTCACTCCGCCGACTAAAATCTACCTGAAAGAACTCCACGTCGCCCAGCTCACGCTGTAGCTCCAATGATTCTTTCACGCCCAGGTTATACGTACCCAACACCCGGTACCCTCCCCGGCTGAGCCGCTCACAAATCGCTCGGCCAATCCCGCGGGATACTCCCGTCACTAAGGCCGTCTTGTCTTTAATATGGCTGTCTGTCGATATAGACATAATTCGTAAGTTGTATACAACGTTATTATGTCCTAATATAAGGGATAACATCCAATCTGTACATAAGGACCCCGACAAGCATGTCTACCAAAATGGACAATATCACCAATGATCTGACGCTTCTGGGCCTCACTCAGGATGAAGCCACGGTTTACCTAACGCTACTGCAAAACGACGCCCTCTCGCCGCTTGAACTCAGCCGCGTAACCAAAATTGGCCGCAGCAAAGTCTACCGCCTACTCGAACGTCTGCATGACGCCGGCCTGTCTCAGAGCCAGATTATCAACGGCAAACTCAGATTCCGGGCCCAACCCTACCAATACCTTGAGGGGCTCATCAGGCAGCAAGAGGTCAAGACCTCCGAACTCAAGCGCGCCCTGCCCAGCATGTTCGGCGACATCGCCAACTTACTCAGCAACGACGGCCTCGGTTCGCGTATCCATTATTACTCAGGACCCGAAGGGCTCAAGCAAGTCACACTCAACTCATTAGAAGCCAAAAACGAATTACTAATCTTTGAAATCAAAGATTTGGGAGCCTTCCTCGACTTCGGATTCGCCGAAGAAGTCCGCCGCGATTTCGTGCAGCACGACGTTCGTGTTCGCGAAATCTCCAGCGAACCCGAGGTAACCCCATGGACCAAAGTTACCGAATTCGCCACCAAGCACTGGAACTGCCGCTACATTGACCCAGGCGACCTCGAGATCGAGGTCGAAGTGCTCATCTACAATCACACCGTCGCCATGTACAACTACCACCAAGGAGAAATATTCTGCATCGAAATCCAAAGCCGGGCTATCGCCAACATGCAGCGCCAGCTATTCAATTTTGTCTGGAACAAAGCCACGCCCATGCGCAAGATCGGCAACGAGGGCGCCGCTAAGCTTGCTTAGGCAGCCCAACTACCGCCCACTAGAACCAAATCCACCGCCACTGCGCGTAGTCTCATCCAGCTCACTCACCTCTTCCCACTCCGCCTGCTCAACCCGCGCTACCACCACCTGAGCAATCCGGTCGCCATCCTGCACTGTATACGGCTCATGCGACAAGTTCACGAGTATTACCAGCCATTCACCCCGGTAATCAGCGTCAATCGTCGCCGGTGAGTTCACAATGCTAATGCCGTGCTTCGCCGCCAGCCCGCTCCGCGGCCGAATCTGCCCCTCATACCCCTCGGGCAATGCCATATGTAGCCCAGTCGGTATCAACGCGCGCTCCAAACTACCCAATGTCACGGCCGACTCCAGATTGGCCGTCAAATCAAACGCCGCCGCCCCTGGAGTCTGATAGCTCGGCAACGGATGCTTACCTGTATTCTTAATCGGTATCTTCATAATTCACTCTTCGTCACTGCCTATGGTAATACACTAGATCAGCTAGACAAAGCTTTGCTATTTACGGGCTGAGATGGTAAGGTAACAACCGCTCCAGCCTCTGTCCTACCAACTTTCAACTGGTCAGAAAGCGAGTCAGCGATGCGCGTGTCTGTAATAGGTTGTTCCAAGTTGTTCGTCTGTGCCAGCCTTCTAGTTAGTGGTGCAACGAGCGCCCTCATTGTCGCCCGGCAACTCAAAATTAATGAGGTTGAGGAGCGCTTTCGAGTAATCGGCCAGGAAATAGAAAAGTTACCCGAATGGCATCTGGTTCACCGGACCTTTGACACAGACTACTTCATCTACTATTTTCGGATTCGCGACTCCAGTACTTCAGTCTTCCTCGTCATGAACCGAAAACGACCGAAGGTTAACTTCTACGCTCGGCCAGAATACCGCTCGCAAGCTATCAGCCTGCGTGAGCAGCTCAAATCAATCAACTGGGCATACGACGTCCCCGTCGGGTCATTTTAAAAATGGTATCCCACTAGCGATACTACGCCCTCAACCCGCGGCCGCAGGCACCATGCCTGCGGCCGTATCCACTTCAATACACAATAAATTCACACTCCGCGCCACCGTCTGGCTTACCAACTTTTCCCTGCGAAATCGCAGGTGGGTGCCCGCAGCCACTCGGCCCACGAGCCAGGGCAATCTAGAGCTCCCGTTGGTAAAAGTACAGAGAAAAATGTTCAGCCGCTCGCGAATGGCGCAGAGACACCTTCATTGTATCCGTTGGCACCCCCACCGCCAAGCATGTATAAAGAACTCTTTATAGGGTCAGTTCAAAACAATAACTAATCAGCCTCCAGGACGCGATCTATGACACTTTCATTTCTATTGACAAATATAGTCACTATATGGTATAATAGAGTTTGTCGAATGTTGAAAACACGGACTTCCGGGAATGCTCCGGAGAAAGCAGGCTACAATGGCCAACGTCATTCTGCTCTGCCTCGCCATCGGTTTTCTATCCGGCCTAGCCGCCGGCGCTGCGCAGTGGCACAAACCCGGCCCAAGCCGGATCGAGAAAGCCTATCAGGAGCTCATCACCGCGATCACATCGCTGGACGGCTGGAAAGTCAACTTAACTGGTAACAACCTGGCGGAACTCCGGTTCAACGGCAGTGAATGCGTCTTCTTTCTCAGCTTGCGCCGGAGCGAGAAACTGATCTCCATCCTCAGCACCCCGCAGTACGCCGAGCGCGTCTACGCCCTGATGGATGATCTTCACCCTTCAGGCATCCCCGCCGACATCGAGGTCGTCATGTCCGACAGGCATCTCCCCATCTAGTCCACGCAACATTCGCCCCTATGGCCGCAGCTAACCCCTGCGGCCATTTACGTTACCCGCATTAAGGGAACGGGGTTGGAACTATCAGATTGGTCAAAAATCGCGTTACTTCAAAGAGAACCGGCGCAATAAACTGGTAACCCAGCAGGATGACCAAAAATATAATCATCAAGCCGGCCTGCTCAAGCTTGTCCATAGCTTGGCGCAAGCCCGACGGCGCCACAGCATATAGCAGCCGCGAACCATCCAACGGCGGAAACGGAATCATATTAAACACAAACAGCGCAATATTCACCGTCACCAGCGCCCCCAAAAACTGCCCGGAAAGCTCATTAACCGGCATAAACCGCAACCATAAGCCAAAAAATATGGCTAGAAACAGGTTTGTGAACGGCCCGGCCAGCGCCACCAGGGCAGCACCCCAGCGTCCTCCGCGAACAGCCCACGGGTTAAACGGCACCGGCTTAGCGGCAGCCAACACCGGCGCACCAAGCAAAATAAGCACCAGCGGCAACGCCAACGTCATAAACGGATCTATATGCGACAACGGGTTAAGCGTCAGCCTGCCCTGGTCACGCGCCGTGCTATCACCCAGGTAGTGCCCCATCAGGGCGTGCGCAAATTCGTGCAGCGTCAGGGCAATAAGAAGCGCCACAAGTGACGCTACAATAGTGATTGGATCGAGTCCCATACAGCCCATTATAGCATTATCAATGCCTACGCGTTGACTTATTGGCTGGGTTCCGCTAGACTACGAAAGTTGTTTTAAGGATATTTCGCCATGGCCTACGCCTGCGACATCTGTAATAAGGGCAAGCAGTTCGGCCACAACGTGCCGTTCTCGCAGAAAAAGACCAACAAGGTCTGGAAACCAAATCTGCAACGCCAGCGCATTAGCATCGGATCCAACAGGATCCAGGTGAAGCTATGCACGTCCTGCATCCGCACTCTCGCTAAATACCAGCGTGAAGCAGCGGCTAAAACCGCTGCTCCCGCCGAAGTACAGGCTGAAGCCAAAACACCGGCCAAAGCCGCCGCATAATCAGCCCAGCCAAACAAAACCGTGGCCCTCGGGCCCTTTTTTGTTTTGAGTTTGCTACTTGATATATAGGCCAAATAGTGTTACAATAGACAATCGTTCTTTCACCTTTACATCGCGCTACCGCCAAACGCCCACAAACCACGCCCGGAATGGAGCAGTCATGACCATCGTTTCACCAGACAAGTACCGCGTTACCGCCGGCGACATCGCCGGGGCCATAATGATGTGCATCGTTCCACTGATCGGTGTAATTTGCCTGTTCTGGCTCTCCATCATTAACTTGAGCACACCAGATTCCAGCGCCGGCGACTACGTTACCCTTGTGATAGCCTGCATATTTACCCCGGTTACCCTTTGGGTCATCTGGAGCGAAATCACCAAGACCCGGGCTTTGCCCAAAAAACGACACGCCGCCGATCAGGCCGAGCTGGATTGGAAGATTCTATTAAAGGCCTTCCCGGCGCACGACACGCACGCCATCGAACAAGTCTACCGCGATGAAGACTTCGAAGTCTTCATCGTCAACCGGCACCCGACCCAACGCATTATCTGCCACCATAGCTACGCTACTATTCGGATCAGACCCGAAGGCAAAACAGCCATCGAAGCCACCTCAGCCGTACTAGAAAGGCTTGATGAGGCCAACAAAACCCACATCACAGTCGTGGACGCATAAGACCACCACAAGCCCCCCCAACCGACCAGGCCGCAAGCTTCGCTTGCGGCCATTTTTTTATCCGCGCAAGCTACACCAGGCCTTCCTTGCTTGATTAGCAATACAAAAATGGTATAATAAGTCTTTAGTCTTGTCGCTCTTCAACTGAACCTCCAGGGAGGAACCGTGTCAGCCAAGACCGAAGCACCACTCAAAAGCCAGCGCCGACTGACCCTGACCACAGCCTTCCCCCAGGCAATAGCAGTAGGCAGCCTCGCATGGATAACAGTTATCATGAGCATCTGGCCAAGTTCACCAGATGAACCAGGCATTTTGGTCGGACTCCTGGGCTTAGCAGCTATCGTGTTTTTCATGGGCGGCATGATCGCCGGATTACTTGGAGAACGGCGCATACGCAGACAGCGAGTCACCTTCGAGCGTTATCTGGCCGAGCTTGCTCGCTTCAAAGTCGTCGAACTCGTCAATCAACCACTCTACGACAAGGCCAACGCCGTCGCAGTCCACACGCTGGCCGGCGACAGCGAAGCCAGGATTATCACCGTGCTGGCAGATAATGGCGTAACCGTCAGGAGCAGCCAGAATGCCTGGCCAGCCGCCGCCGGTGCCGCCGGTAAAGTCTTCGAGGGACAGCCATGGCCGAGTTACTTCAGCATCAACCACCTCGGCGAGCCAGCTACCGACGCCCCCGAAAACGCCGTCACCAGCCTCGAATACAAGGGGTCCTAGAAGTATCGGCTCCTGAGACGGCTACCAACCTGTATAGGCCGCAAGCTTCGCTTGCGGCCGTTTTTACCCCCAGCCAGTCTGCTACGGTCACTCCCCCGCGCGCGTCAGCAGCACCACCTGGGTCTCAGACGGAGCTTCCTTCGCATTCACACGCAGCTTGGTCTCCGGCTCAGGACTTGCCCCCATCTCCTTCAAGAATTCCTCCACTCCGCTTTGCGGCATAGAGTACTTGGTCTTGCCGTCATCATAGTGCACCGGCACCACGTAACTCGGCTCAAGCTGAGTCACTACCGCCGCAGCCTCCTCAGGCTCCAGCGTCAGCCCATGGCCGCCGACCGGCACCACCAGCACGTCAACCTTGCCCAATGTCTCAACCTGCTTGTTATCAAGTTTACCGGCAATATTGCCCGTCACCACCACATTGACACCATCAATGACGATACTATAAACCGTACCACGGGCGCCGTCCTCGTCAATGTGTAATCGGGCCGGCACACCAGTCATCATGGCACCCTTCACCTCATACTCACCTGGCCCATCAATTACCATAGCGTTTTGAACCTGGCCAAAGCCCTCTAATGTTGAGGCAGTTACAACATCTGCCTTATTCGCTAGCTTGCTAAGGCCGGCATCTTCACTATAAGGATCACAAATAACATTCAAATTCTTGCCCGAAAGCTTCACGCTGCCAACACCGAGATACGTTATATCCATAGATTCTCTCAAATTACTGCTTAAATTCTGCCACGGCCCAGATATTTGCGGGTACTTCTGGTGCCAATATACTCACCAAACGTCACATCGCTATGAGCCAGCGGCTTCTCGTGCTGCCCATCGATGATAACAATCTTTTTGGCCTCCAGCACATTTGTCACGAACCGGTCATTAAGGCTCAACCGGTACTGGTACTCGTCCGGTGTCAGCGATGAATAGTTAAGCTCACGGCCGCCTTCCTTCTCCATCTCCGCCACCACTTTGGCCAGCCGGGCTTTATTGACATCACCCACCACAAAAATGTCTATGGCCGTACGTGTATCATTAGTGAAAGAGCCGGTCAGAAACGCAAACTGCACCGCACCCGTCGAACGAATCTTCTTGATAATCTGATCCTCTTCACGTGTTTCTTTCAGTACCGGATCAGCACTCTTGACCGGCATGGTCGTAAAGATACTCCGCAATTGCTCATAGTATTCGTACTTGGCATTCACCTCGTAATACAACCGGTTATTTGATCCCTCAGAACTGATAATCCCAATGCTTAATAAATTTGCCAATTCTCGCCGCACCGAATTTATTTGCTCATCGATCTTGCGGGTAATTTCGCGCACATAAAAAGGCCGGCCAGGATTATTAAAAAATAAGCTCAACAGCTTGACCCGTGTTTTTGAACCAAACAATTGCTCGACCATGATCACTCCATAGGCAGCTTGCCGCTGCATTCCTGTCCGCATTATACCAAAACAATCTGTCAACAACTACTCTCTAGGCACCCGGCACATGACGACCTAATTGGTTCAGAGCACCAGGCTAACGAGTAAGGCTATCGCCGCTGCCGTCATGAACACCCAGGCCGACCACACGCCAAGCCGGCTCCAGAACCCGCTGCGATACTCACCCATAATGTCAGTCCGTGAGACAATCAGCGCTACCAAAAATATTAGTGGCACAGCCGCAATACCATTCAGTACTGCCGTAAACACCAGAGCCTTGATCGGGTCCAAGCCGGCAAAGTTCATCGCTAGCCCCGCCAGTGTCGACACAATGATAACCAAATAAAACGCCCTGGCCGCTTTAAACTTTCTGAATAAGCCCTCGCGCCAATTGAAGGCCTCTGAGATAGCGTATGCTGACGAGCCGGCCAGAATCGGGACACTTAATAACCCGATGCCAATAATACCAATCGAAAAGACAAACTTAGCCCAGAACCCGGCATTCGGAAACCCTTGTACCAGTGGTTCCAGCGCCTTGGCAGCATCTGCAGCGGAATTTATAGTATGGATTCCGCCGTTATGTAACACTACTGCGCCAACCAGAATAATAAACCAGGCCGTCACATTCGAAAACAGCATGCCAAAAGCATTATCCAGCCGCAGATCCTTCAGATACTGTTTGCTAATCCGCGGGACACCACCACGCTGAGCCAGCCGGTGAGCCGCAATCTCATCCTCCACCACCTCGCTTGTTTGCCAAAAGAACAGATACGGCGAGATCGTCGTACCCAAAATTGCCACAAATATGTACAAATACTCGGTCGTAAACTCAATATGCGGTATAAATGTCGCCTTTATCACCTCTATCCACGGCATATTAACCATAAAAGCGGTAATGAAGTAGGCGAACAACGTTAGCGCCAGCCACTTGAGCAGCTTAACGTATGACTTGTAGGTCACAAACACCTCGAGCAGAATAATCAGCACCGCAAAGCCGACGGCCAGCAGCGCAAATGGCGCACCCGGCACCAGCAGCTGTGTCGAAGCAGCCATAGCCCCGAGGTTAGCCCCGATATTGAACGTGTTAGCCACCACAACCAAAAACACCATTGGTAGTAGCAGCCAACGCGGATAATTATCGCGTATGACGGCCGCCAAACCCTTGCCGGTAATAGCTCCTATTCGCATACAGGCCTCTTGCACAGCGGTCATCAGCGGATAAGTCACCAGCATCAGCCAGGGTGTCGCCAAACCAAACTGAGCACCGGCCTGCGAATACGTCGCAATGCCGGAGGGATCATCATCAGCCGCTCCAGTAATGACGCCCGGACCGAGAACACGCAAAAAACGGCCGAAGCCTTTTTGATTGGACCGGCGCCGCGAACCATCCGGCGCCCGGGTTGCCTCCAACTCGGCTTCAGTAATAGCCTCGTCGGGGAGTAAAACTGCCATGGTACAAGCATAAGCATCATCTGCACATCTTGTCTAGACCACCAGATATAACCCCATTGACTTTGCCCAAAAATATGCTATTAATGAAATATCCGGATGGGAACTCCACCAACATGTCCAGAAAGGCTTTTGATATGCCCCAGCCAAAGTTTAAGGCTCCGGACCCCACAACGGTTATTGGCATCGTACTTGTAAGTGCTCTCTTTCTCTGGATTATTGGCTGGGCAATCCTGGCCAGCTCCACGACGGATAGCGGCCCAGGCGACCAGCAACCGCCATCTCAACCCCCGGTTACCTCCAGTATACCGTCGCCGCCAATGCCAATCTGACCACGCAGCCTCGGGTTGCAGACCATACCAACCAATTATGGCCGGTCCCCTATCCGGGGCCGGCCATAGTCATGCTTGCTTCGCCTCAACCTCAGCGCAATTCCACATATTGTGCAAACCGTGCCTCCGGCACTCCCTCCCGGCCGGCCTGAACATGCGAGTAAAACTCTGTTGATGAATACGTATCAATAGCCGAATCCTCAATGTGCTTGGGCCTCAGCCCCGCCAGCCGCAGCTGCTCCAAATTGTAGCCCCGCACATTCACCGAATACTTCCCCTCACCCACCGGCCGGACAAAATTACCCCAACCCGTCAACTGCTCCCGTATCCACTCGTCAAAGACGTAGTATTCCATCCCAATACTAGGCCCCAGATAGGCCAATAGTTCATCAGACTGCGAGCCGTATTGTTGCTCCAAATAGGTCACCGACTTAGCCACCAACTGTAAATGCGTGCTTTTACGACTACAATGCGCCAGCGCAATCACCCGGTTTCGCGGATCATATAACGTAATGCCCTGACAATCAGCTATTGGTAGAAACAAGCCCACGCCCGGAGTTTTTGTGACGAGAGTATCGGCCCGCAATGGCAGCTTGCCAGTCATGCCAATACCTCGAAAGCTCTCATCCACATCCACGATCACATCACGATCCAGAAGCCTAAACAACACACCGTAACCAACCTCAGTACCGAGATCACGGGCAAAAATCCGTCGACGGCCAGCCACAACCCCAGCCTCATCAAACCGGTAATCAATATTACCCGCAGCAGTAGTAGACACACCCTCAATCAGCTTGCCCGTAGCCGCTAAAAATTGACTATGAATCAACCGCTTCACTGTGGCCTCTCCGCAGCCACTTTAGCCGCCGCATGCTCTATCCGGTCATCCAGCGGGGCCAGCTCACCTACCCTATACCGCCGCTTCAATGCAGCCAAGATCAAATGATCAGCCAGGACCGGGTTCTTCGGTAGCACTGGCCCGTGCAAGTACGTACCAATAACATTACCCGTCACCGCACCTTCGCGCTTATTTTTTGCATTGTTGCCATAACCCTTACGGACCCGCCCCAGCGGTTCCTGTCCGGGTTCCAGGATAGTCTGGCCGGAATGGTTCTCAAAGCCCACCAGCCGGCCAAATGGGCTGTCTACGACCATGTTACCGATCATACGTGCACCAGACCCGATCGTACTAGCCCGAAATACGCTGATACCCGGAATCTCCCGGCCGTCCAGCGTGGTAAACCCACGGCCAAACAATTGATAAGTGCCGCAAATCACCAACATCGGCACGCCGTCGGCTGCCAGCTGCCGCAATTCTTCACCATGCGACAACAAATCGGCCCCCATGTGCAGCTGGCCGGAGTCCTGTCCCCCACCCCCAAACACGATGTCCGCCTTATTCCAATCAAACGCCTCGCCTATCTCCAACGGCCTCACCTCAGCCTCATATCCACGCCATTCCAGCCGCCGCACCAGCGCCAAAACGTTACCCAGGTCACCATAAATATTCATCTCCCGCGGATACAGGTGCGCGATCACGAGTTTACGGCTCATCTCCAGACCTCCTCTAGCTTGGTCCGTGTGGCCAAATGCTTGCGCAGCTCCAACATCGCCGTGTAAGTCGGCAAAATAAAGGCCGTTCCGCCTTCTGGCGTCTGCTTTACCAGCTCATCAACTCCCCGCGCCACCGAATCTACTACCTTCGAAGCAATGCCCGCATAATGCAGCCGCAACGCCATATCTGTCCCGCGAATACCCGCCGACCATACCTTCGCATCCGTCGGTTCCAGCAATTCCAACGGCACGTCCCACAGCCACGACACGTCCCGGCCATCGGCAAAATTATCATTAATGATCATCAATACGTGAGGCGCCTTTTGACTTAACAAAAACGTTTCTAGAACCTGCGTAAACCCGGCCGGATTCTTTATCAACAATAAATACAGCGTCCGGCCCTCTACCGTCACCTTCTCCACCCGGCCGAACGCCGCTACCGTCGTACCAAGCGTCCGCTCCACAACCTCCAGATTCAGCCCCAAACCCGCCGCCAGCGCCAGCGCTCCCAGAGCGTTGTACAAGTTGTACGTTCCGGGTATCGGCAAGTTCATGGGATAACGCTTACCCTGAATAGCTACCGTAAACCGCGATCCTGCCAGGTCCGACTGCTCCACGCTCGTCACCGCAACATGCGGCTGCGGCCGGTCAAAATCACCTTTGGGACACCGATAATGACCGATATGACTATAAAATGTTCGGCTAAAGTTCAGCCGGCTCCCGCAATTCGGACACCGGTCAGAATCCGTCGCAGTCGTGTACGCGGTAGCCGCCGTAGACGGCAGCCCCTCAACACCAAAATAACTAACCCGCTCCGGCGTAGCATACTTTGCCAAACTCGCCACCAGCGGATCATCGGCATTGAGATACAAATGCGCGCCCGTAGCAGCAATCCCCTGCCCAATCAGTGCCGCAGTAGTATCAAGCTCGCCATAGCGGTCAAGCTGGTCCCGAAACAAATTGGTCACCACAATCTGCCGCGGCTGCAGCTCAGGCGCCACCTGGCGCAAGCTGGCCTCATCCACCTCAAACAAACCAATAGTGGCCTTAGTCCGCCCATGCATATCCACATCCGCCAGCAATGCCGACACCACCCCCCGCTTCAAATTTGACCCGGCACGGTTAGTGAGCACTCGCTCACCGCTGGCCGTAAGCATCGCTGCAATCATCTTAGTCGTCGTCGTTTTTCCGTTTGTGCCGGTTACCAAAATAACGCCTTTAGGCAAACTAGCCGCCAGCTTCCGGCCCAAATGCCGGTCAAGCTTCTCCGCAATCAAACCCGGCAGCGCTGTCCCGCCACCCCGGCCCAAGCCCCGACTGAGCTTGAGTGCGGTCTTCGTGATAGCAAGCGTTAAAGCAATCGGCATAATACGTAAATTATAGCTTAGTTTTTGCTACTCCGGCCGAGGGAAGGACCACATCCCTCCTTCGACTATGTAGTCAAACTACATACTAAGTTTCGCTACATACCCAGCCAATAGAAATAATGTCAGCCGTCAGCCCGCTCAATTTAGGCCAGAAATCTCTCTACCAGCACCCGCGCCTCACCCACATCCTCCAGCCACCGAATCGCCTTATTCCGCCTAAACCACGTCAGCTGTTTCTTGACCAGCATCATCTCTCCACGCACGTCATCAGCCACCCCCTGCTCCACTGTTTTAGCACCTAAAACCACGTCCTTAAATGCCCGGTAACCCACTGCACTCATGGCTTCTGGGTCCCATCCATAAGTCGAACCCATTTTCTGAACCTCTTCCAAAAAGCCTTCCGCAAGCATCTTTTGAACCCTTTTCTCAATTCTGCCTTGAACAATATTTTTATTCAATCCCAACCCGATGATCAAAGTATTAGCTCGCACCGCATCTTGTCTATCCCGGCCATGTCCCGCCGTCTCAATCGCCCGGATCACCCGCCGCCGGTTGGCCAAATCAATTCGCCGGGACTCCACCGAATCCTCGGCAACTAGCAGCTCCAACAGCTCGTCATCACCCATCGCCTCCAACCGCCGCCGCAACTCCGGATCAGTCTGCGCCGGAAACTGGTAATCAAACAACACCGCATCAATATACAATCCACTGCCACCAACCAAAAACGGCACCTTACCCCGAGCCGCTATGTCCTCAATTGCCGACTCCGCTAGCGCCTTGAACGCTGCCACGCTCAATACCTCACCGGGATCAACCACATCCAGCATGTGATGCTGCACTCTCGCTCGCTCTTCTGTTGTGGGTTTCGCCGTCCCGATATCCATACCGCGGTAAATTGTCCGCGAATCCGCACACACAATCTCGCCACCAAATTCTTCTGCCAAATTCAGTGCCAAATCAGTTTTTCCGCTTGCCGTAGGCCCAACTATGGTAATAAGTTTTATTTTCGAATCAATCATTGTTGTAAATTATCCTACAATAAAGTCTGTTGAGCCGGCTCATCTCCCGGCGGCCACCACAATAGAGCAGCTATATCCACTTTATCTTCAGCATCAACCACCACACCCTCAACCTCCAGCCGGCGGGCGTGCTCGGTCCGCCCGCCTGGAAACGCACTAGCCAATCCTCCGCTCTTATTCACCACCCGGTGCCATGGCAACTCTTCCGGGCCATAATGGGCAATCCCGCCGACCATCCGGGCCGCCCGCGGACTACCGCACAATGCCGCCAACTGCCCATACGTCATCACCCGTCCGGTTGGTATCTGCGCCACATAGGCATAAATTAGTTCTGAAAAATTATCTGGCACTTCAGGATTCATAGCTAGACCTTAAAGGGTTGGCTCGCAAAAGACCAGCCCTCGCATATTTGGGGTATGACAATGGGCCGGTCAAAAGACAACCGGCCCATAATAATCGAAAATAACCCACAGCTTCAAACGCATCCTCAGATCAGCTTGCTGTATGTAAATTCTCCAACACCCTCAACCGCCAGACCCCATCACTAAAGGGCTCCATCCGGCCGTCCACATCATGCTTGGGTGCAAAAATCCGGCGCTGCTCCCATTCTTGCTTTTCAAGCCCGGCGTCAGGATCAACCACCCGAATGCCATGATTAAGCCGCACGCCACCCGGACCGTTGTCCTCGTCTTCTGAAGTCCCATACGCAATTATGCACTCACCAGCCTCCAGCACTACACCAATATGAGGTCCGTTCTGGCTCGTCATACTAATCAAGTCACCCGGCCTCACATCCTTGGCAGCCCGTACCGGCTTCACATTCAGCGTATGAATCAGCCGGCTAACTCCCACCCAAGTAGCCGGCGATTTATGCAGCATTTTACACATATCAGCCAACACCAGGTTACCTGGGCAAAGATCGGCACCATAGAATGACTTGAGCTCAGGATAATGCAAAATGAGCTGCTTTATCTCGTCTTCAGACACCCAGAGATACCTAGCCAAACTTCGCCGCTTCATCTGAAATCAAAAGCGGTTGAGCACCTGGTAGACGAATCCTGAACAATCAACGCCAAGCCCAGCTTGCTTGAGCAAAACCCTGATCTCCTCAGGGTCAGACGACTGCTGTGGCAACCTCGCAAGATAGCGGCGGGCCACGGTCTGGATCTGAGCGGCCCCACCTTTACCGCGATAAGGCGCGTTCTTCCAGTAAGGCGGTTCATCCCAATTGATCCAGTACGGGGCCCAAACCTTAACACCACCAAGGTCTAGCTTATATTCAGTTGCAAAATCACGAATCGTACGGAGCCGCCGATCAGACATGTGAACTCCTTGCTTTCACCGGGCAACCATCCACGGACAACGCTATTATAGTACGCTCTTCGGTGCCCGTTCACTCACCTCGCGCTCCAGCGCCGCTGCAAAGTCTTCCACACTCAATCCGCCCGCAAATTCACCGTGGCCCTGACGCAACCGCGGACTCACCTGCCCACTCTCCCGCTCCTTCTCACCGATCACCAGCGTGTACGGTACCTTGGCCAGACCCGCCGCCCGGATCTTCTTGCCCACACTCTCTGCACTGGCATCAACCGACACCCGCAGACCCAGAGTCTCAAACTCACTCCGCAATTGCTCGGTATAAGCAATAATCTCCTCGGTGTCATTGATCGGCGCCAGCCTCACCTGCTCCGGCGCCAGCCACAACGGAAACGCCCCGGCAGTCTGCTCAATCAGCTGCACCAAAAACCGCTCAATCGAGCCCATCACAGCGCAGTGCATCATCACAATCCGCTCCCGCTCCCCGGCCTCACTGGTGCAGGTCAGATCAAGTCCCTCCGGCTGGCCAAAATCAAGCTGGATTGTCGCCGCCTGAAACTCCCGGCCAAACACATCCCGCGCCATAAAATCAATCTTCGGCCCATAAAATGCCGCCTCACCCAACCCATCCATATACTCCACGCCCTTGGCCTCAATCACAGCCTTAATCTGCTTTTCTGCCGCTTGCCACTGCTCCTTCGAGCCGCTATATGCTTCCATATGGTCAGGATCATGCCGGCTAAACCGGATCTTCAGCTCATTACCAAACGTCTTGTTAAACGCCTCAACCACATTCCACAACCGGTCAATCTCGCCCTCCACCTGCTGCGCCCGGGCAAACACATGCGCGTCGTCCTGCGTAATCGAGCGCACCCGGGTCAACCCGCTCAGCTCCCCGCTCTGCTCATCCCGGTACACCATCGTCGTCTCCCGGTAGCGAATCGGCAGGTCCCGATAACTCCGCGGCTGCGAAGCATAGATCTGAGTGTGATGAGGGCAGCTCATCGGCTTCATGGCAAATAAATGTCCCTCACGCGTCTTAATCTTAAATAGCTCTTCCGAAAATTTCTTCCAGTGACCACTCTTCTCGTACAAGTCTTTCTTAGTGATATGCGGAATCGTTACCGCCTGAAACCCGCCGCCAATCGTCTGCCGCAGTTCCTGCACGTAGTTATTCAATCCCTCTCGAATCACCGTTCCCCGAGGTGTATACAGCGGCAAGCCCCCACCCACCAAATCCGAAAACACAAACAAGTCCATATCCCGGCCAATCTTCCGGTGATCGCGCTTCTCAGCCTCCGCCAATAGCTCTAAGTGCTTTTTTAGCTCGTCTTTTGTTGTAAATCCTACACCATATATGCGTTGCAACTGAGCGTTCTTTTCATCACCGCGCCAGTAGGCCCCAGATACACGCATCAATTTAAAAGCGCCCACCTCCCCAGTCGACTCCACATGCGGACCCCGGCAAAGATCGGTAAACGGCCCGTCTGTGTAGATCGAAACCTCGTCCACTTTGGCGCTCGAACCCAATCCCAACTGGCTCCGGTCAATATCTTTGGCCACCGTTGTGCCATGTTTTTTCAAGTCATTCAGAAGATCCAACTTGTAGGTCTGGTCCCTAGCGTCAAAGTAATTTATGGCTTCATCAAGCTCCATATTCGAGTGTTCAAATTTGTAGTTCGCCTTAATTACCTCGTGCATCTTTGACTCTATTTTGGCCAGATCTTCCTCACCCAGTCGCTCCGGCACATCAACGTCATAGTAAAACCCGTTCTCCACCACCGGCCCAATGCCAAACTTTACTTTTGGGTATAATTGCTCGATCGCCGTGGCCATAATATGCGCCAGCGAGTGTCGCATGGCATATAATTGCTGGTCTTGATCGCCTAGCTTACTCATGATGACCTCCATGGTGATGGTTTGACTGCTCTCCGTGCCCGTGCCCCTCTTGATGCTGGCCTGCCGCCAGCCCTCCATGCTGCGCTGAATTCAGCCGCGACCGCCCCGGATTCACATTCGAACGGGAGTCATCTGGGTCAGACGTTTGTACCTGCACATTATGCTCACCCACCCGCTGATACTCCCGGGCATCATTCTTATCCAACTTCCTCAAGATCTCCCGCTCCAAGTCCTCGACCCCGAGCATCTTGGCCAGACTCAACACAAACAACACCACGTCAGCCAATTCCTCGCCGGCGTCACCTTTTTGCTTACGATAGGATTCAAATACCTCCGCCAGCTCAGCATAGGTATAGTTGAACTCTCGCTCAACGTTAGTTGTATTAAAACCCTTAGCCACCTTATTGGCCCAAGCCCTATCCTGGATCTCTTTCAAATCAATCATGATACTCCTTAAAACGCAAAAAACGCGCCTCACTTAGCGCGTCTGGACCCGTGTCACATAGATCACGGGCGGTTCCACCAGACTTCCCTGTATCAAACTCCAGGGCTCTCATTGGAGCCGGTGTGCGCCACCGGCAGCGGAGCTCGCGGGTCGGTGAATCCCGGTCACAGCTCTATCGAACTAGGCCAATGATACCAAATTTATTTCAAAAATAAAAAAGGGATGAGAAACTGCGGATTCACATCCCAGTTTCTCATCCCTACGAGGCCAAAACCTCATACTGCAAATTCTTAGTAACCTTGGGTCAAAACCACCCGCGGGGATCAAATGCAGAGCCCCGGGGGTCAAAGAGATCGAACATGGACGGCTCTCTCTTCTTGCGCCGTGCTGGGGGTCTGTATACGGGAGGTCGCGGACGAACCTTCGCGCCACTTGAGGTATGGATCACTCTCGGTATCTTATCACCACGCAGCGGGAACAAATCCTCCCGCTCAACAGTCGTCTCTATGATCTCACTGATAGCAGCGAGAAGCGCCTCGGGAGTGATAACAATACTTTGATACCACAGATTAATGCCATAACGCTCAATTATGCAATCATCAATACCATCAATTTGCATAATTTTGGCCCGCAATGGCGCCACTTTCAGGCAATGCGCCTCCCCATCAACCACCCCGTTCTCGTCGATGATAGCCGTAACAGCGGTGTTGAAACTCAGCTCATACTTCCGCTCAGGCACAGTTCATCCTTTGGGTAGGTCTGGTTGCCAAGTACCTCGCAAAAATCCTCATTCTACGAGTCGTATATATAATAGTATAAATACATAATAAATCAATGATAAACAATGTATCTACTCACCACACTGAGCAATCAGCTGCCGTTCCGCTTGACCCATGGTTTAACACCTGGTCAGATGCGGTGTTTCGGTTAGCACCGAGGTCGACGATCTCCCACCAGAGGTGGTTGGGTGAAATCGGAAGCGCCTTTCGGCATGTATAAATATCCTGCGGCCAGCTTCTGCATTAAACCGTATACGTGGACCTTTTTCTCGCCATACACGTTAAGAGAACCCACCCTTGGATCAATGACGCTAGCCAAGTATAATCTTGGCAATCTCACCCCGAGCGCACCTTCAAAAAGGGGGCATAAAATGAGCGAGAATATATCTCGGGCTGAAGTAGCTAGAATTCTAGGCCTAGCGCCGAAAGCGATTACTAAGCTAGGCACTGCTGATGTTTTACCCTATGTCTATGACTGGAGAGACAGGCGTACATACCCTAGGTCATTTGTGAAAGGGCTGGCCACGGCCAACAACGGCCTCCCATTCTCCCGAAACTTTGCCAGGTTGTTCCTGATCGCCTGGCAACGGGACACCGGGGTCATATCGCGCCAAGAATCGTTGGCCAAAATACGCCGCCTACGACAGGAGCGTGTTGTGCTAACAGATCTGGAAACCGCTCGGTTAGTTGGTTACAATAGCAGCACTATCAGTGCCTGGAGAACTCGGGGCTGGGTCCGGAGCGTCAGAATCGGACGTTGGAAGCTAAGCCTGCGGCAAGAGATCGAGCGGCTAAAAGCCCTCCTCGATCAACCGACCGAGTACGAAATGGCCTCCATGCTGGGAATCAACCATGACGCTGTGCGCTATCGCATCCGAACCGGCCAGCTCAATGTCGTCGAAACTCCCAGCGGCAGTCTCAGAGCTGATACGGCAGAGATTCAAGCCTTAGCGGCGCACCAAGCCAAGGTTACTACCAACACCATGTCAGCAAAAGCCGTAGCCGATGTACTGGGCGTACCGGTCAATTCCATCTTCTATTGGACCTCAAGAGGCGTGCTCAATCCTACATCAACTTGGCCACGGCGAATTTACCGGACTGACGAGATTATGGTAATAGCCCAGCGCTTCCAGACGATCACGCCTGGCTTTGAATGGCTTAGCACTCTCTCGGTAGGATCAGGGCAGCCTGACCAGCTCTGGTGCATGGGACAAACAGCCGGCCATCTGGAGGTCCCGATCAGCCAGCTCCACAGCTGGAGTAAGCAGGCCCTTGTTCCCTTCTATGTCCGCACACCGGAAGGCCTGGCCGCCGTTCAGCGGCAATACGTTAAAGCCTACATAGTTGGTCTCAAAGCTCACGCCGGCAGCAACAAGATCACCAAGGCTGTCGTCCAGCGTTACTACTTTGCTTGCCAAGGCAGAGGATTCATCGTTAGCGCTCGAGGACCACAAGCATATACAACCGGGTTGGCCAAACAAGCATAACTGCGTATAATCCCCACCAATCTCACGCCAGCGCACCTTCGAAATGAGGCTAATATGGATGGGTTCCTAAACACACCCCAAACCGCTAGAACCCTAAAGCTATCCAAGTCAGGTATCCGCAAACACCACCGGGCCAGCGCCCTACCCTGCACAAAGATAGACGGGCGCATCGCCTATCCACGGTCATTTGTGGACGGATTAGCCGAAGCTACCAACGGCATCCCGGTCACCCGCGACTTCGTCCTCCTATACAAGCTGGTCTGGGAATACAACACGGGAACCATCTCTCGCCAGCAAACCGAGCAGCAAATCAATGAACTGCGCCGGCACGGTCAAGTTCTAAATACTAAGGAAGCCGCCAAGCTACTTGGTTATCACAGCAATACGATATCGCTCTGGAGAAACCGAGGCTGGATCAGAAGCGTCACATTCTGGCGCACCCAGCTATGCGTTCGCAGCGACATCGTCAAGCTAAAGACGCTAGCAGATGGCTTCACGGTATACGAAGCAGCCGCCAGCCTAGGAGTATGCCCCACTACCGTCCGTAAGCGCGCCAGTAAAGGACAGCTAAGTACTGCCAATCATCTTAACGGCAACATGAGAGCCAACCCCAGAGAAGTTCTCGCTATTGCCGAGGAACAGGCCAAATTAAAAGCTGCCAGTCTGCCGGCACCAGTCGCAGCTAAGCTGTTGAGCGTGTCCATGCAGAGACTCTTCCGCTGGAAGGTACTAGGGTCGGTCAGGACCGTGCTCATCGGAGAACGTCCGCAGTATGTAACGGAAGATATTATGGCCCTCGTACAGCACTTCCAGACGATCACACCCGGGTTCGAGTGGCTTAGTCCGATTTACACCCAGCCGGCTGGGGCCAAGCAGCTATGGCCAGCCGCAAAAGCCATCAGGTTCTTAGGGGTTGTACAAAGTCAGTTCAACAACTGGAGCCGGCTTGGTCTGTTGCCGTTCTACGTCCGCACACCTGCCGGCCTGTGTTCAGTTCGGCGGGAGTACGTATCAGCCTACCTCATCAGCCTCAAGGCCTACGCCGCCGGCCGCAAAATCACCAAGGCCGTGCTTGAGGAGTATTACGCTATCTGCCAGGAAAACCGGCTTGTCGCATAACTACTCCGCCCCCAACCAAACACCCCGACAATCAACGATTGTCGGGGTGTTGTCATAAATTCTGGTGGGTCCTAGAGGATTCGAACCTCTGACCTCTTCCACGTCAAGGAAGCGCTCTAACCAACTGAGCTAAGAACCCATGTTTACAAGGCAAAACTATAGCGCAAAAGCACCAGTTCAGCAAGCTACCACATCTTATATATTTGACAGAATGCATAAGATGTATCAATGTATATTACGTTAAGCTCAGGCTTAACAGCGGAATAAGCTCCGATACACCTCCAGGAGAACCGAATGATTACAAATGGAGAGAACGGTGAAGAAGAGCCGGTAGACCTCACCGAGGTCCAGGAGACCGACGACCAAGTCGAGCGCGCCCGGCGCTTTCGATCGCAACCTACCGGCGATCCGCTCATCGATAGTATTCGTGAAATAGGCAAGGACCCCGGGGAATAGTCTATTGCCAACCTGACATTGTACCGACAGAGATGAGTTACGACATGCACACGCTCACCATCCGTGCCGAAGATCGCCCTGAGCACCCCAGGAAGAAGGCTCAGCTCGCTAAAGCAGAGCGCTCATTCGCACTTGAGATCCTCGAAGCCTTCCAGGACACCCTCGGCGAAGTCAACGCCTGTATCGGACAATTTACACTCACCATTGTTCGGCACTCCACCCACCTCGGGATCGACTACGTCCTCGAATACGGGTTTGGACTCGAGATAGATGGAGCTAAACATCCAATCCAGGTAACCGGCCGTTACGAATTCAAAACGATCGGCAGCGCACACCTCATCGTCCATGGTATGCGGCACAACCTCGGTCTGGCGCTCGAACAAGCCGAAGAGGCCAGCCTGGAACAGCACGGCGCCACTCGCCAGTGGAACGAATATTGGCGCCAGCAACAGGCTGATTCCCAGGCCACCACCTAGCCCCTTTCGGTCCGGCAAGCAACTACGCCTGCCGGACCTCTCCTTTTCTTTGAGCTCAAAATAAGCTATTATCAGCTGGTTCCATACCCTTCAATTGGGGGCAATTAGCTCAGTTGGTTAGAGCGCTTGATTCACATTCAAGAGGCCACAGGTTCGAGTCCTGTATTGCCCACCAGAGCGGTTTTACTTACCCACCCGTGTAAGCCGGCCCGCTCCGGCCCCTAACAACCATCTCTACCCATTCAACCTGGGCTACTTCTGTTTTTGCTCCCCATCCAGCAAAACTGTCAGTCTCCCAGATAAAGGTGCTGCTTGCCTCATAAGGCTAAAGCAAAGTAATGTTACAATAGTTGTATAAAGTGCCAGCTTAAGAGGTTTGAGTTTATGCTCAGTCAGCAAATCGCCGATAAGATACGCGCTAAGGTTAGTGCCCTTGTCAGCCAGCAGCTCCGGGTTCTTGATGCCAACGGTCAGCGCCTATCCGCCACGCCGGCGCTCGTCTCCGGATCGGTGGATCTCACCAAGACCCCTTGGGCTATTCCCTTCTCCTACGGGGGCAATGTCGTAGGCTACGTTGTCCTGGAGCACGAAATGCCCAACCACGCCGAAATCGCCCCACTCATCCGCAGCATTGCCGAGCTAGTCATGCACCAAAGTCTCGTGCTCGAGCAAATCCCCCGCCAGGACGAGCGCCTCGACAAGTTCATCTACGACCTACTCAATCAGCCCCAACCCGATTGGCCGCTATTAGCCGCCGAGGCCCGCCTGTTCGACATCGAGCTGGAGCGTCCGCGCATCGCTATCGTCATCCAGATTGACGACCCCACGCTGGTATCGCGCTACCGGGACCCCAGCAATGATCGCGAAATCCGCCTGACACGCTACAAGTTCGGCATCAACCGGGCCCTGGACTCGTTCTACACTTCCAGCCGCGAGAATATCGTTAGCTATCTGGGCGGCACCTCGTTCTGCATCCTCAAAGACCTCCTCACCGATGACGGCGCCGAGTTGGCTACCGGCTTGGACAATTTCAAAAAGAGCCTCAACGCCATTTACGGCATCCTCAAAAGCGAGCTCAAGCTACCCAGCACCGTTGGTGTCGGTAACTACCACCCGGGCCTCGAGGGCCTGCGCCAAAGTTACCACGAAGCTGTTTCGGCCATCGAGCTGGGTGCCCAAACCTGGGATCAGGACCGTATTTACCACATCGATGACTTCGGCGTCGTCGCCCCGCTCCTGTCCGGCGTCGATGAGTCCAACATCTACTTCAGCCGCGAGCTTCTGGAGCGATTGGGCGAAAACCGCGAAATCATTCAAACACTCGAGGCCTTTTTCGCCTTCGACATGAGCTTAACCCGCACCGCCGAACGTCTTAGCATTCACCGCAACACCCTGGTATACCGCCTCGACCGCATCACCGAAACTCTTGGCCTCGACCCGCGCGTCTTCGACGACGCCGTCCAGATCAAGCTAGCAATCCTATACAACCGCTTCGTGGAGCCATCCCGTGCTGCTTAACGCCACGCTAGCCAAACAGATTGTAGATAAAGCGCACTCAATTCTTAAGCGCGACATCCTCCTCACCGACCTGGCCGGACAATTGCTCGCCAGCAACACCGGCCTGCAACGCGTCTTTGTACCCGAAGCACTCTCCACCGCTCAAACCGGTCACGCCACCACCGCCGAGTTCCATGACCGCCGAACCAAATGGTGGCCGTTCGTGTACGAAGACCAGACCATCGCCGTCTTCGGCCTCCCGCTTGATTCCGGCCCCATCACCCAGGAAGCCATGACACTACTGCAAGGCCTGGCCGAGGTTATCGTGTACCAGCATTTCCTGCTCGACAAAATCCAGTCAGCCGAGCGCGTCCGCTCCGACTTCATCCACGAAGCGCTCACCGCCCCCTCAGTCAACGTCGACGCCATCTACCGCCAGTCCGACATATTGCAGCTCAACCTCCGCACACCCCAAGCCGTTATCCTGATTCATCTGAACGGGCTTGAAGAACAAGTCCGGGCCGGACACGCCAACCTGTCGGCCGAAGAACAGCAACTGCAGCTCGACATGGTAACCGAAAAAATCTCCGCTCACGTCCGCGACGGCTTCCCCGGCTCCGGAGATAACCTTGTAGCCTATCTAGGCAACGATCTATTTGTCCTGCTCAAGGGTATTGGCGGCGAAAGTCTTACCACCTTCAACACCATCCGCTTCCTCAGCGAGAAGGCCGACTACGTCAACGACCTCCTGCACAAACTGGAGCTCCCCCACACCATCACCATTGGTGTCGGTCAGTACTATCCGGATCTGCGAGGTCTGCGCAAAAGCTTTCAAGACGCCAAGCTGGCACTAGATGTCGGTAGCAAAGTCTGGGGCACCGGCCGTGTCTACCACATCAAGCGCGTCGGCATGTTCATCACGCTAGCCAATACCAGCCAGGACCGCAAAGCCGAGTTAGCCCACCAAATACTGTCTCCCCTCCTGCGCGATGAGCAGCTCTACAAAACCGTCCAAGCCTTTTTGGCCAGCGGCCTCAATCTGACCGAAGCCGCCGAAAAGCTTCACATTCACCGCAACACGCTCATTTACCGCCTCGATAAAACCAAGAAGCTCATAAGTCTTGACCCCCGCCATTTCGACGACGCCCTGCAAATAAAGCTTGGGTTCATGTTTTACCAAGAAGAACTCAGTTAACATGCCTATCTGGAGCTTAGGTGGCATTTATTCCAAAACAGCTCAGCAGGTTACGGACAATATTTGGGGGAATGGGGTTTTGACATGGCTGTTGGACGCCGTTATATTTACACTCGTGTTTCAACGATTAAGCACTACTCCCACCTAAATTGAGGGTAAATCATTTGAGAGGTTGTGGATGACAAATGAAAGCAACTTAGAAGATTACGAGATCTTCTACATGGAAATCCCCCGCCGGACTGAGACTGATCCTTTGAACGACATCAGTACCGATATCCTGGACGAACACGAGACCATCGACTACAACGAGTTTCAAGGTCTCAGTGACGAGCAAGTTTCAGAAATAGCCCGGGACTCACTTGGAGACGTTGGTGAGCCAACACCAAGCATTCAAGAAGAAGCAAAATTACACGCTCTAGATAACGAAACGAGCTAGGCCAAACCCGCTTTTACCAGCGGGTTTTTTGGGGCTTGACTGTTCGGTATTAGTTCGGTATATTACCTGCATGAGGTGAGAACATTACACATTTAAGGTAGTCGTCTCGCAGTTTTAGATTAGGTCTGCGAGCGAAAGGAGTAACATTATGGCGGAATCCGTCGAACAATTACGTATTTACAAATCAGCCCGCGGGCTGGAGGACCAGGTTTACGAGCTGGTTAAGACCTTCCCCGCCGACCAGTTCTATGGCCTGGGCAATGACCTGCGCCGCTCAAGCGCAGCTGTCTCCCACTACATCATGGAGACCCATCGGCTCTTTAGCTACCGTCTCAAGCTAGATGCCCTAGCCGGCGCCCGCCGGGAAGCCGAAGTCACTCAGAAGCACTTAGAAGCCGCCAAGGACCTTGGTGCTAGCGTTGATCTCATCAACGAGTACGTCGGGATCATCAAACAGTCCTGGGGTCTCACCAAGTGGCTCAAGACCAAGCTAGAAGAGCGCCAGGAAAAGGCCGAGGTTGCCGCCAAAGAAGAAATGGCCGGCATGACCGCCACAGCCTAGGTCATATTACCCAAAATTCAAAGCGACAAGAGGCCAGGTCCTACCTGGCCTCTTGCGGTCGCGAGTGGCACCAAAGAAGAGCTCCCCCCGTTCGCTTCACAAGCGTGTAAATAACCCGAAGCAACAGAGCTAATTAAAATACCTTATTGTCCCAAACGGAATCTTATCCTTCATCGGGTTCTTGGACTTCAAAATAGCCACCGGCTGAAGCGTCAGTTCGCCATACTTGTCATTAACCAGGTTCATAGCATGCTCAATCCGGTCCAAGCGGACATCCTCACTGTCATAGAGAGCCAACTGCTCAGTCTTAGCGGGCTCAAGCGCGTACGAAGTAATAACAAGTGTCGCTAGCGTTAAGCCCTCTGGGCTACGCCCAAACAGGTCAAGAGCCCGCCAATACAGCTGATCGGCCCGACGAACGGCGGTTTTGTACATCTTACGCTCGAACCAGCCGTAGTGTGACCCATAGCGCGATCCGTAGCGCGGCTGATAATGCCCCGGTTCGCTCTCCTGCGGACTTTCAACGTAGCTAAAATTAAGCATAAGACCTCGAGCCACCAGGTTGTTTTTTCGAAGACGCCGGGCCACCTTAGCACAGGCCTTGTACAAAAGCGTTGATATCTCCTCGGGATCCGAAGTACGGTGCTCCAACACGTAGTTACGCCCCACTGTACGAATACCATACTCCACCTCCGTCTCGTAACCCCGCAGCTTCAAATACCAGTGGTGGCCGTTAATACTTTTATATACTTGCTTGGTCAGGACATGTTCCGGCGCTTGCAAAAACTCCAGCGGTGTATATATGCCCGCATCCGCCAAACGCACCCGCATTTTATTCTTGATATACGGCAACTCAGTCAACCGCATAAAGCCATAGGTAGCCTCTAGGTTATCAGGACCTATAACGTAAAGGCCGTCGGGCTTCATAAACCCAGCCGCCACCTTTGCCAGCCAGCGGTTTTGACCAATGCCGACATTAACAGTCATGTAGTCTCCAACCTCATCACGAACCCGCTGCTTAACCTCATAGCCGATATCTTCCAGACTCCGTCCCTTCAACAAACCCCGCATACCCGTAAAATCGATGATCCCTTCGTCGATACTTTTCATATAAGCCGTCGGCGAATAGCTCTGGAAGATGGCTTTCATCTGGTTATGAACGTACTGGTACTTGGGCGCGTCACTTTCGAGCATCACAAAGTTCGGCGCCAGCTGGCGCGCCTCCCGCAGCCGCGTCCCCAGGTTTATACCCAGCCGCTTAGCCTCATACGACGCGGTCAGACAAATTGCATAATCATTAATCCGGTTGGTAACGCCCACCGGCTTGCCGCGCAATAGCGAATTGGCCTGCTGCTCCGTCATGGCAAAGGCCGAGTTAAGGTCAATGTGCATGATCTCGGGCGAAGCCGGGTTAATTCGCAACTCAACCATAAAAGACCTCCTTGAGTGTCCACTCAAGCGAATCCGGATCAAGCTCCACCCGGAATTTGGTATCATCACAGGTAAATTCAAAGATATGCACCCGCTTCACCCCCCGCCGCGCCGGATGGTAAAGACCCATGGTAGCAAGCTTATACCGCTTCCCTCTCCAGCCCATTGCATGCGGAGTAATCCGAACGGTGCGCTGCGGAGTCATCACGAATGATGCCACCACGTTCACCTTTTCGTTGAATTCCTCACTCATCCTCGGCCCCTTTCTAAAGATGAGTTTATACCGAACGAATACCGAACACAAGCATGAGCAAGTTAGCGCTTGATCCCCAAAGCCTCCCAAACCCGGTCTGCCACCTCCTGAGTCGTTCCCTCAGCGTCAACTTCCAGTAGCACACCAAGCTCTGAGTAGAACTTAATAGCGGGCACAACATCCTTGTAATAAAATCTCCACCGCTCATCCTGCAGGTGGTGAGCATCATCCGCCCGCCCCCGGTCCGAGCTCCGGTTTCGAGACTCTTGCTCGCTAATATGCAAGAGAACCACGCGCTCAAGATAACGCCCCATGCCAGGCAATACATCAACCAGCCATCGGGCTTCCTCCAGCTTCTTTGCTCCATCAAATACAATCGTCTGCTCCACGGGAATGCTTTCCAGTTTGGTTTTCAGTAATCTCCGGACATCATCGGACGAGATCAGGGCACCACTGTCATGAACCGCCATGATACGAGGGTCATTTTCCGTCCGGATCAAGTCCCCTACCGAAAAATAAACCGCTCCGAAATGCTCAGCTAGCATGCGCGTCTGGGTCCCTTTACCCGAGTTCGGCGGCCCCACTACCACGATCACCCGGCCGTTGGCCGAGCTTGGCTCAGTCAGCGCAGATAAGTGATTCTGTCTCTCACTAGCATCGTGAGGCATATAGATCCTTTCTCAACATGAGTATTTAGTTTCCCATTATAAGCATGCCAGAGGCACCCGACAAACATCGACTAATCTACTGCTTAGAAGGAGGGTAACAATTTAGTCTTAAAGAAAAATTGGTACATAGAGCCAACCAGTCGGAGCTAGACCAAGAATTAATGCCGCAATAGACCACTTGTGTCTTGACTTAGAGCTTGCGCTATCCTTTCAGCTCTGACAAGCTAATGTTATGACCGATATTTACATTGGCCTTTGGGTAATCGGCTGGCTACTCGCCGGACTTTATGTGTTGCAGGCGACAAAAAACAAGAGCCTTGACCCGCATTTACGGCCTCTGGCATATGTCTGCTTCATTGTCGCTGCCGGACCCTTTTTGGTGTGGCTTGCGTACTATGTCGCAGGCCTCATTTTGTTTATTTGGCCACGTGACTTCATTGCCCAATAATAACTATTCTTTCAAAGATTTAAGAGTTTAGCCAAATATATTGGTAATAATAAAACGCAGCTATCAAAAGCAGAAATGATAGCATTAATAAAGCGAACGGCCTCCACCGTAGAGTCTTTGTCTTCTGGAATCGCGTCAGACCCAAACCAAGCGAAACAGCACCACCCAAAAGAATAATACCAAGCAGAACAAGCTCTAAATATGTAGATGATTTCATATAAGCATTATAGGCGAATTTTAAAAAAGCGGCCATCGGGAGTATAACCCCGATGGCCGCACTTACTAATCCCTTGCTCGAACAGCCTGCAAGACTCGCTTAGCTATCGCCTCCTGCCCAGATACGTTTGGATGGAAACTCTCTGCTTTTGGCAGTTTGGCAGAGTTGAGCCAAGGATCACGAGTGCAAAGCTCATGCCTCGCAAACGCGTCGTACACATCAACGTAGGTGAAGCCCGCGCTCCTAGCCGCCTTTTCAAGTGTGCGATTGAGGTCGGCAATTACACTATTGATCCACACCATGTCCCTTGGGTCAAAAAAGCGCTGCTGAATACCCGTACTACAGTGGGTGAATCGGTTAGGCGCGAAAAATCGCGGGTAGCCTACTACGAACACCTTTGCGTTAGGTGCTTTCTGTCGAATCTGGTAAAACAAATCGGGCAGGTTGTCATGACCTGTATGTTGATTTGTACCCGTGGCCAAACTCGAGAGAGCGCTCTCGACAGCGGAGCCCCATACGTCTTGGCAAGTCTTGTCTAGTAGCCCTCGAAGCGAACAGTATTCTAGGACATCGCCAAAATGGACATTGTTGCCACCAATGGTCAAAGTAACAACTTTGACGTCTGGACCTAGCCAGTCAAGCTGTGCACTGCCTTCGCCAGGGTTTATCGGCCGCCTATACTTGTCGATATGGTTAGTGGGGTAAGGGGTGAAAAAATCCTTCACAATAGCCCCGCTGCATGCATGGAAACTGAACCGCTTGGCACTAATCTTACTTGAGATTAGTGGACCATAAGCTGCATTGGAGCGGTGGCATCGATTGTCGGGAGAGTTCGTCCCCTTTAGGTAGCCACCTTTAGCAGGTGCACCTTCACCGGATGAGTACGAGTCACCCAATGCCACATAAGCTGGGTTGCTCGGACTCGGCGGAACTGGTGGTGGCGTAGTGCCTCCTCCGGTGCCCTTCCACAGCACCGTCTGCGGGTACTCCCCGGTCAAACCGGGCACGTTAAACGCATCTACGCTGTAGCTGCCTGATCCGGTTGCGATGCCACCGTCCTTATGCAGGAGTGACAAAACCGCCTTTCCAGGCACCAGCGTGAGACCCCTTAGACCCGACTGGCTCCAGCTCTGCTGGTTTGCAGAACTGTCACCTTTAAGAATGATCGGGCTCTGAAGCGATCCGTCGGCAGCCAGGTGTGACACCTGAACACCCAAACAGCTATCCGACCACAAGTTGCAGTCGAAACCGAAGGTGATGGGAACTATAACATGACCGGTGCCATCCACATGGACTGATTCAACGGTACGCACAAAGGTATCCGGAGGTGCAGCAATTGCCTTATGCCAGCCAGGCTGCCCTGAACCATCAACATACTGGACATCCGCACCGCTAGATACGTGGCTGACAACCACAGCACCCCCATTGGGGGTAGCTGCCACGTATGGCCCGCCATAGTTACAGCGGGTGACGTGGGGCAATGTCTTGGTCCAAGCTACACCGGCCGGACCAAACTTGGTCAGCATGGTGTCGCCATTGGCATCCAAACAGCCCTCTGGTGTGAGCGTCTGCGTGTACCACACGACGAACAACTCACCTGTGGCCGAAGCCGCAACATCCCGGCCCACGGAGTCAACCGGAGCCGGTGAAGCTGTGAACGGTCCGCCGGCAAGCCGGCCGTCGTATCCGATGTACCACACACGGCCCGAACCACTATAGGCCACCAGTCCACGGTCATAAGCCAGCAGCTTGTCGCTACTGCCGTAGGCAAACCCATTAAGCAAGACACCAGCAAACAGTTCGTGACCGTCACTAGCGTCGTAGCCGTATAGCGTACTACCAACCGTACTATAAACCTGGCCGTTAGCTCCGACTGCCAGTTGGTAATCGACACCATCAGGCAGTGGCTTACTCCACTTCTCGCCTGAGCCGCTCGCTGCAATCAGCCGGGCTTGGCCGGTGCCGGGGTTCTGGACCCGGTAGGTGTTACCCGAAGCGTCCACTACCGGACCCGGACCAATGTAGTCCTGGTCCTGATAGCCGACATTCCAACTAGCTGTCCCAGTCGCATTAATACCGACCACAGCATCACCACCACTCGGCACCCCACCACTAGAGATGGCCGTGTTCACCACCACACCGCCATTCGGCTGAGGCGCCAAAGCAGCCCAGTGCCGCACCGGCACACTCCATGCCGCCCCATTCCCAAACGGGCTTGGTGCAGCTGTCGCAATACCTGGCACTAGCATCGACAACACCAGAGTACACAAAAGCACCACGGTCAAAGACCCGGTGCTGCGGCGTGACCTAGTCACGACCCCCTCCTTAACATGAGTAGGCTAAAACTGTGAATGAACTTAGAACTTGGCAATGATACACTAAAAATCGGAACATGTCAATAAATGCCATGGATATAGCCACGTTTCGGCACTTATCCCCCAATATCGCCTCAGTTTTCCACTGGCCAAATTAATAGTCATATGACAAGATGTTGTCATGAAATGTCCGTTTTGTCGTGAAACCACCACCGAAGTTTATAATTCCCGTGATACCAGGTTTGGCACCCAAATCTGGCGTCGCCGCCGCTGCACCAGCTGCCACGAGTCATTCACTACCTACGAAGCCCCGGACCTCGGCTTCCTCAAGATCGTCAAAAAATCTGGCAAAAAACAACGTTACTCCCGCGCCAAACTCTACTCAGGCATCTATGGCGCCTTTCTCTCCATCCCCGCCAAGGAAACCACCGTCGATGCTATCACCGATACCATCGAGGCCAAACTGCTCGACACCAAGCAGCGCGAGCTCACCACCCAAGCCATCGCCCGCGTTGTTCTCATCACCCTCAAGCACTTCAACACTGCTGCCTTCCTGCGCTACCTCTCCTACCAAACCGACCTGGCCAACGACGCCCAGCTCAAGAAGGAGCTAAAAAAGTACCAGTAACCGGCAGCCATATTAAAAATACCGGTCTGCAGGATTACCCACAGACCGGTCAAATCGAACCTGTCGCCTTACCCACCCAACTGCGGATACACGATAAGAATCGGATAAATAACCACGGTCGCCAGAAACACAATAAACACCCCACCGGCCGCCAAATGCTTTATGCGTCTAATGCCAAGATTGAACCGGTTCTCAACGATCCAATCGCAAATTGCCTCCTGGGTCGTATTCTGCGACTCCGCATACCAACCCCAAAAGACCAATAGGAGAAAGATAACCCAGTTAAGCGGCCCGAAACCGGCTATCAAACCGCCGGCTGCCAACAGCGCGCCCAAGCCCAACTGATACCGCACCGGCCGGCAATTACGCAGCAGGTACCAGAAACCGTCCCACGAGTCCTGAGCCGCCCTCAGATCCCGGGCCAGACCTTTCTCGGGCCTGCCCAGAAAATATTCCTGCCCGCAGGTTGTCTTGGTTTTAGGTGCATCTGAACTCGGGTCGGTATTCACGGTTACCCTATCCTTCCACGAACGAGTTGGTCAGAATAGGCCCCAGTATACTCCAATGCTCGCAGCAAGCCAAAAAACCGGGCCGATTGGCCCGGTTTCCCGTATTCACACTAGAGTATGTTACTTTTTGTCGCGGCGGTCCTTATCGCCCTCGTTTTCTTCAGATACCACAATTGGCTCATCATCACGGGCGCCTTCCGGCACTTCCTCGCCCACGGCCTCATCCAGCTCAGCCATCTCCTCGTCACTACGTGGCGGCTCTACCTTCGCCACCAAGGTCTCGACGTCCTCAATGGTCAGCTTCACCCCCTGAGGCACTTTCAAATCAGCCACAGTGATGGTCTTCTCAAAGTCATCCAGCACTGAGATATCAACCTCCAGCGATTCTGGCAAGTCACCTGGCAGACATTCCACCTCGATTATTTCCAGGTTCTTTACCAGCGTACCTTCGCCCTGGTAAACCGCTGTCGACTCGCCCACATAATGCAGTGGAACCTCAGCTTTTAGCTCCTCATCCATGCGTACCAGATAGAAGTCCACGTGCGTCAGGCCACCCTTAACGGGCTCACGCTGCACATCAGTCATCAGTACATTCTTGGCCCGGCCCTCACCCACCTTCAGCGCCACGATCTTGTTGCCGCCGGCCATACGATAGGCCTTCTCGACCTCCTTAGCCTCAAGTGTCAATGATTCCGGCTCGGAGCCGTGACCATAAGCCACAGCCGGAAGCTTGCCTTGTTCACGGAGCTTAGCCGCCTTTTTACCATGAACAGAACGGATCGTAGCGGCGAGTGTAATCTTTTCCATGCGTAATACTCCTGCTCAATAGAAAATTATTTAGACTTTTTTGCAAATGATTTCGACTTGGTAACCCAGCGATGAAACTCAGCAATCTCTGAAGCGCTGATAGCGCCCTTGGACGCAAACTTGGCTTCCTCGCTCTGCTTCAGGTCGCTGCGGCGCTTACCGCCGCCCTTGCCATTGATACTCACGGTAGCCAGAACTGGCAACGAGCAACTATGACAGGACAATTGTACGAAGCAATACAGATCAACTTCACCCAAAAACCGGATATCATCAAAATGGTAGTTCGTTTCACACGAGGGGCACTTATAAAACTCTTGCAAGTTCTTGATGAGCTCTTGAAGATACTTTGGCTTCATTTTCATGCCTCGCTCGTTACATGACCATTCTACCATCTGGCCACACTGGTCAACAAACATAGCCGCAAACGATTATTGCTATCTAAACCCCCTCAGTACAAATAATTATTTCAAAATCACCCTGCGCCGGCGCAGCCAATTAATCCAAACCAGCGTCCCAATAGCAATGGCCATCAGGGCCACCATCACAATCAAGGCTATCAACTTGGCAAACGAGCCAATCATTAATGCCACCACGCCAAATGCCAAAGCAATAGCATATAGCGTCAACACCGCCTGACGCTGCCCCATGCCCACATCTAACAGTAAGTGATGGAAATGCTGCCGGTCAGCCCTAAACGGTGACTTACGCTTGGCTAGACGCCTCGTAGCAGCCCACACGGCATCGATAATCGGGAACCCGAGCACCAGTACCGCCGTCGCCACCTTAGCACCCGAATAAATCGCCAGCATAGCCAACGTCAGGCCCAAAAAATACGCCCCCGAATCACCCATAAATATCCGGGCCGGGTAAAAATTAAACGGCAACCAGCCAAAGGTAGCGCCGGCCAGGATAATCGCCAGTAACGCCACCGCCGGTTGGTTCACGCTCGGACCAACCGCCACCAAGAACATAATAAAAGCTGCAATCCCGGAAATACCACCCGCCAACCCGTCCAGTCCGTCCAAAAAATTAATCGTGTTGGCCAGCCCCACCATCCACAATAAGCTCAACGCATTACCGATAGGCGTAATATGAAAATCCAGCGCCCACAGATCCACACCAAACCTGCCCCAGGTCAAATCAATAACGCCACCAAACGGATTAGTCAGGCTAGTGATGCCAATCCCCCCGGACAATGCCACGCCGGCCGCCACAAATTGCCAGCCAAGCTTGGTCCACGGCGACAATCCCCGTACGTCATCAATCACACCGACCACCACTAGGACCATGCAGCCGAGCACCAGCGCCACCAGCTGGCGCGATACCGGCACGAACGCAGCCACACCTACCAAAAAACCGGCGAAGATGGCCAGGCCACCTAGGTACGCCACCGGCTGCTTATGAATCTTACGATCCTCACTCGGCCGGTCCATGATGCCATGCGCCAAAGCGTAGCGCCGGACAATCGGCGTTGCCAGCATACTGATAGCAAACGCCACGCCGAACGCCAGCAGATACATCATTTCCGCGTTGCCTTCTCGGTAACATAAAACTCAAGATACTTACCAAACATCAGCCGGGTTTGCGCATCAATGGCCGCCAGCGATCCGAACAAAATCGAAGTTACCGGCAATAGCGCCCACTGCGCTACCATCCACAAACTGCGAATGCGGCGGTACCGTGGCGGTCGGGGCGGCAAAGAAATCATGCTGATAAACACTGTCACAATGATACCAATTGACGCCACCTGGAGGATACCGCTCGTAATAACCGGCAGCTCGTGCGCCAGGGTCTGGGTCGAAAATTTCGGATTGAGAATCAATGGCAACCAGGCCACCGCTGTAAGGGTAATCGAAGCCGTAGCCCAGGAGAAATGCCCTTCCACCAGCCGCCCGATTTGGACCAGCTTATTGCTCCAAGGAATACGCTTATTAGCAATCGAGTGCCGCACCACAAACGGTATATCACTGGCGCCCCAAGCCCAGCGGCGCAACTGCTTGTACTGAGCCCGGAAGGTTTTGAGGTAGTTATCCGCCAGCACAGCATCCTGATAAATCGGCGTGTACAACGGCACCACCTCATGGTCACCGTCATACACAAAGTACGTCCGCCAAAACTGATGCCCATCCTCCACAATGGTAGTGACGCTCCAATAATCAGTCGCGATCAGCGCCGCCAAACTCTGGGCGTGCGCCGCAAAATTACGCAACCGGTGCGGCCGCATCGTTTCCATCAGCAGCCAAAACGAGTTGCCCGTAGCAATCACCCGCATCGGCGCCGGCGCATCCCAAATATTGTTGTAAAACATCGGAATGGGCTGAAAACTCTTGCGCACCCGGTTAGGATCGCTCGCATATGCGTAGCTCAAGTAGCTAAAGTAGTTCTTTGACGCCCGATGATCAGAGTCAAATGTTGTAACAATTACACGCTCGGGGTGTATGCCGCGAGTACGAATTTCCTCAGTCAGCTTGCGGCCGGCGTAACTAATATTGCCACCCTTGCCGATAACCTCCCCCGCTATTCCATTCGGATGCTTAATTGCCTGAGCCAAGGCAAAGTGATGACCATAACGCTTAATAAGCTCATGGGCATTCCGCTCCGTCTGCTCACCGCCCCGCTCCTCATAGGCAATAATCAGCATAATCTGCTTGGTCGGATAGTCTACGCTTGTCAACGCCTTAACCGAAGGCTCCAAAATATCCATCGACTCGTTGTACGTAGCCAAAATCACGGCGTGATAAAGCTGGTCCGGATCCAGCAGCAAGCGCTGCTTTTCGCGCAACTGCAAAAGCACATTACGGTCATCAGACAACCGGTCAAATTCGTGTGTAGACTTTTTTGACCGCCAACCAAATCGCCAGGCCAATTCCGGCTGAGCCTCCACCATCTTTTTACGCTCACGCTCAACCTGAACCAAATATTTGTTCGAATCCTTGAGCCACTTCAGACGCTCATTCCAATCAACAGTTTTGGCTTTATTAAGCCTTCGATAACCCCGAATCAAGTTGACACTCAGCCGGAACGATTTGATCATCCAATACAGGTCGAAGGCGATAATAAAATACGCAATAGCTACTGGCGTAAACAAACTCAAAATGATTGGCGCCAGCAACACCAGCCAGGTCAGGGTGCCAGGTACAATCTCCAGAAACCGGATAAACCAATGCTGGTCAAACCAGCGAACCCGCATATCCTGAATCATGGGGCTTTCGCTCATTGAAGCACCGTAGCAAAGGCATTAGAAATAATCAGACAAAACAACGCCACCACTCCAGCACCGGCCAGCAAGTAAAAACTAGCAATCCGGCTACGGTCAAAAACCTGGTACGCCAGCACGCCATTCACGACACTAACCCCCAGGCCAAACAACACAATCAGAAACGGGCTATACCATGGCCCCAACCCATCAAAGCCATACAGGCTCGAATACCGCATCGGCATATCAGTCCGCACTACAGGCACCTGAAAGAGTAAAAACACAGCGTTAAACCCGCCAATCGCCAACGCCACCACCAGCATGGGCATGCTCAAGCGGTCATGAAAAAACCGCGATTCGCGTATATGAGAGACAGTTTCACTAAGATTCCGCCGAAGTGAACGAAGTGACGGCAGGGCTTTCATACGTGCGATTATACCATTAATTAAGCTGAGGCCTCCGACCAGCGGAGCCTCCCGCAGCTAACCAGCTCCAAACCGTCTAAATCGTTTGTTGCTTTTTGCTGCTTTGGTACCTTAGCCGCGCCTGTTCGACCTCGTCATAGTGTTCCATTGACCAAGTACAAAGATTCGATAGTAAATCTACTAACGATTCGCCGAGCGGGGTCAGAGAATACTCCACCTGCGGCGGCACGACCGGATATACCTTACGCAGCAGAATACCGTCGCGCTCAAGGTTTCTTAAGGTCTGGGTCAACATCTTTTGCGAAATGCCAGGGATTACTTTATATAGTTCGCTATATCGCCTGGTCTTGTCCGACAGAAGATATATAACCATAACCGTCCATTTGCCCGAAATAGCATCAATGACTTGCATATCTGGCGGACAAACCATGTTTTTTGATTGAGTCTTACGCACCATGTGGTAAGTATATCACAAAAAAGTCGGTACTTGTTCAAATCGTAGGTATTGATACATTAGAGAGTGTTAATCGAGACCACTTTTCATGGAACAAGCACCAACTAAACCAAAGATACTAATAATCGTAGGCACAGTTCGGCAAAATCGGATAGGCCGCACAGTAGCCGATTGGTAGCTCAATGAAGCTAAAAAGACCTCTCCCCAGATGGAGCTAGAATTGTTTGACCTGGCTGAGCAGAATCTTCCCCTCTTCAGTGAACCCATCCCACCGCTTGAACACCAGTATGGTGCTTTGCAGCAAAAGCTTGCCGAAAAAATTGGGAGCGCCGATGGGTTTGTCTTCGTTACGGGTGAGTACAACCACTCCATTCCGGGCAGCCTCAAAAATTTTCTTGACTATGTCAATGCCGAATGGAATCACAAAGCTGCGGCCTATGTGGGCTACGGTAGCGCGGGCGCCATCCGGTCAATTGAGCATTTGGTCCAGGTAATGACGGAGCTTCGGGTAACCAGCGTAGCCAACACCCGCGATCACATCCACATCAATCAGGTTTGGGCAGCCTTTGACGACAACGGCCAGCCAAAAGCCGGTTTCGTTCATGGCGATGTCAAAAAACAACTAATAGAACTAGAATGGTGGGTGCAAGCTCTTAAGTCAAAGAGGGATAACTATGCCATCAGCTCTAGCAAATAGTGAAGCCGAAGAATTCCTCAAGGAATTTCGGCGGCGTAATTCAGACCAAGCTGAGTTCATTCAGAGTGTCACTGAGCTGGTCGGGTCTCTCGGCCCAGTATTAAAAAACCGGCCGGACATCCGTGCAGCCAGAATCCTCGAACGTCTCACCGAACCCGAGCACATCTTCGCCTTTCGCGTCACCTGGGTAAATGACGCCGGCATCCCTCAAGTTAATCGGGGCTACCGCGTCCAATTCTCGAGCGCGTTGGGACCATACAAAGGCGGCCTGCGCTTCCACCCCAGCGTCAACCTGAGCATATTAAAGTTCCTTGGCTTCGAGCAAGTTTTTAAAAACAGTCTCACGGGGTTGTCGCTCGGAGGAGCCAAAGGTGGAGCCGATTTCAACCCCAAAGGCAAATCCGAAGCCGAAATAATGCGCTTCTGCCAAGCCTTTATGACCGAGCTGGCTAATCATATCGGGCCAGACAAGGACATCCCCGCCGGCGACATCGGCGTCGGCAGCCTTGAGATCGGCTACTTATTCGGCTGGTATAAAAAACTAGCCAATGAATTTCACGGCTCCATGACCGGCAAGGGTCCCGAGTGGGGCGGCAGCAACTTGCGGCCGGAAGCCACTGGCTATGGGCTGCTTTATTTCGTCCATGCCATGCTGGCCGAAATCGGCCAAGACTTGCCAGGCCAAACCATTGTCATATCGGGCTCTGGCAACGTCGCTCAGTATGCCGCCGAGAAAGCCATCGAACTTGGCGCCCGGGTGCTTACCCTTAGCGACTCCACCGGCTACATTCATGACCCCGCCGGCGTCACCAAAGAGAAGTTAGAATTCATCAAGCAACTCAAAGGCGGGCGCCGCGGCTCTATCGAGGCCTATGCCAAAGAATTTGATTCCGCCACGTTCATCCCAGGCCAGCCACCCTGGCAGGTTAAAGCCAACATTTACCTGCCCTGCGCCACCCAAAATGAACTCAACGGACAAGCCGCCAAGACCATTATCGCTAATGATGCCGTCATAGTAGCCGAAGGCGCCAATATGCCGGCTACTCCTGAGGCCATTGAGGTCTTCAACTTATCCACTATGCTTTTTGCCCCAGGCAAAGCCAGTAATGCTGGCGGTGTCGCGGTATCAGGTCTTGAGATGTCGCAAAACAGTATCCGCACCTCATGGAGCCTCACCGAAATAGACGATCGGCTCAAGATTATAATGAAGGATATCCATAATAAGAGCCTTCAGTACGGACGGGACCAAGCTGGCAAAACCGACTACGTCAAAGGCGCCAACACCGCCGGATTCCTCCGCGTAGCCGACGCCATGCTCGCCCAGGGAATAACTTAATCAAAAATGGGCCGGCAGACAATACGTCCGCCGGCCCATTATCAGCTCGCCGCGCTAATCTCGAGAAAGTGTCTATCCAACCTGCAGCTAAAGCCTCAGCGTTGGCTGGCCTCCTGCACTACTTGCACCAAAAAGCGAGTGCGCCTGGATAACTTAGCTATACGCGAACGTAGGCGCATTAGCAAACCGCATCATCTAACCATGCGCTAGTTGGACCCGCGGGATCTCTCGCTCAGAAAATACCCCCACAGTAATTCCAGGCATGCCTGTCGCACAATCGCATCCCAGCTGCGAGGATCTCTACCCTCCCATTTGTAGGCTCCAACAAATGGGAACGCTCGAGACAGCGCCGCCAGCTGATTCCCGGTAAGACGCCTCAATAGCACGGGTCTTTCACGCAAAATCATCTCCAGAAAGTCGCGTCGTGCAGTCTTATTCTTATATGGCCCTTTCAATGTATGCGCCTCTCCAGCCTTCACCGGCTTGCCGGTCCACTCGGCGGCTGGCTGGGTAAAGCCCCGTGAAAGATAGAAGGCCCAAAGCAGCCGCTCAAAGGTAAGTCGGACCTTAGGAGGGTCGCCAATTTCATCTGGCTCAAAAGGCCCTGCGGTAGCCCGAGGAGTGACACCGTATGTGTAAGCCAGGATATCACGAGTCCGCTCCCCTAATTCACCCATAAGTTCAGGCCACCGTTCCAAAACAAGCTGCAGCAACTCACGGCCAACTTCAACCTCGGGGCAATCGTAATCAACCTTCAACGAGTCGTCATCTTGCAGCAAAGCCTTCCGCCCCCTCAATTCAGCCGCCGCCACTGCCACTACAGCCGTCTTCAGAAACGATTGAATCAAGCCGCGGACAGCTTCAGCCGGCGACGTCCCAGACAAAACGCGGTCTTGAAATGGCCTAAGCGGAAGCGTCTTCTCCTCAATAAGCAGTACTTCTCCGAGTATCTCAAGAGCCTCGTCACGACTAGTCTCTTCAACCACGCGGCAAATGACAGCTTCTACGAGCTGCAGAACCGTCTGAGTTGACTCCGTAACCAGGCTGTCCATCAGCGCAGCAGTGGCATCACGCCAAACTCGTTCGACCAACTGACCCAATACAGGACTTTGCTCGTACATATTGCCACCCATCCTTCAGCCGTAAATGCGCACACCAGTACATCGAGCAAAAAAACTATACATCAAGAATACCGCCCAGTCCAAGCTTAAGCAGCGCTGGAATGCCAAAAAAACCGGGAAGATGTTTGCATCTTCCCGGAACTAAAAGCCAATTACCAGTCTCCAAGACAATATCTAAGTCGCCTCACGTATGATGAGTTGCACACGATACCCATCAACAGCGCCCATCTGGTATGTCTCAAGCTTACGCTCGGCTCTTTGCTTTCCCTCATCGGTATCTGGGAAGAACTTCTCGTCTTCCCAGCCACTGCCATAATCGCACTGTAATACGCGAACAAAGGTAGTCGGCTCTGCCTCGGTGTGCTCTTGCGTACTCACAATTACACCTTTCATGTCGGTGGCATTGACCTGGCAAGCTGCAGATCAATGGAGCGACGTCAAAGACTATAAGTTCAATATAAATTCCTGGAGCGGGTAGCGGGAATCGAACCCGCCTCTCAACCTTGGGAAGGTCGCATACTACCGATGTACTATACCCGCAAAACCTGGAGCCGATGAGCGGATTCGAACCGCTGACCTTTGCTTTACGAAAGCACTGCTCTACCAACTGAGCTACATCGGCCCAATAAGCGCCCAACCGGGCGCGTTCCACGACCAGCCTAGATTAGCAAAAAATGGCAGCCTTGACCAGCTGTCGCTTTCGCTTCAGGCTTGAACGAAGTACGAAATAGTAATTCCTCGTTATACTCAAAAAAATATAGCCCAAGCACCGCCGGTATTGCGATACTGGGCTAAGCACCTATTGCAGGAAGCTTTTGTGGGTGTTCGCGAGCATCCCTAAGGAAGCTGACGAACAAGATTCTCTAAGGCTTCCCAGCTGGCGTCGGTTGAACGATGAGGATATGGTAATTCGAGTTGACCAGCCACATGTAAGACCTTCTTAAATGGGTTGCTATCTGGTAAAGCTATCACGGAGCGTGCACTGAGGAGCCCGGCAATTTCATATGCAATAATCTTCGGATCCTCATCAGCTCTGTTGAACCGATCCACTTGGCTTATCAAATGCCGCTTTAAGAGCTTCTCATGGCCAGCAAAGCTCTCGGAGCTGTCAAGTGCATCATATAATCTATCTTTATCTACGGCCATCTCTACCTCCATAAAGACAAATTATAGCAATTTTTCCTTTAGACAAGCAGGTAATGGGTCATCGATACAATAAAATGGCCAGGAAAGCCACTAAGCTCCCCTGGCCATACAGCCGATTACGACCTGTTATTACACTCGGTCTGGTGACCGGCGTAGATCCCACTGTTAGGGTTGTCGTCGATGTAAGACTATTTAGTATCAATTTGGCATTTGGTTTTCAAATTCTTTGAATAACTGATGCAGCCGCTTCCATGCATCTATTCGGGAACCAGCGCTTGTTGTCTTAACGTCTGGCAATTCAAGTTCCGCCGCAAGCTCAAATATTTTGGCGAATAAGTTCCCCCCATCCTGATACCATCATCAAAGTGGTCACTGGTTACAACATTAGCCATGTAACCAGCTACTCTTGCATCTTCTGTGTCGCCAAACATCGCAAGACGCTCTTTCCAGTAAATCACTACATCTTCAATTTTCGGTAACTCGCCCACAGACTTTGACATAGTTGCCTCTATATAGTAGTTGCCCTGGGTTAGGACCCAAGGCTTGTGCGGAGAGACTAACGCCCGTCTACCCGATGATTGGTGATCTCGTTACCCACGTCATCTACGGCAACATAGAGTGCTTCTGCTACTTGGGCTAATGGTAACTGCGAAAGTGGATGCTGTTTCATCTTGTCGAACTCCAAATTAAATAATATTCCCTGACACGCGATGAATACCAGGGAATTAGAGATTCGGCTCAGTTACGATCTTTCACCAATGTGCTGACCTCGGGAGATTCCGCCGCCACGTCACGGTACAGATCATATTGGGAGCGGTCTGGGTTGAGGTAATGCTCAAGCATAGAGCGGCTTTCTGAAGGCTAATCGCCTAGGACCTCAAAGAAGGAATCTTTCATACCCTCTAAGACCCTTAGGTTACGATCCCATATATCGTCAGTGAAGTTGAGAATTGTGGCAACATTTGTGCACTCTACGATCTCAAAGGCGGGACTGCCAACAGCATCAAACACGTATCCCATCGGTTCTTGTAGCGGCATGGTGCTTTCGCAAATCCAAGTGGCACGTTCCATATCGCGGGCACGTACCGCATCGAGGGCGAGGGCATACAAGGCCCGGGCTAGGTCACGGTATAGTTCATATTGAGAGCGGTCTGGGTCGAGATAATGCTTAGACATAGCTAGGGCTCTTTCATTCAATTGTAATACATAATTATGGTTCGAACGTCGCTTGCATTGCAACGTTCGAGCCATCTGGCAATCCGGGTGTCTTAACCCGAATACCTGCCGCGACCTTCGTATGTACCATCCCCGTGGGCATGGTCGTGGTTTTTCGCGCCATCGCGATTCCGACTGTAAAACTCCTGGGAAGTCAGGTGACCATCCGCGATCAGAGTGTCGCCTTCGCGTGGGCTGCCCGCACGACCGGATGAAACGGTCACGTCGCGACCCTCTGAGTCGGTGCCATGCACTGGGCTCTCCCAGTTTCTGCGGTCACCGCCGTAGGTCAAACCGGCTTCCTTACCGCCGTCATGGTATTGGCTGTCAAAGCTACCAGACTTAGCTGGTGCCGGGTGGCCGGTAAAGCCTCCGGCGGGCGCGCGCCAGCTGTCGTCAGACTTACGGTAGTGGTCGTCATCTCCGGGCTTCTTACGAACCTGGCCCATATATAGACCTTCCTGTTTGTAGGTGCATCGGACTGGTGCAATATAAAACAAAATGGTCATTATTGCAATAGTCCGTAACCCACGACCCACCCAGCCGCCACCAAAAACAACAGCCCCTTTCGAAGCCGTTGTCTTATTAGGTTTCATTTCGGCCAGAAACTAGCCGGATGGAGCCCTGGGCTGCTACGTTATCCCCTTGTGCTTGGGGTACTTCCGCTCATACCGCTCAGCCAAAAACTCATATTTATCTGCAATTGCCGCTTTGGCCTCTTCCAGATTCATATAGAATACATCACTGTTGTTGTCTGTTTGTGTTTGGGTGTTCAAAGACTTTATCTTGCGAATTCTAGATCGGCCCACGTATGTTACCTCATTACGTTATGCCAGCAGTATCCTACATGCACAAGCATAGGAACATCAGTGTTTATTCCAAAGCCACCTGGTGCCATTATTGTCAATTTTGGATAAATCAAGTATTGTTTTCTCGCCCAAGCTTGTTCGCTAATTGTTCGGTTTCATATCTGGGCGGAGCCTAGCCAAAAACCTTACTGTGTAAAATTCAGGTAACTCTTAAATATGTACCCGTTAAGTCCATTGTATTGGACCTGTTGCCACTGGCTATCACTATAAGTACCCAAAGTCACGACGGTTCCACCATTCAATTCAACCACAATCGCCGTAGACGTCGAGGCGCCAGCTCGCATGCGAACAAAGCCATTTGTAACCGCTGTCCGGGCAGCTGGTGTAGGCGCCGGCGCAGTAGTCGGTACCGGAGTAGATGTAGGACTAGCATTAGGGGTAGGCGTAAGTGTAGGGGTAACCGACGGCTTCGGCGTAGCCCCAGGACGGGCATGCCTATCGTCGTGCAAATGCCCGCGATGGCCCAGCGCCAACGTAGCCTCAGTCAGACCCGCAGCCACCAAACTAAGTGACAGTATCCCGATGACGGTGAAAACAATCCGCCTCATGCCCTAGCCTATTGGTAATACCGCAGGTAGAGCGCGACAATTGCCGCCGCCACACCGGCAATCACAAGCAAACCGATCACGAACTGCAGTACTACCAGCCAAACCCGGCGGCGCGGCTGCGGAGGTTCGCCATGGTATTGTGGTTCAGCCGCCATCGGTGCTTGCCCCTGCTGCTGAGGCCTCACAGGCGCCTGACGCATTGGCTGGGGCTGAGCCGGCCGCGCCATTGGCTGTGGCGGCCTCACGGGCTGCGGTTGCGACACCGGCCGGGGCTCCGGCTGCTGCATTGGCTGCGGCGCCGGCTGTACCGGCTGTTGCTGTACCGGCTGAGATTGCGCCTCCACCGGCCGCTGCTGCGGCCGGGGTCGCATATCCATCGACCGGCGCGGGCCGATATCACTTATTCTGCGTGCTGGTCTCTGCTCTGGGGCCACCGTATTCGTACCTATTATCTCCCCTATCATACCATAAAATTCATTAACGCTTACGTTTAGAGAAGCTGCCGGTCCAGTTAACATAGCTCTTATGCACACCGAACTACCCGGTCCCACTCCATAGCTTGACTTTTCAATACCTCAGCCATAATCTGTAAAGCGTGACTACTATCCGAACCAATTCAGCCTCCATGATGATAGATATGATGATGCCGCTCACCGCGAAGGCTAGTTGTATGGGTCAGCTCACGTAAACCACGAGACCATCAACCAAGGCCTTCGCCACGCGGAGGCCTTTTTCTTTGCTCCAACCAGGCAATTTGCGCTCTGGCTCCACAGAACGCAAGTACCCCACAAGGAGGCAAGGACACCATCATGACGCCGCCCGTGATCTACCTCACCGACTGCACCGACGCCAACGCCCGCTTTCGCCTTAGCGCCCGGATCGCCGCCCTATTCGGCGCGGCCCCGGCCATCTATGGGCTCACCAGCCAGCGAGCCGATCTCGAGGCCAGCTTAACGTTACTCGACGGGCTACAAGCCGCCACCCTGGCTCTCGGTAGGCAACCGGAACCAAGCATCTTCCTGGTCAACGTCGCCCCTCGTGAGCACACCCAGTGGGATAACGGCACACCGTTCTGCTATTTCCACTACGGCAACCACCTCGTGGTCGCCACCATAGACGGCCAGACATTGTCGCTCGTACAGCGTTACCTGAGTATCGAGACCGTAAAGCTAGTCGACATCCCCACCGTCACCAAGCATGCCGTAGCCTCGGGCTGGCTCACCGGCGACGAAGCCGACCTGATCGTAAATACCCAGTATCGCAGCTTGTGGTTCACCCCCTTGCTAGCCCGCTGGCTCTGCGATCACCGTGAGATCCCGTACGAAGATTACTTGCTGTCCCAGATGGAAATCGAGCCTGCCGTCTATTTCATCGACAATTTCGGCAATTGCGTCATACCCAAATTGCCGCATGAAATCGGCTTTGAACCCGGCCAGTCGCTCATCGTCAACCACCGTAACCGGCGCGGACAATCACGCACCAACCATCCCGTCAAATGCTACCAGCGCCTGGCCGAGGTCCCGCCCGGCAAGCCAGGCATCGTAATCGGCAGCGGCGGCACCGGCTTCGTCAACCTAATAGTCCAGGGCGTCAGTCTTGTGGCCGGCAAAGCTGACGCCGCCAGCTACTTCGGCCTCAGCGTAGGTGATCCAGTCTTCTCCAATTAACTCCGCTGCAGGGAAGAGCGGCCGCCCAGCCGCTCTTCCCTGCCTTTCCAACCGCCAAGTTCTAGACAAACCCGCCCCATTACTGTTACCATATGGCGGTTATCTTTGGCTCTGGGCTCGTGGTGTAGATGGCCTAACATGCCTCCCTGTCACGGAGGAGATCGCCGGTTCGAATCCGGTCGAGCCCGCCATTGCAATTATTTCTAAATCGACCCACTTAGGGTCGATTCTTTGTTATTACCAACTCTCCCAATTCATTGTTGCTGGCTTGGAGAACATTAGTTTAAGCAAGCACATAATGAAGTCCTGGCCACTTAGTCGCTCGTCTTCGCTTCCAATAAAAATCGAAGTCCCCAGACGAAAATCAATTCCGTCTGGGGCAATGTATTAATTGAACTCACAGCTCAAACAACCTGATGCATCCGCAATTTGCCCAGAGCCTGCTTGTGAATTTGCCAGACTCTATCTTTGCCTATGCCCAAAGCCGCAGCAATTCGAATCAGCATCACTCCGTGAAAATAGTGCTGCTCGATAAGGAAGCGTTGCCGGGCATCCAAACACGTACTGATACCCAATATTAGCCGGCGCTTATCCTCCTCCTTACACACTTGTTCCAGTGGCAGCAGCTCTGGATCCGGCAGCTCAAGTACGTCGGCGTTGCTCTCTGAGTTGTCACCGTCCGGATAGATTGACCTTGCCCAGGTGTCATTTAGAAGAGAAACAACCTGGGAGCGAGCCTCGCCTTCACCCGATCTAGTTTTTCGCCGGATTTTGTGGAACCTTCTCACGCCCTCTCGCATCTCGCCCAAAATCAAATGGTAAGCGTAACTTGAAAACGCCAGCTCCCGGCCAGGATCGAACTTCTGAGCGGCCCTTACGAGGCCGACCATGCCGTCAGCAACAGCTTCCTCATAGTCCATCCTGCCGTCTTTGCAAAAGCCACTGGCTATAGAGTGCACCAGGCCAATGCTTCCCCGAATGAGCGCCTCAACCTCAACATCAGCGAGAAGACCAAGGCCAGTGTCAGCGTAAGACTCCGCGTCACTAACTCCAATTGCCACGTCTCACACCTTTCTGTGCTCCAAGTGTCTAGTACTCCACTGCCGCAAATAGCAATGGTCAGTTCATAATACGTGCGTGCAGTGCTGAATAGCAATGAGCAGGATAGAGCAATTTATTGGAATTACAAACAAAGTATGTTATAATATAACAATCACTCAATCTAGTGACTTTTTGAAAACACACACCTCGATTTCAGATGGAGAGCCCATGGCCGTCACCATTGAGCAAATCCGTCAACTGGACGCCCGGCTGGTCTTCTTACGGGTCAAGACCTATTACTTGCCCTGGCGGTTTTTCGGCCGGGGCCGCGTCCGCGGACTACGCCGTCAACAAGGTCACGACATTGTCGGCTGGATCTGTGGTATGAATGGTGGTAATAGGCCCGAAGATGCCTACGTTATGCTCCTCCCCACCTGGACAGGCCGGGGTTTCAAAGGCGTATACATTTATCTACGGGACATCCACGATTTACAGGTTCTGGTCAACCGGCCCGAAGATATTCTGCCCGGCATTTGCCCCGGTTTGGCCGACCTTGGAACTTACCTCATTCATCCCGACCGCCTCGACAATCTCAGGCGCCTGGACATCGAGGTTCACCTCCAATGGTGTCTACTCTGTCAGGGCAGTCGGTCGAGAGTTGCTGCTGCTCACAGCCAAGACATGGCCAAAGAGCCCTAACATCAACGCCCTACGGCGTGCGGAAACATCCGCCCGTTGTGGGGTGTTTTCGTTTCTGATATTAAAGAATCCATGCTCCTCCTTTATCCGCTAAGACCATCATTGCAATTTAATAATTGCATGTCATAATCAATAACTGTCCAGATTGAACGTCATCTCCAGTATAGCCCAGAAAGGGGCTGGCATGACCATGGCTACAGATCAGACCCTCTACAAACTTCGCATTGTCGAGGTCAGTTACCAGAATCGGCTTGAAAACGAGGACGGCCCCGGTTCTCTCACCAACGTCATCTCTGACAGCAATGAGCGCCCACACCAACGTCGAAGCGAACTATCCCAAGGCAGCTTTCGCCATCAGCCGAGACCGCGTCATGGTCTATACAACTCCCGAAGCCGACTTAAACACTATCGAGAAACAGTTACTGGTAGCACTAGAGAAGTTCTTCGCCACCATTGGTCCGGCCTGGCAGGTAGCCCGAGTATACAGGCTAAGTATGGTAGAAACCCGTTCCCCCAGCCAAGTTTGAAAGCCCGCAGTCTGCACCCGCCAGAGTGCAGGATTTGCAGGCGTAACGTTCTCCACGATTACTGCCCCAGACCAGCTGGTCTGGGGCACCTTACGTTGCCTATTGCTTTTATTACACAAATATGCTATTATATATAATCTATCTAGCAACTCTGCGGTTTATCCGGCAGTAGCTCGATATGTACCTACCATCCGTGAGGCCCCACATGACCAAGATACTAGGAACGCTCACTCAACTGAGCAAACTTGAACACCAGTCGGCTATTCAATCGCGGCTGAACACCGTCAGAGTGCCGGCTTCCCAGTGGGTTACCGTTCTGAACCCCGACGGCATTCGCAGCCAAAACCACACGTTCAGATTCCACAGCCATGGGATCATCGAATTCGGTGGTGGCCTGACCGTACTGGACCAAGACGAACACCAAGTACTAGTCCGGTACGAGGCGCCAGCGCCGGCCGCCGGGACAGCAGTGCCCAGCGGCACCATGTTCCTGCTACCGCTCGAAGAATTCGATCAAATGAACGCCGCGTACTACCGCATCAAGGCGGATATCGCGATCGAACAAGCACTAGTGGCCAACCTGCTGACCGCCAAGGAACGGGGTTCTATTCGAATCCAGCCTGGGTCCCAACGAGTGGACACCTGCAACCTCTGTACCATCCGCAGCAAGTATTCTTCCTACGAATATGGAGCATCAGCAGTTATCCACGCCGGGGACCTACTTCAGGAAATCGGCCGGCATGAAGGCCGTGTCCTGGTGGAATGCACCACAACGACCGAACCAACGGGAACAAGCGCGCCAAACGGTACCTTGTTCTTCATGGAAGAATCGGTCTTCGACACCCTCGAACTTCACACAGAAAACTAGGAGCAACCATGTCTGACTCTCCCGCACGTGTCATCGCACTGGGTGGACTCTTCATCTTCACGGTTCCACTAAGACCAGTAGCCCACCAGGCAGTCCAGCATGTTGTCGACCAGCTTTTCATCAGCAATAACCACTTCACGGTATCCCTCAAGCCAGGAGCCCCTGCAGAAATGCAAGTCAAGGCCATCTGGAACATCCTCTGGACAGTCGGAATGGTGACCGAAATGCAAATGCCAGAGCCTATCACCGGTGATCCCGTCCGAATGCTCTAAGATCCCGGACCCGTCGCCAAACCCACGCCCCCATCGGCCCAATCCACTTCACGTAAGTGGCGGCGCCCCTTCGGGGGCGTCTTTATTTTTCACCACCAGAACCCCTAATGTATTGACAGATAAAACATTATATGCTATGATGATTTAATCCTGTAGAACAATAAATGTATGCAGGCATTTTTGACAAGCAGACGGCACAAAGTGAGCTGCAAGATTGTATTCGCAGTCTTACACCTCACTTTGTGCGTTCATAAAGAGCGTACACCGACACTCTGTGTTCGGGGTATACTGCCGGGTGAGACACGAGAAGGGCTCCAAAATGGGCGCCGAGCGGAAGCAGTGGTTCAAGTTTAACACCGCCATCACTGCCATCAATGTGGCAGACGGCAAGCTCAACGATGACATGCACCGCAAGCAGATCCTGCCACTCCGTGGCCGGCTGATGCAGCTTGACGGCGCAACCGGCTGCTACATCGACCGCTACGGTCTCGAGGTCCAGTTCAACGACGTCACCACTCTGGAGATTGTCGAAGCCCACGTCCAGGACGCAATCCGCTGGGCAGCCACACAGGACGGATTCTTCCCGCTTCGCGGAGACAAGGCCGTTACCGTCACCTTGAACCGCCCGAAGCCACCCGAGCCGAGTTACACCGGCCGGCTGCTCATCCACTTCGGCAGCGATGTCGTTGCGCTTCCTGTCTCGGGCGAATTCGAAGGCTACGACCACGACCGGTTCAGACTGCTAACCAAGCCTCTGGCCGAAAGAATCACCAACTTCGATGGGGCTCGGAGCTACCAGCTCCGAATCCGGGGCGCCTCGGTTACCTTCGATACCCAGGTCACCGATCGTGAGGCTGTTGAGGCCCACCTCCGCAGCGTTCTGATCGATGCTCCCACAATCGGAAATTTCTTCCCCTACGTCAAGAAAGGCGGGCAGCCCACCCTGACGTTCGAGTACGAAGAAGAGTAAATTACACTGCGTAACTGCAGTTCACGCCCCACGGCGTGGCGGAAACATCCGCCCGTTGTGGGGTGTTTTCGCGTCAAATCACGGGCTGTCTGAGTATCGTCCGCAGTTTATCCGGTGAAACTTTTCGAAAGTCGCTCAGGTATATCTCATGATGCTTCTTCACCATCTTTAGTCCGTTATTGGGTATAAACTCATCATGCAATCTATCAAGTACCAGACCCTCATCATCATACGACCCCACATGGAGTGTTTGGACACTTTTGCCCTCCTCTAAGAGTTCAAGCCGCAATTTATCCAGACTACTTAGGGCGCCCTTTTCTGCCACTATGCCCTTCGCGCTACTAAACATTGCCTGAGTAATCCACTCCGGTGTCATTACCATCATGGTCCAATCCCAATGTGACTTATCCCGCGCGGTAGTAAATACTTCCATATCTCTAGCCCACCATAACCCCTCAAGGGGCGGAACCACATAGTCCCGGCCCAACTCAAGCTTACTCATGAACTTTAATTTGTAGGCAACTGGGTATAGTGCTTCAACAGCGTCAGAAAACTCCTTTGAGGTATTTGGATCACCATGACCATCTACCATTAAGTACTGCAAAGGCGGCACCTCAATAATGTCAAACTGACTGTGTTTTGCTTGATAGGCAGCCAGCGTCTTTTTAAAGTCAATTTTTTCCATGCCTACATTCTACAGAATGGCTCCCCGCACCAGCAACCGCCCAATAAGCCCATCTATCCACTCTGCCGCAAGATCCTAAGTATCAGACATAACGTCGGTTGGTAACCAACAGAACTCCAAGCTGGCCGTCTGTATGTCGCTTCGAGAAAGCCGGCCAAAAAGGGTGCCATTATCCCAATATTGCTAGGGGTTTTGAGACTCAGATCTTTCAATATTTACTTTACTATAACTTGTGTTGTAATATAAGAGGCATCCAACGTCTCACAGAAATGTGGAACCATCATGGGACTTGCTGGCGTTCTCTTCTGTTTCGCTGGACTAATATCCGTCATCGGCGGCAACATCTCCGTCGGCCTGATGTTCGTCACCATCGGTCTGATGTTCACGGTCATTGGAAACACAAATAGTCGGTAGAGTTAACATCCACACACCATACCGTCGCTCCTACTGCGAAAGGGCCTCAAATGGACGCTGAAAACCCTCCCATCTTCCGGTTCAAGCTTAACTGCACCGTAGTTTTTCCAGGACAAGGCGACATAGGCTTCGTGATGTTCTTGGATAGCCCCCGCCTTCCCGTTATCGGAGAATCCATAATCGTCTTCGGCGACGATGACAGCCACTACCTGAGGATCACAAGTCTAGCTTTTCCCTCACAGCATGAAGGTGAATATCACGTCACCTTAGACGCCGCCGGCACAATCACACGCACCCTGCTGCTACAAGAGCTCAATCAGGACCTTGTCTACAACCAACTCATCGGCAAAGCCGTCTAAGCCGACAGCTACCCCCGCCTCAGGCCAACCAGCCTGGGGCGTTTTCCGCATATACTTGCACCTATCAGCCATTTGGCTTATCGTAAACCTCATCCGAAATCCCGTCTCATCTGAGGAGCCGGCGTGCCGCTAGTTCAAGTTTTTATTCAGGATCACCTTCCTTACGAGAAGAATCCTGAAGACTTAGCCAGAGAGCTCTTTGTCATCTGCCGGGAGATTGTCCCCGCCGGATTTCACAGCTCTCAGGGACCCCTAACCCCGGGAAGCATCCACTTCGCACACCATATTAGCTTCGGGTTACTCGATAATGTTCTCCTGAACCTCGAAGCCTGCGATGTCGTGGACCGGCGCAACCTTGATAACCGGGCCGGGCGTATACGGGCAGCCCTCAAGGAATTTTACCCCTGGCTCACCTTTGCCGTCTGGGCCAAGCTGGTAACCGCCGGCTACGCCGGCGATACCGCCGATCCAGAGTTCGACGGCGATATGTCGATGACCGCCGCCATCGCCCGCGCCAACGAAACCCTTTCGAAGCCCCTCAGCACAGACGGTCCCGCCCCACAAGACCGACTATGCTGGGAGCCACGCTCCCGGTAACGAACACACAATTCAGCCCCAAGCCAACCGGCTTGGGGCATTTTCGTGTCTGTTGTAATTGCTGTTGATTTATGCTATAATATAAACATCGTCTCTGTTTTTGACGATCAGCTGTACCTTAATTATCCATGCCCATCTCCAGGAGATAGTATGCCTCGTGACAACCGAATCGAGACCATTACTGTGCCCCACCTGGCCACAGTAACCTTTGATACCCGGAACAACGACAACCCAACCGTCCGCATCGTCCTGTCGTCAGATTACAACGGCGACATCGACGACCTCATGGACGAGAACTGGAAACCTGGCGACGTCTACTTCGAGGGTTCCGGTGCTTCCAGCATCGATGACCCCAAGCTGGCCCAGTTCCTGGAGGTCTGCAGTCACTGGGATTACAACTTCGACGGCATCTACGATGCTGACGAGCTTGCCCAGAAGATTCTCAACGCACTGCGTCGCTGCAGAGCTGAGGCTCAACCCTTCCAACGACCGTCAAACGGACTCTACACCGCAGCCCTAATGAGCGTGATGCCGCCGCCACCCGACCGGCATATCGTCTTCAGCTATGGTGAGCTCAAGCCCCGGTTCCGGCTCCAGCACTACCTACTCGCCATCCCGGCAATCATCATCTTGATTGCCCTGATCCAGCTCCAGATCGCCGCCGTGCCGTGGACCAAGTACTCTGTCATTTCCGGAGCATTCGCCCTGGCAGACAAAATCGGTGTGATCCTGGTCGTGGCCCTGCTAGCCACCTACCTGCTTCTCAATGTATTCTTCAACGCACGGCGACAGGCCTCACAGGACCGTACTATGTCCCGGCACACCTACGGCTTCTTCAACCGGGCTGCCATCTTCGAAGAGCAAGCCTTTCGTGAAGGCGCCGAGCACTGGAACGCCAGTCAACGCATCATCAGCTGTCTCGCCTTCGGTGCCATCCACATGATCAACCTCATCTACCCGCTAGCAACCATCCTGCCGCTGGCACTTGGTGGCGGCCTGTTCATGTGGGTCTACCTCAGAGAGCAGAAAAAGACCCGTTTCCGTCGCAGCGCTGTCCTCGAGGCATCGATTGCGCATCGGGTTTACAACCGCATCGCGCTGTTCGTCGTCTTGACCGTTTTGCTCGGAGCAGCCGGCGGCCTCCTGGTCCAAGCGTTCTTGTTCATCAGCGCCCTCCTAGCTACCTGGATTGACATGACCGTGGTCAACCTCAAACACCTGCAAGCGGAACGGGCACAGGAACCAGTTAACATCACCTCACCTGCAAAGTAATTGCAGGTGACAGCCACCATCACCGGACAGCTGGGTCGTGTGCACCCTCCGGTTTGAACCAGTTGACACCGGCTCGTCCGATAAGTTAGCCGGCCACCAGCCGCGCAGTTTCAAAAGCCCGGGCGTTTTTTCGCCCGGGCTTCTCCATTATCACTCACATAATTCATAACAGCTCATGTCAGAACTGTTAAAATGACTAAATATTCTCCAGGACAAGGTTGATAGCCTTATAAAGTTGCTGGACAGGCAACGGCCAGTCCCTTGGGGAATGGCCACGATCGACAAGAAGGGTGACGTAATGTCACAGTCCCGCGATTTGAGCGGTCAAAGCAGCGAGCAAGCCACGCCGTCTGCTCGGACCAAGCTGGGAAACACCTTGGCTTCACTGCTCACCAAGACGGCCCAACGGCTATCGAGTGGTCAAGACCAATCAGCCACGACCAACCAGCCGTTTGGAAGCCGCCAAGGCACGCAAACCATAGGTTCTGGACCGCGGCAGCAAAACCGCACCAGTCCCTGGAGCCTGCCGGTATCCCAGCGCCCTGCCCTGCCGTTCGACCAGGGCGGCATCGCACAGGTACTCAACTGCCTGCCGCAACTGCGCACCGATTCGCCGGGTGCCGCGGTCGCATTAGTCCACTACGTCACCATGCACCGCGCCCACACCGACCCGCTGACCGAGCGTGACCGGGAGAAGGCCCGCAACGAGTTCAGCAGGCTCCTCACTCAAATCTGCCCCAACTCGGCCTCACTCGATAGCGCCCAGGCCGGCCGCGAGGAAATGCAGCGCTCAGCCGCAGCTCAAGGCCACCTCACCGCCGAGCTCACCTACTGGGAACAAAACTTTCTCATGCTCGCTCACAGTATGGCCACAGATCACAGCATTGAGGAAGTTGCCGCCGGGCTCTCGCAAACCGCCGACGGCCTTCGCGACGCCGACAGCCAGCGCCGCCAGGCCAGTGCCCGCATTATGCTAGCCGACATCCTCCTGCAACTCCGCAAGTTCGGCCACGCCGACCGGGAGATTGCCACCGCGCTAGCGCTCATTGGTGCCGTCTACCCCAACGAAGAGCTAATCAAGCTCGCCAGAACGGTAGACAGCACCACGGTCGAGCAAGTTATTGGCCGGCAGTCAACCACAACCGTTCGCAGCCATCAGCCTCAATCTCAGCCTCAGACCACTACCACTCTCAAGAGCCCTAGGGTCTGACACCATCCAGCAACAGCGGTTCCACAAATTAGCAGCGGGCCGGGGATCTTCCCCGGCCCGCTATATCTTTCCAAATCCCATTCCCGCACACCTAACGAAGCTGCCGAAGCCTCGTAGCCCGGTAGCAATCAAGGTCAACGGTGGTTTGCGGGCCCGTCTGTACCAGACCAACCGGACAACCAGCCAGCTCCTCGACCCGCTCAATAAACGCTTCTACTGGCAAAGTAATCTCATCCGTACCATGCACCCGCCAATCCAAATAGTCCGCAAAAGTCACAGCCAGCTCCGTCGGCCGGTTAACTCGGCAAGTTCGGCCAAATTCCCGCTCGCTAAATCCGGCTACCCGCCGTGGCAACCCAGTCACAGTAGTCCGCTCCAAAATCGGTTCCACTGCCCCGGACCGCCTCGTAATCTCCTCCCAAGTCGTCTCCTCACAATCATCGCCAAACGGCCCGCTGTTGCCGGCCACCCGAATCGGATACGTCCGCACCACCCCGACCACATCCACCGGAAACTCGTGCATCGCAATACCCGCCGAGGCAGCAGTCGCTGCAGCCGACACATCCCGGCTCGTCGTATACGGAAACATGCCATGCTCCAGACTCAGTCCAAATCCCTGGGTTCCCTCAAGCAATATATAACCGTCATTATCAAGCTCACGGTTGATCAACTCCACAGTATCAGCCAGATATGGCTGCAACTCAGGCACATCAGCCGCCAATAAGCAGTCTTCAGCCCGCATCACCTTCTGAGCTGTCGCCGCTCCGATACCCTCAGCGCTTCTGGCCGATGTGCTACCAATCCGGACTCCCAAGTCAGTCTGCTGCTCCAGAGCAATCTGCTTAGGTGTAACCACATGAGCCCGCAAATCCACATAAACTCGATCATCCAAAGACACAATCCGGCTCAGCCGGGACAGCTCCTCGAGTAGCACATCCAAACTAATGATCGACCCTACACCAATAACCAGCTTGGCCATCGGTGTAGTCCAAACCGCCGGCAACTGCCGCATCACATAACGCTGGCCTTGATAGTAAATCGTGTGCCCGGCATTTGATGCACCAGTTCGCACGCCCATACTTACAACCGGCGCCAGGTAAGAAGTAATGGCACCTTTACCCTCTGAACCATATTGCATACCAACAACCATGATCACGCAACCGTATCGTTCCCGGCGTGAGTAATTCATTTATTCACCTCCAAGTACACTTGGATTTCAGCCGAGTAAAGCCATTCTAGACCCTGCCAGCAGTAACGTCAATTCATGATATATTGCATTTTCTACTTAACAATGCTATAATATATAAACGCATCCTTTGACAACCGTCCCACACCGAAAGAGGCCCATGATGACCCGTCTTAGCACCTACCTAATCGGTGCAGCCGCTGTATTCGTAGCAGCCTGCTTGTGCTTCTACTACTTCGCCGTGAAGCCGCAAACTATGGAGGAGCTCAATCCCTTGCTCGGCTTTAGCCTCCCTATTTTTCTGGTGATAGCTAGCTTCGTCATGCTCACCTACACGACTCACTACAATTTCTACAACGTCAGGGTCGGACAGGTCATAGCCCATGGTAGCAGCAATCTGGTTCAGTTGGTGTCCATAACTGGCGCCGCCCTGTGTATTAGAGACGTCAACGGTCATGAAGGCTGGCTACATTTCACCACCGACATGCGCGAAACCTACCCCGTCGGGTCATACTACCCCAAAAGCAACTAGCTCAATCTACACGCCTCAGGCAAGCCAGCCTGGGGCGTTTTCTTGCGTTGGGCCACCAGCCCCAACAAGTACACTAATCCAACAAACCTTTGCGTACCGTCCCACGGCGGTTATGACCCGCACTGGCCCGGCTGGCATCATATCCGGCCGCAACGTCATAGAAACCGGCCCACCAGACCTCCATAAACATGCTCTGATCAATCAGCGTGCCGGAACCATTAAACATCCGCAAATTAGGCCCGCCATGAGACGCCGGTGCCGTCACAATCTCCGATTTTGACGTACTCGTACGCACATTCCCCACACTCACTCGCACGCCACCGGTATAACCCGGGTCATAGGCGCCAAAGTCACCAGCTACACTGCCGTCAGCCCGGAAAATCCGCACATGAGGCCCGCCACCCATGTTAGGACTGGTCACAATCTCAGCCTTTGAGTCACCCGAAACATCACCCCCGGCGACATCCACTCCACCGGTAAATCCAGGATGGTAGGCATAAAAACCAAGTACTTCAGTCCCGTTGGGCTTAAACGCCCGGACATGCGGACCGCCGCGGCTAGCCGGCGCGGTAATAATCTCGTCCTCACCGTCCCCGTCCAAGTCTCCGGCTGACACCCTCACACCACCGGCAAAACCGGCTTCATAGGCATAAAAACCGCCAACCTCAACGCCGTTCGTCTTAAAAATCCTGATATGCGGTCCACCGCCCGGACCCGGCGCGGTAATAATCTCATCAACCCCGTCGCCATCTACGTCACCTGCCGCCACATCCACTCCACCAGCAAAACCCGCATCGTAGGCAAAGAACTCTTTTCCCGGCATCATCACGTCATTGTTATCAATCAGCCGGATATGCGGCCCGCCAGGAGCAGTCGGAGCCGTCACCGTTTCTGAGGCTGAGTCACCGTCAAAGTTACCCATTGCCACGTGTATCGCACCCCGGTAGCCCACATTGTATGGCAATACCTCGCCCGGTAGCTGTGGATACCACGACGGCTCCGAAATCCGCTGCGCATGTATGAGTGAATCATAAGGATTAGTCGGCGACCCGTCCGGTGCAAAAATCTCAAAATGCACATGCGGTGGCGTCGTTTCAGCATTACCCGAATCCCCCATGTAACCAATTAGCTGCCCCCTAACCACCGGCTTACCCACAACCATATCCGGAGCATAGGCGTTCATAGCACCCCCATTACCGTCATCGGTACCAGAAGTATCATTATTGATGTGAAGGTACCGGTAGGTATATCCTTCACTATCGCGAATAAACACGCTGTATCCCCACGAGGGCTGGGGGTAACCCACAAAGGTAACTGTTCCGCTCACAGCCGCCACCAACGGCTGCATTTTATGGCCCATAATATCAGTTGCCGCATGAATCCCATTAGAGCGCGGCGAATTGTAGTCATTCGAATACTTCACGGATCCTATCACCGGAAAAACAATCGAGCGGGCCGCTTGAACCTTTCCAGGTACCACCAACCAGGTACTGGCAACAACCGCCACCAACGTCGCAATAACCATTGAAATGAGGATAGGCTGTTTTCGCTTCTCTTTCATCTGTTCATATCATACACTAACTGCTTGTGCTCAATCATATGGCTTAAACTACAATAGCAACCTTAAGTTCTAACCCCAAGTGCAACGGTTGAGTGAAACACCGTATGCGGCGACTGGTAGCCGAGCCGCTTCCTGGGTCTAGTATTAAGCCGCTGGACTGCCCGGTCAACCTGCTGCTGCGTCACAGCCTCAAACGAGGTTT
>JBGTMQ010000004.1:0-72932 GCA_041743505.1 Candidatus Saccharimonadia bacterium
GCAATATTGGTCCCATTGGGGTTGGCTACTAGCTTCCCTTGGAAGTTAATCGCTTTGTGAATACCCGTTGCTGCTACGGCCGGCTGGGTCGGAGTCACCGCCGCCACGATCCCAATTAGTACGCCAAGAACACCAGTGGCCACGAGGACCCTGGTTGCTCTGTGACGACTGGTTACACTCGCCCTTACCCTAGATATTCGGCTCATACCGAGACGATTGGGTCTTAGCAACTCACATCACATAGTTACATAGTCAGCATAAGGGTTTTGCAGGTAAAACTCAAAAGATTTTGGCCTTATAACAAACTGAAAAACCCGGCGTTTCAGCCGGATTTTTTCATGTAAACTATTTACGTTTACGCTTCGGTCGCCACCATCGCCACCACCAAATAAATCCGCCAATGGCCAATGCAACAAAGATAATTATCAGCCATACCACCAGACCACCGGCATACCAAAAACTAGTATTCAGTACCTTGGTCGCTGAACTGCCGTCATAGCGGTAGGTAGTCACAATCCGGTACTGGCCCGGTAGCCAGGCGCTTCCCACGGATACCAACGGAGTTTTGTAACGCCGGGGCGTCTCGGGCAACACCACAGCCGATTCCTGATTCAACGCACCACGCGCCACCACCCGCCCGGCCAGATCCTGCACCTCAACCGTTCCGTACGGTATCAAGTGCACGTTACCGACATTCTGAAAACGATGCTCCACCCGCGTTGGCAAATGCGCCCAACCGGCATCGGACTTTTGCGACACCAGCATGAGATTCTGCTGCGCTCCGCCCTCCTTCACCGCCAAAACCAGTGAAGACAAGACCTGCTTAATACCCACCCGGGGTTCATCAATAGACCGGCCGGTATCCGTAGCGGCCGTAGCCAGTACGGCGCCATAATGGCCGCCGGGCGCCAATGTCGGCCGGTTCTCAATCGTCACGGGTATCTGGACCGACTTTCCGGCCGGCACTATTACCGTATCCTTTTCCAATTTCATCCACGAAGCCAAGCCGTACTCGTGCTCAAGTTCCGTAGCCGGCTGGCCCAAAAACGCCACACCACCCTGTTCATCCAACGCCCCGAAGTCTACCACGTTGAGGCGAAAGCTCTGATCAGCCGGCGTGTTATTCGATAATTGCAGCACGTATGGCACCCCAGGCTGGTTCGCCTTAATCCGCACATCCTGAAATGCCGGCGACACCGTAAAACCTTTGGCCAAAGTCCCCGGAACCGCCATCGCTACACCCGGCACCAAAACAGCCAAACCGGATAATACTATCAGCCATAGCTTTATCATGTCCGTCGTCCTTTCCGCCTAAACAACCGCCGCCAAGCGCCACGCCCGATGGTATACACACCCACGCTGGCCAGCGCCAATGTCACCACGAGACCCAGTAGCAGCCGCCACGGAATCACCCAAAATGATACCTTAGCCTCTATCGGAATGTCACGCTTGCCATCATCATAAACCGCAAACAGGTGGGCAGTATAGCGGCCCATCCGCAGATGAGGCTTAATTTCTTTGGACATCCCGTTGCTCCACACAAGATGCATAACCGGCTTATTATTCTTATCCAGTTTGACCTTACCGTTCTCAACTACTTTTTCAAAATGCGGAAAACTATCAGTCCACTCCACCGGATAAATCCGTTTGGAACCAGGCAAAATATTACCCTGTTCCTCGTTAAGATTTATAGTAGCAATCTGTTTCTTACCCTTCGTGATAAAAATATTGCCGTGGGGAATAACATGGATATTACCCGTATTGCGCAGTTTAACGTCAAAGCTGGCCGGCAAAAACTCGTACACACCGCGCTTCGATATCAACGCATCCGCCGTCACTTGCTTCTTGGCGCCAGGTGATTTGGCATCTAGCAGCACCAGAACCGCAGAGCCGCCATTAATGGCGTTTGTATTACCACTCTGCCTCACATCATCCCCTTCCCGGGAAAACACCACCGCATAGTAGTAACCAAAAGCCGCCGACTTCGGTACATTTATCGTCATCCGAACAGTCTGCCACACATTATTGGGGGCCGCAAAAGTAGTCTTATCAAACTTCACCCAGTCAAAGTACTCATCCCCGGGACCCCGGTCATACAACCGCGGCCGGCCGTCTTCGCCAAAGGCGCCAAACTTCATCAAGCTCACCTTGAGCCGGGCATCCTCACCGCTGTTTTGCTTGACCTTCAACTCAGTCGCCGCAGGCGTACCAGGCGCCGTCTCCAGGTTAATCGGCAGCGGTGACGTAATCAAATTAAGCGGCTTAGATTCGGCAGCCGAGGCTGAAACAGGCAAAACTGCCACTACCATAGCAACTACCAGGCCCAAAGCGCCAAAGCCGAGACAGATTCGTATCATGAGTCTATACACTTAAGAATTGCTGATTCCCTATAAGAGCACCTGTGCAGACCCGTGCCGACCAGATAAGTCGCGTAAGCCCCGGCCAGCACCTCTTTAACACTACGTATGAGTAGTTTAACTCAAAGCATAAGCGACGTGCAAATTATTGCACGCCGCTTATGTGGTCCAGTAAAACTGGATGCTTAGTCTAGAAGTTACCTGCCGCAACTATGGTGAGGATGTCAGAGTAGTCCGAACCGGCTGGGGTACCACCGGCAATGGCAGCCCGCTCAATCAGTGTGATCACGTCACCGTTGGAGGTAGCTGGTGCCGTACCGGTGCAAGCCGCGAAGGGTTGGAAGTTAGCACTCAAGGTACCACCGGCCGAGGTCGTCGCACCGTCATATTCAGCGTCGATTGCGACCGTGCACCCACCCGCTGCATCAGTTGTCAGGTTGGCGTCAAGCACGTAGCCTTCAGTACCGGCTGTTAGGGTTGATGGTGCTCCGTTGACCGTACCGGCAGTGTTGATCTTGTAGTTAGCAGTGGCCGAGAACAAACCTTGCTGTGAGTCCTTTACCCAACCGATCCAGCCGCCCTTGGCGTTAGTGGTTACAGAAGCTGTACGACCAGCCGTCGAGAGTATGGCGGCAGGATCAAGGTTACCTGGAAAGGTATCAGTGTTACCGGACAGTGTGAAGACGAACGTCGGAGGCACCACCGCACTCACCACGATCTGGTCATCAGCGATTATGGATGTAGCGTAGTTAGTTTCATCAATAAGCGCCGCGGCACCTGTGCGAGTATGGATAGTACCAGTTAACGAGTTACCAGCCGAACTATTAGTTAGTGTGTTAGTACCGGAGAAGTTGAAGCAGTACAACGTTCCCACTGTCAAATCACCAGAAGCAAACGTCACGATTTTGCCGCTCACAGCACTCGCAGTCGCACCAATGCTAGGCCAGGCGGTAGAGCCAGCCGGCAAGTTTGTAACCGACGTGGTCCAGTTAGCCGCTGTACTGTTAACAGTAAAGTCTGTACCCGTTTGGGTCGGGAACGTTATCCGGACATCAGCCTCAGTGCCAACGGTATTTGGTTGAGCACAAATCGTACCACCGGTAGCCGTCACGGCTTTATGCCGGTCCAGCCGTAAATATGCTGCCTGAAATTGCGGAGCGGCCATGGCCACACCGATCGGAGCTACTACTTGGGCTACTAACGCAGCCGAAATTGCTATTGATAGTTTAAGTTTACGTGTTGTCATTACCTTTAATTTCTATCTTAATTTTAATTTGATATTGGCAAATTTTTTGCCGTTTTAAAACTACTTATGCTTTATAATAATGGCCTCTCCAGCCTGTGTCAACACTTTTTACAACACTTTCTTTACAACGCCTCATTTTTACAACACTTACCTCTCATTATCGGCGCATTTGTTTCATTATCCGCTTCTTATAGCGGCGCAACCAGAATCTGGCAATGAAGAATATGGCCACCAATCCGATGATTATCGACAGGAACAGGCGCCACGGAATCACCCAGAACGATACCTGAGCCTCAATCGGAACATCGCGTTTACCGTCATCATAAACTGCAAACAAGTGGGCGGTATAGCGGCCCATCCGGATATGCGGCTGAAACAGCTTGCCGCCACTACCGCTGTCCCCCCAGACAAGCTTCGTCACCGGCTTATTATTTTTATCAAGCTTCACCTTGCCATCTTCCACCACCTTTTCATAGTGCGGAAAACCGTCCGTCCACTCCACCGGGTAGATCCGTTTCGAACCGGGGAGAATATTACCCTGCTCATCGTTGAGGTTCAAAGCCGCGATCTGCTTCTTGCCCTTCATAATAAACACATTACCGTGAGGAACAAAGTGGACATTACCAGTATTCTTCAACTTAACGTCAAAGCTGGCCGGCAAAAACTCGTAGACACCGTGCTTGGAAACTAGCGAGTCAATACTAACTTGTTTCTTGGCCCCCGGCGACTTGGCATTTAAGAGAACCAGGACGGCCGAGCCTCCATTGATGGCATTCGTATTACCACTCTGCCGCACATCATCCCCTTCCCGGGAGAACACCACGGCGTAGTAATAGCCGAAGGCTGCCGACTTGGGGGTATTGATAGTCATACGCACGGTCTGCCACACATTGTTGGGAGCCGCAAACGAGCTTTTGTCAAACTTTACCCAGTCGAAATGGATGTCCCCTGGGCCACGGTCGTACAACCGTGGCCGGCCGTCCTCGCCAAAGGCGCCGAACTTCATCAAGCTAACCTTGAGCCGGGCATCCTCACCACTGTTCTGCTTCACCCGGATATCAGTCGATACCGGAACTCCGGGAAGAGTCTCCAGGTTAGTCGGTAGTGGTGAGGTAACGAGGTTGAGTGGTTTTGAAGTTGCGCCGTATGCTGTGAGCGGGGCCAGGGTAAGAAGCCCTAACAAGATACCGATAGTAAGAGAGATGCGTTTCATGAACCTGACCCAGAGTTAAACTGTAGGACTGAAGAAGGATACTGTAAGCTCAATCCCAATCCCAATCTTAGAAGTTACCTGCACCAACTACCGTGATGGTGTCGGAGTAGTCTGCGCCGGCAGGAGTCGATCCCGCAATGGCAGCTCGCTCAATCAAGGTGATAACATCGCCGTTGGCCGTAGCCGGCGCAGTCCCGGTGCAGGCGGCAATGGGCTGGAAAGTACCGCTCAATGTGCCCCCGGCATCGGTCGTCGCACCGTTGTACTCTGCGTCAACAGCCAAGGTGCAACCACCAGCGGCATCAGTTGTAAGATCAGTATCCAAGACGTAACCCTCAGTACCCGCTACCAGCGTATTCGGCGCCCCGTTGATTGTACCTGCAGTATTTATCTTATAGTTGGCCGAGGCGGAGAATAGTCCTTGTTGAGTATCTTTGGCCCAGGCAATCCAGCCGCCCTTAGCGTTGGTCGTTACCGTCACCGTTCGGCCGGCAGTTGACTTAATGCTAGCCGGATCAAGGTTTGTTGAAAACGTATCCGTGTTACCAGACAGCGTGAAGACAAATGTCGGTGGCACCACCGCGCTAACCACGATTTGGTCATCCGTGATGTTAGCTAATGCGATATCAGTGTGGTCAATCGCAGCCGATGCAGCTGTCTGGGTCTCAATACTCGCTTGCTGGCTGCTTGCAGCCGACCCAGCGGTGGTCAAGGTGCTAGTAGCCGAAAAGTTAAAGCAGTAAAGAGTATTTACCGTCAAATCACCTGAGGTAAACGTCACCACATTAGCCGGGCTAGTGGCACTAGTGGCCGTTGTAATGCCAACCCAACCCGTCGAGCCTGCTGGTATGTTTGTTGTATTAGTCGTCCAGTTAGCAGCCGTCGTGTTAACGGTATATGTCGAAGGAAATGCTACTACAACCTTCCCTTCCGTTGCTGTCGTCGTCGGTTTTGCACAAACCGTACCACCCGTGGCCGTATTGGCCTTCATCCTATCAAGCCTTAAATAGGCTTGCCCAAAAGCAACTGCCTCTGCAGGCCTAGGTACCAAGGGCGCACACACGCTCAGTACTAAGGCCACAGCTGCCACGATCCGACCAATAGACACACTACTTTCGCGTTTCATACGCACTCCATTACACTACTTATCTTGTAGTGTATCTAAAGCATAAGCAACATGCAAGCGTTTTTATTTATCCGCTGCGCATGTTATGTGTAATGAAGTTGTTGGTCGGAGCGAAGCTCCTCTCGGAACTGCCAACTCGGGCAGTTACCAGAGGAGCCTCCCTCAAAGGGAGGCTCGTATTGGCTTAGAAGTTACCTGCCGCGACTACGGTGATGACATCAGTGTAGTCCGAACCGGCTGGGGTACCACCGGCAATGGCAGCCCGCTCGATCAGTGTGATCACGTCACCGTTGGAGGTAGCTGGCGGCGCACCGGTGCAAGCCGCGAAGGGTTGGAAGTTAGCACTCAAGGTACCACCGGCCGAGGTCGTCGCACCGTCATATTCAGCATCGATTGCGACCGTGCACCCACCCGCTGCATCAGTTGTCAGGTTGGCGTCAAGCACGTAGCCTTCAGTACCAGCTGTTAGGGTTGATGGTGCTCCATTCACAGTCCCGGCCGTATTAATCTTATAGTTCGAGGTAGCCGAGAACAGGCCTTGCTGTGAGTCCTTCGCCCAACCAATCCAACCACCCTTGGCGTTCGTAGTTACACTAACCGTACGACCAGCCGTCGAGAGTATGGCGGCAGGATCAAGATTGCTCGGGAACGTATCGGTGTTACCGGACAGTGTCAGAATAAAGGTCGGAGGCACAATCGCGCTCACCTGAATCTGATCATCAGCAATTATGGATGTAGCGTAGTTAGTTTCATCAATAATCGCCGGGGTGTTATTCCGGGTCCTCATAGCACCGGTTAACGAGTTACCAGTCGAACTATTAGTCAGTGTGTTAGTACCGGAGAAGTTAAAGCAGTACAGCGTTCCCACTGTCAAATCGCCTGATGGAAACGTCACAGTCTTACCAGTCACGTTTGTAGCTGTCCCTATACCTATCCAAGCTGTAGAACCTGCTGGTAAATCAGTGGTAGTAACAGTCCAGTTAGCCGCTGTACTGTTAACAGTAAAGTCTGTACCCGCTTGGGTCGGGAAGGTTATCGAAAAATCAACCTCAGTAGCTGTCGTGGTTGGCTCAGCACAAATGGTACCACCAGTAGTTGTAAGAGCCTTATGACGGTCCAAACGCAAATAAGCCTGGTCGAACTGCGGGGCCGCCATGGCCACACCAACCGGCGCCACTAACTGGGCCACCAGGGCAGCCGAGATCGCAACAACTAATTTAATGTTTCTTTTTGTCATTTATTTTTATTCCCCTAGCCTTTATGGCTGATGAATGGTTTTGATTTTTGTTTGTATTATATTTTTTATAATACTTAAGGTTACCTTACTAAATGTCATCACCAGCTGTCAACACTTTTGCCCGAAAAATCAAGATCAGCCCTTATCAGTGCTAAAAACTGGCAGAGGCAATCGCCGTCAATATTTCAGTGTAGTCACCAGCCGCCGGCGTCAGCGGCTTAGTCTTAGCCTTGAGAATAAACGAACCCCGGGCCGCCGTCACCGGAAATGAGGTGCTGAAGATCTCCCGGATAACCGTATCGGCTACGCCCACGTTAGCCCCCGCACCGTTATACGGCGCCACCAGCGCAAACGGGCCGCCGGAACTCTGGGTTGCCGACACCCCCTGAGCGCCAAAGCCCTCAGCCAACGAACTCAAATCCGCCGTCGAAGACGCAATAGTATAGTTGCTTTCCAAGCTCCTCAAGCCGGCATTTTGCCCGCTCATATAAACTTTGCCGCCCGACTCACCATTGGTATCCAAGTCCACCCAAACCCGCTGCGGCGAATCGGTCACCGTGCTCACCGGCAAGTTACCAAAGCCTATTTGGTAAGGCGGGTTGGTATCCGAATCAGTCGCCGACGCGTCAATATCGAAAGAAATTTGCGGATCCACGGTAGCGGCACTAGCCACCGGCCCATAAGGGCTCTCGGTGAACTCCCCGCGAAATGCCTTAACCTTCACGGTATAAACGGTACTGCGCGTCAATCCCCGGACGTACACCCCGGATCCGCTGCCCCAGCTGGAATACGTCTGATAGTCCGTAAACGTCAGCGAAGCGCCAACGGTGAAATCGCTCTTCACATATTGCGGCGCCGTAGCGAAGTTATCAGTCGATATCGCCACCGCAAACTTAGCGTCAGTCGGGTTATTCTCCGGCCCAATCGTCAACAGCAGCTTGTTGTACCAGTTACCGCTGTTAATCAAGGTTACCGTCGGTACATGAGCCTGTTTCTCGTAATTCTCGCCGGCACCCACCTTGTAGTTCGTCGAAGCTGAGCTCCCCGCCACCTCACCACTTATACCGTTCACAGAGTAGCTCGTCGAATGAGTATTCGCCGTACCACCGGTCCCAAACCCATAAGAATTAAGCTGATAGCTACTGCTAGACGGTAACGCCGCCAGCATCATCACTGGCATCATCATGCTCAAAACAGTCTTGTGCCAATTCATCGCCGCCACCTCAAGCTCGTTTTAATCCCATTCATAATACCCGTCAGATCATCCTTGGGATTGCCGCTCGTCAACGACACAATCACTTCGCGCCCATCGTGTGCCCAAAATAACGTTTGCTCACGCTTATCAAGTTTGCTAAATATTGCCACCGGCTCACCAGCGATCTTATCAGCCGCCAACCGGTATTCAGCCGTATTGGTCTGCCGGAAACGATAACTTGAATCATCCTCCAGCAAACCCGACGGCAGTGGCCGGACATTCACACTGATGCCCCGGCTATAGTCAGCCTTACTACCAATAGTGTATTGCTCCAATGCCTGTGAATCAGTCTTGACCTGGCCAACCATGTCAAATACCGCCGGATACTGAAACTCTATTGTCAACCCACCAAACATATTTGGCGGCTGGGGTGTCGGCGAAACGCTTTTGCGGGCTAAAGAAAGGCTTTTATCAGGCTTGCTCTCCACCGGCCCATCAACATATTTCAAGTACCCAACCGATGCGAAGCCAATCACCGTCCCAATAGTAACGGTCATCACCGCCCAGCCAAGCCAATGAGCGCTGGCCGCCGGCGCATCAAGTGATGGCGGCGGCAAAACTGCCTGATTCTGACTAGGCGCGCCATGAAATAGAGCTGAATATTGCGGCTCTCGTGCCCCCTGACCCTCTTGCTGATCCTGCTCGTGCGAGCCGCTCACGCTACACCTTCCTCCATCCGCCGCTCCATCACATGCTTCTCGCGCAACTCACCCAGCCAGAATGAAACTACCGCCAAGATCAACCCACCCCACAGCGGCCAGGCAATCATTAGTTCATTGCGCGGTTTTGTCTTGGCCGCGCTCGTCCCGGCCGTAGCCTCATTCACCAGCGTCGTCAGCTGTAAGTAAGCCGTATGCCCAACCGCATCGGTGGCCCGTATTATCAATGGATACGACCCCAAATAACCGGTGCCCACCTTTTTATAGATATGCTTCACCGTAAATGGCCCGGGCGCCAATCGGGTAATCAAATCACTCGTACCATCGCCCCAGTCGATACTCACAGCGTATGGCGCCTGACCACCCACAATCTCAATCGGCCAGATAACTTCTTGGCCCGGCTCCGTGCCGCGGTAATAATTGGTAGACTGGATAATCAGCTCCGTCGAAAAACCAAATCCGCCCGGCGGCAATGTTAGCGTCACGTTCACGGCCGGAGAGCTCGGACCTTCCTGGTCGAGTGCATTATAGGCCAGCCCAGTCAGGCTATTAGCACCAACCACCAAATCAATCGGCAGGCTAAACCGCCCGTTTGCCGCACAAATAACACTGCCGGCCAACACTCCGTTTTTAAATATCTTCACCAACGACTTAGCCGGACATGTCCCGGATACCTGGATGGGATTGGTCTGAAACACCTGCCCGTTCACCGGCGACGTAATAATAACCGGACTGTTAGGACGCGGCCCAGGTACCACCGCCTCCACGGTATATTTCCCAGTGCCTTCAGTAGCCGCATTGGTCGTCGCTGTAATGCCGGCCAACACCATCCCTGCCAACAACATCAGAAAAACGAGCAGTCCATAGGACGTCTCGTGGTGCGGCCTCAGCCGGCCAGTATGTCGATGGTGGCTATACCTCGGAATCACAACCATTACATAAAGCTTACCATAATTAGCGCAAGCTTTTTTACAATACACAATATATTAATGGTATGATAAAGCGTAAGCATTGTTATCATCGAGCAGCCCCGTGGCCGACGAACCAAACCCATCGCCAAAACCCGCCCCGAGCGAGCCAAACCAGCCTAATAATCCGCCTTCACCCACCGGGCCCACTCCGCCCGGTCAGACGACTTCCGGCTCGCCCGCCGGACCTGGCCAAGATAACAAAGCCCCCGGCAAACCCGGCGACTCCGAAAGCATAGCGCCGGAAGCCCTAGCCGATGGCACCGTACCAACCGTTCTATCATCAAGTAGCCAAGTTACCCACACCGAATCCAAGAAAGGCGCCGTGGCGCTATCCTCGGTCTACCGGCGCGCCGATATTCTCTCCACTCTCCTCACCTTGGCCGGCGCCATCGTAGCCGCCGCCATTATTCTGGGAGGATACTGGTATTTCACCCAGTCAAAAACCGACACAGATACCGCCAAGCCCAAAGTCACGACGCTCGACAAAGCCGAGCTCGAAAAGCTCGGCGCCTTCTTTAGTGGCAACAGCGCCGGCGATAGCGCCCAGATCCTCAATATTAGTTCCTCGACCTTTTTCAAAAACCGCGTCGCCATCAATAATGACCTCAAAGTCGTCGGTGGAGCTCAGATCAGTGGACCCACAGCGCTAGGCGACCTGACCGTCGATAAGACCAGCACCCTAGGCATCACCAATATCCGCGGCCAGCTCACCGTAGCCGGCCCCGTCACCTTCCAGAGTCCCGCCATCCTCAGCGGCGGCGCCAGTGTCACCGGCAATGTCACCGCCTCCGGAAACGGCAGTTTTGGCGGATCACTCTCGGCCGCCGGCTTTAACGTCCGTGACTTATCGGTCACCGGCACCCTCAACATCGCCGGACACTTGGCCATCGCCGGCCAAGTTCCATCCGTAGCCCCAGCCAGCGAAGCCGGCGGTGGCGCCAACGCCAACGTCGACGGCAATGACGCTGCCGGCACCGTTACCATCAACACCGGCGCCGTTGCCGCCCAAGTCCCGGATACCGGCGGACTGCTAGTCCAGATCAATTTCCGCACCCCCTATGCCAAGGTGCCACGCGTCATTATTACCCCCTCCACTCTCAGTGCCGCCCCACTGCCCTACTACGTCATAAAGACCAACCGCTATTTCATCATCGGCAGCTCCACCAGCGCCAAGTCCAACACCGGTTATTCATTTGATTACTGGGTCGTTCAGTAAAAAATAGGCCCGCTCGTAAGCGGGCCGGTGGTCAAACTAGGCTTAATACTGCGGCCGGCATTTTGCCACCGTCGGCAATACAAATTCACCATTGGTAGCAAAATCCAAGTTTGGCTGGGCAAAGGCAATCACCGACACCCGGTCCTCAGGGTTTCCGGTAACCACTTCGGCATACGACGAAACATACTCCTGCCCTGAATCCGGCCGAAAACCCGCATGGTACAACGCCGGCAAACACCGCGCGTCGTCCGTCAGCACGCCATCGGGCAAACCATGCCAGCCGGCCCCCAGAAAAAACAGGGCTTCTTCGCTAGTGGTATCAAGCCGCCGCAGCTCCTGTCGCAAGGCCCGAATCGCCGCCTTTCGCTCATCCGATTGATCATCCGTTATCCGCGGCCCGTAGTACCGGCCGCCATAAAACCAATTGCCGTGAGTCTCAAAAATATGCTCACTGCACAACCCAAGGTCAGCATGACCAGCCACCACCTCGCTCCAAGCCGGCGATTGCCGGGCACCCAAATACCGGACTGTCCGAATATGCACATTGCGTTTCCACAACTTGCGCGGAAAAATAATGGCAGCCACCGGCTCAGCCCCAATCTCGCACAACACACCGCGCATGCTCATCTCAACCGCTTTGAGCATCTTAGTTAACGCCGGCCAGTAATCCCGCAGAATCTGTGGCTGGTCATTCAGCGGCATTTGAGCCGACACCCGGCTTTCCGTCTGATACCCACCATGCAGCCAAATTTTTTTGTCCAGCGAATTGCGGGCACCCGAAATACCAAATAACCCCGGCGCTATTCCGCCCTTAACCTGCTCCGGCGCGATATCAAACGACAGCGCCCGACGGACCCGCTCATCCGCCTGCGCCAGACCGATAACACCATTACTTATACGTGCATATTCCGCGCAGGCTTGCTCACTCAGGCCAAATGATACTCCGGTCCATCCATATTGGCGGATCCTCTCCACTGCTGAAGGTGCCATCTGTCTCCCTCTCTCGTAGCGGACAGCAGATATATGGGGAGTATAGCCGGTTTTTAGCCGATTTTGGTAATTTTGACCTGGCTGTAGTGCTGGCGGTGGCCGGTCAGGCGCTTAACGCGCTTCTTGGCCTTAAACTTCAGCACCTTAATCTTCTCACCCTTGATGTCAGATACAACCTCAGCCGTAACCTTCACCCCATCAACCAATGGCGCGCCAACCTTAACGGTATCGCCGTCAATAGTCATCAGAGCGTCAAACTCAATTTTCTTAACATCCCCGAGCAGTTCTAGCTCGAGTACATCATTCTTCCCTACGATATATTGCTTCCCGCCGGAAGCGATAACTGCTTGCATAAAGCTCCTTTTGTAGCCTGGGTCTAGCAGGCGTGCTTAAATTTAGCGTAACTGCGAAATAATAACATAATTTAGGTCCGGATGCAAAGCACCCGGACCAATAACCAGAACCTAAACGACCCCAGCCGTGTGGCACTCGTTCACAAACCGGCGAAGATACGCCACCATAGTAGTCCCCACACCCTCTTCACCCAACAAATAAGACTCAAAAACGCCATTATAGGCTAACTCCCGAAGCCGTGACAGGTTAACCGCACAACCATTAATGCCACTATATCCGCCGGTACTACCCTCCAGCACCAATCTGAACTGTTCTGCGGCAGTGCTATCCGGATTACGCCTGATTCGCGTTTCCATAGTGTTAAATAGCCTGCTCAAGCTCGCTTGAGGGATCGCCTTTTTACCCGCCGGTAACAGTTTTAGGAGCTTCACATACATTTTCGGCCGGATCAGTACGTCCCCATTCCGCCAATCCAAGAATGGCGCAAACCGTTCGTCCCACTCCGGCTTAGACGCCGGAGCTGGCTGCACAAGCTGGAGCGGGCCCTGTTCAACATGTATATGACCCTCCACTATCCGAATACTAATATCAATTTGAAGTTGTAGTTTATACAGCTGCTCGCCGCTTGCCTGCTCATTCATGGACTACCCCAATCTAGAAAGAGACTGAACGGGCCGACTATACCATCTTACCCCTCAAACTGCAACTTCATTAATGCTGTAACTTGCGCTTGGCCATTGGTTCTAAGAGATAAAGACTTATGAGGGCCGCCAACGCACCACCGAGCCAAGGTAACTCACTAGCTGCTCCTTGGTTTACCACAACCCACCACACAACCATAACAATAACAAGAACTGCAACCACCCGAGTTGTAGCAATAAACTTCCTGTCCCCCTCAAGCTCTAATGCACGAACAGGATCAGCTAGCTTATTAAGAGTACTAATCCCATACAGTATGCCACCCGCTATCAGTGCAGTGATTACAGTGTCTCTAAAATCAGAAGGCGCAAAAAAAATAAGGACCGCCGCCCACGCTAAGAACGTATATAACTCCCAGGCAAATGCCATTGACAAAAATGCGCCACGATAGTTAGTAGCCATGCAAACATAATAACAGCATCTTTAAACAACTATGTCTTTATATTAGGCAAATAATATAGAGTAGCGCCTAGATAACAAGTACCTAGGCGCATGTATCAACTCACCCCCGGGCCGGTCAACCCAGAAACTGTTGCAACCTAGCTGCCTGATCTTTGGGAAAAGCCCGGTTATGCGGATCAAACTCAACTACGACGGTATCCAGTCCGCTATCGTTCATAACCCGTATCACTTCCCGGACTCCTTCATCGCCATCCAATTGAGCATAATACGGCACCGGTGCAATGCTGGGATCAGGTTGCCGGAATAGTAATATCACCACCCGGCCCGCTTCGGCCACCAGAATAGCTTCAGTATAGCAGGGATTAACAAGGTTAAGCCCTTCCCAAATCCCCAGATCTTGCACTGATGGCTTAAGCCAGTCCCGTGGTCTGGCCGCATCCGGACCCATCGGATGCGAATGCAGTTTCAAGGCCACATCATCACGGAAAAGAAATGTACCATCCGCGCCAGGCTTTGTGATGAGGGGCCCGGTCAAGGCTGTCTCATGAAGCTCTATAAAGTCCATCCAGACAGCACCATCGAGTTTGCGAGGATCCTTGGATAAATCTGATACTTCGTACCCCTTCGACCCCTTGTAGATCGCAAAAGCCGACTCTCGCCGCTGGCGCAATGTTATGTGGTACACGCTGACCAGCTTGTCCGTCAAGACCGGTGTTAGTAAAAACGCCGCTAAACCCGGCCCTGGCACAGTTGTAAGCTGCTCCTGCCCCGAAGAATCAAGCTTGCCTGGCTGCTTATTCATGAACGCGTCCCTTCACCCTGCCTCAGAACAACCGGAAGCCTAGTATACTAATACCACTTTACCCCTCAAACTGCAACTTCTTCCGCCGCACGGCCACGCTCTCCAGCAAACCAATCGAGATCATAGTCATCACCAGCGCCGTCCCGCCGTAACTCACAAGCGGCAGCGGAATACCCGTCACCGGCGCAATACCCATATTCATGCCCACATTAATAAAGACGTGGAATAGCAGCATCGATACAATACCCGTGGCCAAAAACATCCCAAACCGGTCCTGGGCCCGGTACGCTATCAAAAGCCCCCGCCACAACAGCACCGCAAACAACACGAGCAGCAACATAGCACCCACAAAACCCATTTTTTCGCCAATCACCGCAAACACGAAGTCCGTATGCTGGGCTAGCTGCGGCAAAAAGTTCAGCTGGCTCTGCGATCCAGCCCCCAGTCCCCGCCCAAAAAATTGCCCGGAACCAATCGTAATAGATGACTGAATCACATTGTGCCCGGCGCCCAACGGATCAGCCTGCGGGTTCAGAAACACCGCCAAACGCTGTTTCTGGTAATCCTTAAGATTCGCCAGGAAAAATGGCAGCACCACTAGTCCTACCCCACCCAAAGCCAACAAATACAGCTTTCGCACCCGCGATACCAGCACCATACCCAGCCAAATCGCCATAATCACCAACGCCGTACCAAGGTCAGGTTGGCGCATCACCAACATCACCGGAATGCCCGCGTACAACAAAGACAACAGCAAATACTTCGGCCGCTCCAATTGGTCGTAGTGATCCGCAAAAAATTTGGCCAGCACAATAATCACCACCAGCTTGGCAAATTCAGACGGCTGGAACTGGAAAAACCCAAGGTCAATCCATCGCTGCGCCCCCAGCACCGCCTTGGAGCTCACCAGCACGATCACGAGCAGTAACAACATAAATCCGTACAGCCAAGGCGTCAGCTTAGCCCACATCCGGTAATCACTCCGCGCCACCGCTATCATCAACCCGAAGCCCAGGCTTACAAACACCAGTTGCCGCCACGTATCAGTCATGCTGCCAATGCCGGTGGCCTTGAACGATGTCGACCAGATTACCAGTAATCCGATAGCCAATAACGCCACCGTTACACCAAACAGGATCCAGTCAAAATTCTTCCAGAAACGAGATTTTAGCACCTTTTTATCTTAGCGCACTTGCAGCAATTGAGATATTCGCGTAAAACATTGCTATAATAATCCGGTAGTTAACCAAAAACGTCCGACCCAAATTATGTCTAAGAATCAATTAAATCACCTAGCTATCATCCCTGATGGCAACTCCCGTTGGGCCAAAGCCAACAATCTACCCGTGTTCGACGGCTATCGAGCCGGCATCGAGCGCGGTTTAGAACTGACCCGCCATGGCCGCAAATTAGGTATTCACACCTCTACCTGGTGGGGCCTCTCCACGGAAAACTGGCGCTCCAGGCCCAAACTTGAGCTAGATTTCATTATTCGCTTATTCATCAAAACCCTGGATGACTGGCTTGATGAAGCCCAAAAAGACAATGTCCGTATCATCCACTTAGGCCGCCGCGACCGCCTACCCAAAAAATTCCTGCAAAAACTAGCCGAAGTTGAGCAAACCACCAAAACCAACGACACATTCGTCATGAACCTAGCCTTCGATTATGGCGGCCAGGACGAAATCATGCGCGCGGTCGAGCGTATGCGAACCGCCGGCGCCACCGGCCCTCTCGACAATTACCTCGACACCGCCGGTCAACCCCACCCCAACCCGGACTTCATCGTCCGTACCTCAGGCGAAATCCGGATAAGCGGTCTTATGCCTTGGCAGGGAGCTTACGCGGAATATTATTTCGAGCCAGCCCTCTACCCCGACTTCACCCCCGACAAGCTCGACATAGCCATTGCCGAATATTACCGCCGGCAGCGGCGCTTCGGCGGCGGCCACTAGTCCAAATATTGCAAAACACAATCGTTTATGCTATAATAGAAAGATCTGCTCACTTAGCAACGCACCAACCTCCCAGGAAGGCCTCCCATGATCAGGCCCACCTTTCGTACCGTCTACCACCTGGAGCCACTGCCGCAGAATAGGGACCCGGTGATTTACTTCGCCGGCCCGACCTGGCACCCACCGGGCGAACCACTTTGGCAAGACCACGGGGTCGACTATCTCCGCCAACGGAAATTCAGAGGGACAGTTTGCCTACCCCTACCGTGGACGGGTGACTGGGTAGGCGATGAAGTTGCCCAGATCAAATGGCAGCTTCACTGCCAGGAGACCGCTGACTTCATCGTTTTCTGGATGTTCCGGCCTGGGTTGGTCACCATGAGCGAATTCGGCCAGTGGTACCGCTCCGGCAAACTCGCCGTCGGCGTACCCCCCGGCACCGAAAAACTCGAGTACGTCCGCCAGGTCATAGGCCTGTACGACATTCCCACTGCCGACACCCTCGAAGCCACCCTAGATATCACCCTTGACCGCCTCAGCTAGACCTCCCGTCTCCTTCAGCACCCGCTGGAGGAGACGAATTTTTGCTCTCAGACCTTGCTATAATCAACCCATGGAAACCCTCAGCAACCTGCCAATTGTGCTCTTCAAGTCCGCCTCCGATTGGGAGCAATGGCTCCAAGCAAATCACACCCAGCCCCAAGGTCTTTGGCTCAAAATAGCCAAGAAAGCCTCCGGCAAAGCATCGGCCTCCTATGCCGAGGCCCTCGACATCGCCTTGTGTTACGGCTGGATTGATGGACAAAAAGCCTCCTACGACGAGCAATATTTTTTGCAAAAATTCACCCCTCGCCGCCCCAAAAGCCTGTGGTCTAAAGTCAACGTCAAAAAAGTTGCCGCGCTCATCGCCGCCGGCCGCATGAAACCGGCCGGACTGGCCGCCATCGAGGCCGCCAAACAAGACGGCCGCTGGGACCTAGCCTATGATTCGCCCAGCACCAGCACCGTACCGCCCGACTTTCAAGCCGCGCTCGACCAAAATCCCCGGGCCAAGACCTTCATTGCTACCCTCAACAAAACCAACGTCTACGCTATGTTATGGCGCATCCAAACCGCCAAAAAACCCGAAACCCGCCAAGCCAGAATCGAAAAACTTATCTCCATGCTAAACGACGAACAAAAGCTCTACTAAGACCGCGCCTTCTCAACCCCAATATACAATTCCGCCCCCGCTACCCGCGCCGGCACCTGGTCATGCGCCCCGTCATGCACCAACTCCACCGCCAAAGTCTCCGCCTTTATCGTCTCAGCGTGCACCGCAATCGCCTCAGCCAAATCAGCATCATCCGTCGACAACGTCAACACAATCCGGTCCTCTACCTCAAGACCCGTCTCCTTGCGGGCATTTTGCACCTGCCGAACCACATCGCGCATCAACCCCTCGGCGCGCAATTCTAGTGTAATTTCGGTATCAAGCTGAACCCAGCCTTGCGGATTAGGCCGGCTCCATTTCTTTATTTGCTTAACATTTACTTCTTCCATAACAATCGCTTGCAACTCTGAAGTTAAATCATTTGTATGGTAGTACGTCAAGCTGGATAGCGGTTGACGAACCTTGATCTTAGCCTCAGCCCTCGCGGCAAGTCCATCCGTCACCAATTGCCGGGCAAAGTTCATGCCAAAGAGAATCTTCTTATCAACCTCACCCGCTTCCGGCCAATCACTCAAATGCACACTCACCGGCTCGTCCATCCCCACCGTCAGTTCCCGCCACAATTTATCAGCTACAAACGGACTCCACGGCGCCAAAAGCTGACTAACCCGCGCCAGCACATAATGCAACGTCGCATAGGCCGCGGCCTTGTCACGCGTCTCTTCACTCTTCCAAAACCGCCGCCGGCTCCGCCGTACATACCAGTTACTCAAATCCTCAATCAACTCCCGCAGCGGCCGGATCGCCTTGGCCAGCTCATAGGCATCGGCCCGCGCCGTCATCTCGCGCACCGTCTCATTCAACCGCGCCAGTAGCCACTGGTCCAGCACGTTATCACTCGCAGGCGCAGCCAACTTCTTCGCCGGCTCCCACCCGTCAATCTCCGCGTACATACTCAGAAAACTATACGAATTCCACAGCGTCCCAAACACGTTGCGCTGGATATCCCGCATTGCATCGCGGTTAAAACGCATGTATTCCGCCTCTACCGCCTGGTCATTGCCCAGCAAATAAAACCGCAACGTATCCGCCCCCTCAACCGCAAACACGTCCTCCACCGGCGGGTAATTCTTCAACCGCTTGCTCAATTTCTGCCCGTCCGCGGCCATCACCATGCCGTTCACCAGCACATTTTTATACGCCGGCTTGCCAAACGCAATCGTGTTCAACACATGCAGCACATAAAACCACAGCCGGGTCTGGTCCAACCCTTCACCCACATAATCCGCCGGAAACGATTCTTCAAATACCGCTTTATTCTCAAACGGATAATGCTGCTGCGCTACCGGCATACTCCCACTCTCAAACCAGCAGTCAATCACTTCCTCGGTGCGCCGGTACGTCTTACCGTCCTTCTCTATCACGACGTCATCAATCCCCGGCCGGTGCAGGTCGTCCGGCTTACCATCCAAACCAGCCAACTCCACCAGCTCATCCAAACTCGACACCACTATATAATCATCCGCATCTTTCTCGTTCACCCAAATCGGCAACGGCGCCCCCCAATACCGGTTCCGCGAGATCGCCCAATCCCGGGCGCCCTCCAGCCACTTGCCAAACCGCCCACTCTTAATGTGCGCCGGCTGCCAATTAATATCCTCGGCCGTCCGCAACAACTCCTCCCGGATCGCCGACACCTTCACAAACCACGTCGTAATGGCATAGTACATTAGCGGCGAGTCACACCGGTAACAAAACGGATACGTGTGCGTAAATGTCTCCGCCGCAAACACCCGCCCGGCTTCCGTCAAATGCTGGGTAATCAGCCGGTCGGCGTCCTTAAAGAACACCCCCACAGCCTCCGGCGCCACCGCCGTCACATGACCGTCTGGCCCGACGCTCTCAATCATCGGCAAGCCCTCACGCAAGCACAAATCCAAGTCCGTTTCACCATACCGCGTACCCGTATGCAAAATACCCGTTCCATCCTCCAGGCTCACCACCCCGTCATCCGCATATACCCGGTAGGCGTTCGTTCGCTCGCTCTCACTCAAGCCCGGCGCCTCATATAGCGGCTCATATTCCAGGCCCACCAACTCGATGCCCTTCTGGCTACCCACCACCCGGTACTCCCGCTCACGCAAGTCCAGCACATCCAACCGCTTCTTGGCCAGAATCAGTTTATCGCCCGCCTTCCCGGCATCCGTGTCATGCGTCAATTCCACCGTCACATAATCAGCCGTCGTATCCACCGACAACGCCGAGTTCGCCGGCAACGTCCAAGGCGTCGTCGTCCAAGCCAACAACGCCGTATCCGGCTGCCCCACCACCTTAAATTTCACATACACACTCGGGTCCGGCACGTTGTCCTTGTAACCCTCATTGAGCTCAAAGTTACTCAACGGCGTCTCACACCGCGGACAATACGGCAAACATTTATAGCCCCGGTACAACAGCCCCTTGTCCTGCACCTGCCCCAACATCCACCACACGCTCTCGGTATAATCGCGATCGACCGTCGCATAAGCGTTCTCCATGTCGGTCCACCGCCCCACACGATGAAACATTCGCTCCCACTCGCCTTTATATTTAAAGATTGAGGCTCGGCAAGCGTCGTTGAACTTCTGCAATCCCAAGTCCAAAATCTGCTTCTTGCCGCTTACGCCAAACTCTTTTTCAATCGCAAATTCTACCGGCAAACCATGCGTATCCCAGCCATTTCGCCGCTCCACGTACTCACCACGCATGGTATGGTAACGCCCTAGCGAGTCCTTGATACTCGTGACCAGCATCCCACCAAAATGCGGCAAACCATTCGCAAACGGCGGCCCATCATAAAACGAATATCTCTTAGCGCCTTCACGATTCTTCAAACTGGCTTCAAAAGTCTTTTCTTTGTCCCAAATTTCAAGCATCTCAGCTTCAAATTCGGGAAAATTGGCGGGCTGGGCTTTCTTCATCTTATAAATCCTTATTAGTTTCCATTAATTTCTTCAGTGCTTCATAACTTTCTTCTGGCGTTCTATCAGACTGGTCAATCATCTTATGTGGTCTAACTTCGTTTACCCGCACTATCTTGCTAGTTAGCTCTTCAATCCCCTTTGGATCAAAACCAATCCCCTTCATATCTCCACGCGCCACATATCTTTTCATCACTTCTTCTTTCGGTAGCACCAACATCACCTCAAAATAAGTCGCCCCTCTTTCCTTAGCCAGCGCTTCCCATGCCTCCAAGAATGTAATGACGCCGTAGGCTTGCGGAACGATCACATCGTAGCCCTTACTTACATGGACACGCGCCATTGCCATAGCCATAACTCTCGCCTGCAATCCGGCTTCGCGGGAATGATCTTGCCAATGGCTAATCCTTCCTCGAATGTCATCAATATCCAATACCAGAGTCATAGGATGATCATCGGCATACATACCTGCCAACATCGACTTTCCACTAGCTGGCGGACCATTGAGAATAATCAGACTAGACTTAGGCATGAAATACGCTTTCTACTTAAATACAAAAAATCCATCGGACATTGCAGGGACCCGGTCACACAACCAGGCGGTACCACCCTGCTTTCCAGATGGACACTTCATTCTTCTCGAGTCACGTTCGAGGTTAACGTCGGGTTCTACTCTCGCTTAGTAGCAATTTCTTCCCGCAGCTTCGCGGTTGATAGCCGCTCATGCGCTTTAGACGCAGTACTTTTAGCTAAATTGTGAGCTTACAATACCATACTTATTAACAAATTGCATCGAACTCTGACGCTTAATGCGCACTCATACAAAAACATTGACAGAATGACAAGAAAATGCTAAAATGTATATATCCTTGTCCTCTATTGAGAGTGAAGGCACAAGATGATTAACATCCAGTACCTGCGGCTCCTCGGCAGCGACGGCACCGGCATCAAGGTCATGGTCAGCGGCACCCCCGAAGACCTCGAGGCCTTCGTCACCGAGTTGAATGCTCGTGTGGCGCAAGACCAGAACCTTACGACCGTCACCATCCCTTGCTTCATGGGAGGTGAGGAAACGCTCCACCTCGACTCACCACTGGCAACCGCCGTTCTCGCTCCCTTGACCCCTTCAACGTTCGGTGGCACCTTCACGAACGAGGGTGACCAACTAAACCTGACGGTCAACTAGAAGCACTTCGCAAGGAGCCAGCCCCTAGCGTCCGTCCACAAGACCGTCTAACCGGCCATCGGCCCACCCCTCAAGGTGGGCCGCTTATCTTTTAACCGGGCTAGTTACACGTCTAATGATTGTCCATATGTGGGGTAATCGACTGATCCCGGTATGCAGAAAAAGCCCTCTCGACTAATGGCTTATGTACCGCGTTCCAGTTATCGATTTGTGCCACATCGGCTATCCATTTGTAGTCTGTATGCTCCTGGCTTAACTTAACCACCTTATCGGAAGAAACCGGCTTTACAGCGGTACAAATATTGATCTGGCTTACCCAAGCAGAGGTCCAGCCAGCAAATGTATTTGGCGTCTTGCAGGCTATCCCGATATAGCCTATAGGCTCAATGTCGAAACCCGCTTCCTCATGGGTTTCCCGTATGGCGGTTTCAAACGGCGACTCGTCAACGTCGGCCCAGCCGCCCGGCACACCCCATGCACCGTTATCCTTCCTCTGAAGAACTAATATTTCGCCCTTTTCACTTACGACCGCCGCATCAACTCCGACTTTGGGCGTAATACTCCCCTGCTCCTTGAGAAACATCTTCTGAATTTCTTCTTGGGAAAGATTCGTAATAGCCGCATATTCTTTACTGGCAATATTCAGGAGTTTTTCGTATCGTGCCGTGTCATATTCATTGCGGGAATATGACAGGCCTTCTTGAGCAATTGCCCTGAGTGCATCCAAGAGCACTCTAATATCATCGTTATTGTCATTTGCCATAGATTCCTCGAAATTCAGATTATACCCTTTATTTCTTGACGCACAAAGAACAAAGGAACTGCTATAGGGACTATGAAGAGACCAACGAACCGCATCTCGGAAGACGCAGCTGTCGAATTACTTCGACGGTTGTTCCCCGTTAGCTTAGAAACGGATGAGTTATCCCTAGATGAAGTTTACGTTGCCGCTGGTCGCTCTAATCTGAACCCGCAAACAAACCGTAACTGGTTAAACGGCGTGCTCACAAAGTTAAAGGATCACAAGTTCATCACTACGGGAAATAAGTTTGAAAACAGTCGAAGCAAGTTGGATAAGATCAAGTTAACGACTGCAGGAAAAACAGCCCTTGGTCGCACCAACAATGAGGAGAATACAGTAGACAGGCCACCCAAAGACAATGTTCCTCAGAAAAATGACTTAAGCCTCGATGAAATGTTAAATATTGTTGAAGGCTTAAAGGCGAAACACCCAAAATGGGACATCGTGTTTGAAGTAAGAGCAAAAAGCTCTGCCTCAAACCCTCCCGAGAGGCACTCATAAATGAATACATGGAGGGTTTTTGCATTTATTGATAGCCAAAATCTCAACTTAGGTGTACGCGACTTAGGCTGGAAAATCGACTACAGAAAGCTCCGTTTGTATCTAAAAAATAAGTACAACGTTGATCGTGCTTTCATGTTTATTGGGCTGGTTGGCAATAATCAAAAGCTGTATACACAGCTACAGTCAGCCGGGTTTATCCTCGTATTTAAACCAACCATTCGGTATTTTGAGAACGGTAAAGAAACAGTCAAGGGAAACGTCGATGCGGAACTTGTATTGCATGCTGCAGCTATTGAATACCCGAATTATGACAAAGCCATTATCGTCAGTGGTGACGGCGATTTCGCTTGCTTAATAGAGTTTTTAGTAGATAAGGACAAACTTCTTCATATTCTGACACCAAATGGAAAATATTCGAAACTATTGAAGCCTTATGCCAAATACATCATTGAAATCGAAAAACTCAAAACATCACTAGAGTATCAAAAGACCGGCATCGGCGGTCGGTCGAAACCTTAGGCCTATCCGGTCATGATGATGTCTCCATTATATCAAGCAACTACAAGTTGTCAAGTTATCATTAATGTTGCCTAGTAAGCAAACCCCCGGCTCTTCTAATATCAAAGTAACCAGGCAACAAAACCATGGCCTATAACACTTCTCTAGCCAACCGCATCCGCGAAAAATTATCGGACCAACAAACGCTCACCGAAAAGCGAATGTAGGGCCACGTGTATATTGACGGTGAACAATTCAAAGATGATGCCAACCTCGACCAGTGGCTAAAGCTGTGTTTAGACTATAACGCCAAGTTATCGACTTAATATTGTTAGCCCTCTAGGCTTTGAGCATATTGGTCGACCAGTAATTTGAACTCTTGCCACAATTCCTCATCAGCTTCTGGAGTTGTACCGCCCTGCCCAGCAAAATCTAACCTTCCGGCCACACCATAAAGTTGGTCTAATATCGCGTATTTTGGTTCTAATTTATCACCAAGTAGCTTTACGGGTGGCATAACAAAACCTCCGACTAACGTGACAACCTGATTACCCACTATATATAATTCCATCTCACCCCGCTCCCGCTCAGCAATTGCGGCACGGCAATACTGCACAAATAACCCAGGCTTACTTGCCTGAGCGGCAGCTCTAGTTGCCTTAAAGTAGTGATTTGAATTCAACTGAGAACTTGAGTGGATCATGATCGAATCGATTAATAATTGCATTGTAACAGTAGTGCGGGCGGTGTTACCCAACCCGCACTACTTTAAATAAATTTCCTATCCGGTATGACCTTTTTACCAGTCACCCCGATACTCACCCTCATACCGCTCGTTGCGGTTCTGATTACGCTGACTCTGCCTACGTTCAGGCGTATCATCTTCCGGACGGTACTTGCTGCCACGGAAATTCTGCGGACCGTGATCCGCAAACGGCTCACGTCTATAGGTGACTTCCCCATCTGACTCGAAGTGGTAATGACCGTGATAGAGCTGGTCCGAGCCGATACCACCGAAGAATACATCGATGCTTCCATCAGGATTATGTCGAACTACAGCATCTTCTCGATACTGAACTGGAATAGCGGCAATGCTCAGAGCATCTTCTTTTGCCGCTTGAATCTCAGTTTTGCGGTCCTTGAATGCATCATGCGCCTCGATAAAACGACGCTTTGCGGTGCGAAAATCATCTCGCAAACGTACATGGGTATCTTTAGCGGACTTGAACTCCGCCCGTTCACGGTCAAACTCAGCCTTGGCAGCCTGGAACTCACGTTGCTTACGCTCGTGTTCTGCCTTAGCGTCGTTGAAGTCGCTGCGAGCACGATCAAAATCAAGTTTGGCTGACTGGAACGGAGACCGTGTTTCTTCCCACCTTGCCTGAGATTGGCGGATTTCATCAACAAGGTCACGCCGTTCCTCGACATAGCCCCGAGACTCATCCTTGTACCGGTGACCATCGTCAGCATATCCTCTAGCAGAAGCACCATCACCGCTGTTATGGGCGTCGGATGCATTATCAAACGCATCCTTCATATTCTGATAGGCAGTTTCTTGATCACGGTTCAGGTCATCAATACGAGGACCATTGTAAGAACGGACGCGCTGGAGTTCTTCCCAGGCTGCCTGTTGGTCATCGTAAGCTCGCTGCTTGAGTTCGTAAGCTCGATCCATTTCGTCACGAGCAGCCTGTCGCCGCTGCCATGCATCATTCTGAGCTTCATACGCAGTCTGCTTTGCTGTATACGCTCGGTTCATGTCGTCCTGAGCAGCCTGTCGGCAATCCCAGGCTCGATCTTGGGCCTCCTGCGCGTCCTGCTTGCATGCAAACGCATGGTCCTGCACCGCCCGAAGGCGCTCAAGTTCACTGTCGCGAGGCATGTCAGTAGCCTATTCGTGTGAAGGGACTGGAAAAACTCACGCGGGATTGCGTGAGTTGCGATTATCACATAAAATATGCTACTTTGTCAAACAAAAACAATCGGATTGCTGCTTCACAAGACCTTAAACATAAATATACGGCCGGTATAATATAAATCTGCTATAACCTCACCCGACCGCAACCTCAGCGGTCAGGGTAACCGGGTCCGCATCCAGGGTCGCAGGCATGTCCCTTGCCCAGTCATCATCATCATCATCAAAAATCAGGGTAGCTGACGAATGGATCGTTAGCTACCCTTGGGTTATTCGGCTGACACTCTCCTGAGCCATTCACCCTGGGCTGCGGACTCCCGGTCCATCCAGTCGAGACAAGCGTCTTCGATGTTACTTTGAGTACTCAATATATGGCATTCATAGTCCCAGGCATAATCCACGTTGGTACCTGGCGGAACATCATCTTTGCGGAAATCAGCCTCGGTTATGGCGAGACTGTAGACATCGTAAGTGTCTTGGCCGGCCACACCGAGCGCGGCGAGATGGGCCTCGATGTCTGCAGTGGTGGTTGGAATTTGTTCGAGTTCACGAGCCAGGACGAATTGGTAGAGTTTGCGGGCAGCGGCGCGGATCGCTGCAGAATACTCACGTTCGGCCATGTCACTCCTTTGGATAAGGTGCTGCCGGTTGCGTGGATTTATTATAGATTGGACGGAACAATAATCAAGAGAGCCGGCTTCTGCGCGAAAGCCCGAAGTTGACAATTTCAACTATATTTGGTATAATAAAAAGGTCATAGTCTCATCCTGCAAGAGAGGTGAAGCATGAGTGAGCCAACCGCCTTTGTGCCCAAGGAAGTTCCACCAACCCCACCGGGATCAAACCGTGAAGTTCTCGAAACCATGTTCCGTGCTGCCGGTATTGTGTTTTCCGTTTTCCCTCACCAGGAGCCTACATACCCCCCTCAGGTCGTCGCTGTATTCCACATCGAAGGCAACAGCCAAACACAACCACTGCCCGGGTGGGAAAGTCCCCACCTCTCCACGGACATTCTGTTCGACAAGGAAGGCAAGCTCCTGGCCGTTTGGCCTTCTGAGTAAACCTACCACATTCTCCCGAGGAGGATATCGAGACGAAAGCACTTACTAACCAGCGTCCATACATCCGATGCTAACCAGCTTATAGCTGGCTAGCCCACCCCCTTCGCAAAGCATCAATCTGCGAAGGGGGTTTCATTGTGCAAGTCATAAAATTATGTTAAAAACATGACACTGGTTTTTACGAAGCTACTACACGAGGAGCAGCGTCATGACCACATGGCAAGACATCTATGAGCAACTCGTAAACGGCATTCCGCCCGAAGAAGACACAGCCCTTATCCGCCGGGAAAAGGGCAATATGGCTGCGGCCGACACCTGTATCAGCGAGTTTCTGGCGGGACGACAACCGCCCTCGGAGGCCCCTATCGGCGTCAATTGGGACTGGGAAGCCTCCTTCATTCACGGACCAGGCCGCCGGCGGTCTACCTATAGCTTGGGTATCAACCGTGACGGCACTTGGAACTTAACCGAGTCAGTACGCAACGACAAGGTGATGTACTTATTCTGCCTGTGCATACGGAATCTGCAAAACGGCAACTACCAGGAGCAGTACCTCGGCCAACTTGACCCCATGCTGGATCGCCTCACCGATAACGAGTGGTACGCCTTTCGCCTGGCGCTGGGTACACTGATGCGCAAATGCGATATCCCCTTCCCTACGCATGAGCCGGCTGTAGAGATTAATACTACTATGTAGCCGACTGAGCCATTCGGCCTACCTCTCAACAACCACGAGTATATCGAGCTCAGCTACTTCCTCTACGACTACTTCTACGACGTCTAAAACCAAGCGCCCGTCACCATTCACCGGTGGCGGGCCTCAACAATTGCCTATGCCCCAATCAAAGCGCGCAACAACCACTGGATAAATTGAAGGATCAAATACGCCACCAATGGCGACAAATCCAGACCAGGCATTATTTCCGGCAGCATCCGCCGCACGGGCTCCAGTATTGGCTCAGTCAATGTCACTAGGCCCTGATAAAAACTATTCGTCGGACTGGCAACATAACTCATAACAATCCGCACAATCAACAGAATGCTGAAGATCATTACGAACAAATCAACAAATGTCAGAATGACTAGTTGTATCACGGCGTTGCCAGATAGCTAATTTCCGTTGGTGACGGCAATTGCTCCGGGTTATCCCACAGCTGCACCGGACTACCATCGTCACGCACCACCATCACAGCCGGCCGCGCAAAAATTTCATAATGCTCAGCTAACTGAATACCACGCAGCGAATCAGCATCCAACAACTCGGCATGCACTTGATGCGGTTCAAGCCGTTTGGCCAGCTCCTGCATCTGGCGCTCACCCATGGTTCGGCGGTTGTAGAGAAGGTAGGTAATCATCTAGCGTTCATTGTATCAAATAAAACCGCTCCAGGGTCACCCGAATACGGGAACCCTGGAGCGTACTTGCAAACCATCATCTAGGCCACCCGGTACTCAAAGCTGCCATGAGTCACCAGCGCTTGAACCAGTAACGCCGGTAACACAGCGTCGCGCAGTGGTACGGGATCACCCGGAGTGAGCCGGTCCAGCTCATCCAAATCCCGGGCAATATCATGGCGCCTCACCAGTGTAATCACGCCGGCCCACGTCTTGGTCGTGATATCGTCATGAGGCACAAACACCCGGCAGCGGCTGATCACCTTCTGAGGATTACCACGCCGGTACTCCGAAAGACCGCTCGCACCCCTGGCATTAACATCCGGTCCAGCTCCCGGTACCTGGTGATGACCGCTCCGGCCTCTGCCCCGCCGGCCGCCACCTCCTTGGCCACGCGCCGCTTCCTCCCGCGATACAAACCGCCCGGCCTTGAGTAGGGCTTCACGGCGTTTAGCCAATAGTGCATTGTCCCACACCATAACTACCCGCTCCGGCTCGATCGCATTCAACGCCTCCGGCCTCACCAAACCCATCATCAAGTTCACGATAGTCTGGCGCCTTACGCCCCGGTTAAACATATAACCGGTTTTCAACTCACTAGCCATGGATATCAATCCTCCGCTCGGGTAGTCACCATTTTGTATCACCCATTAACAAAAAATGGAGCCTCTCGGCTCCGGTATTTCGTTCTAGTGGGTGTGAAGAACCGAAGCCGCTACGCGTCACCAATCAGAATAAAGCCTACAAAGGCCCCGTTCGAAATCAGGTTTACGCGTACAGACTTCATAGATAAAGCCTAGAACAACAAACCACCCACGTCAAATGTCAATAAGAACGATAAACAAAGTAGCAGGGCCGGTTCCTCGGAGTGCATGACGCACCCAAAGAACCGGCCCAATGGTGGAACAGGTAGAGCTAGAAAAATCAGCTGCAACCGCTGGTAGAGCCGCAGCCTTCGCAGACGTAGCACGAGCCAGCCGGCCGCATCTTCGTCCCGCAGGTCATGCACAAGGGCGCATCAACCGGCATCCGCGCGGTAAACACTTCACCCGCCGGCACTTGCTCCGGAATCACCGTCACAACACCCTGGGGCGCCTCAGTTTCCAGCCGGTCAGCCGGAGACTCCACCTGACCGTTCCGACGACCCGCCAACAGTTCAGCCGCTCCGCGGCGCTTTGGCATGCCGTACTGAGCAGTAATGCGGCGAGGATCTGTCGCATACTGCTTGTCAATTTCCTGCGTCCGCTCGGTTGCAGTGAAGATGCCCAGATCGGCCCGAATTGCAAACGGCAGGTAGTCAATAGCCAACCGCCTGAACAGGTAGTCCATCACCGACACCGGCAACCGGACATCCGGATCCTTGGTGATACCCGCCGGAGCAAAGTTCATGTTGATAAACTTTGCCACGAACGTCTCCAGCGGCACTCCATACTGGAGACCGATCGAGATCGCCACCGAGAAGGCGTCCATCAAGCCGGCCAGGGTTGACCCCTGCTTGCTCATCTTGATGAAAACCTCGCCTGGCTCACCATTGCCAACCGGACGGCCAAGATACTCCGACAGTTCGTCGTCGAGGTATTCGCCAACCGTGGCATATCCCTCAGCGCCGGCAATCGAGAACGAGATAGTTTCACCCGCCCGCCTCGACGGCAACCGGCGGCGGTCAGGCCGGTGGTTTGCAATCTCAGACTCCAACTCTGCCACACGGGCCTTCAGTGCCTTAACGTCATCGCTGTCGGCGACGCTCGCCTTGGCATCCGACAGTGGCTGGCCCACTTTGCAGTTATCGCGGTAAATCGCCAGCGCCTTAACACCGAGCTTCCAGCTCTGGAAGTAGATTTCTCTGACTTCCTCGACCGTAGCCGACTCCGGCATGTTCACCGTCTTAGAGATCGCCCCCGAAATAAACGGCTGGGTCGCCGCCATCATCCGGACGTGTCCCATGGGCGAGATAGCCCGTTCACCGACCGCACAGTCAAACACCTCGTAATGCTCGGCCAGAAGCCCTGGCGCGCCCATCACGTGGCCCTTTTCCTGCACATACTCCTTGATCGCCTTCACACTGTCCGGTGCGTAGCCCAAGTACTCAAGTGCCAGATGGACCGCCTGGTTGACAATCTGCATCGAACTGCCACCAACGAGCTTCTTGAACTTCACCAGCGAGAAATCGGGCTCGATGCCTGTGGTATCGCAGTCCATCATGAACCCAATGGTTCCCGTCGGTGCCAGCACCGAGAACTGGGAGTTGCGCCATCCATCGCGCTCACCAAGCTCAATCGCTTCGTCCCAAGCCTTGTAGGCCCGGGCAAAGAGATCACGATCATCGGCACCCATCGGCACAATTGCCTCGTTTGCCTCCCGATGCTGACGCATAACCCGCCGGTGGTGTTCAGCGTTGCGCTCGTAGCCCTGGTACGGGCCAACCACGCTAGCCAGCCGGGCACTCTGTCGCGCAGATACTGCCTGCATCAGGCTGGTAATCAGCGCAGCCGCCGAACGGCCACCTTCGGAGTCGTAACCCCGGCCGGTCGACATCAAAAACGCACCAATGTTGGCGTACCCCAGCCCGAGCTGACGGTACTTGTGAGTAGTGTCAGCGATAGCCGGCGTCGGGAAATCCGCGAAACAAATCGAGATGTCCATGGCCGTAATCGCCAGCTCCACGCCATGCACGAACGTCTCAGCGTCGAACGAGCCGTCAGCCTTGCGGAACTTCATCAGATTGAACGACGCCAGGTTACAACTGGAGTTGTCCAAGTGATGGTACTCCGCGCATGGATTCGAGGCCGTAATGCGCCCCGTATCCGGACAGGTATGCCACCGGTTAATGGTGCCGTCATACTGAACGCCAGGGTCGGCGCATTCCCAAGCCGCACGAGCCATCTTATCGAACAGCTCGCGAGCGTCCACCTCCCAGGTCTGGTCAGTAATCCGGGCCCGCAACAGGTGCATCCCGCCGTCCTCCACGGCCTGCATGAATTCGTCACTCACACGAACCGAGTTGTTGGCATTCTGATACTGCACCGAGAAGCTGTCGCTGCCACTGAGATCCATATCGAACCCGGCATCCCGCAGCGCCTTGATCTTCTTTTCCTCATGCGCCTTGGTCTCGATAAAGTCCCCGACATCAGGATGGTCCACATCAAGCAGCACCATCTTGGCCGCCCGTCGGGTTGCCCCGCCAGACGAGATAGTCGCAGCAGATGAGTCCGCCCCCCGCATAAAGGAAACCGGTCCCGACGGTGTACCGCCGGCCGACAACAGCTCCCTGCTGGAGCGAATCCTGGACAGGTTAAGACCTGCACCCGAACCGCCCTTAAAGATCAGCCCCTCTTCGCGGTACCAGTTGAGAATCGAGTCCATCGTGTCATCGACGCTCAGTATGAAGCAGGCCGAAACCTGCTGCGCCCGGCCCTCCCAGCCCACATTGAACCAGACCGGCGAGTTGAAGCTGAACACCTGGTGCAGCAGCATGTAGGTCAGCTCGTGCTCAAAAACGAGGGCGTCCTCATTCGTAGCAAAGTAGCTGAACCTTTTGCCGGTCTTCACGTACTGACCCACAACCCGGTCAATCAATTGCTTCAGCGAGTGCTCCCGCTTCGGCGTCCCCCGCTGGCCGCGAAAGTACTTGGTCGTCACGATATTAACCGCATTGATCGACCAGGACGTCGGAAATTCCACACCGGACTGCTCGAAATTGACCGTTCCATCCCGCCAGTTGATCATTTGGACGTCGCGAGACGTCCACTCAACCTCATCATACGGGTGGGTACCAACAGTCGTAAACCGGCGCTCAAACGTTAATCCACTGCCTCGGACCGGGTTATGACCCTGAAACGGGCCGTCAGTCTCGGCTTCCCAAGGCGCCACCGGCAGCGTCGGCCGCTCAGTTGCCGCCACGTCAGGCTTTGCAGCCGTATTGCCTCTCACTCGGCGACCGTTCTGAGTGGTCTCAGTGGCAGCCTGATCAGTTACGGTAGTCATGTCACTTCCTTCCCTTCCTGCCCTTTTTCGGCAGACTAGGTATTTCCAGTGTGCCGGGGCAGCCAAGGTTTGGTTGATTGGCTAACGATCCCACGGACAGCTGGGGCACCTGCACCCTCCACAGGTTCCCCAATTGCCCGCACGATTCTCTTCAGCCATCATGCATGCCTATATTTCCTAACTCTAACTTTTCAATGTCCCTATCCTAACCCGTTGGGGCTAGTTTGGAGGCGTCAACAAAAGAATCCCCCAAATCAGCCACAAATTTTCCGGCTAGCTCGTGCGCGACTTAAGCCGCCGCAGTTCGGCCTCAAAGCTGGCTACGTCAGTAAAACTCCGGTATACGCTGGCAAACCGCACATAAGCCACGTCATCGAGCTGCTCAAGACCGGCCATCACCAGCTCACCAATCCGGTCGCTCGACATCTCGCTCTCGCCGCTGGATCGTACCTGCCGTTCGATCCGCACAATCAACTCCTCGATTTCAGCAATCGCAATCGGCCGCTTCTCCACTGCCCGGTAAATGCCCGCCGCTACCTTGTCACGGCTAAACAACTCCCGCCGGCCGTCCTTTTTGACCACAGCCATCGTCGGCATTTCCATCCGCTCATAAGTCGTAAACCGGGCCGAGCAACCCAGACACTGCCGCCGGCGCCGAATAGTCGATGAATCGTCCAAATCTCGCGACTCAATGACCTTAGAGTCAAGGTAACCGCAATCGTGGCACCTCATACTTCACATCCTCCCTCACCCACTCATACCCCCACATGTGGTGTACGTACCATTAAGCATAGCACCACCATAAGCACCTTCGTCAAATAGCGCTTTTGAACTTTAATAAAGCCAAAACACCATTTACTCATAATCACTTTTCCACAGGTAAACCACTCATCTAGCGTAACCGGTGCAGAAGCCCACGCTATTTGCAAGCGGATTACCGGTATTCCGGATTCTCAAAATCAAACCGGGTTGAGCAAAGCCTAAACTCCGCTCAACCCGTCACTTTGCCCAAAATATCAGCGTAAGTCGCTCTTGGCTCCTCGGAGGAATTTCAGATGATTACTTATTAAGAAAAAATATTAGCTATTGTGTAGATACTTACGCTCGAGTGATTCAAGTAATTCATATACTCGCTTCCAGGCAGTTTGTCGCATTGTATCATTGCCAATTTCTGTAATACCATTTGGAACCTCCAGACTTGCTACAAGATCAAAGAGTTCATCGAACATAGGTTCGTTTTTTTGATACCAATCGTCATGAAAATGATCATTACTGGCCAAATTAACCATGCATCCAGCAATCTCCATGTCATTTTTTCGCCCAAAGTCCATCAAGCACTCTTTCCAATAGCCAAGAGCATCTTCAATAGATGTGAGATCAACTACAGATTTTGCCATGGTTGCCTCCTTACGGCGAGTAAATTGGCGCCCCTGATCGATTATATACCGACCAGGGGCGAATTGCTGAACTTACTTACCTCTTGTCCTTGTGAGAACCGTTGTAAATTTCTTCCCCCATGTCGTCAATGACGATATGTTGGCCGCCCGATCCATCACGATCAAGAATCAGAAACTCTGTGGTCGGGGCTTGACGGTCATGACTAAAGCCACCCTTTACCTGGGTGGTAAGATCTTCCGTACGATCTTGTACCGCCCACGAATTGCCGGAAGTGCCACCAGAACTAGCCGGTCCAGAACTTGTTGCCGGACTAGCCGGTTCGGGGTGCCCACGAAAGCCTCCGACAGGCGCGCGCCAGCTCTCGTCAGACTTACGGTAGTGGTCGTCATCTCCGGGCTTCTTGCGATACTGGCCCATGATGCGCCTTCCTGTTTGTAGGTGCTTCGGACGGGTGCAATATAAAACAAAATGGTCATTATTGCAAGCGGATTACCGGTATTCCGGATTCTCAAAATCAAACCGGGAGCCTTTATCCCAGGCCGTACGCTGGTTGCCATAGGCCGGGATGCCGCCGTTTTTCTTCAGCATCTGTGCTAGATGCATCAAATTCCAGGCCATAAAGGTCGTATTCCGGTTGGTAAAGTCATTCTCCGGACCACCCGAGTCCTCGTCCAAATACGACGGACCCGGCCCCACCTCTCCAATCCAACCCGCGTCAGCTTGGGGCGGAATGGTGTAGCCTATGTGCTGCAAGCTATAAAGCACATTCATCGAACAATGCTTAATCCCGTCCTCGTTACCCGTGATAATGCAGCCACCTACCCGGCCATAGTATGCGTACTGTCCGGCTTCATTCAGTAAACCCGAGTTGCCATACAGCCGCTCAATCACCCGCTTCATTACCGAGCTGTTATCCCCCAGCCAAATCGGGCCGCTCAGCACCAAAATATCAGCCGTCATAACCTTCTTGTAAATCTCCGGCCACCCGTCCCTGTCCCAACCGTGCTCACGCATATCCGGCTGCACCCCCGTCGCGATATCATGGTCAACCGCCCGGATCAGCTCCGTCTTGACGCCATGTTTTTCCATTATGTGCCGGGATACACCCAAAAGACCCTCGGTATTGCTCACTTCCGGCGACCGCTTCAACGTACAATTAATAAATAATGCCGACAGGTCTGAAAAATCCCACTTCGCTTCTGCTGCCATCACTTCTCCTATACTTGCCCTGTAAGTATACGCCAAAAAGCACTGGCTGATCTAAGCACGCTTAGACCAGCCACCTGCCACTAAACAGGACCTGTGTTAGGAAGGATACCTAAATAATCAGCTGTTAACCGCTGCCAACTGCACCACCTGGGCCGTGCTGGGTCATCCATCAGATATTCCAGCAAACCCGCCGCCATCAGGTCACTAAACACCTCCGCAAACTTCCAGTCCTCAGCGCCACGGTCAGCCAACCTAAAATATATCCGGCGGCGTAAATCCGTTCGCGGCGATTCAGCCGGCCGCGCTAATTCCTCCAAAACCTTTGCCCGAAATTGAGCAGCGGTAGCCCCCAGTCGTCCGGCTGCTAGCCAATCCGTCAGCCGCGCGTCTACCAGCCGGCGGGTCACGACCAACTCTAACCCATTGCGAATAGCACCATAACGGCCTCCGCGGCCCCGCAATATATGGACTTCACGAATTTGCTCAGCCAGCTGGTCTACCAAAACCTCGGGCCTCAGGCCTCCCCCGCCCGGCCCGGCCCGGCGGGCCAACTCATCCACCAGTTCATCCATGCCAAACCAGACATCCGATTGCACTACCGCCTGGCCACCCAAGCGCAGCGACCGGCCACGTTCATCCCGCAATCGGTTGGCCAGCTCAGCTTCCGGCGTACCTTTAGGCGGCCGCCGCACCGGCAGGTAACTACTCGCCAAAGGCTCCAAAGCTTCTTCAACCGCCCCGATCAATCCACCAAGATCACCTCTTATTAGCCGTCGGTATTGGGCTGCTGCCCGGCGGGCTTGCGCTGGGGACACAATCGTGGCTTCTGGCACGGCCGCCCCTTTCTAACGGGCAAGTAATAGGTACAACTCGCTAAACTCACAAGTTACCATAACTATTATCCATCCCGCTGCTACCCGTCAAGTCGTTACCAGATAACCTCACACGCACCAAAAAGCCCCGCAGAACACGGGGCTTTTTAAAAAAACCAAGAGATGTTACTCGACCTTACGACGGATAAACGCCGGCACGTCCAAGTCATCATCATCGGCCACACCAAGATCAACCAAAGGCTGGCGCGAGCGCGATACAGCCGGTGCTGGCGGCTCCTCGTAGTCCGCCATCAGCACTTCGGGCTTCTTCGGCTCAGTATGATGGCTCCGACCGTGGCTCACTTCCGGCTCTTCATTATCATCCGGCTCAATCGAAGCTAGCGGCGCAAACCGGCGTGGGGGTGCAGTCACCTCAGGCTCCGGTTGGTAAGGCAAAACCGCTTCCGGCTCGGGTTCCGTCTGCGGCCGCTCATTAATGAGTGGCTTGCGCTGGACCGGCATTACGGCAGGAGTCGCAAACACTGGCTCCGGCTCAACCTCCTCGGGCTCAGGTTCTGGTTCAGCCGTCACCACCGGCGCCTGATGAACCGGCGCTGTCACAATTACTTCGCGCTCACGGCTGGCATTATCAAAACCGGTCGCCACCACCGTAATCTGAATATCATCCTCCAGAGCCTCCTCCAACACCGCACCGAAGATAATATTGGCATCCGTCGCCACCGCTTCAGTAATGGTCTTAGCCGCCTCGTCTATTTCATGCATGGTCATATTCCGGCCACCAGAAATATTGAACAATACGCCCCGGGCGCCCTCAATACTCGTCTCAAGCAACGGTGAATCAATAGCCTGGCGCGCTGCTTCCACAGCCCGGTTGTCACCCTTGGCCCGGCCAATACCCATGAGCGCCGAACCGGCATTGCTCATGATAGCCTTAACATCAGCAAAGTCCAGGTTAATAAGACCATGAATCGTGATCAGGTTCGAAATACCTTGCACACCTTGCTGCAGCACTTCGTCCACAATACTAAACGCATCCACCAGAGAGGTTTTGCGGTCAATCATCTGCAACAAACGGTCATTGGGTATAGTAATCAGCGTATCAACGTTGTCCTTCAGATCCGCAATACCGCTCTCAGCACTACGGCGCCGGCGCTCGCCCTCAAAGGTAAATGGCTTGGTGACGATCGCCACCACCAGCGCCCCTGCCTCCCGGGCCGCCGCCGCTACGTAGGGCGCACCACCGGTACCAGTGCCGCCACCCTCGCCCAGGGTAATAAATACCATGTCAGCACCTTTAACAGCCTCATAAATTTCTTTTTCGCTTTCCTCAGCGGCCCGGCGACCAACATCCGGATCAGCTCCAGCTCCCAAGCCGCGAGTCGTCTCGCGGCCAATGTGAATCTTGTACTTTGCTCTTGAGTGCAAGAGCGCCTGGGCATCAGTGTTGATGACTACAAACTCTACACCCAGCATTTTGGCGTCAATCATGCGATTAACAGCCGAGTTACCACCGCCCCCGACGCCGATAACCTTGATCCGTGCTGATGTATCAACCTCGGGCAGTATTTCTGCCATATGATCTAACTCCTTACCACCAAAGACCCGATTAACCTTGGTTAATTGTATGCGGGTACAAAGTGCAGTCTAGCGCAGTTGTTCATGTGATGCAAATAAGTTATTCGCCTTAAAAGAGCCGAAATAACCGTACATATTTATTGTTCGAAATATCGTTTTTTGCGCTCTACGAAAATATACAGTATCTCCCAAATTAGGAGCGACAAGCCGGTTTCACAAAAAGTGCCCGAGTAAAAGTTTTCCACAGCCTGCATCACTAATGTGCTCCATTTCATAGAAATAGCCCTGAAGTCACACCGGCTTCAGGGCTAAGATTTCGCGCTCATATCCACCGCCATCACTCACATATCGAGCAGATCCTGCTTCAACATGGCCTCTGCCTCTACGCAGCAAACCCGCCAAACCGAGTGGTCAACGATCTTAAACTCAAACCCCTCATAGCGAATTGATAACCATCCATGGCTACCATTCTGTTGCCATTCGCACGGAATATGGCGGGCAACAAGCCTCAGAGCTATCACCTCCAAGTCAGAGGCCGGTGGAACCGTCAGGTCCAAATGCTCCAAGCCAAGCTTATCGCTGGCTCCCGGCCGCCGCTGCAGCAGCTTAACATATCGCAAAGTTGCACAGCCCCCAAACGGCCGCTGCTTGCGGATAGTCGAGATACTTCGGTCGTTTACCGGAGCGGTAAACACCATATCGCCAAAGCTGAAATAGGTTTGCTGAGCGTCAATCAATGTAGATTCATCAGCCACCTTAATACCCAAGGCAGTCGGCCGGGGATCATATCTATCCACCAAGGCGGTTATGTCATCGTCACGCTCCAAAAACTTCCGCCAGCTACCCAGAGCATGCCGCGCCATCAGCCCCAAAGGAATGCAAGGTTCCGGCATAGTATACCTCCTAATTGTCGAGGATCGCTTACCGCTTTTATTACGGCAAGAAATTCTTGAATATGCCCTTAATCCGGTCAACCGTCTGACCAATACGAGCACCTGGTGCCGCACCAACCGCCGCGTGACTCATATTCTCCAGCATCAAACCAACGGGAGCTGCAAACGCCGGGTCATTGATCCGGTCAACAATACCGGTAAAACCCTCCGGCTTGCCGATAACAGCCGGCAGCTGCAATAGTTCTTTAGCCAGTTCCTCAATGCCCGCCATCCGGGCGCCACCGCCGGTCAACACGACGCCGCCGGGCAATAGGTGATCCTTGCCAACCTTCTTGAGCTCGTTGCGAACCAGCTGGAAGATCTCCTCCAGCCGGGCACCGGCAATCTTCTGAAGCTCGCGGCGGCTGACCAGATTCTCATCACCCTCCAGCTCTTCAATCCGGATCTTTTCAGTCGGGCTAGCCTTACCGGAATGCGCCCGCACATACTTTAGCTTGATCTTCTCGGCCGTATCCACATCGGTCTTCAAACCAATAGCCAGGTCATTCGTTATATGACCTGCTCCCACCGGCAACACGCTCGAATACAGCACATCACCTTCTTCATATATAGCAATACCAGTTGTGCCACCGCCAATATCAATAACTGCCACCCCCAGCTCCATCTGACGCTTGGTCAAAACAGCCCGTGCAGACGCTAGCGGCACCAACACCTGACCCTGAATAACAATCCCAGCCTGATAAATACTACGGTCCAGATTCTTGATAGCCGGCGTAGCTGCTGTCACAATGTGCGACTCCACCTCCAGCCGGACGCCGTTCATACCCACCGGATCTTTAATATTGGTCTGAGAATCTACTGCATACGACCGCGGAAACACTTGTAAAATCTCGCGGTTCGGAGGCAGCTGTATAGCTATAGCCGCCTCCTCAACCCGGTGCAAGTCCTCCACCATAATCTCCTGGTCAGCCCGGCCCACCGCAATCACGCCCTTAGAGTTCAGGCTTTGCACGTGCGCGCCGTCAATGGAGATAGTCGCCCGGTCGATGGCTACGCCAGAAATACGCTCAGCCTCGTCCACAGCCGCCGTTATACTGGAGACTGTCTCCTCCACATCAACCACCACGCCCTTGCGCATACCGCTGGTCGGCGCCACCCCCACACCGATAACACTCGGCAAAGCAGCACCTTCTTCATGAAGGCCAACAATACAGCAAACCTTTGTGGTGCCGATGTCCAAGCCGATATAAATTTCTTCTGCGGGTTTTGCAGCCACGGTAGCTACCTGTGTTCCTTGTACTAAGATCGTATTATAGTTCTTATGTCACCGTTAGCGCAAACGGTGTATACAGTCAGTATACATCCATTTTACCCGAATCTAAATACTACTCGGGTTGAACAAATAATGTGTTCTATGCGGTCAGAATCTCCGCCCCGTTTGCTGTCACCAGGACAGTGTGCTCAAATTGAGCTGCCAAACTACCATCCCGGGTCACAATAGTCCAACCATCGTTCTCAATAATAATTTCATGCCCCCCCAGTGAGGCCATCGGCTCAATAGCCAGCGTCATGCCGGCCTTTAACCGCATGCCGGTCCCGGCGCGGCCAACATTCAAGACAGAGGGGTCCTCATGCACCCGATGACCCACACCATGCCCGCTAATGTCCTCAAAAATGCCCAGTCGGTCTTGGCGCAGCCGCTGCTCAATCGCATGCGAAATGTCACCCACCCGGGCGCCGTCACGAACGTGCTTAATCCCGGCAGCCAGTGCCTTACGCGTAGCGCTCAGCAACCGCTCAACCTCCGGATCTATCACACCCACTCCCACCGTAACCGCACCGTCAGTAATCATACCCTCATAATTAACCCCAAAATCAAGACCTATAATGTCGCCCTCAGCTAGTAACCGAGGGCCAGGAATGCCATGCACCACCTCTTCGTTAACCGCCACGCACAGCACGGCCGGAAAACCCTGATATCCCAAAAATGCCGGCTCTCCACCCAGCTTTGCCAACTCATCCGCCGCCAACTGATCAAGCTCCGCCGTCGTAATACCCGCCTCCACATGCGGCGTCAGGTACCGCAGCACCTCAGCCAGCATATGTCCGCTAGTCCGGATACGGCTAATTTCAGCCTCATTTTTCACCTGATTCATCATGCCAATGACTCTCTCACCAATGCTTCAACCTCATCCATATTGCCGCGGCCATCCACCTTAGCCAACTGCGCTCGAGTCTCATAATATTCGGCTACCGCTAGCATTATGGACTCATATTCACGCCACTTCTTTCTCTGCGCCAGAATATTATCATCACTCCGGCCACGCAACCTCAATCGGTGCTCACTCGTTGCCTCATCAATATCAATCTGAATCACCCGTATCAGCTGGCGCGACTGCCGCTCGAGGAATTGTTCCAGCCACTCAGCCTGGTCGGTAGTCCGCGGGAAGCCGTCCAGTACAATCCCCTGTTCCAAAGGCACTTCTGACACCGCTGCCGCTAGAATACGCTGCACCTCAGCCGACGGCGACAGTCGCCCGTCACCAAGCTGCTTAGCTACCACAGGATCCCGCCTCAATAACTGGCCCGTAGACAAGTGCACCCAGCCGCGACCGGCCGCCAATCGCTCAGCCTGCGCCGATTTGCCGGCACCGGTTGGTCCTAGAAATACCACTACCCCTGCCATAACTGCACCACATGAGGCATAAATATGACCACCCCCAGCATTAATGCAGCAATCGCCGACACCAGCACTGCCCCCGCCGCCATATCCTTGATGACCATAATGCGATGGTTATGCTCGGTGTCGATCAAATCAAGCGTCTTCTCAATCGCCGTATTAAAGATTTCCGCTAAGAACACAATAATTACGGCGAAAAATATCGCAGCCAATTCAGCATTACTCACCCGTAAGTAAATCCCTAACAGGAATGCCAGCACAGCGAACAATAAATGTGCTCGGGCATTTCGTTCATATCGAAGAACATGAATGATCCCTTGCCATGCGTAATAAAAACCCTTCAGGAACCGCTTTATTCCTTCCATCGAAACTCCCGGTAATTATATCCCGCCGCGCCTATCAGCCCACGCTGCAGCGCCTGCATATGCTCCTGCTGCTCCAGGGTTTGATGGTCATAACCCAAGACGTGGAGGGTCCCGTGCAATACCAGCAACGCCACCTCTTCAGCTAGCGTCGAATCGGCAGCTTCAGCTTGGTGGGCCGCTGTTTCCAGGCTCACCATCATCTCGCCCAGCACGCCGTCAATCGGCTCACCACCGTCTTCTATATAGCTAAATGACAGTACGTCAGTCGCATAATCATTACCGGTATACTCGCGGTTAGCCTCCCGGCTTCTCGCATCATCCACAAACATCACATCAATGATACCGTCCGGTGCCCCGTCCAAACTACTGACTAAAGCCGAAAACACCCGCTCGGTCGGCTCCAGATCAAGACCCTCCGGAACTTCGCCAATTATTTCCAGTTCAAAAACAGGCATCAGGCGCTCAGACGCTCCCGGACCAGCTTGGAAACCGCACCTCCCTCAGCACGAACACCCACCCGCTGCATCACCGCACCAACCACAGCACCCATTTGCTTCATGTCACTAGCGCCTTGAGCCGTAATTACCTCGTCAATAATAGCAGCCAGCTCCACCTCACTCATCGCCTCCGGCAGGTATTCCTGAATAATCTCCAGCTCAGCTTGCTCAACAGCAGCCAGCTCATCCCGTCCAGCCGCAGTGTACTGTTCAATTGAATCGCGCCGCTGCTTCGCCTCCCGCTGCAACAATTTCAGCTCCTCAGCCTCATCCAGAAGATGGCCCAGCTTTATCTCCTCGTTCTTCATGGCAGCTTTCAGCAAACGCAGCGTGCCAGTCCGGGCGGTGTCACCGGCCCTCATGCTCGTCTTCATATGTTCGGTCAGCTGTTCGCTAGTACTCATCAGTTATCCTGCTTTCTCGCGTTCATTGTAACATTTTTACGCCGGGGTTAGGCTAAAACCAGCAATTGTACCCCACTGACACCAAAAACCCGCCTATGTAGCCGGGCCTTGGAACTAATATTTTTCAAAAATTAACGGCCGAGATAAGCCTTAGTCTTAGCGGCCTTGCGAGCCGATTTGCGGATAGCGATCTCTCGTTGAGCACGCTTAGTCAGCGGCTTTTCGAAAAACTTGTTGCGACGCGCAATACCGAGCACACCAGATTGCTGCACTTTTTTATTAAAGCGCCGGATCATATTCTCAAGCGACTCTTTGTCGTCTTTGCGGGTAACTTGTAACAAGTAAATCACCTCCTTTCAGGTAGACGTTTGGCCGTTTATTAACGAATGACAACCAATATAGATTACCAGATTTCCTTATAATGAGCAAGGTCATAAAAAGACCCCCGAAGCAACTAAGCTCAAGGGGCCATCGAACTAATTCAAAGTCGGCACTTCCACCAGTAGGCCGGAATCTGCTCGTCCTGCACCAAGACTGCCACACTACCAGGATAATACCGTTCACAGAAATCTTCCTGGACACGCAGACCACCTACCACTTCGCCCGCAGGATTCATGCAAACCCAGGAGTCAGCATTATTGGGATCCTGGTATTGAGCAGTGTAGCCGTCGCCGTACCAATTCACACACGCCTGATCCATGCCGACATGTTCGTAAATTGGTTCCGGATCACGCGGCGGTGAAACGTCCACTGGTGGTGGCGTCGGCTCACTATGCGCAACCTGCGGCTCAGGCTCGGGTGCTGGCGGCAGTGATTTCTGCCGTGGCTGCGACCGCTCTGCAATCGCTTGTACTGGAGCCACGGGCTGAAGATCAGCTGGTTGAGGCGCGGGTTGTGCTGGTGGCACAACCACATCTGCCCTGGGTTTATCTCCGGGGAGGCAAGGCTCCAACCAAACCTTGACATCGTTGTCGTAGGGACCATGCAGAACAGACATATCACCATGCATGACCCCAAAACCACGGGTCAACGCTGTGGTAACACCTTTGCCAGGGATAGTAAGCCAAGACAGTACTCTCTGAGCACAGTGTCGTAGAGCGTGTCATCTAAAATGATATTTGTAGCACCAGTGGCCGCAAAAGCGACATTTCTGAGCGTTGTTGAGCTGATGGATGCAAGAATCACATCACTGAGTAGCACAGCGCTAGCACCACCCGCTACAGCAGCAGCGATAAGAGTGCTATCAGCAAAAATAACGATCTTCGCTACCTTTCGCGTGCCCTCCCGGTTAAGCCGGATTTCCCAGCCATTGGGGCCAATATAGTGACGGCCCCAGGCGAAAACCGTAAGTGTACCGTCGTGCTGGACTGGTACTTGGTGGTTCATGATCTGCTTGTAAATGTAAGTGGAGTCGTAAATCTCAACGGGTGGAGCTTCTGCAGCCGTATTTGCAAGCCCCGATCTACTGCTAATCAGACCAATCACGAGTAACAAAGCCAGAAAAGCTGCGGCCATGACACCAATTCTGCGGTGACTCATTGCACCCCCTCAGGTGGAATGGTGGACTGGATGTAAAGAAACCGCCGAAGTATTCTTGGTAAAAAATATTTTACATATTCACATTATAGTTGTCAAGACTGCGGTCTAGGACGAACAAGATAGGCGGCGTAGGTGGTCGTTAAAGCAAAGGTGAACCACAGCCAGTCACTTTGGATATGCCGGGGGCCATATACCAAAATCGAGAGCGCCATACCTAGCAAAGCAACCCCAGCAAAAGAGTAGCCCGCCAGTTTTGGATCCGAGAGACTTAAGTCACTCGGTTTTGGACGCCTGTATTCGGATACAATATGGTAGATACTTAGTCCAAGGATCAATACAGCATACTCCAAAGGCCCAAAGAAGGTACGCTCACTAGGATGATCCGCGTACCAGAAAATAATACTAAGCCACAAGAAAATCTCCAGGCGCCAAATCGCCCGGTGGGCTGGGGCAATGTATTGATAAACAGTTGATAGTGTCTTATGCATGATAGTTACACATTTATACAGTAGCCACTCGCTCTTGAGAAGACTTAAGTCTATGGGTCCATACAGGCCGTGGACGAACAAGATAAGTAGCATAGGTAAACGTTAAAGCAACTATGAGCCAAAGCCAGTCACTCCAGATATTATAGGATGCGTGAATAACAACCCACCCAATAGTGGCTAGCACTGCAAAGCCTGCAAAGCAATACTCCGCCACTTTTGGAACAGAAAGTCCCAGATCATTGGGCTCAGGATGTCGAAGCTCGACAACTGTATGAAAAATACTAATTCCGACAACGAATATGTAGGCCACTAAAGAACCGGAAGGGTTACGCTGACCCGGTAGATACGCATACCATAAAACAATAGCAAGCCAGAGAAAAATATCCCCTCGCCAAATTGCCCGGTGAGCCAGAGCAATATATTGATAGATGGTAGGCAACGACTTAACCATAATTATGTATTAATACAGGAATTACCGCATAAATACAAATTTCCGACCCCGCCAACACAACGACTACCGCTACGAAACTTTGTGCTTATACCGTCTGTCACTCATGACATGAAAATGCAGATGATCGACGTGCATACCATGTATGAGCACTTTATTAGCTTCGACCAATCCTAAGAGTTTAATCACCTCCCGAACTGCCATTATCATCTGTCCGGCTAACTTTTCATCATCGAGCGAATCAAGATTCTTGACATGCTGTTTGGGAGTAACCAGCACATGCACCGGCGCAGTAGGATTAATGGTCTTAAACGCAGCCGCTACGTCATTTTGCCAGATCAGCTTTTCGCCATTACTATTCGCAATCGAACAAAATACGCAATCTTTCATGCCAATAGTATATCAGCATTTAGCCTCATTACGAGCAAGAAACGCACTCCAAGGCGCGTAGGTATATGATTACGAGCTTACTTCATTGTGTTAATGTTGTCAATACATATTGACAATGCTTATGCTTATCTTAACGCTTAAGGTTGACTTTAGCTTGCCAAGAGCACAAAATAACCGATTCATGAAAAAGACCCTGCTTGTCTCAATCGCGCTAATGATGCTGCTCAACCTGGCACAGTTTATGTCCAGTTACGACCAGCAAGCTCAAGATGCCTTCGCGCCGGCTTGGGTAACCACCAAGCCGGCCAATGTAACCGGCGCCACCTCGGCCCGGCCCATGGCCCAATCCACCACCGTGGCCACAACGCTCAGCGATGATAAAGCCTTACCCGCCACACCCGGCGCTACTACGACTTCACCCACTAGCGCCGGCGCCCCCGATCCCATCGCTCTAGCCCAAACCAGGTTATCCGCCGCCGGCCTCAAGCCAGATTACGCCGCCCTCTACCTCGGGGTCCAAGCCAAAACCGGTACCCCATGGCAACTCTTAGCCGCCGTCCACCAGGTGGAAACCGGCCAGCGCGGCGACACGGCCGTCACCTCATATGCCGGCGCCCAAGGCCCCATGCAGTTCATGCCGGCCACCTTCCGAGCCTACGGCCTAGATGGTGACGGTGACGGCGCCAAGACCATTACTGACCTCGAGGACGCCATGTACTCGGCCGGCCACTACCTGGCTGCCAACGGCGCTAGCAAAGGGGCTTACAATAACGCCCTCTACCACTACAATCATTCAAACGCCTACGTTCAGCAGGTCCTCACCATCGCCCGCCGGGCCGGCCTGCGCTAATCCCGCCTAACCCCTCCGCGGCACCTCTTTAGCCATAAACTCCTCTACCTTCTTTACGGTATCCATAAACTGGGCCGGGAAAATAATGGTGGAGTTCTTCTCCACCGCAATCTCACTCAACACCTGCAAATTGCGCAACTGCAGCGCTATCGGATGAGCCGAAATAATATCCGCCGCCTGCCCCAACTTCTCCGCACTCTGAAACTCACCGTCCGCCGCAATAATCTTGGCCCGCTTCTCCCGCTCGGCCTCGGCCTGCCGCGCCATCGCCCGCTGCATAGTGTCGGGCAGTTGAATATCCTTGAGCTCTACCCGACTCAGCTCCACACCCCACTGCTCAATGGTGCTATCAAGTAGTTCCTTGACTAGCGCATTAATCTTATTGGTGTTCGACAATACCTCATCCAGTGGATGCTGGCCAACAATATTCCGAACCGTCGTCTGCGCAATCTGATTGATCGCCGACATCACATTATCAATCGCCACCAGTGACTTGGTCGGGTCCACTACCTTGTAATACGTCACCGCCGCCACACTAATCGACACGTTGTCCCGCGTAATCACCTGCTGCGGCGGCACCGCCAGCGTAATAATGCGCATATTCACCTTGTGCAATTGGTCAATAAACGGAATAATTAGCCGCAAACCAGGGTCCTTCACCCCTATTACGCGCCCAAGCCGGAATACCACGCCCCGCTCATACTGCTGCACAATGCGCAACCCCATGGCAACCAAAACCAAAACGATTATAAGTATCACAAACTCCACAGCTGCCACTCCCGTTAATTGCGACCTATTCTGCACTCTACCAAAACGTTTTGCAACCTGTTATATAATCACATGACTAGATACACCCGATCACACGAAAGGTTCCGGTAATGTCTAGCACCGAGTCAAGTAAATCTCGAGCATGGTACGCCAAGCCCCCCGTGGCCACGCCACTTATCATCGGCGTTCTGGCCACGGTCATTGCCCTCGTCTGTGTTATCGCGGGGGTAACCTTGAACCACAATGTTCGCCAGTCGTTCCACGCCGTCCCACTCGACCCAGCCCGGTTGAGCCTGGAAGAAGGCACCAGCAGCACAACCAACTTACTCGTACCGGTTGACAATGGCAGTTTCTGGGTGCCACTGGAGCTGAGTGGTCCCCCGCTACCAGTCGTTAGCTACTGGGAAAATGACGACACGCAGGCAGTATCAACCAGTCGCCACAAATCGGGCTGGGGCGTCCTCCTGCTCTGCCTCGGCATCGCCCTTCTCATTGCCGCTAGCATCGCGCTAGCTCTGGCAGCGTCATTGCTCTACCGGGCCCGTCAGCAAACCAGAGTCGCTCCAAGCCAAACCAGCACCCCACTCAGCCAGAACACCCCACCTGACCCGGACGTTCCTTCCGGCCAAAGCAACCCCCCCAGCCAGGCCGGCCGGCCCGGCTTGTAAGCCCCTCAGTGGCTGGATCCCGCATCATGGGATCCAGCCACCTTTACTTTTCCGCTGTCAAAACTTGCATAAATTAGTAATATATGCTATAATAAACAAACTAGGCACCACCAGATCTAGGAAAGGTCGCCGGATATGCCTCGCACCATCATGCCCCACTGCCCCAACTGGATGAGAAAACCCACTTCGCTATACCTTGTCGTCGGCGCCCTGGCCATCCTCATGGCCTTCGTCGGTCTCTGGGGATGGGTCAGCATAGACAACAGCGTCCCCCAAACCGCCAAGTCCGTCGTACTCGTACCGGCCTTACTGAGCCATGAGGAAGGTAATGACTCGGTCAGCTACCTTCTCGTCCCAACCAGCAACGGTGGGACTGCGATGCTGAAACTCAGCGGCCCACCCCGGGAAACTGTGCAGTTCTGGGAGCACAGCGATACCCACGAGGTGTCCACCACTAAGTTCGTATCGAATTGGGGCAAATTGGTTGGCTTTTTCAGCATTATCATGCTGGTCATGGGCATCCTCTCAGTCTGTCTGCCAGTACTGAGAAGTTACCCGACCATCTCCTAGCCGAGACCACCTCTTCGGCCGGCCAAGCTCACCAACGGCTGGGTCCCGCGTCATGGGATCCAGCCGTTATTCATTGGTCAAATCTTACCCTTAACGTGCTATGTTATCCCAAAACGCCGGCGCAACTCAGCCACAATCTCACTATCCTTCAAGGTTTCCTGGGCACCGGTAGCCATATCCCGCAGCAGTACGGTATTTTCCTTAACCTCTTTTTGGCCAATAATTACCGCATACGGCACACCCAGCTTATCAGCCCGGGCCAGCTGAGCCCCAATCCCATCGCGGTCAACCGCCCCTGTAGCCGACACATTACCATCCAGCAACTGCTCAATCAGACGAAATGCCGCCAACCGGGCCGGCTCGCCCAATGAAGCTACGTAAACCCGCGATATTCTAGGTTCAGGTGGCGTCACCCCGGCGCGTTCCAACTCCAGAATCACCCGCTCAATCCCGGCGCCAAAGCCTACCGCCGGCGTCGGCTGACCACCAAGTTGTTCCACTAGTAAGTCGTAGCGGCCACCACCACCAAGGCTAGCTTGGGCTCCCTCGCGTTCACCATAAAACTCAAACACGGTCCGCGAATAATAATCCAAACCGCGCACCAGCAAGTGATTGAGCTCGTAACTAACCCCCATATCGTCCAGATATTCCAATACTCCCGCAAAGTGCGTCTGGCATTCCTCACACAAATAATTAAGCGTCTGCGGTGCATCGGCCAAAATAATCTGAGTACTTGGCTCCTTGCTATCTAGTACCCGCAACGGATTCTTGGCCAGCCGCTCCCGGTCAATTTCGGCCAGCTGCTTCACATTGGCCTCCAGATATTCCACCAACGCCTTTTTGTATTTAGGCCGGCAATTAACGTCGCCAATGCTATTGATCTGCAGGCTTAAATTTGGCAAACATAGCCGCTTGTACACCCGCTGCAGCAACATAATCAACTGCGCATCCGTACTGGGATTGCCGTCGCCGATAACTTCTGCACCCATTTGCTTGTGTTGGCGGTAGCGGCCTTCCTGCGGCCGGTCATAGCGAAACATATCGGCAAAGTAGTACAGTCGGACCGGCTGCGGCAACGAGCCCATACCATGCTCGATGTACGAGCGGATCACGTTAGCCGTGCCTTCCGGCCGCAGCACCAACCGCTTGCCCCCACGGTCCTCCAGGACATACATCTCCTTGTCTACGACATCGGTACCCTGTCCCACCGACCGGACATACAAGCCCTCATCCTCCAGCAGCGGTGTTTCAATCTGCTGATACCCGGCATCTTGAGCCGCCCGGGCAAAAGTGTCCATAACGTAATTAAAGATATACCGTCGCTCCGGCAACAGGTCGTACATGCCGCGTACGGTCTGGAACTGCTGTTTCGCCATTATTACTCCTATAGCTTGGGCCAGCGTAGCATAGCTTGGCTACCTCCGGCAAATCAGGCTACCAGCGCAACAAGCTACAGCCGCCTAACACTGATCATCCCAGGTAATTGCTCCAACCGCTTCATCACGCCGGCCAACTCAAACAAATCCCGTACCTCAATCGCAAAACTAACCTTTACCTCCTCCACTCGGTCAGCCACCAAGCTCGCCGGGCCGGTCGCATCACTCCTGATGAAACTAATATTGAGCCCTTCGCGCGCAATAGTCCCGGTAATACTAGAGATCAAACCCACTCGGTTAACAGCCACCACCTCCAATCGGCACAACAGCCGCTCAGACGCGTTATCCAAGGTCTCCCAACGGCAGCCCACAAACCGCTCCATATCATTGGGCAAGTTGGAACAACCCAACGCATGTACTGTCACACCGGAACCTCGGGTAATATAACCAACCACTGACTGGGGAAAAACAGGCTGGCAACACGGCGCCAGCGTATAGGGCAGCTCTTCACCACCTTCCACCAAAATCCGGCCGGTAGCTTCGGTACGCTTCACCACCTGCACCGAAGCTGGCTTGCCCGCGTCCGGAAACAGCCGCCGGATGACCGGCAAGGTCGCCGTACTCCCCTCACCTATAGCCGCCAGTAGATCATCCAGACTCTTGTAATGCAATGCATCCAGTGCATCTGCCAATTGCCGTGCTGCTACATCCTCGATCCGGCCGCCGCCCCAAGCCCCAAGATCGGCCTCTAAAGCTAATCGGCCACGAGCAATATTTGCTTCCCGGCTCGCCGCCCGGAACCAACCTCGAATCCGGTTCTTGGCCGCCGTTGTCTTCACGAACTTCAACCAGTCACGGTTTGGCGATGGTTCACGCCGCGTCATCAGCTCCACCACATCACGGTTCTCCAGCCGGTGGTCCAATGTCACCATCCGGCCGTTAACCTTGGCGCCCATCGTCCTAAGGCCCAAACCACTATGCACAGCAAAGGCAAAATCTAATGGCGTAGACCCTTCGGGCAAATCATACAAGTCACCCTTGGGGCTAAAAACGAAGATCTGATCATTAAACAACTCTTTTCGAGCACCCTCCAAAAACTCCGAACGGCCTTCGGTCGCCTGCTGCAAATCCGTCAGCTGGCCGACCCATTTAAGCTTATCCGGCAATCTACCCGCCCCCTGACCCTTGGCATATGCGGCTGATGTCTTGTGAGCATCATAATAAAAATGCGCCGCCAAGCCGTGTTCAGCTTCCGCATGCATCTGTGGCGTCCGAATCTGAATCTCCGTAATATGACCGTCCCGCGCAAACACAGTCGTGTGCAAGCTCTGATAACCGTTAGGTTTTGGCACGGCAATGTAATCCTTAATACGATAAATCAGCGGTTTGTAATGCTGGTGGATCAACCCTAGCACGTGATAGCAAGCCGCCTCGTCCGGCACAACAATCCGGATGGCCACCAAATCATATATCTTATCGATATCACCGTTCACTTTTGCGAGCTTTTTATGGATAGAGTACAAATGCTTCTGCCGCCCCTCTACCTCAGCATCCTCAATGCCGCCTTCTTTCAAAAATTGCCGGATGTCATGCTTCAGCAACGTCAGATAATGAGCCGACTTCCGGGTTGTGGCCCGCACCAACTGCACCAACCGGACGTAATCCTCAGGCTGGGCATACTTAAAGCCCAGATCCTCTATTTCAGCTTTCACTTGACCCATACCAAGCCGGTCAGCCAGCGGTGCAAACACCCCTAGCGACTCCCTCGCAATCCGCTGGCGCTGCTCAGGCTTCAGATACTCCAACGTGCGCAAGTTATGCAATCGGTCCGCCAGCTTGATCAAAATAACCTGGTAATCCTGAGCCGTCGCCAATAATAGCTTGCGTAAATTCTCGTTAGAAGCCTCCTGTCGCGCACTGTCTCCGGCCGGACGGCTCGGCAACGCCGACATACGAATCTTAGTCACCCCATCCACCAACTCAGCCACCTTGTCGCCAAATTGCTCACTCAGCTCAGTTAAGGTCAATCCAGTATCTTCCACCACGTCATGCAACAACGCCGCCATGACGGCTTCATGCCCCATTCCCCATTCTGCCACTGTCTCAGCCACAGCCACGGGATGAATAATGTAAGGCTGGCCGTCCTTCCGTAACTGGCCCTCATGCAATGTTGTAGCCACAGAATATGCCCAGTCAATGGCTTCGTTTTGCTCTTTGGTAAAACGTTGTTGGCTATATCGAATACTTATTTTATTCATATCGAATATCTAATACCACCAGCTGCAAAGCTGTGTTTCCCCGGAATTCATTCTTGTTCACCCGGCCAAGCACCGTTACTATCTGTCCTTCTTTTAATTCTCCATGCGTCTCAGCCAATCCAAAGCCCACTGCCTGTACCGTACTGCCCGAGCCATCTCCAAAACTCAGCCGCAAATGCCGCCCGTCCTGACCCATCGCCGACACCCGCGACACCACCAGCGCCGGCAGCTCCAGAATTGGTTGCGGATTAGCCGCCCCATAAGGTTCCAACAACTGAAGATTGTCATACAGCTCCCAGCTTACCTGAGCAAGCTCATCAAACGTCACATCGGCTTCTAGTGCTAATGCCATAGCAGTCGCCTTGGTCTCTGCATGATAGGCACCCAAGCCGGCCCGTAACGGCACCAGACTAGCAGTTGGCAATGTATAGCCGGAGGCGTAAAAGTGTCCGCCAAACTTCGTCAACAAGCTAGCCTGAGACCGCAACGCCTCCACCATATTAAACGTACCCGTACTACGCGCCGAACCTTTAGTAACTTCGCCCATAATCTGAGCTACCAATACTGGTTTATGCCATTTCTCCACCAGCTTACTGGCCACAATCCCCACAATGCCATGCGACCAGTCCGAATGTGCCAGCACCAGTACCGGATCATCCACCTGCTGCTCAGCCATGGCATCAGCCGCCTTAAACACCGCGTCCTGGTCAGCCCGGCGCTGTCGGTTAAGAACATCCAGTTCCTCAGCAATTGCCATAGCCCGCACCGAATCGTCGGTCATCATCAGCTCCAACGACCGGGCAGCGTGCTCAAGCCGCCCGGCCGCGTTCATCCGCGGGCCCAGCACATAGCCCAAATGATAGGCCGAAATCTGAGAAATATCCACCCCGCCCACATTGGCTAACGCCCGCAAGCCAACCCGCCGGGTTTTGCGCATTACTTTGAGCCCATACGAGGCCAGCACCCGGTTCTCACCTACCAAATCAACGACATCACAAACCGTACCTAGCGCCACCAGATCAAGCAACCACTTCTCCCGGCCTGGCTCCGGTTTACCAGTCCGCACGCTTAAAGCCTGCGCCAACTTAAACACCACACCTGCCCCACACAAGTCCTTAAATGGGTACTCGTCCCCCAGACGCTTAGGGTTAATAACCGCTATGGCCTCCGGCAATATCTCCGGCACAGCATGATGATCGGTAATAATCAAATCCAATCCGTTCACCCGCGCCCAATCCGCCTCAACCACGCTGGTGATGCCACAATCCACACTAATTACCAAGCTTACACCTTCCCCCTGCAAGCGCTCCAAAGCCGGTTGGCTAATACCATACCCCTCTTCAAACCGATCCGGAATATAGCTGCGCGCCTCAATCCCAACCGCCCGTAACGTCTCAATCATAATCGCGCTTGCGGTGATGCCATCAATATCATAATCGCCATACACGGCTACCTGCTCACCCGCATCAGCCGCCACAATAATCCGCTCGACCGCCCAAGGCATATCAGTCATCAAATACGGATCATGCAGATGCAAGTCATAATTTGGGTACAAAAAATCAGCCATAGCCTCGGCCGCTACACCGCGCCTTGCCAATATCTGCGCCACAATCTCAGGCACAGCTTGCTCTGTAGTTTCACCAGCTGCCTGCGTCATGGCCATAAGTATACCTTATGTAGGCCACTGAACGTGAGGTACGAACCTAAAATTTACGGGCTAAGAAATAGTAATTTGGATCACTGCGCGGCACAAAACCTAGCGGTAATTCCGGCGTACGGCCAACCGGCCGTCGGCGATATGCAGCCGGTTGCCGGCGGCCTTTGAGCAAAGAGTCAATCAGGCGCTTCATACAGACGCCCCGTTCCCGCTCCGGCCGCGCCGCGCCTGGCTCTTCAGTACTAATCCCTGCAACTCACGGTACAGCGCAAACTTCGGGTTTGCAGCATACACCTTGGAGTTGCCCTCCATTTGAACTTTCACAAAACCGACCTCGCTGAGCCGCTTAAGCTCACGCTGCACGTTACCGGGGTCCTCTTTTATGGTCTTGGCCAGACCACGGACATGCATGCGAAAGTCGGGATACTTAGTATATATTACAATGATTTTACGTCTGGTTTTAGACGTTATAAATAACTCTAGCATGTGTTTTTGTTTAACTATTTAGTGTTGTTAAATTGACTGTACTCTTAGCGTAAGAAGAATGCAAGTCTTTTTTACAACACGGCTCCCGATCAGCATATGGCTCCCCAAGACCGCGTATGCCCTCAAGCCGACGTAATCGGCCACTATCATTCACCTCCCTAGTACATCGAGTGCACTGGATGCACTATTCCAGGCTAGTTTATGGCTTGGCATAAGCCCAAAATCATCCTATTCTTTCAGCCACTGCACTCAATGCATACCCCGGGCACTAAAAAAGCTTAAGCCCGTCAATAAACTTGACTTAAATCCAAGAAAACATTAAAAATAATGCATTCGACCTAGTCGCGCACATTCCAAGGAGCCGTCATGCCTGATGGATATTTCGCCGTCGCTGGACATGTAGACAACTTCGTCAGCCACTCGAGGATGCTACGAATGGAAGTACTTCCCTCAGCCTTAGCCGAACCACTAATCCGAATGGTCAATGACATTCTGGGAGTGGTACGTTATACCAACAAGCATGCCGTCATCCGCCTGCCCGCTCAACCTTTGCACTATGCCAGCTGGAATATTCCAGACCTCGAATTCATGGTCAAGCCAGGGACAAACGTCGACGCGGGGCAACTCCGGGACCGGCTCCTTGAGTGGTTCAAGGCCTGGTTTGAAAAAGAAGAGCATTACTCAACAAAGCATCACGGGGAAAGCATCACCAAGTCAGACCCTACCAGGCTCTTTACCATCCTCGACATCATTGTCGACGCCGACAGAGTTTGTGGCCTTAGCTACAACCTTCGCACCGGCCAAATCGAAGAGCAATGGGACGACGACAAAGAGTAGTCCTTCAATCCTGACCGGGCGTACCATTGCCCGGTCTTATACTTTTACCTAAACCCGCTTAGGCTTAGTCCTGGCCTTCTCCAAGCGATTCAATTTGTAATTATGCCAGCTCACCAACAGCGGCGAAGCGGTAAAGATCGACGAGTACGTACCTGAAGCCACACCAATCAACAATGCCAAGACAAACGTCCGAATGCTCTGCCCACCGAACAGGAACAAAGCCAACAAAGTTAACAGAACCGTCAGCGACGTGTTAACAGACCGGGCCACCGTCTCCAAAATACTAGTGTTAACAATCTGCTCAAATGTCCCTTTCTCACGGCGCAAGTTCTCACGGATACGGTCAAATACCACAATCGTGTCGTGCACCGAGAAACCAATCACCGTCAAAATAGCTGTCACGAACAGCGCATCAATCTCGACTTCAAAGAAGTGCCCCAACAGCGAGAACAAACCCAATAGGAACAATGCGTCATGCAGCAGCGCCACAATGGCCATGACACCGAAGCTCCATGGCGACACCGGCGGCGGCGCGTTACGGAAGGCGTAGGCAATGTACAACACGATTGCCAGCGACACCAAAATCAAACTGATAATCGCGTTCCGGGCAATATCCTTAGATACAGTCGGCCCAACCGAGTCAAAACTCAGCTCCTCAATGTCAGCCTTAGCCAAGTTAGACTTAAACTTCTGGTGGTTCGCCTCATGCTGGGCAGCCGGCGCCGGATCACGGAAGCGAATCTGGGTCTGACCGGATCCACTCGGCACAACCTGAACGTCCTTGAAACCAAGTCCTTCCGCGGCCGCTTCCACCCTGGCAACTGACGCATCACCACGAACCACGCTGAGCTGGCCGGAGTTAAAATCAATGCCCAGATTAAGCCCCCACAGGAACAGGGAGATCGTACCTGGCACAATCATGATCAGAGAGATAGCATACCAAATTTTGCGCTTACCAATGATATTCACGACTCGTTCTCCCCCGCCTTGAGGCCATACCAGCGCAGATTACGACCCCAAGATTGCCGGATAGTCAACCGCAACAGCGTCCGCGTCACCACCACAGCCGTAAACATACTCACCAAGACACCCAGCGCCAACGTCACGGCAAAACCACGAATAATCGGCGTTGCGCCTGACGTGGCATACAGAATGGCGCAGGTAATGAGGGTAGACACATTACTGTCGCGGATACTAGTCCATGCCCGGTCAAAAGCTGCTTCCACTGCTGCCACGAAGCTCTTACCCGCCCGCAACTCTTCCTTCATGCGTTCAAAAATCAGAATATTAGCATCCACCGCCATACCAATACTCAAAATAAATCCGGCAATACCCGCTAGCGTCAACACGATAGTATAACCCGGCACAAAAGCACTGAGCTTGTACAGCACCAAGGTAATCGTGGTGTACACGATCAGCGCCAGAACCGCCAGCACGCCAGCCAGCCGGTAGTGCAGCAACATAAACAGCGCTACCACGCCCAGTCCAATTATACCGGCCAACAACGAGTGCTGCACGCTTTCCTTACCGAGACTTGGGCCGACTGACCGCTGCTCCACCAGAGTAACCGGCACCGGCAACGCGCCGGCCGTAATTTCATCAGCGATTTTCTTGGCTTCCTTAATATCCAAATTACCACTCAAAATGGCCGTACCGTCGGTAATAGCCTCAGTACGGGCCGGGCCAAAGGTCGGTTGGCCGTCAAGCAGAGTTAAGAGCAAGTTACCACTCTGGCTCATCGCAGTCGTCAAGTCGCCGAACTTTTTCGTGCTATCACCACTCTTCAACTGAAGCCGGACGACAGGCTGTGACCGCTGTGGGTCATAATCAGCCGTCGCCGAGTCAACGTCCTTACCATCAACATTAAGAGGCCGCTGCTGGCCGGTCTGAGAGTTCACCTCCACAAATTGCAAGTTAGCCGTCTTGCCAATGCGATCAATAGCCTCGTTCACATCCTTGACTCCCGGCAGACTCACCGTCACCCGGTCGGACCCCTGCCGCTGAATCGTCACCTCGGACGTACCACCGAAGTTAGCCCGCTTGTTCATAACGACAATCAACGAATCGATTGACTGCTGGCGCTCATTGGCCGGCACCTTAGACAGATCAGCCTGGAACACTAATTGGGCGCCGCCCTGCAAATCAAGACCCTGCTTAACCGAAAGGCTGGCCTTCTTCAGACCAAAGAATTGCAGAATCTGATCTTCGCGCGGTATCGCCAAAGCAGCGGTCACGATTGCCAGTAACAGGATTAATGCGAATTTAACGCGCAAACTCATGATGGTACCAATCATAGCTGATATCAGATAGGTTCGTCAATTTTTGGCTATGTCAAAAAGGGCCAACCCCAAAAGGTCGGCCCGTCGCAGCCACCGTCACAAGCATGATTTTACGCCTGAACCGGCAAAAACTGATGCCCCTCCAGAACCACGAGTTCGTCCAATGGACTCGTATGAAACCTCACCGTCACCGGCCCCGAACGAAAGACCACAGTCGGATTAATAGACTTAATCGAATCGTCATCAAGCCAAACCCCCGCGTACTTTTGTGCGAAGTCGAAAAACCTGTCAAGCGGCACCACCATCTCAAGATGCTCCAAGCCGCTTGGATAATCAGGTTGGCGCTTCGGTGATGGCAGCTCTATCACCCAGATCTTATACGTCCCCACCCGGAGCGGCCGCCTCAGGCAGAAAATCGTAAAATCCCGGCCGTTATGTGAAGTTACGGTCAGCGTCTTGCTAAACGATCGTAAACTACACTGCATAACCTGGTACTCATCGCTAGTCACAGTCCGGTAGCATAAATGATCAATCGGGCAGCCCCTGTAATCTTTCTCCTCAATTCCAGCTACTCTCATTGACTGAAGTGCTACCCTCACGAATTTCGTGTAATCACCGATAGCCTCTGCGATGTCCTGCAGCGCGGACAATCGAACCACTCCTCTCTCGCATCAAGAAACCCCGGAGAACCATGGCTCGAACGCCACAGCCTCCGGGGTAATCATAAATCACGTCTGCTTTGCCAGATCCCAGCGGCTGTCCTCGTCCAGAGTTCCAGCCAGGTACTTCATGCCAGGCTTGCGGGCCTTACTGGCAACGACAAACCGTTCAGCCGCACTCGCCCGAAACTCGATGTACTCATCCACCATGCGACAGAATACCCACCAGTCTTGCTCCTCGCTAAGACCGGATACACCTCCCGCATAGCCGCGATAGAAGCCGGCGCCCTCATAGGGAAAATCTCCCGGCTCAAGCAAATCCGGCCGGAGGCGTGCCTCAGAAGAGTTTAGTCTGGTCCGCAAGCAAAAATGCAACTTTCCCTGGACATTCGCCAGCAAACCCTCGGGACCACCAATCCGTTCCTCTGTCCCGTGCTGGAGGCATACAGCCATGTTCGCCAGTGGATCCTGCCAGTCATGCTGGAGCGTTGAATCAAGTATCGCGCCCGCGATCATACAGCCGTCGCCGTACTTACGACGTAGCACCTCAAAGTAAAACGAAGCGCTAAACCATGCCTGCATCCGCGACTGCAAATTCATCCCAAAATACAAATCGTCAGCCATGTCGCCCTCCGCTCACGAAGAATCGGTACGCTTTCTTAAAATCATTTCAAGAAAACTAGGCCATGCTAACACGTCAACTGCCTACTCGCAACCAACTTGGAGCTATATCCAGCGTGCCACTACATTATCAATCCGGTCCGTCACGCTGGCCGGGTCAATCTTGTCTTCATCCGTATAATAATGCGACACGCTAAAGAAATTTTCCGGAATATATAGGTAATACAGCTCGTCCATTTTGTGCTCTAGCCGCTCTATCACATCAGCCGGCCCCACAGGCACGGCCCCAATGACCTTCTCTGCGTATAAATGTTCCAAAAAATGCAGCGCCGCATCAAACGATATGCCGTTCTTCACGCCATCTGTGGCAATAATTACGTTACGGCCTTCCACCTGACTGGGATCAGCCAAACCATGCTCACCCACAATAGTCGTCATTTCATACATATGGCGAAGTTTCTCTTCTTCAATATACGTCCGCATGTCCTCCATATACTCCTCCATCTCACCAGCTGAAATCATCGAGTTATAGGTAAAGAGGCCGGTCTGGTCCATAGTGCCAAGCACCAGTGATGAGTCGCCCGGAGCCGTAATGCGCGAGGTTAACAGTAACGCCAGGGTCGTATGCAGCCGCCTGGCTATTTGCTCCCCTACCGCCACGCCACCCGGAGATAATGCTAATACAACCGTATTCTCGTAACGGTACGACACAAGCTTATCTGCTAACAAATTCCCGGCCTCAGCCCGGTCATGAAAGTACATATGTTAAGCATAGCAGGTATGCACTCAGAGCGCGAAATTCCGGTCAACTCTAACCGCTATAATGATTAGCATGAGTGAGGCCCGCCACTATTACCTGGTGACACCGCTAGCCTATACCGGGGCCGCGGATGCTTTTACGTATCATTCCAGCAGCCCCGTACCCACCGGCTCAGTGGTCCAAATACCCCTCGGCCGCCGCAGCAGCCTGGGCGTGGTTACAACCGAGCTACCCAAACCGGATTTTACTACCAAAGCCATCACCGGGGTACTGGATCTACCACCCATACCAGACTACTTGCACCAGCTAGCCGAATGGATGAGCCAATACTACGCCGCAAGCCCCAGCTCCGTCTGGAGCGCATTCCTGCCGGCCGGCCTAACCAAACAACGCCGCCAACCAAAATCCACCGAGCAAGCCGTCAAGGCACAAGGACTTCCCACTTCCCCGCTATCAGATCAGCAAGCCAAGACGCTGTCGGATATTCGGCAGTCATCAAAAACCGCCCATCTTATTCAGGGCGTAACCGGTTCTGGCAAAACCCGATTATATATGGAGCTGGCTGCCGAAGCACTAAGCAAACGCCGTTCCGTCATCGTCCTCGTACCCGAAATCACCCTCACCCCCCAGGTCGTAGCTCAATTCGAAACTACGTTCGGCGGGCAGGTCCTCACCACCCACTCCAAGCTGACCGAAGCTCAACGCAACCAAATCTGGCGGCGCGCCGTCACTTCCCGTGAAGCCGGCCAAGCTTGTGTAGTGGTTGGTCCGCGCTCATGCCTGTTCCTGCCATTGCACAACCCCGGTCTCATCGTTGTCGACGAGTGCCATGAAACCAGTTACAAGCAAGACCAGCATCCGCGTTATCAGACGCTTACAGTCGCCGCCAAGCTCGGCCAGTTGACCGGCTCGCGGGTGGTCTTTGGGTCGGCTACCCCCGGGCTTGGCGAGCTATTCTTGGCCCGGCAAGGCCGCATTGAACATCATTTGTTAACGCAAAGATTTAACCAAATAACCCATTCTCAAGCCGAAATTATTGACCTGCGCAACAAAGATTTATTCAAGTTGAGCAAATTTATTACTCAGCCACTATACGAGGCTATCAGCCATTCGCTCACCGGCAAACGCCAGAGCCTGCTGTACATGAACCGCCGCGGCAGCGCCTCGAGCCAGGTCTGCGGTGATTGCGGTCATGTCACGATTTGCCCGCACTGCCAACTGCCACTCACCTTTCATGCCGACCTCATGCGGCTCGTTTGCCATCACTGCAACTACCGCATCGCCAATGCAGCCGTTTGCCCCAACTGCCGCGGCGCTAATCTCCGGCTGCTAGGCGGCGGCACCAAGCGCATTGAGGCCGAGGTCGAACGGCTATGGCCTCAGGCACGCATCGCCCGGCTCGACCGCGACAGCGCCACCCTGCCTCACATCAAAGCCGTCTACAAAGGCCTGCGCGATGGCTCCATCGACATCGTCATCGGTACCCAAATGATCGCCAAAGGCCTCGACCTGCCCGCCATCGACACCATTGGTGTCGTCAGCGCCGATACCATGCTGCACCTGCCGGATTATACCGCCGCCGAGCGGACCTACCAGCTCCTGGCGCAAGTTAGCGGCCGGGCCGGCCGCGGCGACCGGCCCGGCCGGGTGCTCATCCAGACCTACACCCCCGACCATCCTGCTATTATCGCGGCCGCCACCGGCGACTACCTGGGGTTGGCCGAAACCGAGCTAGCCTCCCGCAAAGCACTACGATACCCCCCGTACGTCTATCTGCTCAAGTTAACCATTGCCGGCAAAACCCGCGATGCAGCCATCCGCGAAGCCGAAGAGCTTGCCTCCCGCATCCGGCAATCCGGCCTCGAAGTAGTCGGACCGGCCCCAGCCTTCATTGAAACCCAAAGCGGCACCTTCCGCTGGATATTAACGATTAAATCCAGCCGCCGGCCACCATTAGTAACCATCGCTCACAACCTGCCTGGTAGTCATTGGATGGCCGACCTCGACCCGGCAAACTTACTTTAGGTAAAGATTTCGCAAAATACTTGCATTTTGTAGTTATTTATGTCGTTATATAACAGACGTATCACCACGTAGACCTTAAGGGGTACAGCACGTGACCATTAGCACTCTGCTCATCGTCATCGCCGCCCTGCTCGCCATTGCCGGTGGTATCGCCGTCGGCTACTTCAACCGCGAGCCGGTCGAAGCGGCTTTGGTGTCCGTCGGCGCGAGCGTACTTGGGGCCTTCGTCGCCATGCTGGTCGTTGCTATTTTGGAGGACCACCAGGTCCAACTCGATACTGGCCCCATCAAGCTTGGCGGATTTATGGCCATTACGGCTCTGACGCTGAGTACAATAGCAGCATTCGCATGGTTTGGGTTGCACTCGCAGCGCACTACCGTCAGCAAGCCACCCGCCATCCACCGCTACTAAACCCCACCCGCCCCGGTCTACCGAGACGCCATCTCGGTAGACCCATTTCGTTTTATATTGCTTTTTGCACACATTTATGGTAATATGATAGAGACGACTCTCGTAGTTCATTGCCGACCAAGGAGCAGCTATGCTTATCGTAAATGCGGTCTGCATCATCACCGCCCTGGTTATCTTGGCGACCAGCATCGGCATCGCAATCGGCCATCACACCCGAAACGACGAGCTGAGTAGCCCAATCGGCCTTATCAGCCTCGTCCTAATCAGCGGCATCTGCCTCAGCCTCTTGGCTCGAGAAGCCCTGATCGATTACCAGATTCACCTCAACACTACAGCCGTAGTAATCGGCACGGTGCTGACAATCATAACGCTGGTCACCAGCTCGATGACGTCCTATGTCCAGCTCCATCGCTCACCGCACATCGTTGCTCACTGAGACCATATCCGGACCCCCAGAAAGGCGTGTCATGACTCCTCAGGAAGCCTACATGCTGCTGACGCTCGGGATTTTCAAATGCGCCCTGATCTCCGCCTTCGGCTTGGGATTGATCCGCGAGAACTCCGCTGATAAGTCAGCGGGCATTAGCTGCCTTGTCAGCGGAGTTCTCCTCATAGGAGCACTTCTCTTGCTCTCCCCATACAGCCCGGCCTATGCGGGCGACAATTGGGTCGCCGGCCTGTTTGCTGCATCAATGTCTGTCGTAGCCCTAGTCACCATGGTGGCAGGATGCTACGTTTTACCGGCACTGAACAAGCGCAAACCCGCACCCTTCGCCGCCTAACAACCACAGGGCCCACGAATCGGATCGATTCGTGGGCCCTACCCATCGGTGCGTTCATCCTCAGCATCACGCAACGTGCATTTGGATGCTGCGACCCACACCCCACCGCCGGCCAGGGCACATCATCAAGCACTAACCCGCATACAGACGTACCCCCTAGGGCCTGTCGAGAACCATTCTCGGCAGGCCCCCTTTCTCTCCACCGATGAGCGAAAACCACATCATCTGCTACACTATAATTCAATGACTGCCAAGGACATCATCACCATCCCCAACCCCGTGCTGCGCCAAAAAAGCCGGCGGATTGGTCATGTCGACGCATCGGTCCAAGAGCTGGCCGAACAAATGATCAAAGCCACCCTGGACTGGGAAGCCAGCCGCGAACATGAGTTTGGCGCCGCCTTAGCTGCCGTCCAAATCGCCCAGCTCTTCCGCATTGTCGTCATCCGCAGCGACTTTGACGATAAAGCCAACAAAGAATTCAGTGTCTTCATCAACCCGGAAATCGTAAAATATGAAGGCACCCTCGTGTCAGAGCTCGAGGGCTGCCTCAGCGTCAAGGATATTTACGGTTCCGTCGAGCGCTATCCCAAGGTAAAAATTAAAGCCCTCAACCTTAACGGGCAACCCATTCGCGTTACCGCCACCGGATTCTTAGCCCGCGTCTTCCAGCATGAAATCGACCATACCAACGGCATCGTCTTCGTCGACCGCGTATCCGACCCCCGCAAACTCTACCGGCTCGACATCAGCGGCAAATTCAGCCCACTCGGTCACCATGAGCACACCGGGTCAAACCCGGTCAGCTAACCAATGAGCAGCGAACCCAGCATCGTTTTTTTTGGCACCGGCCCCGTCAGCCGGCAATGCCTCGATGGTATTGCCGGCCACTTCGATTTGGAAGCCATTATCACCAAGCCAGACAGTGTTTCACCCCATGGCCGCACGCACCCGACCCCCGTCAAGGATTGGGCGGGAGAACATAACATCCCACTTCACCAGCCCGCAGACAAATCCGAATTAGCTGCACTCGTCACCCCGGGCCATTTTACCAGCCGGGCCGGCCTGGTAGTTGATTACGGCCTAATCATACCCGAATCAGTTATTGCCACCTTCCCGCTTGGCATCATCAACAGCCACTTCTCGCTCCTGCCCGAATGGCGCGGCGCCGACCCTATCACCTTTGCCCTTCTCAGCGGGCAACCCGTCACTGGTGTCAGTCTCATGCGTATCGTCCCCACCCTCGACGAAGGCGACCTCCTCGCTCAAACCGAGTACCCGCTTCCACCCGGTATCACTATCAGCGTCCTCACTCAGGCTCTCGGTAGCCTAAGCAACGAGCTGCTCATATCCAAACTACCTGACTACTTAGACGGAATACTTCAGCCCTACCCCCAGGACAGCTCTAAACCCATCACGTATTCACGTAAGCTCACCAAAGCCGACGGCACTATCGATTGGACTAAGCCGGCCGCACGACTCGAACGCGAGATCCGCGCCTACCAGGGTTGGCCCGGCAGCCGCACCACTCTCGAAGACACCGAGGTCACCATCACGGCTGCCCACACTTCAAACACCCCCCGCGAACCGCTCGCTTGTCCTACCAGCGACGGCTATCTGGTCATCGACCGGCTCAAGCCGGCCGGCAAACGCGAGATGTCGTCCGCCGAATTCCTGGCCGGACGGGCCAATCGCAAGGCTTAAATCTCACCGCCTCTCCGAGCCTTTTCACGATTAAAATCAGCCAGGTTTTCCTCGGTCGCACCATATCGCTCATATACGCCACCCGGCCCACCAAGCCAAATATCGTTTGACCGTAAGTCCCTAAATCCATCCCGAAGCCCTTTCCAGAATCCCCGGTTACCTTTCCTGTCTTTCAACTGCGATAAGTCATTCTCACGCGACGTCATCACTGGGTCATTAAGTTCCGCCGGCGGTATGACATCACCACGGCGATGTTCCACTGGCTCCTTAGAGGTCAAAACTTGCTGGCTAATCAAGCGCCCGGTCCGACGGTCACGACGCTCTACCAAGGTCAAGTTATCCTCCCCCGCTTCAAAATGACTTTCTACTAGGCTGCTCCAGCCCTGCCCAGGCTTATTTGCATAATGGCGTTCACGGTATGGCAATGGCTCAGCCCTCAGAGCCTGCCGGCGCGCTATCGCCTCATCCTCAAATGCAAGCGCTACCCCAATATCATCGAGAGCTTCGGCTGGCGCCCTGATCGTCTTCTCCCAACTTTCACCATTCCTCAAGTGCTTAGTTGCCTCATCGACAACCTCAGCTACTCGTTTGGCCAATTCCACCTGACGGGTTTTTTCAGCCTGCACTGCCGCCTCACCACGACCTTGCAGTTCTTTGACCTGACGGTCACGCTCAGCCCGCAACGTCTTCGCCAGTTCCGGCTTCGAGTCCGCTTCAGCCTGCCGTATCTGGTCTTCAAATGAAGCATTCAAGTCTGCTATTTCATTATGAAACCGCTGCCAAATCTCAGATTGCGCCCGGGCCTCGGGATCCATTGCCAAAGCCTCATCATGGTCCGACTCTCGAAGAGCCTCATACCGGTTCCAGTTAAACTCATGAGTTTCACGGTCAGCAGTCGCCTTGATATTATCAGCATAACTGTCATAAGCCTTAATTTGATCATCTTTTATCTTCGCGGCTTTTTCCGCCTTATCACGAGCCTCTTTCTCGGCTTCTATCGCCTTTTTATCTGCTTTTCCCACCCGCTTCATATCTTCAATATCCAAATAATCTTCAGCCAACTGATCTGCCGCCTTCGCCCGGGCCACCGGGTCAAACGGATGCTGGTCCCGATTCTTGCCGCCAGCCCGCTTATCCACGATTATTTCTGCAATATCAATCGATGGGTTATCCGTAAACTTGTTACCCGACCCAAATAATGACTCCGAACGCGGCGACTCACCCGATCCAGAACGCCCCGTCCCACCCGGTCCGCCCGTACTCGTGGCAGCATCCACAGCCGCCCGGGCCACATCAACAGCTCTATGCGGCCTATTGGCCCGGGCTTGCTCTGCCGCACTCATATCATCATCGAATTGCCAAGGACGACTTCGGCTCTCCAGAGCATCAAGCCGGGCACTTGTCACCTTCCCTGCCCCAGGATGTGCAGGCTTACCCCGCCGCCCAGACTTGCCCCGGTCCGCCTTAGCCGTCTGCTCACCCCGGTTCAATCTGTCCAGCTCTCGCTGCTCAGCCGCCGACACGGCCGGCTGCTCAGCCACCTGGCGCAGTCTATGCCGTCCACCTTCCTCCACCCGATGAGCCGCCAATTTGTCGCCTTCCTGCGGATCTACTACTCCACCAGCCACCACCGCTTGAGTCCGCTCCGCCGCAGCTTCAGCCTGCGCCAAGGCCCGCCCCAATGGGGTATCAGATTCAGCATCCCCTTGGGCCGCTACTAAGCCGCGCTCTTCCAGCCCGGCCCGAATAACTTCCAGTCGTGAATAGTTAGAGCTCGCTAGCCTTTCAGCCAATCGTGTATATTCTGCTTCATCAACTATGGCATGACCGGCCTTTAGATCATGAGGCAACTCACCCGCCGGCACCCCGTCTATAGCCGGAAGCTTTACACCACGGGTAGCTTTACTGCTAGCATCAACTACTGCTTCATAAATAGCAGCACCTTCTTTAGATACTCCAGCGTCAATGTCTCTCGCCGGTGTTAAATTTCCCCCGCCGCCACTCCGGCCTTTCTCTGGATCTTTAGGCCCAAGATACCCTTCCGCTGCCGCCTTTTGCAGCGCCAACATAATGTTATTAACATCTCCCCCAGACGACTCAATCTGATGAATAATTTCTGCAGCAGGCATCGTCTCTGCCTCACCCGGTGCAGGCTGAGACTGCCCCATGTCTGCACGCAGTTGCTTTAATGCCGGATTATCACCCAAAGACTCCATGAGCCTCGCCTGCTCAAACCCCTCAGATCCCTCCGCTCCGGTATGTTCACTCTCCCTAGCCAACGCAAAAAACCCCAGATACGTTATTACCTGAAATTATAACATAAGAGCTATTGTAAGCTATAAATCTTTGAGTAAGCGGTCAATCTCGGCTGCATAAGCGCCACCCGTGTCAGCCCTAAAGTGCAAATGAGGCACAAACTTCGTCACCATTTTCTTAGCCAAGGCACTTTGGAACTCGCTATGGTAGCGGTTCAAGTCCTCCATGGTCTGCTCCTGCTCACTCTCTGCCCCAAGCAATCCAAACCAAACCGTAGCATTACGCAAATCAGGCGCCGCATCCACCCGCGTCACCGTAATCCTGGCCGCTGCCGGCCCGAACTGCTCAGTCACGGCTAGAGCCACCACCTGCTGAATCAAACTCTCAACTTTTGCAACGCGCTGGCTCATTTAATTACTCCTAGGTTAAGCCGTCAGGTGCGCTCACAGGCATGCTTATAACGTTCGGGCGTGTTCTTCGCGGGTATAGAATTCGATGCGGTCACCCAATTCAACAACCGCATTGGTCGCCACGCTCATGCCGCAGGTCTCACCCTCAAAGGCCTCACGCGCGGCTTGCTTGTCTTTTTGCAAGCTAGTCAGGGTACCCTCGCCCACCACTTCACCTCCGCGCTTAATGCGGAATGTTTGGCCTGGCTCAATGCGGCCGCGCGCGACGGTACCACCACAAACCACACTCGTTTTAGAAGATTTAAAGACGCCCTTGATCTCCAGCTCACCCACAATGGTCTCAACCACCTCGGGTGCCAGCATTTGGCCTAGAGCATCGCGCAAATCATCAATTAGTTCGTAAATAACTTTGTAAAGTCGTACTGGCACACCTTCGCGGTTAGCCAACGACTTTAGGCTGGAGCTCATGCCCACATTGAAGCCAATCAACAGTGCCCCAGCCGTTTTAGCAAACGCGATGTCCGACTCAGCAATGTCACCAACTGCCGACGACACAACCTTCACGGCCACTTCATCGTTGCGCAATTGGTCCAAGCTCTCCATGAGCGATTCAAGCGAACCCTGAACATCGGTTTTAAGCACTATGTTAAACTCGCTAACATTACCAGCCGTAATCGCTGCCGACAATGCCGAAGCATCAATCCGCTTAATACCCAGGCTCTTGGCCTGCTCCCGGCGAACCGCCGCCGCTACACCATCACGGGCTGCTTTCTCGGTAGCCTCCGTGCGGTAAACATCACCAAAGGCCGGTACAGCCTTAAAGCCCATTACCACCGCCGGCATACCCGGATGTGCCACTGGAATACGCTTGCCACGATAGTCAGTCAGATTGCGTACCTTGGCGTATGTACTGCCGGCCACCAAATGATCGCCCTGTTTAAGTTCACCGTGTTGCACCAACACGGTCGCAACCGGCCCCCGCCCCACGTCCAAATGCGACTCAATGATCACGCCAGTACTCGGACCGGTCGGGCGAGCCCGCAGGTCCTCAATATCGGCAACCAGCAGCACCAGATCAAGCAGCTTGTCGATGTGCTGGCCGCTCCGGGCCGACACATCCACCGTTACCGTCTGGCCACCCCAATCCTCAGGCTGCAGGCCAAGCTCAGTCAGCTCTTGCCGCACTCGAACCGGGTCAGCCCCCTCTTTGTCAATTTTATTGACAGCCACCACGATCTGCACGCCGGCTTCTTTGGCGTGACGGATGGCCTCTTTGGTTTGCGGCTTAACACCGTCATCGGCTGCCACTACTATAATGGCCACATCAGTCATGCGCGCGCCATGCTGACGCAATGCACTAAAGGCCTCGTGACCTGGTGTATCCAAAAACGTAATCCAGCGGTCATTGCGCTTAATCTGATAAGCACCTATGTGCTGCGTAATACCGCCGGCCTCTTTCGCAGCTACAGCGCTCGAGCGGATTGCATCAAGCAGCGAGGTCTTGCCGTGATCTACGTGGCCCATTACTGCCACAATTGGCGGCCGCGCCTCACCTTCTTCACCCTCAGCCAATTTGGCCGCCCGAACGGCAGGTTTCTCGGCCTCCACCACCGGCTCAGCCTCAATCTCAAATCCTAAGTCAGAGCCAATGACAGCCGCTGTATCATAGTCAATTTGCTCATTGATAGTCGCCATAACGCCGTTTCGCATCAATTCACCAATAACTCTGGTAACCGGCAGGCCGAGTTTTTCGGCAAACTCACCCACCCCGATAACTTCGGGGATTAAAACCGGCTGGTTTGTTTGCGTATTCTCGGCCATTATGACTTCTTCCTGTTTAATGTCCGCGGCAGGATATCCGCGCACTTAGCACTGCAACTATAGTAACCCCGCCCTGGGGCAGTTTGGGCTGGATCCGGCCGCAGCTCACCCTCCTGGATCGTCCAGCGCCTAAGCTCGGCTTTTGGCAGCCCCCGCCGGCAAATCCGGCAACGCCGCAAGGGGCGATGCATGTTCACGTGCTGCCTCCCTGTAAAGGTGTTACTACTCTTTAGTCTCGGCTGTCTTGCTGCCCGGCTTCCGCTGACTCTTAAGGCTCAAGGACAGTTTATGAGCCTCCGGATCGATGGCGATAATGCGGAAACTCTTAGTTTCACCCAATTTCACCAATGCAGCTGGGTCCTCTACGTGCTGGTCGGCTAATTCACTAATGTGCACCAAGGCCTCGATAGCCGAAGTGACCTGCACGAAAGCGCCAAATGGCGTGATTCGCGTGATCTTACCGCTGACCTCGTCGCCAACCTTATATTGAGCCGCGTCCCGGATCCACGGGTCCGGCATCAGTTGCTTCATGGACAAGCTTAGCTTGTCGCGGTCAATCGAGATGATCTTCGCCTTAACCTTGTCACCAACCTTGACGTACGTAGCTGGATTATCAACCCGGTCCCAGGCAATCTCGCTAATGTGTACCAAACCCTCGATACCATTCACGTTGACGAAGATGCCGAAATCAACCACACCGGTTGCCACGCCTTCAATCACGTCCCCAACGGCCAGCTTGGAAACCTTGCTCTCAGTGTCTTCACGCTTAGCCGCCTTCTCGCTCAAGATAAGCTTGTTATCACGACGGTTAATATCGAGCACCCGGACCGATAGAGGCTTGCCCACTAAACCGTTTAGACGGTGCAAAATCTCATCTTTGTCAGCCCCCGACACACGCGGGTAGTTCTCGGCCGATAGTTGGCTAACCGGCAAGAAACCGCGAATACCATCAACCTCGATCAGCAAGCCGCCCTTGTTTGCATCAAACGCGTTAACCGTAAACACTTCGCCCTGACCATGGCGCTCTTCCAAGCTGGTCCATCCTTGCTCCTTGGCCACCTTCTTAAGGCTAAGTATGGCGTAACCACGATCATCTTCAGGGTCCAACACCGAGGCACTAATAATGTCGCCCTGCTTGATGTCCTGCGAGTGTTCAATCTCACGCCCAACCACTAAACCAGTACCACGAGGCCCCAGGTCTAACCAGACCTCATGCTTCTCCGCGGCAATAACCGAGCCCTCAACGACGTCACCTGGCTGCATTGCGCCAACCGGTGATACCTCTAAAAGCTCTTCCATTGTCATTTCTTTCGTTGCTGCCATCTGTTTAAGTTTCCTCCGCCCGGTATCCCGAATGAAGTACTTCTCCTTTCAAAAAAATTTCACTCAAAAAAATAGCGCTTGGCACACGCCAGAGTGATCTAAGGGTATTTTACGCTAAAATACCCTTCACGTAAAGCATTGGCCTCTAGCGGCGATGAGAAACCTGCAGACGGCTACAGCGGTACAGAATATACAAAACACCAATCATACCAGCACCCAATATTGGCATAGTCGAGGGACCAGTAGCAGGCATAGCCTCGGCCCCGGCCACACTACCCGCACCACTACCGCCTAGTTTGGCTGGAGTCGGTGGAGCAGAAGGAGTCGGCTTGACCGATGGACGCGGAGTTGCCTTGGCAGACGTACTTGGGCTAACACTAGCTGTTTGCTTGGCCACATTTTTGTCTTGGTTCTGCTGCGCTTGACGCTGAGCATTACCATACAGGAATGTAGCTACCACAATAGCGGTAATAATCACCAATCCGGCAATAGTTTTTACAGTCTCGCGTTTCATATACTTCCACTCCTGTTGTATTAGCGTTATACCTTGTACAGAGCCGCGAATCAAGCATAAGCATAGTATTTTAACCAAAAATCAAAAAAGCCCCGGCGTTGCCGAGGAGCGGTCACCATAAAGGAGCCGGCACCCAAGCAACACTAGGACTTCTTGGCCGACACCAGGTAATGATGGGGCTTTGGCCGAAACCAAATAGCAAGGAGGTGAGCACTCGCATTTAGCTGGTAAAGCCCCATCATTACCCGTCACCCTCACGGTCGATACTTAAATCTAACACATTGAACAACAAAAGTCAATGAATTTTCATGAAATTATTTATAATTATCTTTATCCCAGCTGAATACTGATTGAGGCTAAAATGCTATTCCGCTTATGCTCGCATCATATTTCCAGCCGCGGTATAGTGAATTGCAGATAAGTCAGGAGGGTGAGCTTGAACTTTCTCGACAATTTCCCGGATCAAACGTTCATACCAGGCCGGTATTTTATGTGGTCGCCCAATACCAAGACCATCACCTATGATATCCGGCGCATCAAAACCAATAATGGCCAGCTGGCCCTGCTCCACGAGCTAGGGCACGCCCGCTTAGGCCACCGCATTTACAAATACGACATGGAATTGCTCCGTATGGAAATGGAAGCCTGGGACGTTGCCAGAGCACTCGCACCGAAACTCGGCATTGATATGAATGAAGAGCACGTCGCGAACGCCGTCGCCTCCTACGATGATTGGCTAACCAAGCGCGCTACCTGCCCTGATTGCAATAATTTTAGCCTCCAACGAGGCCGTGATGCCTATGGTTGCTTCGCCTGCGGCGCTAGGTGGGTCGTCAACTGGCGCAAAGACCGCCGCGTCAAACGCACCATCACCTCCCGCTTTGTCCGACTGTCCGAGGCATCCGCCCTGGATCCAGCCCCAGCCGTTCATACCTAAAAGGACCCCGCTAAGGGCCCTTTTAGGTATGAACTCAGACTGCCAATTAAGCGGCCTGATCGGACGACTTGGTGCGGCGCGAAGCCCGGCCACCCTTGGCGCCGGCAACCCGTGCCAGCTCTGGGTCCTTAGCAAAACCGCCACCGCGGCTTACCTGGCCACCCCTGCGGCCGATCTGCTCATAAAAATTCATACCGTAGCGTTGCTTATTGGTTGCAGCAGCCTTGCGGCCGCCCTTCTGGGTACCTGCCATAGTTAGTTACTCCATTACCTTATCGTTATTGTGGCAAATTTAACCTGGATCAGCTTTAGCCTTTTTACCAAAAAGCTCGGGTCTAGGCACTGGCTCATTGGTAAAAACACCTATACGCTGATAACGCAGTTATGTTAGCACAAAGGGCTTATGCTGTCAATAGTTATTATGCTTTTCGCCAAAGCTAAAGCGGTTACACTATTACTATGACCAATACTCAATTAGCCATTGTCCTGCCCGATATCCGCAGCGCCCAAAACGTCGGCGCCATCTTACGCACTGCCGACGCAGCAAATGTGTCCCTGGCCATTACGTGCGGCTACACGCCTCATCCACGCGTAGCAAACGATCCACGGCCACCCCATGTCGTAGCTGCCAACACCAAGTCCATCGCCAAAGCCGCGCTCGGCGCCGGGCAAACAATCCCTTTGTTACATTTCGAAGGACTCGGCGAGGCCTTCGATTACCTACGCCATAACCACTATAAAATTGCTGCCTTAGAACAAGCTGAGCATTCCGTCAACCTATTCAAATTCCAACCCGCCGGCCAGCTAGCCCTCATCCTCGGCAATGAAGTTACTGGCCTCAACCAAACCACCCTCGCAGACTGCGACCACATCCTCGAGCTTCCTATGCAAGGAGCCAAAGAATCACTCAATGTCGCCGTCGCTGCCGGCATCGCACTCTACCAACTTCGTTTCAGCCAGCAGTCCTAGCGTCCAGTCGGCTCTACTTTTTGCCCGTCAGCAAGCGATATGCCAATTCCAGCCGCTCAGACCTATCTCCATTCATGTTAACATAGCTCAATTCAAGACGCTCACAGGCCTGACGTATCTCCGCACTAGCTTCAACAATCCGCTCCGGCAATTCGCGTTGCTTCGAATCCGACAGCTCGTTCACCCAGTGAGGAGCATGATCCAGTAAACTGGTCAACGATACCCGGCGCATCCCCAAAAATATAATCCGAAACGCCCGCGACTCCCGTGGTACATCGTCAGGCCACAACGCATCTCCTTCGATCACATATGACACTCCCTCGTCCGCTATCTCAACCTCAAACCGCTCAAGATAAGGTCGAAAAAGGCGGCTCTTCGTCCGGTCAAAATAATCAGGCACACCGTCATCCTCGAGCATCTGCACCAATGCATCGGTCGATACACCCGAAACATCCAGGCGCTCAAGCATGAGCCTAGCCAACGAACTCTTACCAACCCGCGGCGGCCCACCAATAAGATAAATCATACCGTTAACTATATAATCCTAAGCCACAAACGCCAAAAACCACCCGTTAAAGGATGGTTTTTGAATAATCCGGCACCGTGCTACTTTCCCCTAAAAAGAGTATCATCGCCGCAGCGGGTCTTAACTTTGGTGTTCGGGATGGGAACCAGTGTATCCCCCGCGCCAAAAGCACCGGTCCAGTGTAATTATTTACCGCCATCTTCACCGCCCATTATATGCCGCTCCATTTAACAAGCGCATTGTAACATTGAGACTTCACAATAACTATCACCAAACCGACACTCTTAACCGTATCCTGGTCGTAAGGAGTCCTGTAATTCTCCGCCTGTCGGCGTTGTCTGAGCGAAGCGAGTTCGCCGACCAGGAAGTTACAGACTCCGACGACCTAACACGAATTAAGTAGATCGAACTTATGAATGAGCAACTACCATAGTAGTCACAAACTGCTAGTCAAACATTACTCTCACTTAAACCAATTGCGTAGCTTAAGAGAAAGTGTAAAAAAGTCAATCGACCGATTAGTACACCTCGGCTAAACACATTGCTGTGCGTACACCTAGTGCCTATCAACCAGATAGTCTTTCTGGGGTCTCAAGGGAAAACTCATCTTGAGGTGGGTTTCGCGCTTATATGCTTTCAGCGCTTATCCCGACCGAACATAGCTACTCGACAATGCCCTTGGCAGAACAATCGATACACCAGAGGTTCGTTCACTCCGGTCCTCTCGTACTAGGAGCCAATCCTCTCAATTTTCCTTACGCCCACACCAGATAGGGACCGAACTGTCTCACGACGTTCTGAACCCA
>JBGTMQ010000005.1:0-31046 GCA_041743505.1 Candidatus Saccharimonadia bacterium
GCCGGCTTTGATAAGGACCAGATATGATTTGGCTTGTGATTCGGTGAGGCCTATGCGCTGGAGGAGATCTTGATTCATGGGTTAAGCATAAATTGTTACTCAACAATTGTAAAATATGACTTTGACATATTTACGCCTTGATTTGAGTAGTAATAATTTTAATGTTTGACGCTATGCTTTCGGGATGTGATGCTTACGCTATGCTTGGAAATGATTATTATTTACTGGATCCGGGTGTGCCGCTGGTTTTTGGTGACGGCACGCGAGTATATGGTGAACTGGCCAAAAAATACGTTACCCATAAGACCGGCTATTTTATCTTGGCGCCGTCTGGTGCGGGCAAGACGCATTTTATTAGAGCTCAAAAAGAACTGCACTGGCTGGACGGAGATGATCTTTGGCCTGCAGCTTACGCCCATCCGGCCGGCGCCTGGTGGCTGGAGAGCTTGGAGCGCATGACCGAGATCGACCAGCGGTCGGATATTATTACCATTGAAGCTAAGAGGCTGGGGTTTTGGATACTTGGCGCATCGAACGCGTTTTTGCGGCCGGACGCGATTGTGATACCGGACTGGGAAACCCACAAGCGGTGGATCGTGGTGCGGGAGCGGGAAGGTTATGATGGAGGCGCGACGAGTGATCAGCTAGAGCAGGTGATGGCGCACCGGAAATGGATTTTGGGGTGGCAAGAAAACGGCACCGTTCCAAAGTTTGAAACGGTGCCCGAGGCGGTGGCTTACCTAGTTAATCGGGAACGACGTACTCCCGGCCGGCAATCTCGGTGACCGCATGGCCTTCGGTGTCGATGTCGATGGTGATGCCCGCGCCATAATCTACTCGCAGGAGTCGCTCACGCCCAACGCCGAACAGCTCGCGTTTTACGAACGGACTGATGGTGTCGTAGTGCGTGCCGGCCCAGACAATGAGGCGGCGGCCGGGATTGGTGTGGTGATAATTGGCGGCGTAGCATTCCAGATCGTGGACCGCCTCGATAGTGCGGTCGGCGATGTCGTCGGGGCCTTCGGCGCCCATTTGGAGGCGAACTTCCCGCTCGGTGTCTTCCTCAAAGGCGACCCAGAGCGGGGTAGTTAATTCGCGTTTGGGTCCGCCGTACTTATCGAGCATGTAGTCGAGAAAACCAGGTGACTCGTTGAGGAAGTTTGGCTCACGGAGCTTAGGTACCGGTGTGGGTCCGGCGCCACCCGGTGCGCCCTGGGGCCAGGCGGCATTAAGGATGTTGCTGGCCGGCAATCCGTTGGCTTCGAAAACAGCTTCCGCCGCCATTTGGGCCAAGCCGGCGGTTTCGTAGCTACGTTGGCCACCGTCGAGATAGCGGGTGTCGCTCGCTACGAATAGCACATCGACTGTGGCACCTTCTTCTGTCTGGAGGCCGGCCAGAAAGAATTCGAAATACACGGCTGCGGCAGCAGTCTCGGCTATGGCGGCCTGGCCGGTCAAACTGCCGAGATCCGGGCCGTCGTCTTGGCCGCATTGGTACGTGCCATGACGTTCCAGTAACAGATCTTTGACGCTTCGGGCATCAAGACTAGCACCGGCGCGGATGTATTTGCCGTGGCGTTGCAGGACGATTTCGGTCTCACCGGCTTTTATTGGGTGCGGTTTGATGTCGCTTCGTTCGATCATGGCTGGAAATTCGGCTGGTTGTACGGATTCTTGACTTAACTCTGCGGCGAGTTTGGCAGAGCTAAACTGATCGCTGTGTCTACCGCCGCCAATTCTGTCTTGGTTATCCATGGCGGCAGCGTAGCAGAAAATAGTTCTGTAAAGTTTATTTTTGACACATGAATGTATCGGCTGGGGCTAGTACACGGGAGTGCAGGTGTAGATGACGGTGGTCTGGTAGGTACCTGGACGGGTGGTCAGGGAGACGCCGACCTGGTGGCCAACCCGGTACGTAGTGGAGCTGACGCCAATTGGCTCATAGGCTACTTCGGCGTTGGTGGTGGTCATGGCCGCCCAATTATTGGTAATGAAGCGGCCGGGTGTGCCGGTGCCGAGGGAGGCGTCGTTGGTAGTGTAGCCGTAGGCCTCGGTGCCGGCAGCGCTGAAAGCCGTGGGGGCGGCGTTGGTGCCGGTGTGGTTGGCGATAGTTTGACCAAGGCCGTTGGTGGGCTGAGCGGTATCACGGGCGTGTATGGTATAGCCGTTGGTGGCGTTGGTGGCGGCCGTGAGATCCTGGCAAACGACACCATTGGCAGCCGCCGTCACCGTGCCAAATGGGATGGTGGTGGCGGTGGACGGCTGGGTACTGGTGGCGCCGTTGCAGTTTTGCCCGGCCGCAACGGAGTTAACGGTGAAGCTGAGGGTTTGGTCAACGGTGAGAGAAAGCGTAGAGCTGAAGGTCAAGATGAACGTCACCGCGGCGGCATCAACCGGGCTTGAGGTGCAGTCGGTGTTGTTATAGGTATTAAAGCGCATGTAGTAGCGGGTATCCGGGGTGCTCGGATTGGTGATGCCACTGATCACAACCCTGCGGGCGGAGGCACTGGCGGGAATTTCTCCGCCGGCATTGGTGAGCGTTATGGTGCCGTTGGCTGGTTTGTTGGTGGTCCAGCTGGCCGGTGTTGGCATGTAGTTGGTATTGGCGGTATCAAGAGTAACACCACCGCCGTTAGTACTCATACCGGCCGGCACCGTACTGCCCGAGGGCGTATCGGACCACACCAGCCTAATACATCGGATGGTTCCAGGAGCGCCCGTGGTGACACTTGAGCCGGTGAACGTGTAGGGAGTGCTGAGGTTACTCGGGCGCGGGTCACCAACAAGCAATGAAGCACTCGATAGCGTGGCGGCCTTGATGTTGGCGGCCGGTATCAAAACGATTAAGGCAACAAAAAGCCCTGCCAGCCAAATGCGGCGCAGAGAGTGGGAACGATTACGATAAGATTTGGATTTATATCTTGGCACGGATTGGTATGTGTTTTTGATCGGACTTTTTTATTTCGTTCAAACTCGCAGGAGGCGAACTTGTGTTAAGCGTAACTATTATTTCAGATTGTGTCAACTGTAGTTTTAGGTGGGAGCCGCATGGCCAAAGCGCCACATAGATAATTTGTGATGTTCCCCCAGCCAGAAGCTTAGGACCAGCAATCCGGTCACGCACAACACTGGCCAGGCTACAAACAAAGCGCTGCGGTCAACTGTGGAGGGGATGCCGACCGGGCCGCTGACTTGGGCTACTAAGTTTAATATGGTCTCGCGGCCGGCGGCGTCGTAGCCCCGTAAAATCAACCGGTATGAACCGGGTACAGTGTAGCGGTGGCCGCCCACGAGATCGCCGGGCGACAGCTTGTCGAATTTGTCTTTGGTGCCATCGCCCCAATCCCAGGTCAGGCGGTATGGCTTGGTGCCGCCGCTGAGCGTGACGACCCACTGGATGGCATCTCCGACCTCAATACCCGTAGCAGCGTGCTGGCGGGTGGTAATAAGGAACGGAGCCGGCCCCGCTGGACCACCTGGGCCCGGCGTCCCACCACCAGGCCGGGGCTTGATTGATGGCTTGGGGCCAGGCTTCACCGTGGTCCTTGGAGTCGCGGTCGGCCCCGGCCCCGGGCCGGGGCTTGGGCCTATCACCGGCGTCGGGCTTGGGGTGGGTGTGGGGGTGGGTGGCTCGTCATAGTCAACGATGACAATATTGGAGTCTGGGCCGTATTGACCGAGTCCGTCCACCACCCGGGCTACGAGTTCGTTTTGGCCAGGCACTAGAGTAATGACGAGACTGTAAAGGCCGGCGGCGTCGCACATTACGCTCCCGGCAAAGACATTGTTACGATAGATCTCGACCATGAGGCCCAGCGGGCAGGTGCCGCGCACGGTAGTAGTAGCGACGGTGAAATTGTCGCCGGTCACCGGCTGGTCGATGGTGGCACCAACGGCCGGAGGCGCGCCAAGTACTGTTAGGCTCAGGAGCGATGACTCGGCCCGGGTATTCATTGAGTACGTCCCCAGTAGCACAGCCGATAACATAATAAGAAATGCCAGAGCCGGATACGAGGTGTGGTGGTGGGCTAATATTTTGCCGGTATGGTGAGGTTCGCTAAGGCCGCGTCGTTTTGGTAGCTGATGGCCATGGATCTGGCCTAGACGCTTTGCTGCTAGGCGCAACCGGAACCACCAGGGTCCCAACCTGACCCGCCAGCCTAGCAGCGTGCTTTGCCACCAGGCGCGGATCGGGGGCGAATGGTAGGCATACCAGGCCGCAAGTGCTATTGCCAGCAAGAGCAGTAGGAGCAGGCCCCAGATTAGCATCCAATTCGTGGACGACTGCCGGCCGCTTGGGGCGGCGGCCTGAGCGACCGGCTTGGGCGAGGGTTTGACGGCAGGAGACGGGCTTGGTGTCGTGTTTGTTATTACCGGGTTTACGCCTGGAACCGTAGGCGCTACAGTGACGGGCGTAGGCCCGGGTGGGATGCTTGTGCCCTTCTGAGCAGTGCCACCCGGGTTGCGGTTCACCGGCGTTGTTTGACCACTGCCGGATGGGCCGCCGCCGGTGGAGCCACCACCTCCCCCATTGACCGGCGGCGGTGTGGGAGCCGGGGTTGGCGGTGGAGTCGGGGCCGGGGTTGGCGGCGGTCCAGCGTAACTGTAGGTCACGGTATAGCTGGCTACAGTGCTGGTCGGCGTGGGATCACCACACGAGGTAATTAGCTGCGCTCCCCCGCCATCGATCCGCACGAGGAGTGAGCCGTCGGCGGCACCCACGAAGGTGAAGGTGTGCGTTCCTTCCAGGGCGTTGGAATACGAGCCATTGAAGCTCGGGCCGGCATCACAGTTGATATAGGTAGCAAAGGTGTACGGCCCGGGTCCGTAGAACACTCCGCCGCTTTGTTGGCCGGTGGGTGGCTGGACCGAAGGTGGTGAGGCCGTAACGCCGTTGGGCAATCCGAGCACGACCATCACTAACAGCACCACCAGTAAGCTCCACTTCATGGCGGGATGAGGCTTTCCTGGAGGAACGATCCCCGATACTACACTCACACTCATTGTGCATCAAGTTTAGCACAAGCAGTATCGGCTACGACAGCCTGGCTCCGCATGCGGCGGGCCGCCGGCTTAGCCGGCCAGCTCGTTCATAGTTCGCGCGAGTTCGAAGTCCAGCTCTGACAAGCCATTAATGTCGTGCGTTGTGAGGCGGACAGTGACTTTATTGTAGACATTTGTCCACTCCGGATGATGATTGATTTTTTCGGCCGCGACGGCTACGGCGGTCATAAAGCCCATCGCCCGGCCAAAATCCTTAAACACAAATTGCTTCACTAGAACACCACCGTTTAGACTCCAGCCCGGCGCCTCGGCGAGAAGGGTGGCGGCTCGTTCGATATCTATCTTCATGCTGGTATGATAACAAATTTACTTGAATGATAATTCGACAATATGCCAAGGCTCCTGGGTTAAATCGGTGTAGCGAATCCAGGCCGGGGTGATGACGAAGTAGCGCTCGTCCGGCAGGTCTTCGTACTTGCGGGAGCTGGGGGTCTTGGCGAAGTACAGCTGTTTAAAGTGTTCGGCTTCATCGCCGGTAACCTCTTTGGCAGTGCCTTCATACTGAACAGTCTGGCCTTTATCGCCACCAATGACGACCGATACTTGTGCATTGGCCTGGAGGTTACGGTATTTGCGACTGGTATTAGAGGTGCCGAATACTAACTTGAGGTCACCGGATTCGCCGAAACCGACGACAGCACTTTGAGGCGTGTTATCCGGGTGGATTGTTGATATAACGGCCAATTCATGGCGTTTGATGAAGTCAAGAATGAAGGCTGGCTTGTTCATTGTTTGGGCTCCTGTTTTATTGGGTGATGGTGATGGCTACCATGATACAGGGTGACATGGTAGCGGTGGGCGGCTTTCGGATTTTTGATTCCGATGGCAGACACCAAGCCGGCGACCAGCAGCAGCACGGCGGTGGCGGCGACGCCCCGGTGAAAGCCTTCCAAACTCAACTGTGGTCCGGTTATGAGGCCAAGGGCGGCGATAGCCAATAAACTGGCAATCCGGGCCACAGCATTATTGATGGCTGAACCAATGCCGGCGTGCTCAGGCTCTATGCTGCCCAAAGTCGCTGATATTAACGGTGCTACTGCCATGGCGAGGCCGGTGCTGAGCACCAGCATCCCGGGTAGGATTTGCGTTAGATAAGTAACGGACTGGTCAACATCGAGCATTAGCAAGAATCCCAGGCCTGCCAGCACCGATCCGCCGGCCATAAAAAAGCGCGGCCCGAATTCTCCCGCCATGGCGCCGAAGCGTGACGATAAGATAAACATTATGATAGGGATTGGAAGCAAAACAAGTCCGGCTGCCAGCGCGGAATAATGCCCCACTTGCTGTACAAATACTACGATCAAAAACGTTGCCACCCCCAAAGCGGCGTAAATGGCCGTGGTGGCGATGTTGCCGACGCTGAAATTGCGGTCGCGGAACAGTCCAAGTGGCAGCATAGGATTAGGAATGCGGCTTTCGCGCCAAATAAAGATTGCCAGAAGTGTGAGCCCGATAGTTAATGGCGCCCAGATAAGCGGGTGTCCCCAGCCAAGATGCGGCTGCTCGATGAGGGCAAAGACGGGGCCGCCTAGCCCCAGGGCGCATAGGACCGCACCGGCTATGTCAGCCCGTGGGTGGTTTTTTACAGGTTCATCGCGTGGCAGGCGATTGATGAGCCAGAGTGTCAGAGCGATAGGAATTACGTTAATGGCAAATATCAGACGCCAGGATGCTACGTCGACCAGGAGGCCCCCAACGAGCGGGCCGATGATAAATGATATGCCGGTCCAGGCCGTCCAGGTGCCGATGGCCTTGCTTTCTGATGCTCCCGAAAAGGCTGAGATGATGAGGGCTAATGAGCTTGGCACGAGCAGAGCCCCAGCTACACCTTGAAGTGCCCGCGCCGCGACAAGGAAACTATCTGTCGGGGCAACAGCGCACAAGATTGAGGCCAGAGCGAACCCGATTAAGCCGGTAACAAGTATGGTTTTGCGGCCGAATAAATCGGATAGTGAACCAGCGATGAGAATAAATGAGCCGAGGGTGAGGAGATAGGCGTCGCTCACCCATTGCTGAGTCGCTAGGCCGCCGCCCAAGTCGCGGACGATTGCCGGTAAGGCAACGTTAACCACCGAGCCATCCAGAAAGGCCACAAACGAGGCCAGGATGCTGATGATGAGAATTAATCGTTGCTGCTTGGTCATGTAGTTTTTGTTTAGGCGGTACGGAATCCAATGCTGGACGGCTCGGTTTTATCGATCTTGCCATGGGTGTCTTCGTAGACTTTCAATTGCTCACGAATGACAGCTTCGAGTTGTTTGAGATGCCCGGGCGTGAGAATGATGCGGCTCACAAGCTGCCCGACCGGAGGTGAGGCCAGGAAGAAGTCGACAAAGAAATGATCGTCATGCTGACGCACCTGAGCTGCATTACTGAACCGGCCTTTTAAATCTTCGTCTGAGCCCTTGAATTGTAGATCCACAGTGTGTGCCTTCTTATTGCTTCAACATAGCGTTACTGCTGTCTGGAAGCAAGTGAACTAAAGGATTCGGGTTACTTTGATTATAAAACTGCCCGGAGACCTGAGCATTTACGCTTCAGATCTCCGGGCGATTAGGCGGCCTTGTGTAAATGCCCCATGTGGCACACCGCGTGGGTATGTCCGGGTGGTACATGAAAGTCGCAGGCGGACCGCATCATAGCCAGGTCATGGCCGACGACGAGCAGGAAGCGTACATCACCAGTAAGTGGTTCAGTGAGATAATGGCTAAGGCGGGCGGGCACCGATATGGCTGTCTGCGGCCCGCAGGCAAAATGCTCCCAAATCCCGGCCGGAGTCTCGACACTGAATACCGCTAATGAGCTTAGGGTATAATGCACAAGGTGACCCGGGCGGCCATTTGGTCCGGTCTGGTAGAACCAGGGTTCAACGTGCGGCGAGAGTGCGCCACTTTTGCCGCCTTTGATATAGGATTTGATCCTGGCAGTGGTCGCCCAGTGGTACGGGACAACCCCGGCGACTTGGAGACAGATAACTGCTTCCTCCACGATGTACGGGGCCGGCTGCATATCTTCCTGCGTATCCGGACCCGCCCGATACGCCCGGAGGCAATAGCGCCGATTGCGCCTGGCCTGCCGCCGACCCAACGCGATCAGGTCACTAGTCCCAGTCACTAAAGGACGAAATCATCCCCCTCACAATGAATGTTTTCAGCACCAAGCGTAATAATACCCCGCCCCTTCAGGACATAGAATACCTCGGTTCTGATTTTGTGGTAGTGAGGGTCTATTTCCCCACCCGGTTTAATTTTGATAGCTTGGAACTTTGATCCTTTGACCTGCAAATCGTCTTCAGTAAAGAGAACGGCCTTCTGGTGCTTAAATCTTCCTTGCCATTCTAATTGTTGGATATTGCGCTTATTCATAGCTCAATAATAACAAAAAGAGCCTTGAGCGGCTCTTTTCTTGATAACTTCTGGTGGGCAATGAGGGATTCGAACCCCCGACTTCTTCGGTGTAAACGAAGCGCTCTAACCAGCTGAGCTAATTGCCCGTACCTGGATATGTATGGTACGGAATGTTGGGGTAAAAAACAAGGCAGTGTCGGGTATCCGGACGACCCCCATAAGGAGGCCGTCCGGATAGGATGAGTGGATGGATGAGGCTACACGTCGTAGAGGCTAGCCGCCCAAACCCCGATGCTGCGGAACCGGCAAATACTTAGTAACTGCCTGTTCCGCAGTAACCACCGCATGTTTGGTGGTGCTTGCAGCAGCCTTAGACCGGGTAGCGTCTCAAGGAGATTGGCCAGCACCAGAACCCGGGGTGTCCGGGCTAGATGCAGGTAAACCACATCCAGGGGCGGACGGGCAACCTGGTCGGCGTACCACGCGAACGGATGCGCCTCTACCGGTCCGTCTGTGGGCAAGATAATCTCTTGCTGACGGCGCTGCACCGGAGACCGGCGCTGCGGAGGGGGCTCGGGCGTGCAGCAATCGGCACACCACTCGCGGGGAGACTCGTAGAAACCATGGCGTGGGTTGTCGCACAGTACGGCGGCAGGTTGCATGGTCACTTCTTGGACTATAGTCAAGGTATAACACCTTCCTGATCGGAATGTCCGCCCTGTTAAGCGGAACTGACACATTTTAACATCTTACTTGCTAGACGGCAACTACTGGGATTCCATGTTTCAGGTTTTCTGACCTTGACCGCGATGCTCAGTGAGGGTAGACTATGGCTCTGTTTAGTACCTTCTAGCTCTTTAATTCGAGTGATACCCGAGAGGGTGGCAAGCATATGTCGCTAGATACTCGAGCAGTCCCCCTGGCTAGTCCTGAGCAAGTTGACTACGCAGGGAAGCTTGGCCTCGACAGCGTGACGGAATCTACGCCCATTGATGTGGCCCGCCGGTTGATCACCGAGGAGCTTCGCCGGCGCGGCCGGTTGGCGCTGGAGCAGCTGAAGCCTAAGGTTGACGACGAGTGTGTTCATCCGACATTTGGCCTGTGCCGAATCAGCCGGGTCGGGAGAAGAACGCTCAAGATTACCTTGGAGCCAGTGGCGGGCGGCAGGAAGCATGTTATCGATGCCGCTTGGTTGCCTGAGTACACTCAGAAGACCCGGACCGGCGCTTCCATGCAGGCGCCGGCCAAGTAGCCGGCACCAGCCAGGACCAGGCGGTGGAACTTATGTTTAAGTTCCACCGCCTGTTTATTTTGTTAAACAAATGTTTCATTTTTATCTTGACATACCCTGTGGTAAGTTGTACGGTTATTAATCCGATCTCTTTGTGATGCAATATTCGGCACTTCGAGATCGCTTGGGCTTGTTCAATGGATGAACGAGGCCGAGCGACCTGGAACCGCTCCGGGTTTAGCAACGCGAGGTTTGAGATGGACACTCAGGCTGCAAACGCCGTAGCCGAAAGCTTCTGCCTGTGGGTAGAGCAAGAAAAAATGTGGTGGGACTTGAATCCTGATAACTACCCCCGTTTCCCGGGCCAGCGACGGTTTTCGTCATATGGCAAAGCTCACCGCGAGTGGTTGCTTCGTGCCGACGGGATGGAGCTGGTAGGGCGTGACTTCTGCACCGCAGCCGAGGTCATGATGGCAACCCTGGTCCAGCTGGGCTGTAACAGCCCGTCGAATCTCCCGCTTGAATCTGACGGCCGGAGCTGGGATCACATGTCCGTAATCGGATTCGATCAATTGGTCTATAGGTGGCAGCACAAACCTAGCCCGGAGTACCGGGTCGTACCACTAATGGCGAGCCACTAAGCTTGCTATACGCAGACTTCATTATCACCTAGTCTCTTGCAGGCTAGGTGATGTTTTATCAATGTGGGCCGTGAATCACCTGAAGGTTCAAACTTAGCTTAAGCACTCAGGTGATACCTCCCGCACAAACCCTTTCGGAGCGTGCGGAAGGTTGTGAAGCTAGGCGAGGACGAGGTAACCCGCGTCCGTGACCCGGACTGGGACAGTATCCCCTGTCTGGTAGTTGCCCTTCTCGATCACACCCCAACGGTGGGTCTGGCCTTGGAATTCGACGTAGACTACCCAGCTCGAGTGATCGGTGGCCACAAGCCGGCTGCCGCAGTCAGCGTAGGTCTGCTCGAGGCTGAATTTCACGATACGGGCAGTGCCTGTACGGTTGCAAGATAGCACAGTCTCGCCGGTGTCCAGATGGATGGTGATGACGGCACAGCTGTACGCGGTATCTCTGAGCTGGATGCTGGAGGTTGGTACGAGCCGTACTATAGCGGTTACCCGGTTGGAGTGGCCGGCAACAACCCGGGAGATAGTGGCGTGGACGGCCTCATGCTCGTCATCGGGGCCCTTGAAGCTCAGTCGCATATGGTTAGCCACGGCTGTCAGGAGGTAGACCGACGGGTACGTGGGGCCGAGATTGACTGTCTGCCCGACATCGATGAGTTGCGGGTCTGGGTGCCGGTGAGAGCTTTCGGCGTGGTCGGTGAGGAGCGGGTTGGTAACCGAAGCGATGCCTGGCATGGTTATCCAATCTGTCAACGGTGGTGCGCAATGTGCTTGGCACTAACGCACCTCCAAGAATTTCCCTTGGATTATTATATTATACCACTAATATGATTTTTGCGCAAATTAAAAACCCCCCACCGACCACAAGGATCGGCAGGGTGCGTGTCTCGCGGTAGGTGGGGTTTATTGTACCGGATGGATGTTAGTCGAGGTTGAACCATCCCTTTCGCGTCGACATGTTGTAGACTCCCGATACAATGCAGTTACAGAAAATGGCTGTGTATGCGAACGTATTTCCTCTAACGTCGAAGATTGTCGCCATCTTGAGTGTTCGTTTGAACTCCTGGTTGCTAGCCAATGTCTTGAGGGTAAAGTCGAGCCCGATGTAGATTTCTTGTCTGGCTATTCTGGCTGTGTGGAGTTTCCCCAGAGCCTCCATGCATTTGAGGACACCGGGGCCATTCACCACATCGAAGCGGCCGACCGGAACATGCGCCATGATCTCGGTCGGGAAATTCAAGGTACTGGTGGACATGAGTCGCACCTTTCTGTTACGCCATTAGAGTCCCGGCGAAAGAGGACGTAGTCCATCGATTGCTCGATGGCCACCTCATGATTGAGGATTTAAATACATTTTATACGGTGCTGTGGCATCAGGCCAGGGCGTCCCCCGGAGCCTCAGCAAATAGCTGTGCGATTCGGCCCCGGCACTGGTAGTCCCTGAACGCTAAGGTGGCCGTGACCGTGATTAGATCCTCTCTCGGCCGGCTAACCTATTTCTTTATTATAGCATTTTTTGTACTCAAATGCAATATCGCACACGTCTGGCGACTAAAAAGGGGCTGATCTAGTAAATTACGAGCCTACACTCAATAGGAACTCAGACAAACCCGATTTACCATAGTGACGGTACTGAACCGAGGGCAGCTACTAAACTTACTGCTTGTTTTTTGCTTTAGCTAAGCCGCAAGTTGATGACTAAAATTGTCATACTGCCCTCAGTACAGTAGTGCTTGGCGATAAGGCTCTGCTTTGTCTTGAAAAAATGTTAAAGCCGGATTTTTGTCTGTGTTCGTGATACCTTGACTCGGTAGTAGCTATAAAAAAGAATCCCACGACTAAATTGTGGGATTCTTTTTATTATTTTGGAGTTATTCCATGGTGCGTAAATGCGACCTTACATGGAACCCCATTTATGACAGCATATTGATAATGTATCAAAAATTGCGTGAAATCGGACTACGAGTTGATGATTAATTCTGTAATCTGCCTAGAAATGTTCGGAGGCCATTATACATAGGTAGCTTCATGGCTTCATCTAACGAAAACCATCTATGTTCAATTATCTCATTCTGATCAACATGCAGTTTAGTATCTTTGTTGAGTGGAGCGGAATAATAATGGATAGAACCTTCACCAAAATCATAAGGAACTGTAATGACAAATTTCAGATTGCTCGGATCGAGGTCAATGCCTAGTTCCTCCTTTATCTCTCGAAATACAGCAGCTTCAGGTGTTTTGTCTTCAGGATCAATACCGCCTCCAATTGCGTGCCAAGACTGCGGCAATTTAGAAGTTCGAGTTAGTAGTATATATCCATCCTCATCCAGTAGCCCAACCATTGCAACGTTGCGTTTGGGATATTTTTTTTATACTTCTCTGATTCTGCCGATAGCGATGTTGCCATGGATGGATTATATCATTCCAGTGAGAGAGGACTTGTACCCAGATTACAGATACAAAATGCAACGCAAAATAAAAAGACGCCGAAACTCGGTCGTCTTTTTATCTGTTGTCCAAAAATGGTGCGCGAGAGAGGACTTGAACCTCCACGCCCTTGCGGGCACCAGCCCCTCATGCTGGCGTGTATACCATTTCACCACTCGCGCGGGTGAAAACTAACTTGGATACATTACCATATCCTGAGCTGCTCTGGAAGTATCCGTGAATGGATGGCCTAGGATTGTGGTAGATGGTTGTACAAGTGTCCGAGTGAGTATTCAGTGCGCAGGTGTTGACGGAGGTAGTCGTCGGTGACCTCGGTCTTTTTGCCGGGGTTGAGGATATTGTGCGGATCGAATATTTGTTTGACGGCGCGGAATAGGCCGCATAATTCTGGACCGTAGAACTTTTCCAGGTAAGCGGTGCGGATTAGGCCGTCGTTATGTTGGCCACCCAAGCTCCCTTCCAGGCTCAGCACCAGGTCGGCGTACTCGTCTTTGAGCTTGAACAGGGTATCGAGGTCTTTTTTCTTGGAAAGATCCAACAGGGGCTGCAGGTGGAGATTGCCGTCACCGGCGTGGCCCCAGATGGCGATGTCCTGGTCGTGGCTGGCAAAGAGCTTGTAGGTTTTGTCGAAGAACGGCCGTAGTTTTGTGATTGGGACTACGGCATCTTCGATAAACGGCAGGGCCTGCTTGCCGCCTTCGGCCAGCCATAGGGCGGCCACGGTGCTCCGGCGGATTTTCCAAAGCGCCTCTTGCTCGATCGGATCGGTGGCTACCCGGAAGCTGGTTGCATGTTTCAGCAACAAGGCACCGGCGCGCCGGGCGCGATAGACTTGGTTGAAGTGACTGGCATCATCAAACTCGATTAATAGTACAATCTTGGGCAGCGTTTCCGGCACTAGCCCGACTATATCCTGGCGGCGGTCATGGCGAACGAATTTTAGCAAGTGCAGGTTCACTAGCTCAAGAGAACTTGGCTTGAGGGCCCTGAGTTTTGGGACGGTCTCGCAAGCTTTCGTTAGATCATTGAAGAAGCCCACCAACAGCGTGGTGCGATTGCTGAGAGGAGCGGTGGAAAGCGTGATTTCGGTGACGAGACCCAATGTGCCCTGGGACCCGGTGATTAGCTGGGCTAAGTCAACCGACCCGTCCCGGCCGCGCACCTGACTGAGCGCATAGCCGGTGGTGTTTTTGGTAATCTTCGGCTGGTTCTTGGTAATAATGTCTTCATGGTCGAGGATGAGGCTGTCGACCTTGCGGTAAATCTCGCCCTCGAGATTGGTCTGACCCTTTTTGCGGTTGAGCTCCCGGGCCGAAATGCGCTGCGCCTCGATCAACGAACCATCCGATAATACGACTTTGAGGCGCTTGACGAAGTCGCGAGTGGCGCCGTACTTAACTGACTTCTCGCCGGCAGCATTATTGGCCACTGCCCCGCCGACTGTGCTGTAGTTCATTGAGGCCGGATACGGCGGCAGAAACCGGCCGTGCGTCTGTAGTATTTGCTGAAGCGTGCCGAAAAGCATGCCGGGCTGCACAGTAACGGTGGTTTTATCAAGCTTGAGCAGTCTCTGCATATGAACAGGAAATACTACTTGTACTCCCTCGCCAATGGACCCGCCGCCCTGGTCGGTTCCCCCGCCCCGGGCTACTACACTGGCCGGCTTGCCGCTTTCGGCCCGTTCGGCCAAAAGTTTGACGGTTTTGCGGACATCAGCCGTGTTCTTGGGGTATACGACAGCCTCCGGCATAATTTGGAAAATACTTGCGTCGGTGGAGAATTGTTGCCTGATCCTATCACTATCCGTCACAGAACCAAGCAGCTGGCTTTGTAAGTCTTTAAGATAGGCCTTTCTCATATCTTAATCATACGGTCTTGATGGCGAATTATAAAGCGGTTATGTTGTGCAATGTGCACTGTTACTATTGCCGGACTATTAAGGCAAACTTACCGGTTTTTTCATCGGCCCACAACCGGTCTACCACTTCAATGTGAAACGTTACCGTGGTCATGGCCTTTTCGGCCAGAAGGTTTCTCAACCGGAGCTCTATGTTGTTAATGGATTCTTGCCGCTCAGCCGGCGATAGCCCGACTGTAAGGCAGGCTTTAAAAACGAATGATTTCGGACCAGTCAGCAATACCTGAAGCTGGGCTAATCCCTTGGCAAAGAATTCCGCCAGCACGAGCGGACTAATAAAGTCTTCTTTGCCCCGGTCGTTCATAAAGACCGGCACCAATTCTTGCCGCCCGACGATTTCCCTGACCTTCGTGAATGGCATCCGCGGGGCCGGGTCGTCTATGTGCTGAAGCTGGTCGGACATTTGGTATCGAATGAGCGGCAGCGTATAGTTGTATAAATTTGTTAGTCGAGTCCCGGTCGGTCCCAGTTCAAAGATAATGTTATCTTCCATCAAATACATCCCGCCAAAACTATCACGCCCGAGCCCCATTATGATGTGCTCGCTAGAGGCATAAACGTTTACGACCGGGGCGGCGAAGGCGTGTTGGATATAAGTCCGGTTCGCACTGCTCAGCGGCTCGCCGCCGGATTGTACTAAATCCGGTTTAATATGCAGTTCGCCGGTGGTTTGGGCTTCGGCTAGTTTGCGCAGGGCAAAGGCATAGCCGCCGATCATAGTCGGCTGGAATTGATTGATGGCGGTGACGGTCTGGCCAAATGGCGCGTTGATATCGAAGAGGCGGACATCCCGGTAAATTGGCCGCAGCTTCTTGCCGACGCTGGCCATGGTGGCGCCGGCAAAATGGCCGTTCGTGGCAGCGATATAGGCGACCTTTTGCCCCAAACGCACCCCATTGGCGCGGGTAGTTGGGGCCAGGCCGGTTAGAAACTCGGGTACTGAATAAACATAGTACCCAATAACACCGGATGAGCCGGAAGTATGGATGACGATGTAGCGGCCCAAGAAGAGGTCGGCTGGATTATTCGATTCACTCAAGAAGTCATCAATGCCAGCCTTGGTGATTTTTTTATCAGTGACGATATCATCAAAGTGCTTGATAAGCTCCGGTTTTGTTAAGACCGGAAAGTCTTCAGGCTTACAGTTAGCGATATCAATATTGTGTTCGCGGATGATTCGGCTGTAGTAAGGAGAGTGCAGGGCCGCAAATTGGACTAGTTGCAGAAATTTGCGCCGCTGAAGTTGCTTGATCTCGTCTTTTGACGCATGGAGGTTGCGTTTCTGACGAATAACCTGCTTGAGCATTTCGGCTAGGTACAGCATTTAGAGCGAGTGTGTTTTAAGCGCCATAGTAAGTTGCATTCTAGCATGACCGAGACCCCGCTATGGCCTTACTTTTGACCGTCACCCGTTTGTCCGAAAAGTCTAATAATTTCTTGGTGCGCGAGAGAGGACTTGAACCTCCACGCCCTTAGAGGGCACTAGTATCTGAAACTAGCGTGTATACCATTTCACCACTCGCGCATGTGAGCGGCGTAACTGGGTTAGTTTAACAGAATTCGCTAATCCTGGAAAGAGACCCCGGCGGCTATGGCCGGCGGGGTCTTTGGAGTACCGATATCAGGATGCGCGGTAATCAGGCGATACGAATTGTGCAAGCCGCCTGACTGCCCGGTGCTGCAGGGCCTTGAGTGCGCCCTCGTTGCGCTTCATGGCAAGTGCTGCTATTGATACGGACTGGTCAGAGTAAAATCTACGATGGAGACACTCACGCTGCTCGGGGAGCAACTGGTCCATGGCGTGGCGTATCGCAGCCACTGTGGCCCATTTCAACGCCTCATCTTCTACCACGACCGGCGAGCGATCGCTATCACTCATTTCCCCGACGGTCGACTCGCACCGGAAGCGGCTGGATTTGACGTAATCCAGGACCAGGTTGCGGGCGATCGTTACAAACCAGGCGGCAACGTCTCTTCCCTGATAGGTGATGGATGAGATGCGCCTGAGAGCGCGGAGAAACGTTTCCTGCGTGAGGTCTTCAGCCAGATACCAGTCATATCTGACGCGTGACATTATGAAATGGTGCACAAGCCCCTGGTACCGGATGAATAGCTCGGCATAAGCGTCCATGTCTCCGCCCTGGGCGGCGGCGACTAACTCCCAGCCTTTTGCGACCAGGTCTTCTTCGGCATCATTCTGCAAGACCGGGGGCAGATCCACGTCGTCTAAACAAGCTGTCATGACGACCTCCTGAGGCCTGTAGCCGGCTTTTACACCGGTCTGTCGGTTTGGGTTGAGGTGCTACCTACTACTCGTGGCACATACTTACCATGGCATAGCCGGAATGAAAAGACAAGGTTATGGCTTGGGCGTCGGGCTAAGAGTGACTATCTCAACCCATTCACGCTTGACCGTCCAGGACGCCACATTGTAGAACCGATCGTCTGGCTTGGCTAGCCGGCCGGCGGCTATGCCGCTAACCTGGTCGCGGGCGGCATACTGATAGCCGGTCTCGTAGAGAACGGCGGCCGGTGCGTCCTCGTTCCAGGCCTTGAGGAATGTATCGTACTTGCCGGTGCGGACTTGGTGGTCAGTTTTGATCCGGCCGGCTTCAAGAGCGGTATCGGCGGTTGGAGACGTATAGCCGGACAGATTGAGACCCGGGTCGGCGGCCTGGCTGGAATGCCAGAACGAATACACATCCGGATCGGCGCCAACATTAATGCCAAACAGCAGCATCTGGAAGTTGCGCGGCCGCATATGAGTTTGCTGCAGCGTGGTGAGGTCGGCTGGTTGCACGCTGACTTTGATGCCTAGCGGCTCCCACTGACGCGCAATGGCTTTGGCCGCGCGCTCCAATTCCCCACCGCGCAGGGTGGTGATTTTGAAGTCCAGGCGGAGGCCGTCTTTGGACCTGACCGCGCCGGGCTTCGAAGACCGCCAACCGGCCTCATCGAGGGCGCGCTTGGTGGTAGCTGCGTCCACCGGAGCCAGGGCGTAGCGGGCAGTGTATCCGGTCTGGCCCGGCAGAATCGGCTGGGTCAGGGCGAGGGCCTGCCCACTGGTGGCCCGGTTAATGATCTGTTTGCGGTCGAGAGAACGAATAAGAATTTGACGCAATGTTTTGTCTGCCAACGTGGCGTCGCCGGTGCGGAAGAACAAGACAGTTTCCTCCGGTAGCGAGAATTGGTAGTCGATGATATCGGCCAGCTTTTCCCGGCGACCTAACTGCTCCGGACGTATCCGGCCCGGCGAGACTACTTGATGCTTGGCGTAGGCATCTATGGCTTGGTCGGGCGTGTCATACAGCTGGAACCTGAACTCATCCAGCTGAGGCCGGCCGGCGTAGTAGTGCGGATTGGCGGCTAATGAAATCTCTTTGGCTGAAGGGGCGAACGTTTTAAGTTTAAACGGACCGGTGCCGACCGGGTTTTGGTTAAACCGGGCTTCGCGCAGCTGGGATGGTTCGACTGACTCGAGCAGGTGACGGGGCACAATGCTGAGCGTAGTCGAGTCAATAAATGACGTGAGCGGGTTGGGCAGCGTAAAGATAACCGTATCGTCCCCGCGGGTGTCGGTCTTGACTCCCTGCCAGCTTGAGGCTAGCGGCGAGCGGGAGTCTGCGTCCTGGATGGCGGTGAGCGTAAAGGCCACATCAGCAGCCGTAAATGGCACACCGTCGTGCCATTTGACACCTTTACGGAGATGGAAGGTGTAGGTACGGCCGTCCGGCGAGACCTCCCAGGACTTAGCTAGATCCGGCGCAATCCGGCGGCGGGCATCATAGCGGGTCAGGCCACTAAAAATGAGCCGGTTGATGTCACCAGACAGGGTGGACTCCGGCAATACCGGATTTAGGATTTTAACCGTGCCGACAGCAGCTTCACTGTAGGTGCCACCGGCTACTGGTACCGAGATCTGAGTGGCGCGATGAAGGGCCTGGATTTGCTGCGTGAGGCCAATGAGTCCGACTATTAGTACACTGACCCAGACCAGCAAAAACCGGCGTACAACTGCGACCTGACGCCATTTGCCCCAAATATGCTGGCCGGCATAGGTTGCGATCTGCTTACGCCAGACCCGGGTACCCCGTTTTATTCGGCGCAGCGACCGCCGCCACCGAAACCGTAGATAATTGAACATTACTTCTTGGCTAGAATACTCAGCGTGACACTCAATACGAACATCACAGCCAGAACAATCGTTGCGTTAAAAATGATCGCCTCGGCCCCGCGCTTCTTGCCCCGGTAAAAGGTTGAGTCACCACCAAACGACGCACCCAGGCTCTGGCCACGGGATTGGATGAGAATAGTGAGCACCATGAGCATGCCGGAGATGACGGTGATGATATTAAACAGGTTTTTCATGCTTGGACTCCAAAAGATCGGTTAACAGGTAGTTGACCACCCAGATGATAATGGCTGCGAGCACCGCTGTCCAGAACGACCGCAGATGGAAGCTAGGATATAAGACGGTTACTAGATACAGCATGAAGGCGTTGATAATAAACGTAAACAGGCCCAGGGTTAGCATAATAGCGGGTAATGCCAAGAGGACAATCAGCGGCCGGATAAAGGCGTTTACAAGCGAAAAAACCAGCGCTGCAATAATCAGCACCGCCAAACGGTCGTCGTAGGTGATACTCCCGGTCATCAACTGGGCCGCAGCCCAGAGGCCGAGGAAGTTGACGAGCCAGCGCAGGATAAACTTTCGTATCATGACTGGGTTATGGTACCACAAGATGGCATTTTTGTCTTGTTGGGTCGCTATGATATGGTAGACTTGCATGGTCCGTAGCATCGCAGGCGTATGATTGGCATAGTTATCCCCTGGCACCCATGTGGATGCTAGGGAGTGTGAAGTGCTGGGTATTACCCTTTTGCTAGATATTTAGTTTCGAGTGCCTCAAGCAATCGATGCACCCTTTCCCATGAAGCGGCTCGCGTGCCGGCAACCGTTAGACTAACCGGTCTATCGAGCTCGACGACAATATCGAATAATTCTGTAAATAAAATGTCGCCGCCTTCTTCCGGCCTGTACCAGTGATCGAAATGATCATTGCCGGCCAAGTTAACCATGGTACCAGCTACTCGTTCGTCATCTTTGTCGGCAAAATCTATAAGACAGGTCCTCCAATAGGTTACCGCGTCTTGCATAGTTACTAGTTCGGCTATATGTTTTGCCATTATAAGCCTCCGTTAGAGGTAAATGTCGTGTCCCCTGGGTTAGACTACCGTCCAACCCAGGGGCGCTTGCGGGTGTTACTTGTCATGCCGGCGTTCGTTGAAGAGCTCATTTCCCATGTCGTCGATAACGACATGTTGTGAACCGGACCCGTCCCGATCAAAGATCTCTATATCCGTGACAGCGACGTCATGATCTTGGTCCCAGCCAGCATTGACCTTTACATGGACGTCGTCGGTCTTGGACTGTGTCTCCCATGATCGGTAGGTGTCACCGCTTGTCGATGAATCACTTGACGGGGCGGAGCTAGCCGGTGTGGGGTGGCCACGAAAGCCTCCGACAGGCGCGCGCCAGCTTTCATCAGACTTACGGTAGTGGTCATCATCTCCGGGCTTCTTGCGAACCTGGCCCATGATAGACCTTCCTGCTCGTAGGTGCATCGGACTGGTGCAATATAAAACAAAATTGATGATATTGCAACTTTTCGACTTTGTCGATTATTTTCTTTTGCGCAATAGTTTTTGGAGGCTGAAGACGCCTTTGCCGCTAACTTTCATACGGGGCGTGCGTTTTTTGTCACGGGAGACGGCCCGGCGCAAAGCCCGGTCGATGCGCTGACGGCTGCTCATAGCGTTGATTATAGCCCTACGAGTCGCTCACTGCCATATCGTCATCGGCGACCACGGCTGCTACTGACTCTGGTGGTATTGCGGGCGTTGCTGCCGGTTCAGAGGCCGGTGTTGCGGCTTGGCCAAGCGCCTCGCGGATAGTGGCGGCTTTGGTGGCACCCACGGCGGCGGCTAGCTCCTCCTGACTGGCCAGTTTGACCCCGCGCACTGAGCCAAACTTGCGGATCAGGCTCTTGCGGGTGGCCGGCCCGACGCCGGGAATGTCGTCCAGAAGACTGTGCGTCTGGCGCTTGCCTCGCAGGACGCTTTGATAGGTGATGGCAAACCGGTGCGCCTCGTCCCGGACCCGCTGTAACAATTGCAGGACGTACGAGCTGGGCGGCAGCAGGATTGTTTCGAACAGGCCGTTCTGATTGATCCAGGCTTCGTCCTCCCAGCGGCCGGGCGCCGATGGGCCGGTCTCAGAGTTGGGCCGCAGACGCACGATCTCTTCTTCGCGCTTGGCCAAGCCTATGGCCGGGACGGTGATGCCGAGTTTTTCCAACACGCCTAAGGCCGCCGCGAGTTGGGGCTGGCCACCGTCGATGAGGAGCAAGTCCGGCTTGGGCCAGGCGGCCAGGTTTTTGGGTGAGAACCGGCGCTCGATGACTTCGCGCATATGGCCGACGTCGTTATTGCCCTTGAGCCGCATTTTAAACCGGCGGTACTCGTCGCGGTTGGCGGCGCCGTCGGTGAATACCACCATCGAGGCCACATTGTCGATGCCGCCGAGATGTGAGATATCGTAGGCCTCGATGCGTCGGGGCGGTTCCGGCAGGCCAAGGCGTTCGGTTAGCCCCATGAGCGCCTGGTCACGGGTGAGGTCAAAGGCCTCTTTGTCGCCAAAGACCATTTGCTTGCCAAACGAGCGCAAGTCGCCTAGCTGGTCGCGGGCGGTGGCAGCGGCCTCGAAGTCGCGTTTTTTGGCGGCTTTTTGCATATCCCGTTCCAGGTCGGCCATTAGTTTGGTTTGCTCGCCGCGCAAGTACAGCTCCAGCCGGCGGATTGATTTGCGGTAGTCGACGGGTGTGATGGCACCCTCTTCCGGGCCCGGGCAGAGGCCGAGATGATATTGGAGGCAGCCGCGGTTGGGCCAATTGGCGTGGGTGATGTACGGGAAGACTTTGCGCAGCAGCCGCATAGCACGCCGCAGGGCATCGGTGGAGGTAAACGGTCCGTAATAATGCGCCTTGTCATCCATGGGCCGCCGGACGTAGCTAACTACCGGGAATTCATCGGCCGATATCTTGACATACAGCCAATGCTTGTCGTCTTTGAGGTCGATGTTGTACTTGGGCCGGTAGCGCTTGATGAATTCGCTTTCCAAGAATAGTGCCTCGACCTCGCTACCGACGGTGATCCATTCGGTATCGGCGATCTCGGCCAGGAGCAGGCGGGTTTTGGGATCGCGGTCCTTGTATTGGTGAAAGTAACTCATGACCCGGTTTTTCAAAACGGCGGCTTTGCCCACGTAGATAATCTTCCGATCCTTATCCCGGTGGAAGTAGATGCCGGGTTCGGCCGGCAGGTTTTTGAGCTTATCGCGCAGGTCGTCTGTCATACCATTAATTATAGCGTGACATCAAAATGAAACCCCGCTTCCCTGCCAACTATTGTTTGGCGAGAAACGGGGTCAAGGCTAGTAACGGTCCGGCGGAGCCTGGTAGGGCTCCGTTAACGTTGAACTGTCGGATTCTTCTGGGTCTTCTGGCGGCAGCTCCCGATGAAGTCGCATCACCATGTGCTCGCGCGAGTTCAGGACCAGGGCGATAATGGCGCCCGATACAATAGCGACGACTAATGCCCACCAGGCCAGCCCGGGCATATCATCGCTGAAGCCGGCAAACCCGATAAACGTCAACGCGCTGGCGATGAACAGACTGATGAGACTGAGAAACAGCGTTTTGAGCAGGTCAACGTTGCCCAACTCGGGCTCATCATAGACTTCGAACCTCCACGGTGGCTCGTCGGCATGCTGTTGGTTATATTCGTTAACCCGGCAATGACGTTCAAAGTTCCTGGCCGACTGGTCGAGATTCGAGCTGGATTTTGATGTGTGTGCCATAGAGGGCTTCTTTCGTCGGGAACCATGGCTTGAAGACCAGTGTTGTAGTTATAGATTATTTTGCGGGCCTCTACAAGCATTAGCGACTTGACTATTGAGCTTATGCATGTTACAATTAAAGTTATCGCATGATTTGCGTGTACAAGTTAATTCCGTGTCTGGGATGTACTGGGCAATTGAGAATTGCAACACTACTTTGGAGGAGATCGTGACACTCAAGGGAAGGCTCGTAGAGGCTTTCACGGGTAGGTCACCCGACGACAGAATCCGCGATGCAAGCGCGGATGCGGGCGCGGCTTCAGATGTGCTATCGACTGGCAAGGTCGGGTCACACTGGCTGACCCGCCGGCCGGCATCGCTTGGCGAACAGATCGACGCCGGCGAGGATCTGGCTAAAGCACGAGGCAAGATCGGCAAGGCCAAGGAAGAAAAAGACAGCCGCTTGTTCTAGGCCTTCGGCCACATTTATGGCCCTACGGCCGTTTCTCCCCTGATTTTTAGGGAGAAACGGCCGCTTATCTTTGGTGCGAGTCTAGATATTGACCGTTTGATCGAAAAAGATTAGCATAGACCGGTCATATGATAAATTCTCAGGCAACGAGGCTGGAGAAGTTGTAGTGTCAATGGGCAAGAAGGCGTTTGAGGAATCAGGCCTACCCGTTAGCACTTTGCTGAGTTTGGGCGTTGAGGTTGGCTGACGCCAAACAGGTGGTCGTGGAAGCCTACGGGACTTCGGCGGCGCGCAGCTCGCCTTCATAAAATCACGTGGCCGTCGTTTGAAGGCGAGGATCTGCGCAAGCTCGCTAGTTTCATTATAGCGAGTCGTGGCCGTTCCTTCGCCTCGGTTATGCCGGGCGAAGGAACGGTCCTTTCTATCCTATCCCTGGTTTTTCACCCAGAAGAACGGAGTAAACCGATGGCTGGACGGATGAATTTCGCCCCGACAGTTCGGGGTGCTAGAGGTAAGCGCAAGGCCAAGAAGGGTCACCTGAACACCCCGCGTATCGGCAAGAAAGCTAAGCGGCAGGCGCGACAGCAGCAAAGGAACCAACGTGCGCGAGAGCTCTTGGAAGGGCCGGGTCAGGCGTCACAGTAGTTCACCATAGCCGTTTCTCACTATCATTTAGTGAGGAACGGTTTCTTCGTTAGTACAAAAAAGAGGCCGTTTGGCCTCTTTTTTGGGTTATTCAAGCTGAGCCTAGGCTGCCTCGTCAAGCTCGTCGGCCGAGCTTTGGTCGCCCCGGGAGAGCCCGCCGCGGCGGCCGGCTTCCTGGACGTCTTCTTTGCTCCGGTTCTTAAAGTTGCCGGGGTTTGTGTCTGCTCCCTGTTGAGAGCCTATCTCGGAGTAAAAATCTGTACCCTTCCTCTCCAGAATCTCGTCGCCGCCCAGCTTGCCGGCTTCGGCCGTTGTCATTGTTTCGTCCTTCATGTCTTCCTCATGTGTTGCCATACGATTCCTCCATTACTAATGTTCCCACCCTAGCATTGGGGGTGCGGCAAAGTTGTTAAACAAACCTCTAAACGCATGGCTGTATTGGTAGTTTTTTTAGTTCTAGCGCATGACGCTTAAGCTTTGACGGTAGAGCGAATGGACGATTTTTTGGCTTCAGCAGCGAAAATGCGGGCGAGGTACTTGCCGGTGTGGCTGTCTGTGACCTTGGCCACCATTTCCGGTGTGCCTTTGGCGATGACTTTGCCGCCACCGGAACCGCCTTCTGGGCCCATATCTACGAGCCAGTCAGAGCTTTTTATGACGTCAAGGTTGTGTTCAATGATGAGAACTGAGTTACCGGAGTTAACCAAGGCGTTGAGGACGCTGAGTAGGCGGTTGACGTCTTCGAAATGGAGTCCGGTGGTGGGTTCGTCAAGGATGTAAAGGGTTTTGCCAGTGGAGCGGCGGGCTAATTCGGTGGCCAGCTTGATGCGCTGGGCTTCGCCGCCGGAGAAAGTGGTAGCGCTTTGGCCGATATGGATGTAGCCGAGACCGACGCCGACCAGGGTGTCCATTTTGCGGCGGATAGGCGGGATGTTTTCAAAGAATTTGGCGGCTTCATCCACGGTCATGCCGAGGACTTCGGAGATGTTTTTGCCTTTGTAATGGATTTCCAAAGCCTCACGGTTATAGCGGCGGCCCTTGCATTCCTCGCAGGTGACGTAGACGTCGGGCAAGAAGTGCATTTCGATCTTGATGATGCCGTCGCCGCGGCAGAGCTCGCAGCGGCCGCCCTTGACGTTAAAGCTGAACCGGCCGGCTTTGTAGCCGCGGATCTTGGCCTCGGGGGTCTGGGCAAACAGTTCGCGGATATCGCCGAAGACGCCGGTGTAGGTAGCCGGGTTGGACCGTGGGGTGCGGCCGATCGGTGATTGGTCCACACTGATGACTTTGTCGAGGTTTTTGAGGCCTTCGATGTCATCGTGTTTACCGGGGACGTCGCCAGCGCGGTGGAAGGTTTGGGCCAGTTTTTTGGCGATGATGTCGTTGACCAGGCTGGACTTGCCTGAGCCGGATACGCCGGTGACACTGACGAGGCGGCCGAGCGGTATTTCGACGTCGACGCCCTGGAGGTTGTGCTCGCGGGCGTTTTTGATGGTGATGCTTTTGCCGTTGCCGGGCCGGCGCTTTTGGGGGGTGGCGATGGCGCGGATGCCGGTGAGGTATTGGCCGGTGAGGCTTTCCGGGGTTTTGGCGACTTCCTCGGGGGTGCCGGCCGCCACCACTTTGCCGCCATGAGCGCCGGCGCCGGGGCCGACATCGATGACGTAGTCGGCCATGCGGATGGTGTCTTCATCGTGCTCCACTACAATGACCGTGTTGCCGAGGTCGCGCAGGCGCACCAGGGTGGTGATGAGGCGGTCGTTGTCGCGCTGGTGCAGGCCAATGCTCGGCTCGTCCAGGATGTAGAGCACACCCATGAGGCTGGAGCCGATCTGGGTGGCCAGGCGGATGCGCTGAGCCTCGCCGCCGGCCAGAGTATTGGCACTACGGTCGAGGGTGAGGTATTCCAGGCCGACATCGCGCAGGAACGTGAGGCGGGCACGGATTTCTTTGAGGATTTGCACAGCGATTTGGGTGTCGCGCGAGTTTAGCTCCATTTCGCCAAAGAAATTGTAGGCCTCACCAATACTCATGGTAGTGACGTCCACGATGGATTTGCCGGTCACGGTGACAGCCAGGATTTCCGGCTTGAGCCGTTGGCCGTGACAGACGGGGCACTCCCGCTCGGCCATGTATTTCTCGATTTCTTTGCGGACAAAGTCGGAGTCGGTTTCATGGTAGCGGCGCTCCATGTTAGGGATGACGCCTTCGTAGGTGGTGTGGTAGACGCGGCCGCCGGGGCCTTTCATCTTGATTTCCTGGTCGCCGGAACCGTAGAGGACGGTGCGTAATTCGGCCGGTTTCATTTCGTTGACGGGATCACTGAGCGAAAAGCCAAAGCTGTTGGCGACTCCTTCGAGTAATTTGGTGTACCAGCTCATGCGTGAGGTGGTTTTGGCCCACGGCCGGATGGCGCCTTCGGCTAGGGTGAGGCGGCGGTTCGGGATGACCAGCTCCGGGTCAACCTCCAGGCGCATGCCGAGGCCGGTACAGTGCGGGCAGGCGCCGTGTGGGGAGTTGTACGAGAAGTTGCGCGGCGCAATCTCCGGCATACTGACTTCGCGGTGGACAGGACAAGCATAGTGTTCGCTAAAGACTTGCTCAGCCGCATCACCTTCCACTTGGAGTACTTTGATGATGCCGTCGCTGAGGTTAAGGCCCTGCTCCACGCTCTCGGTCAGGCGCTGCCGGATTTCGGTATCAACCACGACACGGTCAACGACGGCTTCGAGGGTGTGCTTCTTTTGCTTGTCCAAGGTTGGAAAATCGCTGATGTCGTAGATGATGCCGTTAACACGCAAGCGGGTATAACCGGCTTTTTTGAGCTCGGCGGCCACGGTGCGGTGCTCCCCCTTTTTGTCATCGACCACTGGCGCCAGCAGCATAATCCGGGTGCCGGCCGGCAATTCGAGGATCTGGTCGACGATTTGGCCGGCAGTCTGGCGGGTGACCTCGCGGCCACACAACGGGCAGTGCGGTATGCCGACGCGGGCGTACAGCAGGCGCAAATAATCGTAGATTTCGGTGACGGTGCCGACGGTGCTGCGCGGGTTACGGCTGGATGATTTTTGGTCAATGGAGATGGCCGGCGACAACCCGTCGATTTGATCGACATCGGGTTTTTCCATGAGGCCGAGGAATTGGCGGGCGTAGGCGCTGAGTGACTCGACGTAGCGGCGCTGGCCTTCGGCATAGATGGTGTCGAACGCTAAGCTGGATTTGCCGGAGCCGGACAAGCCGGTGATTACTACTAATTTATCGCGTGGGATCTCCACGTCAATATTCTTTAAATTGTGCTCTCTGGCACCTCGGACAACGATTTTATCGGTCATACACCCACCAGTGTTACGAGGTAGCATTGTACACATTTTTTACGCACTTGGCAATGAGCGGGGTGCTGGAAGCATTGGACTTGTAAAAACACGCTTGTTATTGTACTGTGTTCATTAGCTTTACCTAAAGTCGCACTTTCAATCAAGGAGTCGCCGTGGACGTGCTTGTTAGCCTCCTGTTTGGCCTGCTTGGCTTGGTTCTGAGTGCCCTATGGGACATGCTGTACACGTCAAGGCGTGTACTCAAGCGAGGACTGGAACCACACGGTTTACTAGGTAAGAAGCGGCTTCGAAATAATGCCGTCATCATGGTCGTTGTGGTGGCGAGCTGCATTCTGGCGCTTGGCTGGAGTACTTTTCTCTACCCGCTGATCGGGTTCGGGGCCGTCATTGTCTCGCTTGCCTTCTCCGCCTGGTGGTACAGCAGGGACGCCAAGAGAAATCCTTCTACTTAAACTCTGTTTGCAAAGGAGAAATCATGCCTGGATATGTACACCCGCTCTATGGGGTGCTGCTGGCTTTTGTCGCTCTCGGTTTTTTCTGGGTGGCAAATACTCTGCTCCTGACGCCACTGATGCAGTCACGGCTGTTTGACAAGGATTATGTGCTCGCCAACCTCAGGCATTTCGCCGCCGGTGTTGTAGCCCTACTCGTTGGCGCCGCGCTGCTGTTCAGCCTTGTCTTACTGAACCCATTGCTCGGCATCGTCTTCTTGGCTATCTGGGGCGTCACCGTTTTGATTCAGAACCGGCGGACCAAGAAAGAGGTTACAGTTCCACCGGCTACCCCTAAGACAACTGACACACTGTAACATTGCTTGACGTGGGGCGGGAGCGCGAGCTTATGCCCCGAGATATCGAAGGGACCCATTATGGAGTGGCTCTTGATCATCGCGCTCTTCGGGTTGTTGCTCTCACCGGTAATCACTGCTGCGATATTGGGCATGCGGGCGCGATCCGTGCCGTGGCCGCAGCTGGAACGACCGGCGTCAGAGGTTGAACCCAAGCGGTTTTGGGGTGAAATCTCGGCTAAACGGCGCGTGAAGCCCATGCCGGCCAACTTGACCGTTGTTGAGCAGAAATGCATGACCGACGCCGGCATTCTGGCCCGTTCGCGCTGGATCACCGACGGCACCATCACCGATGAAGAGCGCGATGGTTACTTCACCAGCATCACCATTGCCAATGGGACTTACGCCTACCGCCAACTCGACGTGCTCGATAACGGCCGGCCCACGATGCGGTCAATGGTCTGGGAGGCTTATGCCACCCCTGAGAGAACCAACTGGCTCATTAAGGAGTTGGGTCAGTTCCACTGCATGTCGCGGTCCACGATCTACTATTTCTGCGCCAATATCTACTTGTTCTCGGGCTGCAACTACCAGCCCGACGACCCTTTCTGGCTGTCTACTCACCCCCGATTCACCGGTCTCGCACCGATTATGAGCGGGTTGCCGAGCAGCTATTCACCCGAGGCCTACTGACCTTGTTTGGCAGGGAGGCCCTCAAGCCTCCCTGCCATAAAACCACCCCCAGCGGTGGTTTTATGATTGGCAGGAGGCCAACGCGTCAGCTATTGCAACTTTTCTGTTAATGTTGTATTGTAATAATCAGCTTTGCCTTTTCCACCAAAGTTGTTCATTCTACCAAAAGGAGTCACCGTGAGTGTGTTCTTCAGCCTCGTGTTCGGCCTACTCGGTATTGCCTGGTTCCTGGCAGCGGCCTACACTGTTCCGTCAGTCATCTCGTTGCTAGCGCATATGGGAAACAAGTCGCGACCATTGGCTGACGACGACAAGCTAAAGGCCGCCGTAGGCTTTCCGCTGGCCTTGCTCGCAGGTATCCTGTTTATTTCCTGGAGCATCGGGCTCTTCTGGTTGACCGGGCTGATCGCATTGACTGGCGCCGGGGTCCTATCCTACCGGCTATACAACCGCCGGGTTAAGGCAATCGGGGCTGCTCGCACCTGGTGACTCTAGCAGGTTGGGGACGGTATCTCCGTCCCCAACCGCCACCCTTTGGGGTGGTTTTTTTATTAATAACATTAGCCATATGGCCTAGAGAAATTTCTTGTCCCCGGCTTGTTCGTGTTCTGTTCTGCAATTCGACATAGCACGATTACTTGCATCACAGTCATACTTATGTTATAATAGAAAGATCGAAGGCGTTTTTACCGCTGACGAGCTCACCCACAATGAAGGGAGGCGGTCAGTGTGGCCGCAACCAACCTGCCCATTGACACGAAGGCGCCGATCTGGGCGCATCTTGCGTGCTTCGCTATCGCCGTTTTGTTGTATGGCGCCATAACTACAGCCGGCTGGTCCGGCCATTACTGGCTGGTACTTGTACTCGCGCTTCTGGCCTCGCCCGGTCTCATGACCTTTGCGGCTGTGGTGATTGAGAGGCGCCAGTTAGGCGTTATACTTGACTTGAAGCATCAGTCGTGGGCGTTCATGTTCGGTGACCTGGCCTTGGCCGCGTTGCTGGCGATAGCTTCTTCGCAGTGGCCACGGCAGAATATTGGCCGCGGGCTTTTTGATACCCACTGGTGGTGGCTCGTCGGCCTAGCCGCCGGGGTCACTCTTGCCGTCGCTTTCCATTTCTTCCTCGACAAGAGTAACTATGTGGCAGCTGGTGCAATCGACCAACTGTCGGCCCCGACCAAGCTGATCCACGATGAGATTGCTTACTTCGTCCTTGCTGGTTCGTTAGTATACCTGGCTGTCCCAGTTCTGGTATACGGCGACTGGGCCTCATGGGCACCATACGTCATCGTGGCCTGCTTCCTGATCTGGATCGGCGGAGGTGTCCATGACACCAAAGCTAACCTTGATCCTCACTTCCTTCACCCTAGCTACGACTGGGCAAATTTCCGGCCCCTAACGTAGTACCATCCCCCGACTGCCGATACTGGCGGCCGGGGGATTTATCATTCTCAAGAGTTGCGACCCGGCGGTCATGGCCAGGGTGTACTACTTGCCGTCCAGTATATTACTAATATTGCCCTGCGGCATCGATTGGCGCCTGAGCTCGTCATTCGGAATTCGGGCGGTTTTCAGCTCTATTAAAGAAAATGTTCGCATATACTCCTCACCTAGCCTATTGGTATGTGTGGCCCAGAACTCGCCACTATCTGGATTAGTACATTTTACTCTCCAGTCAGCTAACTCTCCGTCGTCGCCAGGCAGCTGGACTGTTTCATCAGCCTGAGGCATTACAACCCATTCTCTACCTCGTGTTTCTGGCCTTGTGGCTGGCCGGTGCTGCTGCAAACGGATTCCGCGCCGGGCTGCCTGAAGGGCATCCTTGGCGGCTCGAGGGCCGGAACCTCCATCCGCAAGCTGACGAACACGGCCGCAGTATTCATCCGGAGATTCCGGGTGTACCGACGTGGGCTGAATTTCGCCAGCAAGATCCAAATGCTCCGTTTGGCTGGACAGATGTCTTTCTGCCCGCCAAGCTAGTGCAGGTCTTGCGGCACCGTCGTACGTGATTGTTCAGGGTCCGGTCTGGCCGCCTCACGGGGCCCAGACCGCCCGATTGTTTATCCTTCCCTACCACCTCAAGCAGGTGGTTTTTTTGTTGTTGCCGCCTGAGTAGTTGACAAATAATGTAGTTTGTAGTATAATGTAATTAAGTAGCCTTGTTGCTAAGCACCCCACAGAGCTGGAGAGCCAATGTCTGCACAGCAGGAATCCAATGGTGTCTCAGACTGCCCGAGCAACCGCCCGATTCACCTGGCGTTTGCTGTATTGGCGGTGTTGATCATCATGTTCTTCATGGGAGTCCTTGACTCCCTGCGGCACGATGAAGCCGCGGCTGTTCTGACCTTGTTCAAGTACATCGCTTGGACGAGTCTCATGGGAGCATTGGTCGGGTTCGCTCAGGCAGTTCGTGACTGGCGGGCCCATAAGAGCGTTGTTCCCTACGCGTTCACCGGGCTGCTGTTCGCTTGCATTCTTGCGGCGAGCCTCGTGATTCCTACGGTCATTTGACCGTTGCCCTGCTCCCAGTTCCACCCGCCCCGGCCAGTTTGGCCGGGGCGCTTATTT
>JBGTMQ010000006.1:0-22481 GCA_041743505.1 Candidatus Saccharimonadia bacterium
TAGTGCGCTCCCAACCGCACTTTGCTCGCCGCTTCCGTCGGGTCGCTCTGACATGACAATTGCTCCTTATACATCATCTTTGTTCCTATGGTACTATAATTTATCGTTCAGATGTTCGGACAGATGTTCGGATTGCCCATAGGCGATGTGGGGGTTTTAGTGTATAGTAAACTATTGTTACCGCCCAAAGGCGATAAAGCCCTTGACCCTCAAGGAGATTTCATGACAGTCCCGGCGCTCCAGCGGACACCTAGCCAAGTCCGGCGGACGTTCGACGAAGTCCGGGTTGCACACGGCACTAGTTGGCTTATCAGTTGTGGTGCGCTCGTAACGGCACTGGTGTTTATTTTTGGTTATAAGCCGACTCTCACCGCACAGCTTGGCACCTTGCCGTTCTGGCTTATCACGCTGGTATTATTGGGTTTGGGCATGGGTGCGCTGGTGACATGCCCGTACCTGTTGGGCTGGTCGGAGCTCGAAGACGCCCGCACCTACACGGTGACTTGGCTGCTGTCGATGGGCAACGTCATGATTGGCTTGTTTGCCTACGCCGGTCTTTGGCTCCTGCTCCATCCCGGTCAGTACAGTCGTTTTTGGGTTGTGCCATTGGTTTTGCCCGCACTCATTGCAGTGCATTTTCTGTTCCGGGAGCGCCCGACACCACCATAGATATGCCCGCCCCGGCCGGATTGCTCCCCGCAGTCCGGCCGAAATTTATGCCTTTGTTTTATTGACAAAATGGATGAAACTGTTTATTATATTAATGTTAACGCCTCTTTAGCGTTAAGGCTTCCGCTCCTTAGGAGGGCTAATATGAGTTTGACTGAGGTTCCCGCACAGCCAACGCGAGTGCTCGTTGCAAAGGTTGTGGCAGTGGTCACGCTTCTCGCGGCCGTTGTCTTCGGCTTAATTGTCTGGCCGGTCCCGCAACGGAACTTTGCCCAGGCTAGCCTGATGCCGAGTCTGTTCTTCACCCTGGCGGTGGCAGCTATAGTGTTCGGTAGCCTGCCTTTCGTGAATGGTTTTGATCCGCCTAGGCACAGCAGTATCCGGCATTTTCTGACGGACTGGCTTTCGAGAACGGCGCTGAGCTTTGCCTGGCTGTGTCTGTGGATGGGTATTGCACTATTGGTTGACCCAGGGACATACAGCCGATGGACGGCGCTGTTGTTTTTCCTGCCAATGACGCTTTTCGCTGCGTTCAGTTGGCACAAGCATTGGTTTGCGCGCCGGGCGGCCAAGTTTCCCCAGCCTACATCTTCTAAGTCCTGACACGCGACCGGGCTGCTTAATTTGCGGCCCGGTTTATCATTTGTTCGGCCGCCGATTTGGCAGTCTTTTTGTATTGGAGGGGGTTTGGCATTCTTGGCGGCTAGGTACTCTCCCGAGGAGAGTGCATGATTTTTAATGACGATATAATGCTTTTGCAAAGCTGTTTGTTGACATGCCATATTTGCCTACTCTCCTCAGGAGAGTACCTGCTGATGAATGAGGGTGAGATCTCGCTAGCGGCGGCTCTTTTTGGGGGTGGCGGCCTTGGTGGCGCCTTTGAGTTCGTCGATCTGGTCGCGGAGGGCGGCGGCCTTTTCGAACTGGAGGTTTTCGGCGGCTAGTTGCATTTGGCTGGTCATGTCTTTGATGAGTTGGTTGCGCTCATCCTTGGGGATTTCCTGGATATTGAGCGGCTTAAGATCGGCGGTTTCGGCCTCGGCTTGGGCCTGCATGCGCTCGCCCATAGCTTTCTGGATGCCTTCAGGTGTGATGCCGTGCTCGCGGTTGTAGGCCTCTTGTACCTCGCGGCGGGCCGTGGTGGTGTCGATGGCGGCAGTCATGCTGCGGGTCATTTTGTCGGCGTACATGATAACCCGACCCTCGACGTGACGGGCAGCCCGGCCGATGGTCTGGATGAGGGCGGCCTCTCCGCGCAGGAAGCCCTCTTTGTCGGCATCGAGAATGGCTACGAGCGAGACTTCGGGCAAGTCGAGGCCCTCGCGGAGGAGATTGATACCGACGAGCACATCATAGACGCCGGAGCGCAAGTCTTGCAGGATGTCGATGCGGTCGAGGGTTTGGACTTCGGAGTGCAGGTACTGGACTTTGATGCCAAGCTCTTTGAGGTACTCAGTGAGGTCCTCAGCCATGCGCTTGGTGAGGGTGGTGACGAGGACACGCTGGCCTTTGGCGATGGTTGTGCGGATCTCGGCAATGAGATCGTCGATTTGACCGGTGACCGGGCGGACGTCGATCTGGGGGTCGAGCAGGCCGGTCGGGCGAATAACTTGTTCGACGACCTGGGTGGAGCGCGATAGTTCCAGCTCGGCCGGGGTGGCGGAAACGTAGACGGCTTGGTTGATATGGCGGTCAAACTCGGGGAATTTGAGTGGCCGGTTATCGAAGGCGCTGGGGAGACGGAAACCGTATTCCACCAGCGTTTCTTTGCGGGCTCGGTCGCCGTTGTACATGCCCCGGACTTGCGGCAGGGTGATATGGGATTCGTCGACGAACATCAGGAAATCGTCCGGGAAATAGTCCATTAGGGTGGCCGGCTGCTCGCCGGGTTCGCGGTCGGAGGTGAAGCGCGAATAGTTTTCGATGCCTGAGACAAAGCCGGTTTCGGAGATCATTTCGATGTCGTATTTGGTGCGCTGTTTGAGGCGTTGGGCTTCGAGGTTTTTGCCTTCGGACAGGAGCTGGCCAACCCGGTCGTCGAGCTCTTCCTGGATTTTGATGACGGCTTGGCGGAGCTTTTCTTGTGGCGTGACATAGTGTTTGCCGGGGAAGATTTTGAGGTCAGGCTGTTCGCCGAGGACTTCGCCGGTCAGGGGATCGACTTCGCGGATGCGCTCCAGCTCATCGCCAAAGAACTCGAGGCGGTAGGCGGTTTCAGAGCCAATCGGATAGACTTCGACCACATCACCACGGACCCGGAACTTGCCGCGGGTGAACTCCATGTCGTTGCGCTGATACTGGATGTCGTTAAGTTGGCGCAGGAGCTTGTCGCGTTTGCGCTGCTCCCCCACCTTGAGATCGATGGTCATGGCAGTATAGTCGGAGACGTTGCCGAGGCCGTAAATGCAGCTGACCGAAGCCACGATGAGCACATCGCGACGAGTGAGCAGATTCATGGTGGCGGCGTGGCGCAGGCGGTCAATTTCTTCGTTGATGGATGAGTCTTTTTCGATGTAGGTATCACTGCGGGCAATGTAGGCTTCGGGCTGATAGTAATCGTAATAACTCACAAAATATTGCACGGCATTTTGCGGGAAAAATTGCTTAAACTCGCCGTATAGCTGGGCGGCCAGGGTTTTGTTGTGGGAAAGCACAAGGGTTGGCCGCTGCAACTCTTGGACGATGTTGGCCATAGTGAAGGTCTTGCCGGAACCGGTGACGCCGAGCAGGGTTTGCTCGCGGTCGCCGCGCTTGATGCCAGCAATAAGCTGCTCGATGGCCTTAGGCTGGTCGCCGGCGGGCTGGTATTTACTTTCGAGTTTGAATCGGTGCATGTTCTAAGTATACCTTGAAGGTCTAGTGGACTTATTAGGGCTAATGTTATTTGTAATTTTGCCCTAATGTTGTATAGTCAAGGGACAGCCAGCAAGAGTGGTGGTTGTTGTATGTCCCTTGACAATGCAGATGCTTGTCGATCCGACTGGAGGGGTGATGGCCAAGACACATGAAGGAGCTTCCGCCGCGTCAAAGTGGCGGTACAATGATGACGCGCCGCCAGTGCGGCCGCCAAGCAAGAAGCGGATTTTGGGCGCGCTGTTGGTTTATATGGCTCTGGTTGTTGGTGTAGCCGCGATGATTCTTTGGCCTACCAGCAGTCAGGTTATGGCTTTCAGCGATTTCAAGATTCCGCCGAACCCGTTTCAGGCACTCGTAGCGGCTGCGCCGCCGTCTGTGCCACAACTACTGCCAGCTAGCAGTGCACCGGTCGTAGCGGTTAAGGGTAAGCCGGCGAACACGAACGCGACTATGTCGACTGAGAGTCCTCGGCAGGTTTCGAAAACAGTCACAGCTCCGGCCCCGATACCTGTGCCGGTCGTAGCTCCGGATTCACGGGTAATGTCGTCGGAGCCAGTTCCGACCAAGCCTTCAACGCAGGCCGGAACCAACACGTCGCAAACCCAGATACCGGTGCGGCCGCAAGTTCAGAACCAAAATGGGCAGCAGACGGGTACGACGAAGGGTCAGCAGCCAGGTACGACACCTACCAAGGTGACGCACAAGAAGGATCAGGAGCAAACCGGTACTACTTCCGATGAACGGAAGAAGGCCCGGGAGGAGCGCCGGAAGGAAAAGCAGGAGACCGGAACTACCTCCGGTACCGGCACCCAGCCCGGCCCTGTAACGCAACCCGGCCCTACCACCAAGCCCGATGACCCAACCACCAAGTCTGGTAGCGATACCAAGACAGGTGACGATACCAATAAGGGCGACGGCACCGGGTCCAGCGATGGAACCGGTGGCAATTCCGGCACCCAACCAGCCCCTGAACCTACTACGGCTCAGAACTGAGCCCGGCTCTCGTTAGGGGGCGAAAACCGTGGACGATAGTTCGGCTCAAGTATTTGGTGGGCGGCGAGGCGGACGGGTAGCCCTGCTTGCCCTGGTTCTGTTGATTAGCTCGATGATGGCCGGCTTCCTGGTTTACCGGGAAGTCGGCACCCCATCTTTGCCACCCTTGGTTCATGGTGATTCCGATTACCCCGCCAAGGTTGCCGCCCAGATAGCCGACTGCCCCAAAACACCTGTCGTGGGTGAGGGGGTTTTCCAGCGGGTCCTGGAGGTTCGCCCCACCGACGGCTATGCTGTTGGTTATGATCCATTTAGCGGTCAACCGGTTCGCCGGTTGACCGCTCTTGAGGCTCATGGGGCAAGCCAGTGCGGCTTCGCCTTTGACTTGTACGGGAAATTGCCGGACAAGACTTTGGCCCTGATGTACGATGACGGCCCCGATGATGTCTGGACGCCACAGCTGCTATCGATTCTGCAGCAGCTGGATGTCCGGGCGACTTTTTTTACGACCGGCGATAATACCATCGCTAATCCGGACCTGTTCAGGCATCTCACTCAGCACCATGTGGTGGGCAATCATACGCTCCATCACTTGAAAATGAGCGAGTTGTCGGGCGAGCAAGCCCGGCAGGAAGTGCTCAGGAACGACCGGGCGATGGCGGCTGTCGGCCATTACCAGACAAAGCTGTTTCGCCAGCCGTACGTTGGCGATGATGACGATTCGCTGCGCGAGAACGCTTTGGCGATTTTGGTGGCCCAGCAGCTTGGCAAGGTTACGGTCGGTGCGACCATTGATCCGGCTGATTTTAATTACAAAGCCGGCACAACAATCCCGGTGCCGGAGCTGTCCAAGAGCGAGGTCATAACGCTGCATGACAGCGGCGGTGACCGCTCAGCCATGCTCGACTATACTGTCAAGGTCATCCAGCAGGGCCAGGTCAAGGGGTACCGGTTTATTACGATTGACGAGCTTTTGCCGGTGCCTGTGGTGGCCCATGGGCAGTCCGTGTACGACACTATCGGGTACGTGCTCCTATGGCTCCAGGGTTCGCTGGTTGCTCAGCTGGCCTCCGGGCTGTTCTGGTGGTGCACGGTAGTTATCGGCTGCCTGACAGCCGGGACGCTACTGCTGGCCCTGTGGGGTAACTGGCGGCAACGCCGGCGATACCAGCGAGCGCCATGGTACCCTGAGCTGGTAAGTGTGTTGATCGCGGCTTACAAGGAAGATAAGGTTATTGAGCGAACGGTTCGTTCTATCTTCCAGTATGATTACCCGTTTGGTATTCAGCTGGTAGTTGTGAACGATGGTTCCCCGGCTCCGGATAAAACCGGTGAGATTCTTGACCGGCTAGCACTGGAGTACGCTGACGGCCCAAAGCAGCTATTGGTGATTCACCAGGCGAACACCGGGAAAGGTGGGGCGCTTAACAACCCGATCCACAGCCGCCAAATCAAGGGTTCTGTCATGGTTACCATTGATGCGGATACTCTCGTGGACCGGAATACAATCGGGAACCTGGTGCGTCACTTCGAGGACCCGTTGGTCGGAGCCGTGGCCGGGCGCATCAAGGTGCTCAACTACGGTAAGACTCCGTGGTCTTGGCTGCTGGCAACTTGGCAGCAGGCCGAGTACAACCTCGGGATCGGCCTGACCCGCATGGCCCAGGCGACGCTGGATTCGGTCATGATTGTGCCAGGAGCCTGTTCTGCCTGGCGGACCCGGGCTATAACTGACGAGCTGCCTGGCCCCGGTGGTTTTCCGCTGAACACTATGGCCGAGGACGCAGACCTAGGCATGGTACTGCGGTGGCGTGGCTACAAAATCGTCCAGGATCTGGATGCTGTAGCCTTCACTGAAGTGCCAATGACATTGGTGGCCCTCAAGAAGCAGCAGCTGAGGTGGACGTTCGGGATTTACCAGGTTATCTTCAAGCATTCCCGGATATTGGCCCATCCCATGCGATTCGGGCCGCTGTCGTATCTGGTGATGCCGTACGCGCTGTTGGGCATGATGATTCCGACCATCGTGCTGCCGATTAACTATTTGCTCTGTGCTTTGGCCTTAGCAACCGGTAACTGGCAGCCGATTGTTTTTATCTTCATGGTCTTCATCGGGTTCCGCGTGGTTATGAGTCTGGTAGCAATGATTACTCTTCGTGAGTGGTCGTTGGATCCCTTAACAGCGTTGTTCTACCGGTTCCTGAACGATCCGCTCCAGATTTATCTGGCTATCAGGTCGATGTATTCAGTTGTTACCGGCCGGGCAGTCGCTTGGGGCAAGGTTCCGCGCTACGGCGATGATGCCGGAGGGATTGTCCGACCGGCTGAGAAGCCTGTGCCGGACGAGAAGACGCAAATGCAGAAACAATGAGCGGTCATCAGACTACTCAGCAAGGGGCCGGTACCTTCAAGTACCGGCCCCTTTACGCTGTCTGGTTGCTCGATTGCTTTTATTGTGCTATTACTAGCAAGCCAGTAATCCATTCCATCCGTAAGGAAGTCCTATGCAAGTCTGGAGAAAGCTTTCGAAACGCTGGCGGATTATTTTTGCGCTTGCGTTTGCCATTCTCATTCTATGCGTCGTGGGTCTGGTCGTCCTTGACAACCGTTCCCAGCCATCGCCTCCACCCATAACTGCTTTGCCACCGCCGCCCGATACCGGTCCACCACTGGATCTGTCAGCTCTGCCGGTGACACCCCCGAACAAGCCGCCGGCTTCCTGTCCGACAGTGGCATTGGCAGACAGAAACGGTGCTTGGGTCGTCCCCTGGATGGACGATTCGGGCGCTGCTGATCTGGTACCTTCACAAACCAAACGTCTCGGGCTGATGGACTTTTTTTGGCTAGCCATGGGCCCAACACCAGGAAGCATTTTGCAGCACCCGACCAACCCGGAGGTCCGGTCGCTCAACAGCGTCCTGGCGGCGGCTCATTCAGCCAACCCTTGCGGGCTCCGGTTTGTCACTATCGTCGACGATTACCATGGTACCACCGACCCCAAGGAAGCCAAGGCTAGGCTAGCCCGCATTCTGCTTGATCCACAGGCCCGGCAGCAGCACGTTCAGGCAGTGGCTAAAGAAATGGCCACCCACCCGCTGGCCGACGGCCTGACGGTTGATTACGAATATGATCTGCCGACTAAGGCGGATCTGCCGCTGTATGCCAAGATCGGGAATCTTGAGCAACTGCTGGCGGACCAGCCGGATCAGTTTGTGGACCGCATCACCATGGGATACTCGCGGCTGATGCAGGATTTGGCTGTGGCCATGCATCATCAGCAGCGCCTGCTGAGGGTTACGACCTTTGTTCGAGAGCACAGCAAGCTTGACTATGGTAACTTGCCGGCTTATATCGCGGATTATGGCGCTATTGCCCGGCATGCTGACCAGCTGGTTTTGATGGCCTACGATAACCACTGGTCAAGCGGTGATCCCGGCCCGATTGCGCCCTTGGACTGGGTCCGCAAGGTTTGGGAACACGCGAATGAGTACGATATCCCGCCGGGCCGGTTGGCGGTTGGCGTGCCGGCTTACGCCTATGACTGGACCGTGAACGCCGCCGGCAAGACCGTCCGGGTCGCCACTGATCTTACGGCCACTCAGGTGGCGGCTGCCCGGTGGACAAAGGCCGGCGGGCAGGACGGCGAGACCAATTACACCTACCAGGACGGACAAGGTGACCCGCACCAGGTTTGGGATGCTACGTCGGGTGTGGCCGTTAAGACGGCCGCTATCCGGCAATTTTGCAGCTGCCCGGTTATGGCCTGGAAACTAGGTAACACTGATCCTGTCGGATCAAATCTCGTCTTGAGTGCTCTCGGCTAACCGCCGGGCAAGGGCGGAAACATCCAACCAGATGTTTCCGCCCTTTTTGCTTGCCGCTTGAGCTGAGGAGTGGCCCGGCATGGAGACGGCCCGGAACCCCGTATGATAAGGGTTTCGGGCCGTTGGGCTATGGCTAGTGGGCTGAACGCAGCTCGGTAAGAAAACTGGACTCGGTATGCGGCTTCCGGTTTCCAGCAAGCCGCAAACTAACTAGCCTGGCAAACTCGTCATCAAGCGCTCCAGCGATGGCATTTACGCGACCGACGTCACCTGACGGCGTTAAACCCGGCAGCCACTGTTGACGCTGTTCCCAGGAGACCTCTGCCCCGCTCACACCCATCAGCAACTGCTTGCCGGGGTGATAATATGACCCCCTAAAGGCGTGGGCCGGGTCCGGTAAAGCCCGGCGCAGGGCGTGTTGCATCTTACTGGGCGAGAGGTTGCCGCTTGCTCCGAGCTTGACCGTGAGCAGCCGGCAGACGGCTTTGACGACGGCATAGGATTCAAGATGCTCATCATATACCCGGCTAGCTTCCCCTCCTGTGCTGACTGCAGTGGCGATAATTTGACCTCGCAGGTCTAGCTGGACTACCCAATAGCAGCCAACCCAGTCCGCCGCCAATTGATTGTTGTCACCCCTCATGATGGGCTCCTCAACGACATATCTGGCAGCAGTTACGAGTCTCTGCTGTGCCAGGGAAGCCCACGGGCCTGCCCATGTTTCTGGCGGAAGACTGAACAGGTGTTCTATTAAGGCAAGCAGATGCTCTTGTTGGCCGACGACGGGGAGCCGGAAGAACCGTCGAAGATTTGTTTGGATATCAGTGGTGAAATCCACTGGTTTCCCCCTACCTTGGGAAGGTGAATTGGGCTATATCGTTATAGCATTATACCGATTGTTAGGCAAGCGCCGGTGAGATCTTAGACCGGCTTACTCGCCACCGGAACCTGGGTGCTCGCGGACAAATTTTTCGTGTAACTCAAGGACATAATCGGCCAGGGGCTGTGGATCCGGCACGGTAGTTAAAATGAACTGCCGTTGTTCGCCGGCTGACTGGATTGTAACCGTGCCGTAACCTAGCAAAGTTGCCAGTATCCCAGGCCGGACACCAGACACGTCCTGGATACGACCCAGACTCACTTGATCGACCTGGCTATGAAATAACCCCCGCTGCTCGACCTGGATAAGATGGTGGTTGGTTATTAATACATAGTTGCGGCGGTAAACCCACAGGCCGATCGCCAAGATGAGACCGGCAACGACGATAAACACGCCAACCAGCACGGACACCATCCAGCCCGTGAGAAGCGGAGGGAACAGGTCGCGGTACCGGCCAAACCCATAAGAAATGGCCAATGCCATAAAGACCATTACACCGGCCGCGGAAGCGAGCGCGGCCAGATCAATCCAATGCTTGTCGATGCGCTTAATGATCTCTTCGCCTTCGTCCAGGGTGAAGCCGTGAGTGGCCATGTTATTTCTCGTTATCTATGGGCTTATTATACCTTACCCGTCATGATACCAGCTCAAGGACTATCCGACTGACCCCAATCCGGTCGAAATGAGCTGCATCATCAGGAATATTAAACCGCCCACCTGGAAGGCGGCCAAGCCCCGGTAGTGACGGTGGCGCCAGCGCTTAAGGCCTTTGCGCCAGACGGTTAGGTGCGTCAGCAGGTACACGCCGAGGAGCATAACTAGCAGGATAATCGTGATAAGAGTATGCCAATTGAGAGTCCGGGTCAGGGATAATGGCGCGAAGAGGCTGTAGGACTTGGGTGCCGGCAAGGCTTCGGTGACCTGGCCCGTGACTGACGGTGTGGCAGCCGGCGCAATGGGGGCTGTGCCCGGAACGGGGGCTGGGGTAGCGGCTGGCGTCGGCGCTGGTGTGCTCGACTGAACCGGGGCCGGCGGAACAGCCGGCTTGGGCTGGCTGGTTTTTGGCGTGTTTGGGGCGGGCGGAGTGGAGGTCGGGGCCGGCGCGGCATACGGTGCGCCGTAATGTGCCACTACAAGCGTTGTCTCGGTGCCCTGTAGCGTACCGTTGATAACCGCGAAACCAACGCTCGTATAGTTGTTGCCCAGAAGATTGGCGCGGTGGCCAGCTGAGTTCATCCAGCCGTCGACGGCGCCGGACGATGTGTCAAAATCCTTGGCTAGGTTCTCGCCGGCGTAGCGGTAACTGTAGCCGGCAGTGGCAAACCAATGCCACGGCTGGGTTCCACCTGGCGACACATGAGCCCAATAGTCTTCCTGCAACATATTCTGGGCTTTTAGGGAGGCGCTTTGGTTGAGGCGGGCGTCCATGCGCAGTGGCGGTAGTCCGGCGGCAGCACGTTGTTGATTGGTGAGATTGAAAACGTCGGACGGGGTGATGTTTGAAGCATAGGCCAGGACTTTGCCGCCGTCAGCCGATCGCACGTGGGCCGGGCGCGCGGTATAGCCGGCAATTTGCACGCCGAGAATGACCAATGCAACTAGCGCTAGTCCCAGCCGCCGAATGAGATACGGCCGGTGATCGTTATGTTTGTGAGGCCAGAGCCAGTGTCTGAAGTGGGGGGTAAAATGCATCAATAAGCCTTATGCTTAGCCCTATTGTACAGTATTCAAAGAAGAACCCGTAGGTTCGCAGACAAATCGTCATGCGAACCTACGGGTCTGTGGGCCGTTGGCTGAAAGGTTTAGATGAACAACATCCGAACCATCGAATTATGCCACGCTCAGGAGGCCCTAAAACCGACGCGTGCACGACGCGCCTTGAGCGCCCGCCGCTCATCTTCACTCATCCCACCCCAAACGCCGGCATCCTGGCCGGTGGCAGATGCCCAATCGAGGCACTCGGCACTTACCGGGCACCGGCGGCAAACCGCCTTGGCGTCTGCTAGCTGCAGCAGAGCCGGCCCGCTGGTGCCGACCGGAAAGAACAGCTCGGGGTCTTCGTCCCGACATTCTGCGTGATGCCGCCAATCCATGACTTGCTCACCTCCGGAGGTTGTAGGTTACCTGCTTCTAGATACAAGCCAGATCATATTATAATGAGCTGACAAAAATATCTAGCGGTAAGTGTCAACGAGACGAGAGAGTCCCGGAGTTATTGGCCGAGTTGCGGTAGTATCTCGTTTATGGCTTGGGTTGTCGTAACAGCCTGGATGCCAGAGTTCTTGATGATAGCCATCTCGGCATTAAAGTCACTGGGGGTGGTCAGGTACTCGGCATTTGATGGGTCAATCGGGGTGGTGCCGACTTCGTGGTAAAGCAGGATCAACCACGTCCGGTCCTGAATAGCTGTATTGACCCATTCCTGGACCTGAGCAGGAGTGGTGGTGGCGTAGATATTTTGCACCTTCAGCTTCGTGAGGTTGAAGTTACCCTTGGTGTTATAGCCGGTCTCGGTAGTTCGCTGAGAGGTGTAGTACTTTTTGCCTTCGGCGATGGTCTTGGCGTTGTACGCTCCATATGGATTGGCTAAATGCTTTATGCTGGTGCCAAAATTGCTCTGCAGGGTGGCCTGGCTGTTTTTCATTTGGTTCGTTAACTGAGTGGCCGACAGCGTGGTGAGATCCAGATGTGAGACGGTGTGTGAAGCAATCTCATGGCCCGCAGTCTGAAGCCCCCTGATTTGGCTGACGTTCATGTAATACGGCTGGTTGTTCAGCTCACCAGAGATGATAAAGAACGTCGCCGGCAGGCCATATTGCGTTAGGGTAGGAAAAGCGTTGGTGTACTGGTTGGTCCAGCCGTCATCGAACTGGACACTGACCAATCCGCGGGCTAGAGGCGGCGGCGCGTAAATGCCAAAGCTGTAATCATCTGTGGTCAAGGAGCCGTTGGCTGCCAATAGGTGGTACACTGTAGCCGACACAGCGCCGGCCGGCATGTCGAATTCTACCGAAGCCTGAGCCCAAGTGGCAGACGGCAAGACGTTACCCAGGAAATAGTATTGGGTTGTGCCGTCGCTCATCGTGATGGCCGCATCGATCTCGGTGGTGGCGCCTGACATGTACCAGTCGGTGAAGCGGTAATGAGCTCCCGGCGTCACTGCCTGAGGTGTGTAGGTCCAGTTGGCGGCACCGTTGGAATAATTGGATATGGTGGTTCTGACACTGCGGGTGCCGGTGCGGCCGGTACCCAGGTAGTTGAAGGTAGCTTGGTTGGTGCCCCAGGAGCTACTGCTCCAGTTCTGGGGCTGGGTGCCGGCGGCGGTTTCAAGTGACGGGTTAGGGACGCTGTTGGGGCCAGGTGAGGGACTCGGGCTGGGAGTTGGAGTTGGTGTGGCGGTGGGGGTAGGAGTTGGTGTCGGAGTAGCCGCGGCCAGCGAAAAGTTGTCGGTGCTTAATGTGCCATTGGCCTTCAGCATATGGAAGATGGATACTGTCTTGGCATTGGCCGGCGCGGTCCAGGTCGTATTGTATTGCCTCCAAGCCGGGCTGGCAGCCGGCGAGCCCAAGTAGGCGTATGACACTGCACCGCTGGTATTAGTTATTTGTATATTTACTTCGCTGCCGACGGTCGACTTGTACCAATCACTAAAGGTATAGGCGGTGCCCGGTGTTACAGAAACCGGAGTGAACATCCATTTGGCATCGCCATTGATATATCCCGTGACCGTCAAGCTTAGGCTGCGGGTCCCGGCCTGACCGGTGTTTGCGTAGCTAAAGGCTGCATTGTTGAGGCCCCATTTATTTTTGGTCCAGCCAGTGGGGTTACCCCCGGAAGACGTTTCCGCTGAAGGGTTGGCGATAAGATTGGGTTCTGCTGCCGTGGCGCCTGGGCCGACCATTAAGCTCAATGGAGCCAATGCAAATAGCAGTGATGCTAGTGCTAAGCGTAAGATTCTGTTCAATGTGACTCCTTTACTTTAAGAAACATAATTATTTGTTAGGACCATACCAATTTGGCGAGAGATGCCAGCGAACTGCTGGTTGAAACAAAATGATAAATCACAAACCCTATCAAGAACAAGTTGCAAAAAAGTTGTTTGATACGTGTCATAATCATTTACCTCCCCGGGACATTAAGGCATAGATGAGCCCCCAGACCACCATTCCCGTGGCCATACCAATGGCTAGACTATTTACCAGATTGATGTCGTTTTGTGATAGTGTTGACGCAACAATGGGTACAGCCGCTGCCGGCAGAATTAGTCGTCCAAATCCAGAACCTGTGCCAAACATTCGTTTTCCTCTACTTCCTCAGACCATCAGCAGCTATACGGTACCTTCGCCCGGTAGTGGCCCAGCCGATTGGGGCGGTCTGGAACTGTCGCCGCACTACAATCTCGTACCAGGATTTTATGAATACGTACAGGTTAACGGCCCGTAAAACATAAAATAGCGGGAATGCACCCAATACATCCGGGCGGCGGTTTAGGATTGCTGCCCAGATGGTGAGCGCCAGGAAGACTGATACGTCTGATATGAACAATAAGCCGAACATGGCATAATTTTGGCTCCACCAAGCCAAAATTGGTACTAGGGACAATGCACCAAGCAAAATAACCTGCTCGAGCATGACAAAGCAAATGTAGAAATCGAGCCGCTGCCGGTGCCGCCCAATTCGGTGCCGGGTCATGACTTGAAAGTTGCCACGGTACCAGCGCTGGATTTGATTGTAGTAATCGTGAAAGTCTTTTGGATCCTGGGTGAAAGTCCGGGCCTGCGGGATGTAAGCGATTCGTCCGAGGTTTAGGCGATGGATTTGGAAGGTGATATCCATGTCTTCAGTGAGTGTACCGGCGTTGAAATCGAGCTTATCCAGAATATCGGTCCGGTAAATACTGGTGGGGCCGGGCATCACCGGTATCACCCGGAAAAATGCCTGGATTCGACGCAATATCTCGAGCCCTAAGGTGTACTCAAACAAGCGGTACTTACTGATCCAGCCGCCCTTCAGGCTCTGGATATGTCCGGTAGCGGCGGCGTCGTGCAAGTTGAGCCGGCTTTTGAGCTGGGTGAAATAGGTGGAGGCGAATACTCCGTCAGCGTCGGCCACATGCACCCAGTAGTAGCGCGTTTTGATATCAAAGTGTCCGAGTGCCTGCAATATGGCTTTGGCTTTGCCGCTGCGCTGCACCGCCAATACGTTACCCGGGCCCAGCAGGCGCTCGGCAATAGCCTGGGTTTCATCGACAGAGGAGTCGTTGACGACATAAATGTCGCGGGGATGTTGGCCGGCCCGGATGGCCGAAGCTATGGTATCAGCCAATACCAGCTCCTCATTATGAGCCGGAATAATAAGCGCAAGCTTGCGCTTTGCAAATTGGAATTGACGTGCACCCACCATGATATGTCCAAACCAACAAATGGGACCCGGCCCGACCGTGATCCCATTTAGTAAAATAGCTAGTTAGTTTTGCTCCCGAATAATCGTAACCAATATCAGTATACAATTGCTCTGTGCATTTCGCTAACTAATGTGAGGCGATTTGGGGTTTAATCTTGGAAAATGCGTCATGTACAGTCATTACTTTAATGCCTGACGATTTGATGACCTTTAAATCACTTTCGAAATCCGCTGGGGCACGGGCATGCTCGCTGGGGCTATTGTCTATCTGGTGGTAAACCAGGATGAGCCATAGCCGGTTATTTTTAGCTGTTTCCAGCCAATCTCTGACTTGCCCGGGAGTCGTCGTGGCTTCGATGTTTTGGACTTTGAGCTGGTACGGATTAAGGTCGTCGGCGGTATTATATCCGGTGTCAGTTGACCGGCCGGTGGCGTAGAGCCGCTCCACCTGCTGATTAACCGGTTGACTATATGTTCCATAAGGCGCTGCGTAGTTAGTTGGTTTTACAAAACAGGTTGAGAGGTCCTGCTTGGAACGTTCCAATTGATATTTGACGACCTCGGCTGGTTCCTTGGTGAGATCGGAGTGATCTACGGTGTGGGAGCCGATCTCATGCCCGGCAGCTCGAAAATCATAGACATCACCTGGAGTCATATACGCCTTGGCTTGGCCGAGATAGCCAGTAACGAGATATTGCGTAGAGACGAAGCCGTACCTTTTCATGAGGGGCAGCGCCGCGTCATGAGTGCTTTTCCAGCCATCGTCAAATGTTAACGACACCATCGGTTCCTTGAAGCCCGTGACTTGGCCTTGCAGCAGAGAGTAGTCATCGGTTTCCAGCCAACCGGTCGATGACAGCGGATGGTAAACCATGATCTGGTTGATGTTGGATGGCACAAAGAACGTTGTTGTATATTCCACCCAGTCAGGCGACGGCGGAGCGTTTTTTAGGTTAATGTATTGGTCTTTGCCATCCTGACTGCGCAGGTTCAAAATAGGCCGGGTAACAACATTGGACCGGTAGAAATCCCGGTATTGGTAGTAATGCCCTGGTTGTACCTCGATATGTGATGGATACCAATTGGCGTCGCCACCAAGATATTTGGTGATTTCAACCCGGGCTGCCTGAGCACCGGCGTGGCCGGCCACGATGTTAAATTTGGCGGTGCTCTTACCGTAAATGTTGGTGAGCCAGCCCTCCGGTTCATTGCCTCCGGATTCTAAGCCTCCATTGGTAATAAGGTTGTCGCCGACGGTTTTTGTAATATTGACTGGCTTTTTGTCGGCCTGGCTCAGGATGGTTGCCCCGCCGCCATCAGAATCGGCCGGCACCTCCCCTACCCGGTCACTATGGGTGATAAATGCGCCGGCCCGGCAGCGGTTTTCGGTAAACACACGGACCGGATCGCCGCCGGAACGGCCGAAAGCGTACGAACCCATGGCTGCGATCAGCGCGATAGCAACAAGAATAATGGTACGTTTGTAACGTCTGATACGCCTCATAATGGCCTTTTCGCATTGTGCGTTTAGCTAAAAAGTTTGGCTATTTGCCGCCTGATTTAGATGATAACGTAACAGAGATGCACTTGTCACCTATGGACATTGGTGTTTTCGGACAATCTTCCGAAATGTTATCGGATCAGGCAAGGTGGCTGTTTTAGCAATGAAGTATGGGTTGGTCTGAGCGGCTGTAACTATGCACCCTTCTCCGGGTACCGTTTGTACAACGTCAATAGTAGTACCGTTGGCACTGGTCGTGATACCGGACACTTTGATGCCGTAGCCGCTGGTTGGTTTTGGGCCATAGCTGAGAGCAATAACTACATCCGGACGAAAATCCACTGGCAGCAGTGGTGGCGGCGTGGCAAACTGAGCATGAACCTGCCGCCAATATCCTTGCCAATCAGCGGGAGTGCGGATAACCTCCTGGCGGTCCGGGTAATTGCCATGACTATCGCCGTGCACAAGCAGACTGAACGGCTGGCTGGTGACTGGCGCCGGTATATGAGTCGAGCCGGCCCGCGGTCCGATGAAGTTGCGGTTGTCGGCGCGGCAGACCGGCGGTTCGGTTTCGGTGACCGGATAACCGGCGGCTGTGCAGGTAGCATAGGAATCTATGGGGTGGGTGGGGTGAGCTTTTAGGAGCCAGCCGATAGCAGCCGCAATTACGAGCAAGCTAACCAGTACGATGTACCGGCGGCGTGTCACACTACAGCTCCGTGGTAAGATCTGGTATCTTGCGTGACTTCTCGTGGATTATACCGAGAAGCTGTTCCACCAAATCTGCGGGTTCATGGCTAAAAATAATGCCGGTTCGCTGGCGCCTGGCAGCTTTGAGAACGGCCTCAACCTCCTCGGTCATACCGCCGGAGCCTAGCAAGACGCCAACCGGCTTGCGTTCTTCGATGGCGATGGTCAGCTCGTTCAATGTACCGATACGGCCGCCGACCATCACGACCGCGTCGCTTGAGCGCACCAGAAATAAGTTGCGGCCGGTATATTCAAAACCGGTATATAATATCGTGTCATAAACATCGATTGGCAGCCGGTATTTCTTGATATGGGCCAGGCGGGAGGCGGCCGGCGAGAAACCGATCGAGGTGATATCGTCACCGCCGGCGAGTTTGGCGGCTTTGGCGGCATAGTAAGGCAGGCCGTTGGTGGCACCGGTCATCACCAGATGCCCCCGGCGAACGATCTCAACGCCGGCAGCGGCGGCCAGCCGCTCGCCGGTGCCGACGCTGCCGCCGCGCGCTGCGCCGGATACACAAATCTGATACCGTACCGGCGGCACCGCGCGGCGAATCACGACTGCACCAGTTGTTCTGGCTTAATGATGGCGTTATCAAGCTTTACCAATAGTTGGTTTTCGAGGATTTTTTCACCCATGTAGCGCGCAAATATTTCATTCCAAAGTGCTTCGCGGAAATGGTACAGGTAGCGGCCCTCGTAATCGATGGCGTTGGAATAACCGAGGCTGGCGTCCATTAAGTTAAAGGTGACCGGCTGGCCGTCTTTGAGTACAGCCACGTAGTCGAGCTCTTTCCAAAACTCGAGCTCAGGATCGATGTCGTAGAGGACTTCTTCGGCCCGGCGCCAATGCAGGTCCTCGGGCTGCAGGTGGGGCTCGAATATCTCAGGATGAACCTCGTTGGTTAATTTGCCGAAGTAGCGCTGAATGACGCGCCAGTGGATGTGGGCATTGTCGAGAATGCGAATGTGGGCGGGGTCGGCAATGAGGGTGTTGGAGACGATTTCGCCGAAATTCTGCTTGGACTGCATGAGCTTAAAGAACGAACTGTAAAGCCGGATTTCATTGAAGTAATGACAAAGCAGGGGCAGGACTTTCATGGTAACGCCGCGCATATGGGTTTCACGCATGGGCATGATGGCAATAGCGCCCATTTCTTTGCTGTGCGTAATGTTATGCCGCTTTTTTTGGATAAAGTGCTCGGCGACGTCACCCCACTTGCTGGCTGCAAACGGGACCACTTTGATAGGTCGCAGCTGGAAATCGGCGGGTGTAAGCTCGCTGTAGAGCCGGTCAAAGTCGTTTAGCCAGTCTGGGGTTTCGACAAACCGCAAGGCCAAGAATAACTCATAGATGCTTTCTTGCTCAAGCATTTGACTGACGAGGTGGTAGCCAAGCCGCTCCATAATGGCTTCGGGCGGCTTGCGGCGGAGCATGGCCCGGGCTTTGTCCTCACTGAGAAACCAGCCGTCTTTGGGTAGGGGTGCGTTTTCGGCGGCCCGCACGATGAGCGGGATCATTTGAGCTAGGTTGTCCGGCTCGGTGCCGCCGATAGCCCGGGCCAGGCGGTCGTCGTGTTCGCCGACTTGCTTGATGATGGCAGCGTAAAGCTCCGGTCCAGTGGCGTGGGCGTTAAGGCCGAGACGCTGGGTGCGGCTAGCGGCTTTCTCGGCAATTTCGGCCGCCAATTTTGTATCCACACCCTTGCGCTTGGTAAGCGTCTCCAACTGATGCAATGTGTGGTCGAATAGCGGTTCTTTGGCCTGTAAAAATGTTCCTATGGTGCTCATAAATCGACTACCTTTAACCTCATCCGTTTTACCCGGTTGGTTTTGAGAATGCCCGTCTTGGCACCAAATTGAGTGACGACGCTGGTGGCGTTGGCACTGCCAAGCGTCAGGGCGTCTTCGATGGGCAGCCCTTTGGCTAGTGCGGCCACAAACCCAGAGCCGAAGGCATCTCCGGCGCCGGTACGATCAACGGGCTTGACCCTTTGATAGGTTCCGGCCTCGTACAGCTTGCCGGCGGCGGCGGCGTAGGAGCCGTTGGGGCCGTCAGTGCCGACCACGTACGGACAGGCGTCGGCGGCGCTAGCGACGGTATCCCTTAGCGTTTCGCCGCCAAATAATTGACGGAGCTCTTCGGCGTTGGCCTTGATAACGGTTATTAACGGCAAGAACCCGCGCAGCTTCTTGGCCCGGGCCAATTCGCCGGCGCCAGGGTCGAGGGCCACCTTGATGCCGTGTTGGTTGGCGTGCTTTAGAAGTTTACCAAGCAGGTCAATGTTGCCCGCTAGCGTACTGATATAAAACCAATCGGCCTCCAGAGTCCGAATGGGGATGTCTCTGGCGGCTAGCTCATGTGAAGCGCCGCGATAACTGAGGATGGTACGTTCACCATTTGGCGCCACCAGCAGTGTAGAGTAGCCTGTGCCAAGTTTGGTATCGTAGACTACCCGGTCAGTCGATACACCTTCACGGCGCAGGACCCGCAGTACTTCGGCCCCGGCCGGGTCATGGCCGATTTTACCGATGTACCCGGCCTCAAGTCCTTGCCGGGCAAAGGTTACCGCTGCGTTGGAAGCCCCGCCGCCTGTGTCAAAATAGAGGTTGTCGATGTCTATCTTGGCGCCCAAGGCAAACTGCTCGACATAATCCCGGGTCCGGACATCCCGACGGGCGTGCAGGGCCTTGCCCGTTAGGAATACATCCTGGGTGGCCGAGCCAAAAGTGAGAATTTTCACATTAATTCCGCTCATAGTTGTTTATAATGATACCAGTTATGGTCCGGAGTTGACAGCTCCATGACCGTATACTTGCTAAGTTAGCAAATTTGTGGTATACTATAATATTGTGCCTTATTGGCAAGTTCATTCCCACAGAAAGGTACTCGTGATGACGCCGCCAGCGTCCTCCCGGCTGAAGTTTTTCAGCCTTCTGGTCCCCGTTTGGGCAGTGATTATCGTGGTTGCTGTGCTGGTTACTGCCGGTGCACTGGTCACTGAAAGGATGCTGCAGGCCCCGTTTGGGCAGCTGACCGGCCAAGAGGCCAACTTTCACTGCTCTGACCTGGCAACCCCTGGTCCATGTCCGAACTTGTACGGAGCCGTTGACTTCCGTGAGACCGGATATTACGAACGGACTATTCGCCAACAATTGGCCGGTGGTCTCAGCCTGACAGACGCGTTCACTCTGGACGTTACGTGCACTCCACCCCATCGCCCAGATGAAGCAGCCCGAACGCCCGAGGTTAACACGGGTCACTGCCAGGCCGGAGAACCGGCGAGTATTGTCTGGAAGTCCAAGCCGGACGTAACCATTGTTTGGTACGGGGCCTACCCAGACCATCCGCGGCAGCTGGCCGGCTCGGTGGGCCGCTACGATTTCGTCGTCGGTGAACTTGGCGGATTCGAGCTGTATGGTTCGGATGTGTCTACAACCGAACCTGGTCAGAGTATTGCCCTGCCCGATGTATCCGGCCCGGCGTTTAACACTGTGGTGTCAGGCCCACCTGTTTCAGGACTCGGCCAGGCCCTCATTGACGAGACCGGCTTCATTCGCACGGCCGACAATACTACCAGTTGCGACGGCGCGAATGTTTATTTCGGTGTGCGGTACGAACTGGATGGCAGTATGCGGGTTAGCAGCTTCCGGTATGAGCGCCTTAGGGATTCCATATCCACCTCAGCTATTGAAGCCGGGACCACTGCTAACCCGCCGGCCGGCAAAGACCTGAATTGGACTTTCGGTCCAGGCGTCAAGCAGTTAGGACTATCTGTGGTTGACTGGAACGGAAATAGCATTCAATACAGTGCTCCGTTCCCCAACGGCGTCAGCTTCACAGGGCCGTCGCACCGCCCGGAGACTGTGGTTGTCTGCGGCTTTGACCCTTCACCCGCACCGGCTCACTACCACGATTGAGCTGATTCTTTAGCCACCTGTACCCGACGGGGTCTGGATTTATCCAGACCCCGTTTTTCTTTGCCTGCATGGTTGATGCGGGGTTTGCTTTTTTTGGGGTGATGCCGGCATTATGGGAGTTGTACCTTCGGGTAAGCCCTCTCGTTGAAAGGCGGGGGTATGACAGCTCATTCTCTTTCGCGCTGGTCACAGCGGATCATGATGATCATAACGGCGGGAATATTGTTAGCCGTTATCGCCGGCGCCATAGCCATAGCGATTAATTCCCGCAGCCAACCGGCTTCATCGGGGTTAGGTACGACAGAGGCAGTGCCGGTCCCGCCGATACCGATCAGCTTACCGCTGGACGGGCGGGGTCCTGAGTACCCGGCTGAATCAGCCCCACTACCGCTGGTGCATACGCCTAATGGCCACGTATTTGAGCCGGCTTCGTGCCGTGAATGCAACTTGTTTGGCTTCATCACCAGCGGAGACGACCTAGCTGGCCGGACCAGTCAATTTGCCAATCTAGACACCGCCGGCCAGACGGTGTATGTCCATCCCAGCCCGTACGTCGTTAGTGGCCCGGAAGGCGATCAACCCACCCGGAGCTATGGCCAGGATGACGGCGGCACTTACACGATGTACAGCTGGTACTTCCAGGTGGGAGTGCGGGTTGTCAGTGCCGGCTTTGAGGTCAATGTTGGTGACAAGCGGCTGGCCAGGGTAGCTCATGTCGCGCCGGCGCCAGAAGGCAGTCCCCCGGGCGCCGCGACGTGTGTGTGGTTTAAGATCTACCCGGAAGATGAGGCATTGGCTGACGCCTGGTTCGCCGCTGTAGCCGGGAATGCACCCGTTCCGGTGGTTAATTGATTGCTCTAGTTGGGCGCCTCGATTGAGGCGCCTTATTTATCATCATAAGGCCTCATTCAGAGCCACAAACTTGCAAATCTCCGTACGATATGCTAATTTCAGGCCAACTTCAGTTAACCCCCAAATTGAAACCCCTTTAACAATCCACTTCAGACCCGAAAGGTTGTGGCATGTCTGTCGCCAAGCTTTTTGCAAGGCGTTTCGCAGCACTCATGGCGTTTCTTGCCATGAGTCTCGGCTTGCTCGTTGTTGGCGCGGCACCAGCCAGCGCTGCCAGCGGCGGTTATGGGATCAACATGAGCGATGCTTGTCACCTCAAGTACGGTGGTCTGCCACAGCATGTGACCGCTGAGACCGACAACTACGCCAATCCGTACCAGTGGTATTGCCAACGCAAAGTTGGTAACGAGAGGTCATACACCGTTACCGGCGCTTATAGAGGTGGCGAGGTGTCAGCCACGATGGGTAATAGTACCGTAATCCTCGGCGGCGTAGACACTCAGCTCTACTGCTCGACTTACTACCCTGGCTCCAAAGCCTATGTCAGCGACGAGTACGCACCTTGGTGGAATGCGTATAACTGGAAGTGCAAGTAAATATCCGGGCTGTAACAAAAGGCGGCAGAGTAAGTCTCTGCCGCCATACTAAGCAATTATTATGACCTTCAAAAAAACATTTCTAATCACTCTCACGGTCCTGGTTAGCTATTGGCTAATAGCTGGACTAGTTTTTGATAGAGGTCAGCTCATTTTCCATGCTGCCACGGCTCTGGTCGGCGCAGCCTATTTAACCACACGTTTTCTTAAGAACCGAAACAAGTGGCTGGCACTTG
>JBGTMQ010000007.1:0-8383 GCA_041743505.1 Candidatus Saccharimonadia bacterium
GTATGTGTAAGCTGGGGACGGGACATTTCTGCCTCCTTACAAGGTGTTAATTAGTTGCTTCGACAACAACTAGTCTACCGAGTTTGGGCAGGGTGTCCCTTTTGTTTGGTGGTTATGGTGCGTTTTGGGGTGGGATGCAAGGACAAACAGTTGACAAATATGCATTTATAGTGTATCATTTAGCAAATAGGCTTACTACGTACCTTCACCCGCCAGCTAGCTTAAGGAGCCTGATATGACCGAGGATTTCATCACTAGGTATGCGGCAAGTGTCACACTGGCCGCTTTCACGGCCTTCGTCATCGTCTACACGTTCCTGTTTACCTTTTTCATCCAGCCGGTTGTCCTGCTGACTCAGCCGGAAACCCGCCCGCTGGTGTTCCAGGACTTCGCGTTCCCGGCCCTCTTGTTTGTGCTGTTTACCACCGCCAGCTTCATCACCTACGTGCTGAGCTGTCGGACCGACCGGACGTCCCTACTCGGATTCGATGACACCGACAAAGCGGGTTGGGTCTTCATCGGACTGACTTTGGTGCCTGGCGCTCCATTCTACACGGTCAGCGCACTGCGCCAGCTCGTTCAGGTCTTGCGCAGCTAGCAGAACTGCTGCGCCAGCTAGACTTCGGCCCACGGAAGAGACCACCCACGGTCACTGACCGTGGGCCTCTTTCGTTTTAACACCTCCTGATAGCTCAACCTAAGTTGAACGATCGGGATGAGCCCCGGTTCCAGTTTTTGGCTGGAACCGGGAAGACGGAAGGATAGATGGGGCCGGTCCTACGAATCAGGCTTGTCGGCCCGGGAAATTTATTACGGACCGCCACCAGTCGTACAGCACACAGCCGTTAACAAGCAAAATGACTGAGGTGACGAAGCCGATAAGAGACCCGGCCAAGCCGCAGAATGACAGCCTGAAAGCAGACCAGACATCAACGCCGCCGAAGAGCAACATGAAAACGAACACTCCGGTTGTCACGAGCAGCGTCTCAAGTACAACAAACCACCCGATTCTCTTCCAGGCGTGGAGCAGAATGGTTGGTATAGTGTGGCTGGCAATCATCAGATTCCTTCCGTCAAAGTACTAGGCGCGCTAAGTGTCCATGTCAGCTCTAACATAATAGCACATTATGTACAATAAGTCAAGTATCAATGTTCTAGTCTTGCATTATTTCTAAAAAATCTTGCTAATATCTGGCTACCAGAGTATCCTGAGATTCTACTTAAGACAGTCAGGGGTTTTGATCATGCATGCGATCCCGGTCCGGTTTCGTTCCCAAACATTAATGAAGTTGGCCCGCGGGGTGGTCCGGAGTGCCGGTGTCTTGCTGGCTATAGTCGCAATGGGCGGGGTGGCCCACGCCGACACTCGCACGTTTACTAGCATGAGTGCCACCGCCGATGGCCAGGGTTATGTACTCACGGCCGATAACGGCCAAACCTACGCCTACGGCACAATTCCTCACCGCGGCAACCCCTCAGGTTTCACCGGCCGCATTGTCGGCATCGCTGCTACCGCCAACGGTCAGGGCTACGCCAGCATCTCGTCCATCGGCCAGGTCTATGCCTATGGCAATACCAGGCACCGCGGCAACCCGAGCGGCTTTAGCGGCGAAATCACCGACATTGCCGTCACGGCCGACGGTCAGGGCTACATCGCAGTTTCCAGCGCCGGGCAAATGTATGCCTACGGCACCGTGCAGCACCGGGGCAACCCGGCCAATTTCAGCGGCAAAATCGTCCGGGTCGCCGTCACGGCTGACGGCAAAGGCTATATGGCTGTCTCCAGTACCGGTCAGTTCTACGCCTATGGCACCGTCCGAAGCCAGCGCAACCCGGTTAATTTTACCGGCGACATCACTGACGTCAGTGTCACAGCCGACGGGCAGGGAACAGTAGCCGTATCAAGCGCCGGTCAGCTCTACGCCTACGGCACAGCCAAGGCCTGGCCCAACCCGGTTAATTTCACCGGCCGTATGGTCGGCGTAGCCTTAACGGGTAACGGCCAGGGCCTAGCCGCCATGTCCAGCTCAGGGCAAACCTACGCCTATGGCACAATGGTGCACCGTGGCAACGGCGATCCCGGCGTCACGACCGGCCCAGTCGATACCAGATACCAGCAGATTGGTGGCTCTACTTCATTCCTCGGCGCCCGCACCAGTCCGTTGTTTGCTACCGGCCGCACCTACCACGGGCAAAACGGCCTCGGCCAGCACTTCCAGGGCGGCTCGATCTACTATTCAGGAGTCACGGGTGCCCGTGTAACGCACGGACATATCCGCGACAAATGGGCTTCACTCGGCTGGGAAAAAGGTTTCCTCGGGCTTCCCATCAGCGATATATTCGGTGTCCGTAACGGCGGCCTCGGCCAGCACTTCCAGGGCGGCTCCATCTATTGGACTAGCTCCACGGGAGCTCACGAGAGCCATGGTTCAATCCGCGACAAATGGTCGGCCCTAAACTGGGAAAACGGCTTCCTCGGCTATCCCATCAGTGACGAGTTTGCCTCCGGCCGCGGCGGCCGGGGCCAGCATTTCCAGGGCGGATCCATCTATTGGGGCCTTCATACCGGTACGCACGAAGTCCATGGTGCCATTCGCGATAAGTGGGCCGCGCTAGGCTGGGAAAATGGCTACCTCGGCCTGCCCATCAGCGACGAAATGAGCGGCTATAACGGCCAGGTCCGCGTCAGCCACTTCCTGCGGGGCGACATTTATTGGAACGCTGCCACCGGCGCCAGCGATTACTTACCGCACAACGTCCAGGATCCGGTCCATACCCAAGGCACTCTTGTATCACCCGCACCACCCGGACACCGGTCATATAGCTATGACCTGCCGCTCGACCGCACCGGTTACCTGCATATCCCGGCCAAACCAGTATTAGCCTTTAATGAACTGCTCAACTGCTTCAACTGTTCGTTCCCGGTCCCAGGCGCCCCGGCCACCTTCCCGGCCCAAGGCCAGTTGCTGCAACTTGACGCCTGCCCGTTCCAGGCCGCCGGCTTGCCTTGCAAAGCCCCGGTTATCGCCTACACCAATGGCAAGACCTTCATCCGCTACACCTCCGTGCCTGGTCATTTCGACGGTGTGGATGCCACCGTCACCTTCACGTTTTACGATAACCGCGGTTCACTGTTTATGAATGTCACCGGCTATATCATAGACCCGGTTGTGCCAGAAGCGCTCACTAAAAATGGCGCCCAAAACATGTGGGTCGAGTTCGCCCACAAGCTTGGCACCAATATCTGGCTCCGCGATTGTCATGACGGCTGCTAAGTTATAATTCATCCTGGTATCTCAAACTAAGCTTGAGCTATCGGGGTGACCCCGGTCCCAGCGCGATGCGGGGACCGGGAGTTCGGAAGGGGAAGGACGTTCGTTTCAGCTAGTCGCCGGAACCAGTGTTCCGGTTAGGCATAATGGTGGCACTCAGTAGCGCGAATATCGAGGCAGTCATGTACGCGATGACAGTCAGTGTCAACAGCTTTACTGCCACGACTGCCGCGACCAGTGACCCAGCTTGCGCTAAGGGAGCGTATCGGTCCACAAATTCCACCGGGTGGCTGCCGTCAGCCAAAATTGCTGAGAAAACCAGATAGCCGAACAGGGCCAGAAGGGTGAACAGCAGCTCATAGGCAAGCATGCGTCTCATGTTCTGCATCCAACGCGGCTGCACCTGCAGGGGAGCGGGGGAGTGCTCAGTCATCATATTCCTTCCGAAAGGAGCGGGGTGCTTAAATCCCAAGTCAGCCAATATATGATACCACAAAACAGCATCTAAGTCAAACAGTTATCTCTCATCCCTTGCCGCTATAAAAAAGCCCCGCCACGGCCAGGCTCTGTTGAGCCGGACTGTAGCGGGGGAGGCGGTTAGGCCAAAGCGGTCGTAATGAGCTGCGTCCAATGCTGGATATCAAACTGGTTGGCGGCCGTCCTGATAATTACCCGGTCACCGTAGTCCAAGATGATGGCTCCGTGATCATCAACGGTGTAGTGGGCCAGCGGGAAGGCAATCAAAGGTACGTGCTCGGCCTTGCAAGGCAACCAGCCGGCACCAGAGCGCGTCACGCTGACAATCACATGTGCACTGTCATCATGCAGCGGCCCGCTTTTGACGGGGTAGAAAGTCACCAGGATATTATGCGCATCCAGCCGCTCAATATCATCCAAAATGTAGAGTTTTGAGCCGGCCGGTTCTGCCGCCTCTCTCACCAATGCCCGGTACTGACGCAAATGACGGCGCTCGTGCGCGGCTGCCATTTTGGGCAGCATGTACGACGCTAGCATTACCAGCAAGCCGAAAGCGATTTCACTAACACTGAAGTACCAGCCCAATTGGCTTGCTTCGGACTCGCCGCTGGCGACCATCATGGCATGGATGAGCAGCGCGATTATCCCGGCGCAGGTTATGCAAATCGCGATCCAGCGAGTAGACCGTTTGTGCCGGCCAAGGCCTTGTGCTCTGGAGTAGAAGCGGGATTGAGTATACGTAGGAAGGTCCTTCATTGGAACTCCTCTCGCCGGCTCCGGCGGTCGGTACATGTTCAACGATTGGCTCTATAATGCACGAAAATAATGAAAATGTCAAGGCATAAATATGAGAAACGCTTTAGTAGCGACGGTCAGTCACCACGCCGCTAGCGGCGTTCCAGATAATATAACCCCGCTCAAAGTTCGAACGCCGGCCGCCGGCAATAGCAAACTCATCGCTAGTCGGATAACCAAGATACGACCGCTCCCAGCCCAAGGCCGCCCAGCGGGTTTTGATCAACCCGTGGACCTCGTGGGCACCCGTCTGAGGCGTCCAGTAAACGGCACCGGTCTCAAACTGGCTATAGCGGCCCCGCCCGTCCGGCGCCACGGTTTCGTTCGTTGTCGGGAACCCGAGGATGCCAGCCTCGTAGCCGAATTGGCCCCACTTAGCGTAAATAGCACCCAGCACCGATCGTGCGTCGGTTTGCGGCGTCCAATAAATACCGCCGTTCTGGAAGCTGTTAAAGCGGCCCCGGCCATTCGGGGTGGCTAGCTCATCAGACTTAGGGTAACCGTTCGGACCGCGCTCCCAGCCCAAGCTGGCCCAGACCTCACGAATCCGCCCGTACACCATGTGAGCACCGGTTTGAGCGGTCCAATAAGATGAAGCCTCGGCTGCAAAGTGATTGTAACGACCCGCGCCATCGGGCGCTACCACCTCATCAGTGATGGGCTCACCGAATTTAACGTGAGCACCCTGGGTCAAGTAGTTATCCTTGATAGCACCGTGGACTTCATGTACGCCCGAAGCCGCTGTCCAGTAAACCCGGCCGTTGGTGTAGTCACGGTAGCGCAGGCTGACGTCGCCCTGCTCGACGGCCGTAGGTGTACCAACCGCCGCCCGCAGATTAGGGTCAGTGTTGTAGCGCCGGTCAATCGGGGTGATATAGACAGCGGTGTAGGTCACATTACTATCCGGCATGGTCAAGCTGCGCTCTGCCGCACCACCGTCCGCCCAGCGGTCAAACGTAGACACCCCATCGGTCGCCATAGCCGGCGGGATAATGCTGACCGCCGCGTCCACGGTAATCTGAGCGTTCTGCCGCGGTTTACCGTTAATGCTAATCGCAGTCGGTACGTTCGAATTGATAGTTAAAGTGCGAAGCTTTGGGTTGGCAGCGTAGGTTTGCTGGGTTGCCACGCCTCTGCTGTCAGTCGCGGTGGCCGTGATTTGCAGGCTGGTGTCATCGCCATGATCCTCAAACATCGTCGAATAAGCCGGCCCGCTAGAGTTGGTGCCGGGATGCACATGGCAGTACCCGCCACTACAGTGGAGTAGATTGGTCTGCCATTGCACAGTCAAGGCGCCGTCCTCAGCATCAGTCGCCGTCGCATTCAGCGACACCGGGTCGCCGACCTTATACAAGGTACCGGCAGGCGGCGCATTGAGCGTCAGCTGCGGGGTGTTGTTAGCCGGCACCACGTTGATGTTCAGGCTCGAAGCCGCGCCGTTTGGGTCTGTGACGGTCAAGCGGGCGGTCAGCGGGGCAGTACCAGGTGCCGCATAGGTATGTGAGGTTGTCACACCCGTCCCGGTCACACCATCGCCAAAGTCCCACGCGTAGGTTAGTATATCTCCGTCCAAGTCGTAGGACTGGCCGGCATCAAAGTTCACCGTCAGCGTGGACGGGTTGGTAGCGGTAGTGGCCTGCGGCGTGGGTGCCCGGTTGCCCGAAGCATATACCAGCCGCTTAATCGTATTAGTCGTAATGTCCGCATACATAATGTCGCCGTTGTCGGCCGCCGATAGGCGGACCGGGCCGCCCAGGCCGCTACCAAAGCCATTGGCCTCCGGCGCCCGGTTCAGGTTGCCCTGAGCGTCATAGGCTAGGGTGTACAGCCGGTTGGACGAATAATCGCCGAAAAAGTACGAGCCGCGGTACTGCACCGGGTAGGCCGAACCGGTGTAAACCACCCCGCCCGTGACGCTCGTACCCATCGGCCCGTGAGCGTAACTAGTGAGCGGCCTGGTATTGCCGACACCGTTGCATTGCGTCATATCCTTGTATTGCACGGTTTGCTCATCGGCCTCCCAGCACGGCCAGCCATAGCTGGTTCCAGGACGCACGATATTCACCTCTTCCCAGCGGTTCCAGCCCACATCCGCAACGACTGGGGCTCCACTGGCCGGGTCAAGACTAAACCGGAATGGGCTCCTAAATCCACTAGCGTACACCCGGCTCTTCCACGAATTAGGGTTGGCGCTGTCGTAATAGGGATTGCTCGTAACGCCCCGGCCGTCCTGCTGAACACGCAGCAACTTGCCGTAGCCCTGGTTGATATCCAGCGCTCGCAGCGCCCGGGTATCGGGATTTACAAAGTCCGCGCCATCACCGATGCTCACCCACAAAGTCCCGTCCGCCGCCGGCAGCACCGTCGTCATCCCGTGCACATTAGTCGTTGCAGCCAATTGCAGGATGACTCGTTCGTTGGTTAGCCCGGACGGTGTTGCACCACCGGTTACGGTCCACGCACTCAATGTCATCTGAGTCTGACCGCTCACCAGGATAGCCCGGACGGTGTAGAGCGTCCGTGACGTGGCATAATCCGGCGCCAAAGCCAGGCCGGTAAATCCCAGATCCTGGTCACTCACGACATTAAAGTTGGCGATCGTAATTGAGGCACCAGCCGCCGAAGTCCAGGTCAGTTGGCCGCCCTTGCCGCTGGCAAAGTAACCGCCGTCGCCGGTCCGGGCAAAGTCGGTTAATTGGTAGGCGCCGGTCACCCCGGTTGGCAGAGTTTGCAACGAAAAACCAGCCGGTAGCGTCGAGGCTGCGTGCGTGTTCTTGGGTAACGCCGCCAATAAGCCGCTGCACAAAAAAACGGCCATGACGGCCAATGAGACTACGGCGAAAGCTTTACGTGGATAGAGTTTGCGGATAATGTAGTTAAATGTCATAACTATATTATAGCCTGAAACATTAGCCAGATACAAGCCGCTACCAAAACAAACAGCGGCCCGTTCCCCAAAGCGGGGAACGGGCCGTTTTGCACAACAGACTACAAATCCTCGAGTGCGCGTTCGAAAACGAATGCAGGTGTTGCCGTGGCTAGCTCTGTATGGGGCTGGAGCTTGAATTCGTTGACGGGCGACATGATGATCATCTGACCGCCAGGCCTTGGCATCACCGTGCCGTTATCGTCAGCCACATAGCCGGCCTCAGGAAAGACAGCCCAAGGTGTCTCAATTCCGCCGGCAACCCAGCCTGAACCAATCAGCGGCACAAATGGCGCTGCCTCGAAGGGCTTGTCCTCCAGGTGCACCGTAAAACCCAAAACGCCGTCCTTGAAACCAGGCACGATGTAGTCCACCACGAACGACCTAGTACTAACCTCAGACGACTTGACCTTCACCAGTGCCCAGTAGGCATCTTGGCGCTTGCTCTCGCGAGCCTGTGCCACCCTGGCTAGCACGTATGGGGCTACCAGAGCGAGCAGGCCGAGAAACGCCAGGACAGCCGCTACGACCCAGCCCGGCCGGCCTGCACCGGTAGAGTGCTGCCAGGCGAACAGGATCTGGACAATAACGATGGCCACGCCACTTGCGGCTAGGCACATACCTGCAGTCTGGAAGCCGATGCGCTTGGCCGCCTGGTCCGTTTGAGTCCATGCGTAGATCGGGGTAGGGGTATATGGGGGTAGTATATCCATAGGAGCCTCTTTCCGCATGAGAGGATTTGTAGGTACAACATATATATTATACTCCATTACAGTATAAAAGTCAATTATTATTTCTTGCATCCCACCCCAAAACGCACCATAACCACCAAACAAAAGGGACACCCTGCCCAAACTCGGTAGACTAGTTGTTGTCGAAGCAACTAATTAACACCTTGTAAGGAGGCAGAAAT
>JBGTMQ010000008.1:0-184146 GCA_041743505.1 Candidatus Saccharimonadia bacterium
CTTGCATCCCACCCCAAAACGCACCATAACCACCAAACAAAAGGGACACCCTGCCCAAACTCGGTAGACTAGTTGTTGTCGAAGCAACTAATTAACACCTTGTAAGGAGGCAGAAATGTCCCGTCCCCAGCTTACACATACCAACCGTATTGAGCTAGCAATCTTGCTCAAGGAGGGTTTGTCGCGACGTCAGATTGCCGACGCCATTGGCGTGCACCACAGCACGATATGCCGGGAGTTGGCCCGAAATAAAGCGAGCAATCCAGCCGGATACCACGCGGGTCACGCTCACCGCTGGGCGACCATGCGCCGGGCACAGGCCAACCAGGCCTTCCGCAAGCTGCCCGCTAACCAAAAGCTTGTCGGTATCATTGTCGACAAGCTCCAGGCCATCTGGAGCCCCCAGCAGATTGCCGGATGGCTCAAGGCCACCGGTCGTCAGGTGCAGGTCTGTGCCCAGACCATTTACGACTGGATCTACACCTTCCGGCCCGACCTCAAGCCGTACCTGCACTGCCGCAAAGGTCAGTACCGACGCACACGAGCTGCCCGACTGCGGCAGGAACGGCGAGCTAAAGAGCTGTCCAAGCGCCGGATTGACCAGCGTCCGGCATGTATCTTGGGCCGCAAACGCTTTGGCCACTGGGAGGGCGATACCGTGGTGGGAGCTGCGCAAAGCGGCCACATTGCTACCTTTGTTGAACGCAAGAGCGGGTACTTGCTGGCAGCCAAACTAGCTGGTCCAACCGCAGAGGCTTTTACTGAGGCGGCTAGAGCTTGCTTTGCCCGCATTCCGGCTCGCTACCGGAAGACGCTCACCCTGGACAATGGAACCGAGATGAGCGACTACGAACACTTAGAAAAGCTCACCGCCTTACAAGTGTATTTTGCCTATCCGTACCATTCTTGGGAGCGGGGGACAAATGAGAACACGAACGGATTGCTGAGATATTTCTTCCCGAAGAAGACGAGCTTTGCGAGCATTACCCAGCAAGACATTGACCGGGCGGTACGTCTGATTAATACTAGACCCCGGAAACGACTCGGCTACCGCACGCCAGAGCAGGTGTTTAAGGCACGGTGGTGCGTTTTGGGTTAGAAGCTAGGTTTCGGCCAAAATAAATAGCGGCCCGTTCCCTAGTAACAAGGAACGAGCCGCAGTGTGTTGGTCACAAGCCTTCAAGCATGCGCCTGGAGGTTTCGGTGGGGTCATTAAGTGCCGTCTCCGTCCAGCGCTGGAGGCCAAACTCGTTGACCCTAGACATTATCATTGCCTGGCGGCCATAGTCGCCGCGTATGATTCCGTCGTCTCCAGCCGCGTAGTTCACCGCCGGGAAAACAACCCAGGGCTTCTCGCCCGTCCCTCCGATCCAGGCCGCCCCCGAAACCGGCACAGTAGCCGTCTCCTCGGTCAGGCTGTCAGGCCGGCGCATGATGATGCGCAGCGAGGGTGCTTCGCTGTCAGAGTTAAGGAATTCGAGATACTCCACCACATACGGGCGGGTACTCTCCTCGAACGACTTGAACTTAATCCGGGCCCAGTAGGCATCCTGGCGCCTGCTCTCGAGAGCCTGAGCTAACCAAGGAAGCAGGTAGGCGGCCAGGAAACTGAGTAGGCCCAAAAGAGCCCAAGCGGCGGTCATATACCAACCCACTTCGGCGGCGCCCTGAGCCGTGAACAAGGCAAAAAAAAGCTGGGGACAGAGAAACCCCAAGGAGCCACCAATGAGGTTCCAGCCAAACATGATGCAGAAAGATCGTTTCCTCTCGGCATCGGTTTGCTGCCATTGGTAGAATCGCGTCGGGGCATAGGGGGGTAGCTCATCCATGAGAGCCTCTCTCGAAAGCAATGAGATGTTGAGGTACAATCTAACGTAGTTATACGCTAACATAGCCCACATGTCAATAATCTGTGCGCTATGGTCAATCAGTTATGAGCGTCGGAAAGCGACCACGGTGCCAAACAGCCCGAGCCCAACTTGCAATAAACCCATCACAATAAACACCGCCGCGGCCAGGTTAAGTCCAGGCGGGTTGGCGGTGACGATGAGTTGGTAGGCAATAAAAAAGTGCACAATAGCCAGAGCCAGGACACCTAGCGACAAAGTAAAAATTTTGCGTGAACGCTCAGTCATGACTCCATTATAACCGACATGCTAATAATTACATCTGACATACGGCAAAGATTAATAATCATTCCACGCCGTGTACTTGGCCCCGGCGTCATTGTCTTACATTAGCCAATATAAAACCCCGGCTTAACTTAAGCCGGGGCACAATAGGGGGGCCGGGTAGCCGCCCCTATTGTTGTGTCGGGTCAGGACCCAAAAGGTGACTTGTGCGAGGTCAGCGGCACTGCCACGCTACCACTACCGCGCGCCCGCCCGGCGGGTGCATCGGCCGAGGGCCAGCCATGGGCATATTCCGGGAAATCCTCCTTGATCTTCTCATCCGTTAGGTTAGCTTTGCGCAAGGCCCGGATGGCCTCCGCGGCTGCCCGCTGTGACATTGGCATGCGCCTGCTCCTTTTCTTCTCGCTGGATAACCTGTAAAAGCCTTTGGACGCGGGGGTGAAGCATCCGGGATGATGCTTCCGATAGCTTAGACTCATACTCCGCCAACACGGCACCCAGCTCGGGGTCGAGCCGGGCCCGGTTCCGAAGTTCTAGGCGGCTATCATGCCAAATAGTCTGGCTCCTGCTATGGCGAAGCAACGCACCGCCGAGGCGGACCGGCTTAGGTTTTAGCCAACACCGGACATTATTGAGAACGCCGGCCGCTACGCCGATGCTAGGGCGGGTTAGTTCGAGGGTCGGATGAGCCGTCCGTCTAATGAGCAGCTCGTTGTCGTCAAGCATGGCGTTGAACCATAGCTTGAACACGGCCCCGACGGACCGCTCGAACGCCAGCTGCCGGTAAACCGGATCATTCTCGATCTGTTGGATGGCCGATTCAACCTTCTTGTGGGTGACCCGTTTGGGGACATGGTCAAACAGCCCGCAGACCGATATATAATGTTCGCTCGCATCCGCAATAAAGCAGCCGATTGACCGGAGCGCACCAAGCTGGACAACCTCCCGCACAAACAGTTCGATGACGATAGGACTGGGTTCAAGCTCAGCGTGCTCCACCATATGCAGTATTCTTTGAGCCAGCAGCATGCAAAATTGTAACTGATTGTTATGGTCCTGCCGCCGGCGAATCAACTCCCCGCCATTATGAACCGTGATAACGCTGCGGTAAGACTCTCCCTCCAGTCTGGTGGCGATACACTGGAAACCCCAAGAGTCATCATCCAGGACCGCCCGGACCCCCAGGTAAGGATCCACCAGGACCCAGCGCAGGTCCGATAGTTGGATGACTAGGGCCGGATGAAAATCATAATTCTCGGTCCGCCTCATGTCATAAATTGCGGCACTAAGCCATTTTCTCATCCGGCCGGCAAACTTAGGGTCCTTGGCCGGCCCGGGCAGGGTAGTGGATAAAAAACCCAGGTATTCCTGAACCAGCATGAACTGGTTACGCAAGACTTCGGCGTCGGTAGGGCAAATGACGTGGGCAAAATAGTGTCGCGCACCGCAAAGCTTAGCAAACGCCATAAGCAGGGTGCCGACGCCCATACAGCTAGGCTGGTACGCGCCGGTTCCCCAAGGTCCATGCTCGAATGGCAGGACCTGAGCGGCCTGCTGGCGGGACCGCCGAGCCCTTAATGATCGCTTTGGGCCCCACACCTGAAGTGTTCGGTAAACCTGCTCCAAAATTATGAGCTGGCTTTCAGGAGCCCGCTCCGGCCAGTCTTGTGCCAGATCCACCAGCGTCGGCGGCAGGCAGACTGCACCGGCCTCAATCAGCGATTCGCCCAAATGCGCAAACAGCGCGGCTTCAGAATCACCTAATTGATCTTCCAGTTCGCGAAACCGGGCGGTTGCCTGAGCCGCTTCCGCCGTACTGTTGCAGCCACGCCGGTAAACGAGGTCAATGAGGGTAGCCAGTTTCATGCCACACTCCATATCGTTTTGCTACATTGTCAAGGCGCTAAAATATCTTACAAACTATACCCCACTAAAAGCAAGCTAGACCAATACTTACGATGCTTTATAATTAAAAGCGATATGAAATCAAACCAAGCCATCATCGTTCAGGATCTAAAAAAATCATTCAAAGACCTCGAAGTCCTCAAAGGCGTCAACCTAAGCGTTGAGCGCGGTACCATGCTGGCTTTGCTCGGCCCCAACGGCGCCGGCAAGACTACCATCGTGCGTATCCTAAGCACCCTTCTCAAGCCCGACGCCGGCAGCGCCAGCATTGACGGCTATGACGTTGGCTCAGAGGCCGCCAAAGTCCGCAGTGTCATCGGCCTGACCGGTCAGTATGCGGCAGTCGATGAATACCTCACTGGGCGCGAAAACCTACTTATGATGGGCCGACTCTATCATCTCAGCCATTCCGACACAACCCGCCGCGCCCACGAATTACTCGAGCAGTTCGATCTGGTAGACGCGGCCGACCGCATCGCCAAAACCTACTCCGGTGGTATGCGTCGCCGGCTCGACTTGGCGCTCAGTCTTATCGCCGCGCCGCCCATCATTTTTCTGGACGAACCGACCACCGGCCTCGACCCTCGCAGCCGCCTCGCTATGTGGGACGTCATCCGAGGCTTAATGGCCGGCGGCACCACCATCCTGCTCACCACCCAATACTTGGACGAGGCTGACCAGCTGGCCGACAAGATCGCGGTCATCAATGGCGGCACCATTGTTGCCAACGGTACTGCCAACGAGCTCAAAAAGGACGTCGGCAATGACGCATCGAATTCGTCATCACACCCGGGAGCGACTTTGCCAAAGCCACTGCCGCCATATCGTCGGTCGAGGCCCATATCGACAAGAAACAACGTGCCATCACCGTAGTCTCTAATGGTGGGGCCAGGGAGCTGCACGATTTACTGGGCCGTCTGCAACGCTCAGGTGTTGAGGTCGAGAGCGTATCGCTCCATAAGCCCACCCTGGATGACGTATTCCTAAAACTCACCGGCAAGCCGGTTGAAGAAGCTGAAAAGGAGGCCAAATAATGGCTGAAACCGCCACCACAGGCGCCGTAACCCCGGCCAACCATTCCAAAGGCTACTGGGCCTTAAGTGATTCATGGGTGCTCATCAAACGCAGCATCATGCACATCACCAAAAGCCCCGATCAGTTATTGGCGGCCGTCCTGCAGCCCATCATGTTCACTGTGTTGTTCTTGTACGTCTTCGGCGGCGCTATCAAAACCGGCGGCACTAGCTACGTTAATTTCTTGATCGCCGGTATCCTGGTCCAAACCGCCGCCTTTGGCGCCACCACTACCGCTCTCGGTGTGGCGGAGGATATGCAAAAAGGCATCATTGACCGGTTCAAGTCCTTACCCATGCTCAGCTCCGCAGTCCTGACTGGCCATGTTGTAGCGGACCTGGCGCGCAACACTATCTCGGCCATCATTATGATAGCGGTGGCCCTGGTGCTCGGATTTAGACCCGAAGCAACTCCTCTGGAATGGGCGGCCATCCTCGGCATTTTACTGCTCTTTACCTTAGCCATATCCTGGCTGTCAGCCATTCTCGGTCTCATGGCCAAGAGTGTAGAAGCGGTCCAGTGGTTTAGCTTTCTCATTATCTTTCCGTTAACCTTTGCTTCCAGCGCCTTTGTTCCGACCGAGGGTATGGTGGACGGATTACGCATATTTGCCGAAAATCAGCCAGTTACCCACGTTATCAATGCCATACGGGCCCTCATGATTGACGGCCCCATCGGTGACCATGGCTGGCTGGCGGTAGCCTGGTGCCTCGGTATTCTTCTCGTTTCAATCCCGGTTGCCGTGCATCTATTTGGACGCAAAATAGCCCGCTAAACAAAAAAATGCCCCGCAGCAGGTGGAAAACAAATAGTTTTCCGTTCCTGCCGCAGGGCTAAGGGTCAATCGTGACTTTTCACACCTGGATGCCCCATAAGCTTGGCAAAGACCTCAAGCTCAAGCCTGAGACCTTTTGAGTCTGATGCAGACTGATAAAGCCGCTGCGCTAACTCAAGAAGATCGGCCTTCTCCGGGTCGGCGTCGTCCAAATTCTTGATGCGGGTTATAGCCGATTGGAGAGACAATTGATCCCCGGTGAGAGCCGCGCGCTTAGCAAGCTCACGCTTCTCTTCTTCCTGCTGAAGGGCCTGCCGCCGCCGCTCCCTATCGACCTCATCGTTATAACCACGCCAAGCTCGGACCATGAAGACGCCGAGAATGACCAAGACAATAAGGCCGGCGATAAACACCGCAAGACCGGTATACATTGGCCACCAATGCCGGTGGGATTCCGGTAGCTCATCGGCATGCACGATATGACCGTTCTCAGAGACATTTAAGCCCACCGAAGTTGGCGGATAGAGGCTGTCAACGCTCACGATCACCGGTGTTTGCAGAGTTTTGCCAAAATAATCCGGATGGTTCACGACCACCAGGTGATGGTAGGTCCGGCCATTGCTGTCTTCAACCGACTGCGCGGGCTGCCCGGTTGGCACCACCGATCCGGTGACATGACGCGCAGTTTGCTGCGTCAACTCGTCACGCTGGTTGTCAATTTGTTTGGCTGATGGTAGCCACATACCCCAAATAATGAACAGGGCCACAGCGAGAACACTCATGACAGCGAAGAACGCGGCTGTGATTCCTATAGGCTTGCGCACGGGGACTCCTTTGCGTCAACGAACAAGCTCGAAAGTCGAGATTAATATAATCATAGCATATCTCACCATAAATAGCAATAAAAATACGCTCTGTAGCGGGCAGAAGACATTTTGTCTTCCGTCACCACCGCAGAGCGTCAAATCAGCTTTGCTTGATAGTCCGTTCCAGCACATCAAGCTCAGCTCTTAGCTGGTTGGCTTGTGCCGTATCCGGCTTGCTGAGAGCTTCGGCGACGGCCCGGGCCCGATTCACCAGGTCTTGCTTGTCAGTCACCGTGTCGCACAGCGCCATGGCCTCCGCAATACGCGCCTCCGCATCACGTTGTAGCGGCGTCAATTCAGCCTCGCGGGCTAGTTTGCGCGCCGTTGCCTCCAGCTTTTCGCGGTCCCGTTTTTCCTGGAAGTCGACCCCGATTCGGTATTCTCTCCAGGCCCTGGTTATCACCCCGCCGACCCCAATGAGTATAGCCAGACCAAAGGCGCCTACCAACATACCGACCAAGATGGGTCCCATATGCCAGCGCGACGCTGGGCCGGTAGACGTAGCCATTTCAAAACGGCCATCCTTGTACACGGTGAGGCCGATCTTCAGTCGCACGTTGTCACCGGTCAAGGTCAAATCAGTCCGATGAGTCTGACCGTAATAATCCGGGTAGGTCGCCACTACTTTGACGGCTGTGATACCACCGGACCGGGTTATCTCCGGAACCGACGAAACCGTAGCGGTCACGTACTTCTGGGTTTCGTACCATGCCTGGTCATAGCGGGCGTCTGCCTGTCTGGCAGCCGACAGCCAGGGTCCAAAGATCAGGTACAAGGCGAGGAGATAGACACCAACGGCGCCGCCAAAGGCAACTGTGATGCTGATGGGCTTGGCATTCAAGGGGAGACTCCTTAAGGATGTCAAGACAATTTCGTGGGTACGAGGATATTATAATGTAACATAAATTGTAATGAATTACAAGCAAATCATAAAAAGTGCCCCGCAGCGGGCGAAAGACATTATCGTCTTCCGTATCCGCCGCAGGGCGAGTAAGTTGTCGTCTCCGAGAACAATGCCTCAGCTCAAGCAGTGTTTGTGTAATACCGCCGCCAAGCCAATGCCACGTATAGACCAAGCCCGATCAGCGCCGCGCCGCCCAAAATAGCGGTAATAAACCCAACAGTTCTGGGCAACGACTGCCAATCGAGAGGCGCAACGTAGGCGGCTTGCTCGGCGCTTCCGCTCTTAGAAACAATCATGTCGACTGTACCGGGCCGCTGGTCGCCCACGCCAACCAAAATAATCGTTGTCCGCCGGGTAATGCCTTCAAAGTCCGGGTAGCTAATCAGCGCCAGGACACTCTTTGGCTCAAAGTATTGTGCCTGATCCGCAGGCACGGGCCCCGTGTCCAGCACCATTGCGGTGACCGGCTTCTGTGTCGCTGATCTCTCCGCTCTGTCGAGGGCTTCAAGGTTCTTGGCCCAGTCCAGCCAGGGCCCGAAAATCATGCCAACCAGCAAAACAAAAACACCGATGGCCGCGATAAGTGTTGCGGTGATCCCTAAAGGCTTCCTCATTAAGAGCTCCTTGGAGAGTCAACAAGCCGTCGCATGGTGCGATTAATTAAGTATAACATAATTAATAACAAAAGCAAGTATAGAAAGGGGATTGGTTGATGATGGCCATAGCAACTTGGCAATTTGTAGCCGGTTTTCGTATACTAAGCGCATGTCTAAACTTGGAACGACCGAAACAACCCGCATAGCGCGGTTGGCTCGCATTGGTCTGACTCCGGATGAGACTGCGGCCATGGCCGTGGAACTCGACCGGATCGTTACGTTTGTCGAGCAACTACAAGAGGTAAATATTGAAGGCGTCGAGCCCACTGACCAGGTTACCGGCCTAGTGGACGTTTGGCGGGAAGATGAGGTTACCCCCAGCATGCCGCGCGAACAGCTTCTGGCCAACGCACCGGCCCAAAAAAACGGCTATATTGTCGTCAAACGGGTACTCAATGGTTGATCTCAAGCGCCCCATAACAGAACTTGCCGCCGAAGTCAGGTCCGGTCACGTCACCGCCGTTGAACTCGTCCAGGCCAGCCTCGACCGGATTGCGGCCAGCCAAGAATACCATGCCGTCCTGGAGTTAAACCCAAAGGCCCTCGATCAGGCCCGGGCCGTTGACGCCCGCATTGCCGCCGGCGAAAACTTGCCCCTGGCCGGCTTGCCGTTCGCGGCCAAAGACAACTTCCTGACCTTCGACACCCACACCACTGCCGCCAGCAACATCCTGGCCAACTTCCGCGCCCCATATGAAGGCCCGGCCATCCAGCGGCTCAAGGCCGCCGGCGCGATCCTGGTAGCCAAGGCTAATCACGACGCCTTTGGTCACGGCGGCTCCACCGAAAACTCCGATTTTGGCCCTACCAAGAACCCCCATGATCCCACCCGCGTCCCCGGTGGCAGCTCCGGCGGATCGGCGGCAAGTGTGGCGCTCGGCCAAGTCGCCTTCGCCTTGGGCACCGATACCGGTGGTTCCAACCGTCAGCCGGCCCATCTCACCGGTGTCGTCGGGTTCAAGCCGACCTATGGCCTGGTGCCGCGCTCCGGCGTGGTTGCTATGGCCTCATCCTTCGATACCATCGGCCCGCTCACCAACCGCACGGCCGACACTGCTGCAGTCCTCAATGTTCTAGCCGGACGCCACGCCTCTGACGCCACCACCATCGAACACGACCCCGGCGGCTACCTTGTCAAGCCCGGCCACCTTAAAGGCCTCAAAATCGGCCTCATCAAAGAATATCTCGGCCAAGGCCTCGACCCCGGCATCAAACGCCAGGTACTGGCCATGGCTGAGCAACTCAGGGTCCACGGCGCTGAAGTCCACGAAATCAGCCTGCCGGCGGTCGAGCTGGCGCTGGCCGCCTATTATATCCTCGTGCCGGCCGAAATCTCATCCAACCTGGCTCGCTATGACGGCGTCAAATACGGCCATTCCTCAGACCAGGCCACCGACCTCAGCGAAACCTACTACCTCAGCCGCCAAGAAGGCTTTGGCGCCGAAGCCCAGCGCCGCATCCTCATTGGCACGTATGTTCTGTCCAGCGGCTACTACGATGCCTATTACAAGCGTGCCCAAAAAGTCCGTACAACGCTCATCAAAGAATTCAACCATGCGTTTACCAAAGTCGATCTTTTAATGGGCCCCCCGGCGCCAAATCCGGCCTTTCCCATCGGCGCCAGAGTCAATGATCCATTGGCCATGTATCTGGAAGATGTCATGACCGTGGTAGCTAACCTACTCGGTATACCGGCCATCTCCATCCCACTCGGCAAGGTCGGGGACTTGCCCATCGGGCTTCAACTAATCGCACCACAACGCGCCGAACGGCACTTGCTAGCCTCAGCCCTGGCGGTCGAAGCGGTCATTGGTGATTGGAGTTCTCGCTCATGATCACATTCCTCATCATCGCCCTCATCGCCGGCTTCATTCTCATAGCCGTCATCGAAGGCACCAGCAAGCGCGGCCGTGGTTCCCGTCGCGGCTGGGGTGGCCACTCCAGCCAGCGCTCCGGCAGTAGTAATTACCGCCCCACGCCGGCCCGCCTCGACCGCGAGCAAATTGTCACCCGCTGGGCCACCATCCAGGCTATGGCCGCTGGTGGCGGCAACGGCCTGCGCCAAGCCGTCTCCGAAGCCGACAAGCTGCTCGACCATGTCATGCGCCAGTCCGGCGCCTCCGGCGACACTATGGGCGAGCGCCTCAAGTCGTTTCAGGGCCGCTTCTCTGACACCAACTCCGTCTGGCGAGCCCACAAGCTCCGCAACGCCCTGGCCCACGAAGTCGGCTACGACCTAGTCCCGAGCCAAGCCAAAGAAGCCTTGCGCGACTTCGAGCGGGCCTTGCGCGATTTGGGGGGACTGTGAGTCAAGCCAAACCCATCAAACACTACACCGCCACGGTCTACATCATCAGTGATGCTAAGCCCCGCAAGGCGCTGCTACTACACCACGTCAAGCATGATATGTGGACCCCGCCGGGCGGGCACCAGGAACCGTGGGAGAACCCGGTCGAGACTGCCATCCGCGAGACCAAAGAGGAGACGGGTATCGACATCGGCCCCTATTTGCAGCCTGATATTCCAGCCAGCGGTCACGCCGTCTATATTCAGCCACCCCATCACGTGCTCGAAGCCAAAATCCCGGCCCGTGACGACGAACCGGAGCACTACCACCTCGATATGGAATATATTGTCCGAATCCCCGAGCAAGCCGCCGTCCGTGAGCAGGTCAAAGCCCACAACATCGGCTGGTTCACCCTAGAAGAAATCGAAAACTTACGGACCTTTGAAGATATCCGCACCGTACTCAATCAGGAGCTAAGCCAATGAGCCCCGAAATACACCAAAAGCTCGACCGCTATTTAGACCAAGACGCTGCTTTCCGGCAAGTTTACAACTACACCCGCACACGGTTTGAAGCCGCCAAACACCTAACAGGGCACAATTGGGACCATGCCCGCCGGGATGTACTTAATAGTATAGTGATCGGTGAGGCCGAAAGCGCCGATATGGCTACGGTTCTACCCGCCACAGTAATGCATGACATTGGCTTCCTTTACGGCTCAACCGGCAAAGAACATGCTGAGGTGGGGGCAAACAAGCTCGAGTCCTTCTTAAAAGAGGGCGATATCGAGCTAGGCCCGGAAGCGGTGGTTTTGATCGCGGCTTGCATTCGCACTCACAAAGGTGCAATGCACGAGGCAAAGCCCGATACACTGGAGGCCAAAGTAGTATCTGATGCCGATATGCTTGAAAAATTTGGACCAGTCGGAGTCTATCAAAGCATCCGAACATTTGCTGAGTTTGATTATGATATACACCGGATCATCCGCAACCTTAGTGTTATGGAAGGCTGGGCGCTCCAAACCGAGACCGGGCGCCGGCTGGCCGAAGACCGCAAACAGTTTAGTTCCGAATTTGCCAAGGCTTTTCGGGAAGCGTACCGGCCGTATCTGCCCGATGAGCAAGAGGAGTATAAGTCATGAAACCGGAAATCCGCGATAAGTACGAGGTAGTCATCGGCATTGAGACCCATGTGCAGCTGGCAACTAAAAGTAAGCTATTTTGTGGTTGCAATAATGATTCACGCGAGGCAGAGCCCAATACGCATGTTTGTCAGGTCTGCTTGGGCCTGCCAGGAACGCTCCCGGTTTTAAACAAGCGGGCGGTTGAGCTGGCTTTGCGGCTTGGACAGGCTCTTAATTTTGAGTACCCGGATAATTATCACACTAAATTTGACCGAAAAAACTACTTTTATCCTGATTCCCCTAAGGGGTATCAAATAACGCAGTTCGATGAACCGGTCATTGGAGAAGGGTATATTGAGTTTCCCCTCAATACTAAAATCAATCGAGTCGGTATAACACGAGCCCATCTAGAAGGCGACGCCGGCAAACTAACTCACCCGGAAGGGGCAGATTATTCGCTAGTAGACTTAAACCGGGCGGAAACACCTTTAATCGAGGTCGTCAGCGAGCCGGATATGCGCTCGGCGGCCGAGGCTAAAGGTTACGCCCAGGAGCTCTACAATATTGTGAGGTACACCGGTGTCAGTGATGCCAACCTTTATTACGGTAATATGCGCTTTGACGTCAACGTCAGCGTGCGGTTGGTTGGCGCCGCAGAGTTCGGCACCCGCACCGAGACCAAGAACCTCAACAGCTTCCGGGCCATCGAGCGGGTAGTTGAATACGAGGTCCAGCGCCAGGTCACCCAGATCGAAAACGGCCACCGCATCATCCAGGAAACCCGCGGCTGGGACGACGCCAAACAGCAAACCTACAGCATGCGCAGCAAAGAGGACGCCGACGAGTACCGTTACTTCCCGGAGCCTGACCTGCCGCCCCTAATAATCACGCGAGCTATGGTTGAAGCTCAAGCCAACGAGCTCGGCCTATTGCCGTACGATCTCCGCGCCGAGCTAGCCGCTGCCAACATGCCGCCCAAAGAAAGCGAAGTTCTCGTAGCCGATCCCGACGCCGCCCGCCTCTGGCATGACATCGTCAGCGCCCACCCGGAGCACGCCCGGTTCGCCTTCACCTGGCTCATTGGTGACGCCGTCAAACTGGCCGAAACCAACAGTCAAACGCTCCTTGATTCCGGCATCACGGCCCAGCCACTGGCGGCAGTAGCCAAAATGGTGGCCGGCGGACAACTCAGCAACACCAATGCCAAAATCTTGCTAGCCCACATCTGGGAACATGGCGACACTGATCCCGAGGCTCAGGCCGCCAAGCTTGGCCTCATCCAGGAGTCCAACGAAGGCGAACTCGCTACCGTAGTCGATCAAGTCATCGCCGAAAACGCCCAGGCCGTCACTGATTACAAAGCTGGCAACCAGCGGGCCTTCGGTTCCCTCGTCGGACAGGCCATGAAGAAAACTCAAGGCAAAGGCAACCCGCCCCTCATCAATAAGCTTCTCAAAGACCGCCTCGGGTAGCAAATACTTGCAATAAAACTAGTAATGTGCTATAATTAACATAGGACCGCATATCATGCGGTCGTTCTTTTACAGTCTATCCTCAGAGAAGGTGATAGCAATGCGTCTTCCGTTCTACGCCAAGGCTGTGTACCCGAGTTTCCCAATCGCAACTACGCACACGATCCACATGATGGATATTGTAAATTTCCTGAAGTTTGCTGTTGAGCATGACGAACTCGAGATTGCTGAGTACCTTGACAAGATGGGTCAAGACCCATTCTTTCTGGTTGCAGCAACCGGCCTCGGAAAAACCGTGGCAGTACCGGTGCATAATCTGATTCGTCAGATACAGCATGCAGGCGCCCGGCCTCATCCTGAACCACGGGTCTGGGTAATTGAGCCGCGAATTCCAATCGCGGTTGACCAAGCCCACTTCATGAACGGTCTGTGGCACGAATTCCAGCAAAGCAAGGGGCATAAAAAAGTCCCACCGCTGTTTGGCTGCATCACCTCGGCGTCCGGAAATGTGAACCCGGAAGCGCCGGTTAAGTTCATTACCACCGGTATCTTCGGCATCCTCACCAAGCAGGACGAGCTGAAGCCTGAGCGTGACCGCGTCATCATCGATGAAGCGCACGTCACAGTTGAGCAAAGTCCAGAGGTAGAACTGGGCATCGCCTTGGCTCGCCGCGCCGGCATTACAGTCGACTACATGTCGGCCACAGTTGACACAACGGGCTTGAGCGAATCATTGAGCGTTGCCAACATCATTCGAGCTGACAAAGCCCGCCATGTTGTTTGGATGCATAATTTGCTCAGACCGATCGACAAGGCATTGCCGGAATTGGTACAGAATACGCTCATCCAACCGGACCCTAGCAGCAGTTACTTTCCGCAAGACGGTGACTTTGCTGAAGCCGAAGCTGTCCGCCGGGCAGTGCTGGAAACCGGTCGTTCCCACGGCATGCTGGTGGTGGTTAATTCATTTGCCGGAAATCAGAGTGATACCCAGCGTTTGGCAAACCAATTGCGCAAAGCCTACCCTGAACTACCGGTACTACAGCTGGCTAGCGAAGTCATTCGTGACGTTAGGCGCAGCCAGGAATTTAAGCAAGAACTTCGCCGCATCGAAACCGCCCGGCAGAACTACGTGATTCTATCAACCAGCGTGGTTGAAATGGGAATCACCTTCCCAACTCTCGACTATGCGGTCACCATGGATTGTGGTTACGACCAAGAGACTATCGGCGACGTGACGTTCCCGGTAGTAGCGCCGCTTGGCACTAACTCGCTGCTTCAGCGAAAGGGCCGGGTGGGTCGCAAACGCCCGGGTATCGCCTACATCAGCCGTGAAGTTGGAGCCGAATTTGCCGAACTCGACGATGATGAACTCAACAGTGGCACGCTGACCTACGAACCAATCCGGTTTCCGATGGCCAGTACATCGTTGATGCCTCTGGCATACTTTGCCTGTCAGCAAAACTGGGGCGAAGGTGAGGACGACGGCTTGACCGAGTGGGTCACAAGTCTTAACCTGCCCTCCCGCCTGCATGAAGACTATGGGCGGATGGAATATCTCAACGAGCAGATCGACATGCTAGAGGAGCTGGAATTAGCGGAAGACAGCTGGCTAACGCCACTCGGCGAACGCATGGAGCAGTGGACTGGCCGGGCTGACCTAGCCTACGCACTCCAGTTGCAAAAGCGTTTCGAAGAAGGCGCTGGTCTGGCTGAAGTGTTGTTTTGGACGGTCGCAACCGCATTAAGTAACACGCCGCTTGTTGCACTCCGTGCCCAGCACGACTATTTCGTGGACTACGACGGGTCCCGCGGTGCAATCGCTCATAGTTTTGACCTATGGTCAGGTTATGAGCATGAGGACTTGGCGGTATTTGGAATGGTTGCGCAAGCAGCCGCTCGTTCGCCGTACAGTCTGTTTGGCAATCAAGGCTTCCAGCTTCAAAACTGGGATACCTTTGAATTTGAGCGTTGGTGCGACTGCGCCGGTATTGATGCCCGCAAGCTTCAGAAAGCTGGCAAAGCCATCACCGAAACCTGGAAATTGCTCGGACGGGTTAATAGCGAATCCCGGCGATTCCAGGAATTGGTTGGCAGCAAGCAGGTTCCGAGTTTGATCACCATCCCGTGGCGGACTATTTGGTCAGAACTGCCAACCGGCAGTACCTACCAGAATCTCTGCAGCCTGTCGGGCACAACAAACGTTCGGCTCGAGTACAATTCGGCCTCTCAAGGGTTCGACTGGTGCGATGAGAAGCACGGTCACACGGGCTTGGTCTCACAAGACGACACGCCTATCCGGTTGAGTTCTACCATGCCATATGTTGCACGGGTCGTACCCAGCCGGGAAACCAAAGAAGTAGCAGCGACCTGGCGACTTGCGCACCTCGGTGTGCAGCAGTCTACAAAACCAGCCGCAACGCCCCCAGTCGTTTCGCATGAACAACTTGCTTCGCAGTCAGTGCCTAGTGAGACGCAAGAGCCGCCTCAGCTGCCAAGGCTTCGTGACCGGTTAATCGGATTGTTCAGACGTAAGTAGCACTCACGCCCAGCGCACATGCAAGCGGTCCTCATGGCCGCTTGCATGTGGCTCCTTTCGAAAGCAGGTGATTAAAGTGGCTGACTACCCATATAAATGTTTCTGCAAAGGCTGCCCGCATGGGTACGAGTCAACCTTTTACCATCGTCCACCGGAATGGTTTGCTGAGCGGGGCGTTACAACACTACCCAAGAACTGCCAGGACTGCAAGGCCCTGATTAAGTCATTTACCGATGAGGCTATGCGCTGCACCAGTTGTAGCCGCGCAATTCGCATTTCGGCCAAGTACAAGATCAGTCACCACAAGAAGACTGGCCCCTGGGAGCCGATGTCGGAATGCACCCGCTGTGAGCAGGGCGAGAAGCCACCGGTGAGTGTTGAGCGCAAGCCACGCAAGAGTCGGCAAGTCCAGCAGGAACCAGACTTCGGTGAGCTTCCGAGTTTACCAGTAGTAAGCTATCCGCTTAATACGGTAATTGCGGATTATCAGCGCATCATCCCCCATGAAGGGATAAGTCGCCAAGAGCATATCCAGCACCATCAAGATGGTTCGGGGTACGAGCTCACCGATCCGGAAAAAGCCTATCAAGCAGGGCTTGATAGAGCAAAGTCCCCCACCGCCCTGGCCCAACAAGAGCCTACCTTTGAAGGCCTTCTGCGGTCCGCCAATGTAGTCGTCCAAAGCGCTGCCACTGATCGGTCGAAAGAATACAACGACGCCAAGAGTAGCTACGTAGTGAGGGTTACTTTGACAGACAGCACACGGCTTGAGGTGACGATCTTCAAACCAAATCCGGGCTCTAACGGTCATGAGTTAGTGACAACTTATGACAGTGTTACGGTCTCAGAAGTACTAGATAACCTCGATGGTGGCAAATGGCGGTATCAGTAAGCTACAATACTACCATAGAAGGAGTGCAGTAACATGGCACGAGGCAAAGGCGCCGGCCTGATCCGGCGCTGGAATGAAGCGAACAAGCCGGATAAGGCGACGGAGCTAAAGATTCGTCGTTGGCTTTCTGCCGGCACCATGCCCGCAGAAGCCTTGGAGATCGAGTGGGAAGCCGAGGACTGGTTGAAAGACCGGTCGAAGCCAACACCTGATTTCGTTGCTTGCATCGCCTGGTATGGCAAGACGCGGCTGATGCTGCAAGGCTGGAAGTTGCCAATTGATGTGCCAGAATCAGACTTCGACGAGTGGCGCGAGGTCGGTTATTACATGACCATCGAGGACTTTCAGAAGGATTTGGCCGGCGTAGCCGGCGGCTTCCTTGAGCTCGCGGCCCGTGATCCGCAATTGTTTGTTGGTATCATCCAGCAACAGCTAGCCGAGAAGCTAGCGCGCTTGGATGAGCTAGCCAACTTGCCGCTTGAAGATTACACGCCGCAAATCACTGAAGCTGCCTTGACAGCCAAGTATACGGCGAAAGGTCTCGGTGAAGCTGAGGTGAGAGAGGCGGTCAGCGAGATACTTTTGGATAGTGACGACATAGTTGAAAGCCGTGATATCGATCGTCCTTTCGTCCTCTATGAGCAGCTCATCTGCTTCGAGTGGGGTATGGAAAAGTTCAATATGTTTGCCATCAGCGAGCATAGCAATGAACTCAATCTGCCCAACAAGAAGCTGTATGAGACGCTCGGGCAAATCGATCTCAACCAACTGCTAGCTCGACTAGCCAAGGTCGAGCCGAAGCTCAAGGCCATTCTTCACCATCTGGCTAAGTATCAGTATTTTCGGCTCGACAATCCTGTCGCTCCAGAAGGCTTCTGGTGGCGGCATTGGAGACGGGAGATGGAGAAGCAACGCCAAGAGCGCCAGGCGCGTGGAGGGCACAAGCCTCAGCGCAAAGGCAGCAGCTCCCAGAGCGACTCAGGCCGTGGACAACAGCCACGGCCGAGCGGCAACCCACCGCAACAGTAACGTCGCCAATCTCAGAGAGGAAAGATTTGTAAAAGAAAGCCCGTCCCGGATTCATCCGCGACGGGCTTTTCAATTGAGTTTAAGTAGCCTGGACTACGTTTAATCGATGAAAAAAGAATACCGCTTCGATTTAAATAACCTGCCACTGGAGCAGGAAGTGGTTGATAAGCATAAAGCACTTTTGCAAGACTGGTTTTATGCCATGCGGCTCGTGGACCTCTTTTGGGGCGGGCATCAATACTTTCTGCTCTCTCGAACACATCAAGCTACACCGTCACGTGATGACTTTGAGCCCCATCCGAAATTACGTCTTGACCGGTTCGTTCTGGTGGCGACATTAGCATGCAACACAATATTTGCGACGTGGTAAACTAACTACAAGCATTATGCATCCAACGCTCAACCTCGATCTATTAAATTTTACTGATCCAATTATCCAGTGGATCAACGCGGTAGTGACCCGGCTACCGATGCTGATATTACTGTTGCTAGTCGGTATTCTGACAGTCCGAATCACTATCCGGATACTCAAATTTGTCTTTTCGATCACTATTGTTCATGAGGCCTTGCGGGGCGTTCTCATTTCAATCATCGAGATTATCCTCTGGATATTCTTATCCATCGGCATTCTTCACGAACTAGGCTTTGAGGGCGTTATACTGTTCTTTACCGGGTCCATTGCGGCGCTTGGTTTGGCTATGGCAGCCGGCGGCTCAACCTTAGTGGCCGATATTATTGCCGGAATTTTTCTCGCTCGTGACGTTGACTTTGGCGTCGGCGATGAGGTCATTGTGGGCGAAACACCCACTCAAGGTATCGTCGAAAGCCTGGACGCGCGTCGCACCCGTATCCGTGATAAAGATGGCGTGCTGCATATCATCCCCAATTCCATTGTCGAGCGCAAAGAATGGGTCTTGCTTCGTAAAAGCCAGGGCATTAGTCCATTAGCCGCTGCTGTTAGCACAGCTAGACATATCAGGCGGGTAGCCGCAGCCAAAACCCAGTCCATCAGCGGCCAAACTTCAGCTACCCGAAAAGAAAAATCTTCTTTGTAATAATGACCAATAACATTCACAGCTTGCAGCAGCTATTATTACAAGGTAAGTTAGAAGAGTAAACGATAGGCATGGATATGACCACGGTTGAAACGGTTCTGGTAGTTTTTCTAGCCACAGCTCTCCTGATATTCCTGATACTCGCCATCACAGCGGTGGCAATCATAATAAGTATATTGAAGAATCTCAAGCGCATATCGCAGAAGGCTGAGGAGACCAGCGAGAGCTTTGCAGACATCGCCAAAATGATCGGCAAGCGGGCTGCCCCGGTGGCTCTATCAGCGGTGGTAGCGGCGGCTATGAGAAGATTTAGAAGTAAAAAAGGCTAGGAGGCAAAATGAAGCGCGGCGGATTTGTTAAAGGAACGGTTATTGGAGCATTAGTTGGAGCGGCGGCCGGGCTATTATTGGCGCCCAAGAGCGGCAAGGAAACTCAGGCCGACATTAAGCGCAAGGTTAAAGGTACCTACCAGGATATTAATGAACAATTGCGCCGGATGAGTGACGAGGTCGGCGGACGGGTCGATACATTGAAGGAGGCCGCTAAGGACCTAAAGGGCGAGGCGCGTGAGGAAAGCCAGGAGCTCATTCGCCGGGCTGAGGTTCTCAAGCAAGATCTTCGTATCTCTGCCTCGAACTTGGCTGAAAGCGGTGCCATGACCAAAGACGTCGCCGTAAAGAATGTTAAGCATCTCTTGGACGAGGGTTCCAAAGTCATGACTGAACTGGAGCGCGTAACCAAGCACCTGGCTGTATCAGCCAAAGGCAAGCTAACTGACACAAAGCGCAACGACCCGGAACTCTAGACATGGCCAAAAAAAATCCGGATCCGCGTACCGGAGTGGACTACGAGAAGCTCGGGCGTGCCGTCGAACAGGCCCTGGTCCAGGACTATCTCGATCTGCTAGGTAATACGAAGCGCCAGATCTGGAGCGCCTTCGTGCGTGGCATATTCATCGGTCTCGGCACAGTCATTGGGGCTACCCTCGTGGTAGCGCTCCTCCTCTGGATATTGCATCAGCTGGGCGGCCTGCCAGTTATCGGTGAGTACTTACAGGGCGTGGGCAACACTATCAAGAGTAAATAGCCCCAGGCTACGCCCGCCTCTATCATAACCGTAACAATTATCAAGACTGGTTTTGCCACCCCTGGCTGGTAAAATATAAGTCTGTATAACGGGGGAGAGGTGTGAGCGAGGCCACCGTGGAAACGAAGCCGCAATTCGTTCATCTGCACAATCATAGCCACTACAGTTTGCTCGACGGTCTGCAAAAGGTCCCCGGTATGCTCGATCGTATTCAGGAACTGGGTATGACTGCGGTCGCCATCACCGACCACGGCACGCTTTCCGGCGCAGTTGAGTTCTACAAAGAAGCCAAAAAGCGCGACATCAAGCCTATCATCGGCTTAGAGGCCTACGTTGCGCCGCGTGGGCATCAGGACAAGGCTGGTCGTCAGGATATGAACCCGTTCCACCTCATCCTGATTGCCTACACGACTGAAGGCTATCACAACTTAATGAAGCTAACCACTATCGCGCATCTGGACGGCTTCTACGTTAAACCCCGGCTCGACCGCCAGCTTCTCGAGCAGTACCACGAGGGCATCATCGCCCTGTCGGGGTGTGCGGGTGGCGAAGTCGCCCAAGCCATCGAGGCCGGCAATTTAGCCGAGGCTGAGAGTGTAGCGCTCTGGTATGACCAAACCTTTGGCCGGGGCAATTACTATTTGGAACTCCAAGCCCACGAACATCAATGGGAGCACCAAAAAAAACTCAACACCGCCAAAATTGAACTATCGAAGAAAACCGGTATACCAGTAGTTGTCACGGCCGACTCCCACTACAGCCGGCACGAAAACCGTCAGGCCCACGAAACCTTGCTCTGTGTCCAGACCGGCAAAACCCTCGACGACACCAACCGCATGACTATGGACATGGACCTCTACGTCAGCTCGCCCGAAGAAATCATGGAGCGGTTTGCCCACATCCCTGAGGCCTACGAAAACACCGTCAAAATTGGCGAGCGCTGTAGTGTCGAGCTCGAGCTCGGCGGCATCCTCATCCCAACGTTCCCGGTGCCCGAGGAAGGCCTTAGCGAGCAGGCTTATTTGCACAAACTCTGCTGGCAGGGTCTGGCATGGCGCTACGGCGGCATTGCCAAGGAGGACATCGCCCACATCACCGAGACTAGAGCGCGCGAGCTAGTCGACCCCAAAATGGTCGAACGCCTCGACTACGAGCTCGACGTTATCGCTAACATGGGTTACGAAGGCTACTTCCTCATCGTGGCCGATTTCATTAACTGGGGCAAAAACCAGGGCATCATCTTTGGCCCGGGGCGGGGAAGTGCGGCCGGGTCCATCGTGGCCTATGCCATGAATATCACCGACCTCGACCCCCTGGCCTACGACCTGCTGTTTGAGCGCTTCCTCAACCCTGACCGCATCTCCATGCCGGATGTCGATATCGACATCCAGGACACCCGTCGCGGCGAGGTCATCGATTATGTCACCGAAAAATACGGCCAGGAGCGGGTGGCTCAGATCATCACCTTTGGCACCATGGCGGCTCGCAACGCCGTCCGCGATACCGGCCGGGTGCTGGGCTACAGCTACGATGAGGTCGATCGCATCGCCAAACTCATTCCGCCGCCTGCCCAAGGCCGCCACATTCCGCTGGCAGTGTCCGTGGGCCTCGCCGAAGGCAAAGTTCCAGCCGATCCAGAGCTAACCCATGAATACCAGTCCAACCAGCGGGCCAAAAAGCTCATCGATCTGGCCATCCAGCTCGAAGGCACCATCCGCAATAACGGCATCCATGCCGCCGGCGTGGTGATTTCGCCCGAAGAGCTGGTCAAGTATTTGCCGCTGCAACGTGCCCAAAAAGGCGGTATCGCCACTCAGTTTGAAATGCGCACCGTCGAAGAGCTCGGGTTGCTTAAAATGGACTTTTTGGGCCTGTCCAACCTAACCGTCATCAACAACACCCTGCGCATCATCCGCAAAGTCTACGGCCACACCATTAATATTAGTGAGCTCCCGCTCGACGACGTTAAGACCTATGAACTTTTAGCCCGTGGTGATACCACTGGCGTTTTCCAGCTCGAGTCAGCCGGCATGAAGAAATACCTTCGCGGCCTCAAACCCACCAAATTCGATGACATTATCGCCATGGTAGCGCTCTACCGTCCCGGCCCCATGCAATTCATTGAGGACTTTATCGAGCGCAAGCACGGCCGCCGCGAGGTCACCTACGAGCACCCGGGTATGGAAGCCGCCCTCGGCGACACCTATGGCATTCTTGTCTACCAGGAGCAGTTCATGCAGATCTCCAAAGACATGTGCGGCTTCACGGGCGGCCAGGCTGATACCTTGCGCAAGGCCATCGGTAAAAAACTCCGCGAAGTCATGGCCAAGATGAAGGTCGCCTTCATCGATGGTATGGTCGCTACCTCCGGCGTCAAGCAAAGCTTTGCCGAAGAGTTTTGGAGCCAGCTAGAAGCCTTCGCCGACTACTGCTTCAACAAGAGCCACTCGGCTTGCTACGGCCTCATCGCCTACCAAACCGCCTACCTCAAGGCTCATTACCCATCGGCCTTCATGGCGGCACTGCTCACCAGTGATTTTGGCAACATCGACCGCATAGCTATCGAAGTAGCCGAGGTCCAGCGCATGGGCGTCAAAGTGCTGCCGCCGGATGTCAACGAATCTTTCCTGGAATTCGCTGTGGTCAAAGACACCGGCGACATCAGGTTTGGCCTCTCGGCCATCAAAAACATTGGCACCGGTCCCATCGAGGCCATTCTACGGGCCCGCGAGGAAGGTGGCCCGTTTACCTCAGTCGAAGACTTTGCCAAACGGGTCAACACCCGCGAATGCAACAAAAAAGTCTGGGAATCACTCACCAAATGCGGCGCTTTCGATCAGCTTATGGATGGTAACCGCAGTCAGTTGTTGCACAACCTTGACCTAATTACCAGTTACGCCGCCAAAGCCCAAAAGAATGCCCTTAGTGGCCAGATCGATATCTTTGGCAGTCTCGGCGCCGAAGAGAACCTACCGGGCCTGCATATGGAATTACCCGCTCAGGAAGCCTCGAGCCGGGAGCAACTGGTTTGGGAAAAGGAGCTACTGGGGCTTTACCTCAGCCACCACCCGCTAGATGACTTTGCCGCTATCCTGCAAGACACCTGCCAGCCCATTTCCGCCATTACGCCTGAGGCTGATGGCAAGATGGTCACCGTTGGCGGGTTTATCACCACAGCCCGCAAAATTACCACCAAGAACGGTGCTGTCATGGCCTTCATTGGCATTGAAGACCGCACCGGCCTCACCGAACTAATCGTCTTCCCCAAAGCCTACGAGAAATCACCCGATCTCTATGAACCCGACCGCGTCATCACCGCTAGCGGCAAGATATCCGCCCGAGACCGCGACGGTCACCTCACTGACGAGCCAAAGATCCTAGTCGAGAACGCGCGCCTCATTGATTACGATACGGCCAAGGCCTACAAGCCTAAGCTTGGCACCAAGCCACCCGGCATGACCACAGCCCAAGTCCCGGCCTGGCAAAAAAAGCGCGACGCCGCCCAAGCCGTCAGTGCAGCTCCAGCACTCAAATCTGGCTCATCAACCGCGCCCGCCAGCCCGGACGCCGGCTATCTGGTCATGAAGCTCGAAGATCTGACTGATCAAACTCTCTTACTTAAAATCAAAGAAATCCTGGGCGCCCACTCCGGCCCGGCCGAAACCTTTATCGTCCTAGGCTCTGACAGCCCCAAGAAAATCCGCCTGCCATTCAAGGTTGCCGTAACCGACACTCTGGTCGCAAAACTCAGCGAAATCGTCGGCGAGGGCCGGGTGGTTAAGTCGGTCTGAAGCAGGCTATAATTGAATCAGGAGATCCCTTTAATGGATGATGACAACCAGCCAGACTCGATAGTAACAATCAAGGGCCCAACCGAAACATATACCATCACCAGCCCTAAGACCCCGGTCACGAGAGAGTTATTCTTGGATTTCTTGGCTGAAATCAGGTCGATTGCCGGGCCTGACGCTGTGAGCGAATATGATCGTGGCTACGCCATCACAATCCGGGACGGCCAGCCTTTTATTGTGATTCACCGGGGCAGCGGTGATATGGCTAACATCAAGATTATGACTGCGCGCTCAGACTACCACGCTGTCTATACCTTTCGGGCTGCCGCCTGGTATATGAAGCTTGATGTTAAGCACGACGGCACCAGCCTACGTTTACCAAAGAACCCGCACCTAATCCTGCCTTTCTTATTAGTCAAGAGTGCCGAATTCTTGGCTATCATGGAGAGCTCTGTTTACAATTTAGCTTTTATCGCAACGAGTAATCGCCACCAACCTCATGCCTATTATCTTAAGCATCGCCAAACCAACGAGATCGTCATTGCCAACCCCGGTCTTCTTGATTTCTATCTCAAACATGGCATATACGAAGCCAATGACGAATTCGCCTACAAGGTAGCCGACAACCCCGCTGACTTTGTCCTCAAGCTGGATGCCGGGCTCATTCCGGAGATTTTCTATGAGTATTTTGGGCGAAGTCAAAAAATTATCAACCAAAGCCAGTTTCCGCTGCACAACATTAAGCGCAAAGTCTTTTTTACGCCGTATGTCTACGAACTTGATGCGCCAAATGACAACCTCAACCGCTTGTCCGGAGGTGGCATGCTAGCAGACAAAGTCAGGCCTGGTGAAACACTCGATGCATCCATTCGCAGAGTGCTTCGTGAAGAATTAAAGGTCTCCGGTGATTACATTGGCGCCATTGTCGAACCGTCTGTGTCATTTGACCGCGACCGTGAAAACAAGCTCACGCCCCATTTGACACTCCATGTTTACCTTCGCCAGACAGACCTCAATGATAATGACCGCAAGTCAGCCCAACGCGGTTGGAGCTCATTAACAAAGGATAAAGACTAGGGTTCCCCCAACCCTTGTCAATAGGCAGCATTAATGTTAGTATTCACAAGTTATGAACGTCATCACCGAAATCGAGAAGCAATATCGCAAACCCGCCCTGCCCGGGGTGCAGTCGGGTGATACCGTCCGTGTCCACCAGCTCATCAAGGAAGGCAACAAGCAGCGCATCCAGGTCTTTGAAGGCGTTATTATTCGCCGTCACCGGATGGACGAGCTAACCGCTTGCATCACCGTACGCCGGATCGCTTCAGGTGTTGGTGTTGAAAAAACGTTTTTACTCCACTCGCCGAACGTTAGTAAGGTCGAGATCTTACGCCGGGCCAAGGTCCGCCGCAACTTCCTCAGCTATTTGCGCGACCGCCGCGGCAAGAGCGCCCGCCTCAAGGAGCTGGCTTTTGACAAGGCAGCCGCCAACGACGTCACCGCTCCCGTGGCCGAAGTTACCGACGCCGACATCACCGAAGTAGACGTCCACCAAAACCAGGACGCCTTGGATGATGCCGTTCCGTTGAACGACCAAGTCAAGTCAGAGAACAAGGCCGCAGCCGCCGACGACGAAGTCAGTACTACCGAAGACGTCAGCACGTCCGACGAGCAGCAGGCACCCGCCGACGAAGCCGAAGCTGGCGTAGCCAAGGCTGAGCCGGGCGAAGGCAAAGCCGTTCAGTCATAGTCCGGGCACTAGTGCGACTCGTAAAATCCCAAAACGGCCCCACCTGGGAGGCCGTTTTGTCGTATGTGGAGGCAGGTGAGATTGTGGTTGGCATTGACGAGGTTGGCCGCGGCGCTTGGGCCGGACCTGTTGTCGCCGCCGCCGTAATCCTGCCGCCCCACCTGGCTATCGACGGCCTGCGGGATTCCAAACTGCTGTTGCCAGCCAGCCGCCGCGAACTGGACCGCGAAATCCGCCGCCAAGCCCTAGCTGTCGGGCTTGGGTGGGTGGCGGCCGCGGAAGTCGACGAGCACGGGCTAACCTGGGCGGTGTGCCACAGCGGTTTGCGGGCTTTAGCAAACCTGAGCTCTAAATTTGACTTGGTGATGCTCGACGGCAAGCATAATTACCTGGCTCAGGCTCATCGCTCAGTGGCTCTAGTGAAGGCCGATCAGCTCGTAGTGCCGGTAGCGGCCGGCTCGGTGGTCGCCAAGGTGGCTCGGGATCGCTACCTTGAGCGCTTAAGCTGCAAATTTCCGGGCTACGGCTTTGAGCTTCACAAGGGTTATGGCACACAGTCGCACATCAAAGCGCTGGCCGGACTTGGGCCATGTGCGGCTCACCGCCAGTCATGGCGGCCTTTGCTGGGGGCCGAATAATGTCAACCGCAGAGCGCGGCCGAACCGCCGAAGCCATCGCAGCCACTTACCTGGAGCAGCAAGGGCTGACTATCGTCGACCGCAACTGGCGCAACCGCTGGTGCGAATTGGACTTAGTAGCGCGCAGCCCTGGCGGCATCCACTTTGTGGAGGTCAAATACCGCCGCCGGACCGACTGGGGAACCGGCTTCGAACACATTACCTACGACAAAATAAACCGGCTGCGTCGGGCCGCGCTGGCTTGGAACCAAGCGCATGGCTATGCCGGCGCTTACCAAATCGACGTCATCAGCGTGGCCGGCGAATTATCGGCGCCGCAAATTGACTATGCCGCGAATGCCATTAACGATTAGCGGCTTATTGACGCGGCCGGATATCGCACCCGGTTATAAACAATACAGGAGGGGCTACACTCCATTTTACAAGTCAAAAGATCACCTTAAATTGGAGCCCTCCCATTCAGCCAAAAACCTCTCAATACGGACATGGTCCCGTTCATACCAGTCCGCCTTAAGCGTAATAACCTCGAGCGCTTGAGCGACAGGTCGGCTTATAACCGGATGCGGGTGGGCCTTAAAGAACCCTGCCATCTCCTCTGCAATCTGATGCGAGGCAAAAGCCGCCCCGGCATATTCCGGCAAGCGGGTGAGCATATACCCACCCCCACCATATCGCCTTACCAAAGTATCCCACTGGTCTCGTATAAATTGCCAAGCCAAATACCTGCTGTCGTGACCCATCAAACATCGGCCAAGAGCCAAGACAGAGTCTTGAGACCGAACGTCTTTAGATAAGCAAAGCTCAAGCGAGCGTTGGACTAACTCCGGTTTGCGGAAGCGGCATAATGTCATCAGTAGCTCTCGCTTTGCTTGGGGCACCTGTTCATGGCGGTACATCTCTAGCATAGTGTCATATTCCACAGCTTCACCGTGTCGCGCGATAGCATAAAAGACAGCCAACCGCAGGTCAGGATCGATGCTCCCTTGTTGGTGGAAATCCCCAAACCGGCGCCTGGCCTCGGCCGTTACACCCGGATGATCAAATCGGACAGCTTCGTGTAGCACCAGAGGACGCAACAATGTGTCAAAACTCGATTCCCCATCAACCTTGTCCCAGCCCAACCGGGCCAAATTTGGCTGTACGAACCAGCGTCCGAATTGCTCCAACCGCCTGCGCAAGCCTTCATCATCAATAATACCCAGGATATCGCCCAGGCCGGCTGCCAGCTTAGACCAAACTACATAGTTCTCATCTCCATGCATCCTCGCGATGAGTTTTAACGCCATAGCACTATCGGTAATGCCGGCCGGAGCGGTCGCCAATACATCACTGACGACACCGAGCCGGTCCGTTGCATTTAACCTGCCGTCCGCCAGCGGCCCAGCCAGTCTTTCGATCATAGCCGGGGTGTAGCTCACCCGATAAAAACCCGACTGATCGGGATTGGGCTTGAACCATTCTGCCTGGCTAATCTCGGCCCCTAACTCGGCTTCAGCTGTCGTTATCAGCCGCTGACCAGTTTCGCCTTGGTCGGTAATCGCGTCAAACGGAATCGGCCAAAGCTGGCCCGGGGTAGCTTTGGCTGCCTCTCTGGCTGAACTGTAAAACCGCTTTTGTATCAGCATTTTCTGCCCAAAAAACACGATCGGATAGCCCGGCAGACGTGTCCAGGCAGTCATCATCTCGCGTACTGGTTTTCCGGACGCTACGCCCAGCGACCGCCACAAATCCTCCGTTGTAGCATTAGCGAACTGATGCAACTCAAGATAGTGTTTCAGCCCACGGCGAAAGTCATCCGGCCCCAGGTAATGATGCAGCATATTAATGATGCCGGCCCCTTTGGCGTATGAAATGCCGTCAAAAATCTCGTCCAGTGCCAGCGGATCCTCAACCTCCACCTCGATAGGATGCGTATTCGCCAGAGCATCATCCCTCAATGCCCATTCCAGCCGCCAGCCCACAAACTGATGCCATGCCCGCCACTCCGGAAACATCCGGTCTAGGGCCAAAGTTTCAGCCCAAGCCGCAAAACCCTCATTAAGCCACAGATCATTCCACCAAGCCATGGTGACTAAATTACCAAACCATTGGTGGGCTAGCTCGTGGGCAATAACCAAGGCGACCCGCTGTTTATGTGATAGGGAGGTCTTGGTTTCATCAAGCAACAAATCAGTTTCGCGGTAGATTATCGCGCCCCAGTTCTCCATAGCGGCGGCACCAAAATCCGGTACGGCAATCATATCAAGCTTGACCAAAGGGTAAGCAATGCCGAAATACTCAGTAAAATCCTCCAGCATGCGCACGGCCGTATCAAGCGCAAAGCCAAACTGGTCCCGCTTGCCCGGAGTAGCGTATATTCTTACCACGGTGCCAGCCGATGTTTGCCGCTCTTTATACTCAAATTCACCAACCAAGTAGGCCACCAAGTATGTGCTCATCTTGGGCGAAGGCGCGAACGTAACGGTCTTACGCCCCGCCCCCGCCGGCTTTTCTGATTCAATCTGGGTATTGCTGATAGCAGTTAGTGCCTTGGGAATAGTAAGGCTTAATTCAAAAACAGCCTTCGCGGACGGCTCATCAATGCACACAAATGCCTCGCGGGCATGAACCGCCTCAAACTGGGTGAGGGCCAGCCATTTAGTCTCACCATTATGATCATATTGGCTCCGATAAAAACCATGAAGACTGTCATTAATCTGCCCCGAGAAAGTCAGCTCAAGGGTGTGCTGCCCAGCTTCAATCGCCTGCTCGAACCCAAAGGTGACCGTCTGATCGGCCTCCGAAAATGCCACCGTACCGGCATGGCCGGAGTCCAGCCGCACCGAGCTAATCTCGAGCCCGACAACGTGAAAGGTTAAATCCCGGGCAGATTTCAACAAATCGAAAGCGATAGTTTCCTGCCCGTCAAACGTAAAACTCTCCATGTCTGGTGTGATGCTAAGCTGGTAAAACTCAGGTCGGATATTATCAACTAGTCGTTGCGCAGGCCGCATGTTTACCAATTCCTCGTTACCTGCCCATTAGTATAACTGAAACGTTTTACGCAGGCGCACCAACCCCTCAAACCGGTTGGCAGATAATTTGCTTGCATTGAGAGATAAATTCTTTTACAATATGCTCACGTACTTTGACTCTCTCGGATCGGAGGTGATACCCTATGGTTCGGCGTAAGCGTGACGATCGGCTCCGCGCCGCAGTGTTTGTTGATGGTGACAACGTGTGCGGTACCTTTAAAAGGTACGGCATCTATCCCAATCTTGATGACCTTGTGCGGTGGCTTAGTAGTCCCGATGCGCCGTGGGGAATTAACCAGGTGGTGAGCTGGTGCTACTTTAGGACGTATCGTAGGCCAGAGACACCGCGCGAGGGGGACCGGCCGTTTCGACAGCCGGGTCCCGGTGACTTGCAAATCTGCGACCATCGCCACCGGGCGAGGTTCCGCCTTCCTGGATATCCCGACGAGGCCATCAAGGACCATGTGATTGAGACAATCAATCAGTGGGACACCGCTTTTCTTGTTACCAGCGACGTATCGGACTTTGAAGACTTCGCTGACTACATCCGTAGCCCCAAGTTTCCGGGCAAGGAAGCCGTTATCATTGCCAGTCACCTCAGTGCCTATCCTGACTGGCATAACACGGTCAATAACGGCTACTCCCTGGAAGCTATGTATCCGGATTTGATGAAGCGTTTTAGAGAACTGCGAGGCTTTCATCCGGAGAGAACGCGGCCGGTGCCCCGGTATCGTCCTGCGTTGTCAACGACACCCGCCTGAGTCATCAGGCGGGTCGTTTTTATTTTTGCACAACGCTTGATACTGCAGTATAATTACTCTTGTAAATCGGCTTCTCAGCCGATATTTTTAACGACCATCCAATTAACGCCACAACTAAATAACAATTGAATATTGAATAAGGAGTATATTTACATGGAAACCCCCAACTTTTTAGCCGCAATTAATTTGATCTCTGAGGAGAAAAACCTCCCCCGCGATATCGTCATAGAAACAGTCGAGGCCGCCCTGGCTGCCGCCTACAAAAAAGACTACTCCGACAAAGACCAGGAAGCCCGCGCCGTTCTCGATCAAGAAACCGGTGAGGTCCATCTGTACATCAACCGGGCCGTCGTGGCCGATGGTGCAGTCGAGAATGAGCATCTGCAGATTGGCCTGTCCGAGGCCAAAAAAGCGGACAAAAAGGCCGAAGTCCGCGATGTCATCGAGGACGTAGTTAACGAAGAGACCGGCGAAGTCATCACGCCCGGCGTCGGTGCCTACATGGTTGAGACCGAGGTTTTCCCCGAAGACTTTGGTCGTGTCGCCGCCCAGACCGCCAAGCAGGTTATCATCCAACGCCTGCGCGAAGCTGAGCGCGAGATCATCTTCACCGAGTACAAGGACAAAGAAGGCCTGGTACTCAACGGCAATGTCCAGCGCGTCGAGGGTAGCATCGCATACGTCGATTTGGGTAAGGCCACTGGTGTCCTGTTCGCCTCCGAACAGATCCCGGGTGAGCGCTACTACACAGGTATGCGCACCAAGGTATTTGTGGTCCGGGTTGAACAAACCCCGCGTGGGCCGCAAATCGTACTAAGTCGTGCCCACGCCAACATGGTAAAACATTTGTTTGAGCTTGAGGTTCCGGAAATCGAAGCCGGCACCGTCGAAATCATCAACATCGCCCGCGAGGCCGGCGTCCGCAGTAAGGTAGCGGTTCAGTCACATGCCGCCGGTGTGGATGCCGTCGGCACCTTCGTTGGTGGTCGCGGCTCCCGGGTGCAGGCGGTCATGAGCGACCTCGGTGAAGAAAAGATTGACATCATTCCCTTCGCTGATACCCCCGAAGAGTACATCGCCAACGCGCTGTCACCGACTAAGGTTATCGATGTCACCCTGACCGAAGCCGACAAAAAAGCCGTGGTCCGCGTACCCGAAGACCAACTCAGCCTGGCCATCGGCAAACAGGGTCAAAACGTCCGCCTGGCCGCCAAGCTGACCGGCTGGAACATCGACATCATCTCCGCCGATGAGAGCCGCGTCGAGGCTACCGCTGCCGTAGTCGAACCAAAATCCGGCAATCGCGACCTCGAGGGTGACGTTATCGCTGCCATCAACTCAGGCGCCAACGCCAAGGCTGAAATCGACCCGGATATGGACGAGGAGCTATCCGGCACCCAGGCCGACGCTCTCAGCGGCCAGGAGCCGGTCGACGAGACACCGCCCAAAGCCTAACCAGCTCACATCAAAATAAGACCAAAAATAAGGAACCCCCGCTCGTTACGAGCAGGGGTTCAGCGCCGAAAGCCGAAGCCTATCTGGGCTCCAACTCGGCGAATAACACAATATCGATGCCGAGTAGCAGGTCGTCCGTCATGACAACAGTCACCGGGGTGGCCGGACCCAGCCAGCGGTGAGCGCACCACGCCTGGTCACCAAGATCGGGCCGGGGCTCGCGGTTATCGGACATCCAATGCCCGCAGGACAATCTTACGAAATAGCACTGCGGGCATTGGTCATGATCGGTTTGCTTGTTAGCGCAAACAATCGCGCAGCGACTGGCCTTGACGCCGCAAAGGTAATACTAAAGCTGCATGGCCACCGTATATCGAAATCCAAACTGCCGCGACGGCCAGTCCGAATTTCACCAAGCCGTTTTGGGCCCATGACATGAGACCCATCGCGCATAGGGCAAGCGTTACTAAGGTTACCAGCCAGACCACCATAAACAGTGGCCAAACATAGTTCTGCCTGAATGGTAACGTTTTCAGGTTAGTCATGAGCGCTGTCCTTTCGCTCATCGCCAGTGCTAGCCGGCTCATCAAAACGAACCAACGGCAGGGCCGGCCAGCTCAGAAGCGTATCGGCCAGTGCAGCTACCTCCAGAATGAGATGGTTGGTGTGAGAAATTTGCCTTTCAGCTGCCTCGTCCCCAGCCGCAACAGGCCCCAGGTCAACATCGAGGCGCGTCTGCAGATCAGCGCTCTTACGGCATTCATCGGCCCAATACTGCTTGATAACAAGCATGCCCACGACCCCGTCAAGCAGACGGAGCATCGTTTCGATCCGCTCGCGCTGGTGATGTGCTTCCACACCCTCCAAGATGCTATAAAATGCCTCCTCCTCGCACAGCCGCCCATACCAACCAGCCACGAGGACTTGCTCGGGCCGGCTGTAAAGCAGTTCGGTATCGGTTCCTCGCCGCCATTTCCAGTCAAGTTCGGCCTCGATGGTCAGCGTCACAGCATATCCAGACGTGCTTGAAAAAGGTCTGAGCTTCGGGAGCTGGAGTTCTTGAAGCCGGTGACAACAATCATCGCCATGAACTAGTATTCTCGTATCTGTGCGGCGCTCGGACCGTTCAAGCTTGGCATCCTCATTAAGATATACATCCACATACGTCTCGCGCAGCTTACACAGTCGCATGACGCCTCCTTGGTAGTCGGATCAGTGTAAAAGAGCATAATGGCCGTCCACAGCCAGTATCTCAGTACATTATAACATAACTACATAGTATTTACTACAGCAGTTAGCACTCGCTTGCACAGAGTGCTAACCATGCTATACTTGCAGTACATCCACCCAGGCCGTGGCACCGACCAATCTTCTGACACCAGCAACCCAGGGGGAGGGTAATGAGAGGACAAACAATGGCCGATTTTAATGCACAATTCGATCGGTTCACCGAAAATGCTAAGCACAGTCTGCAGAATGCGGAGACAATCGCCGCGCAGATGGGCTCAAGTTACGTCGGCACCGAACACATTTTACTGGGCGTCTTACAGCAGGAAAGCTCCATTGGCGCCAAAATTTTAAAAAACGCGGGTGTCACTTTTGAAAAAGCCCAGCTGGTTCTGAGCTTTTCCCAACAATTAGTGAGTGGCTCTTACAAGGGCCCCAGCGAGACAGCCCGCCGCACCCTGACCTACTCGATGCGGGTTGCCAAAGAATTCGGTCAGCCCTACTGCGGCACCGAGCATATTCTGTTTGCTATTCTAAGTGAAAAAAGCGCCCGCGCCATCAGCCTGCTCAAAAACGACTTACAAGTTGACCCCTCGCTTATCCGAGGCGAGCTTGAAAATTATTTGGGCAACCAGCAGTACTTTTACGCTGAGGAAGAGCGGACGAGCACGCGTACCGGCAAGAACAGCGGCAAAAGCAAAACCCCGGCTCTGGACCATTTTGGTATCGATATAACCCAGAAAGCCCGCGCCAACCAGCTCGACCCCGTCGTGGGCAGGGAAGTTCAGATTAGCCGCATGGTCTCGATCTTGAACCGCCGAACGAAGAATAACCCGGTCTTGATTGGCGAGCCCGGCGTGGGTAAGACCGCCGTTGTCGAAGGCCTGGCCCAGCGCATCGCCACTGAGGACGTGCCCGAGATGCTGCAAAATAAGCAGCTAATCATGCTGGATCTCGCCAGCGTCATTGCTGGTACCAAATATCGGGGCGAGTTTGAAGAGCGGCTCAAGAAAATTCTCGATGAGGCTAAGGCTAGCCCCGAGACCATCCTGTTTATCGACGAATTGCACACTGTTGTAGGCGCCGGCGCGGCTGAAGGCGCCATTGATGCAGCCAACATTCTTAAGCCGGCGTTAAGCCGGGGTGAAATTCAGGTCATCGGCGCCACCACTTTAGATGAGTATCGCAAGCATATTGAGAAAGACGCTGCATTAGAGCGCCGGTTCCAACCGGTCCAGGTACCCGAGACCAGTGTGGAAGAAACCATTGAGGTGCTCAAGGGTTTGCGCCCCCGCTACGAGGAACACCACCGCGTCGAGATTACCGACGAAGCCATCGAGAGTGCCGCCAAGCTGGCCAAACGCTATGTCGCCGACCGTTTCTTGCCCGACAAAGCCATTGATTTGATTGATGAAGCAGCCAGCCTAGCCCGTATCAAGCGTGGTGGTTCGAGCAAAGCCGTCCGCAGTCTCCAGAAACAGCTCACGGAAATCCGAGATGATATCGAAAGCGCCGTCTTCGATCAGGACTTCGAGCTGGCCGCCCGTCTCAAAACGCGCGAGAGTGTCATTCAAAACCGCCTGGCCCAGCTCAAGCTCAAGGAAGGCGCCGCTGATGCGGCTATCAAAATTGTGCCCGAAGATATCGCCCATGTTATCTCGCTCATGACCGGCATTCCGGTCACCCGGCTCATCAAGACTGAGGTTGAGAGCCTGCTCAAGCTGGCCGGCTCGCTCAAAAGCCGGGTCATCGGCCAGGACGAGGCAGTGGAAATGATCGCCGCCAGCATCCGCCGCAGCCGCACCGGCATCGCTGACTCACGCCGCCCGATTGGCTCATTCATCTTTCTGGGCCCCACCGGTGTCGGTAAGACCGAGCTGGCTCGCGTGCTCAGTCAGGAATTGTTCCATGACCGCGAAGCCATGATCAAAATAGACATGAGCGAATTCATGGAAAAGCACAACGTGGCGCGCCTGGTCGGGGCACCCGCCGGCTACGTCGGCTACGATGAGGGTGGACAATTGACTGAGCAAGTCCGCCGCAAGCCATACTCGTTACTACTATTCGACGAGATCGAAAAAGCTCACCCCGACGTCTTCAATATGCTCCTGCAGATCCTGGAAGACGGCTATGTCACCGATGCCAAGGGCCGCCGGGTTGATTTCCGTAACACGGTCATCATTATGACGTCAAACGTCGGCGCCAGCGACATGTTCCGCGAAGTTAAAATCGGCTTCAAGACTGAATCTGCGGCCGAAGAGCGCAAGCTCGAGGAGACGCATGCCCAGGTCAAGCAAAAAGTTTTGTCGGAGCTCAAAAAATCCTTCCGGCCGGAGTTCCTTAACCGCATCGACCAAATTGTGGTCTTTAAGACTTTGAGTCAGAACGACATCAAGCAAATCCTGCAGCTCCAATTAGCTGATCTGCAAGGACGGCTCGATGAGCAGCGCATCAAACTGCGCCTAACTGCTTCAGCTAAAGCCTTGCTGATGGAAAAGGGCTACGACATGGAGCAGGGCGCCCGGCCTATGCGCCGTGCCCTTCAAGACTTGGTCGAAGACCCGCTGGCTACCGGCTTGCTCGACGGGCAATTCAAGGAGGGTGCTATCGTCACTGCCACCCGACGCGGGGATCTGCTGCACTTGAGCACCGGCCGTACCACATCGGCGTCCACGGCCGAGCCCGCAGTTGAAGAAGAATCCGGGCACCCGGCACCAGCCGAATAACACCAATACGCCAAAAATGCCTCGCAAGGAGCATTTTCTAACGAGATAATAACATCAAAAGGACCGGAGGGCAGGGAAATACACCTGTCCTCCGGTCCTTTGTTAAACGAACTTGCCTCTCTCGGGGACCCGGACCGAGATACCGCGGCCGTGGCTAGCGTAGAAGAAGTCCTCCCAAGTCTTGCCAAAATCCTTCGGGTTGAGATCCGCGTGAGTAGATCCATATTCCACGACCCACGCAGCACTGACGGCCGACCCTTTGAACATCTGGGTTACGTGATGATGCAGGACCGCGCTTCGGGCGTCTTGGGCCTCGGGGTAATTAGCCCGTAACGCCTCAAAGAAAAAGCGCTCTCCTTCCTTGGCGCGCAACCGGCTAATCGCCACACCGGCGATTTGAGCCAGCTGGGCCGTCTCATCCTGCCCAAATCGCTTTGAGAAAACCTGCCCAAGAGCCATTTCCGAAGGTTCGTCAGGCTCATCCGCGCGGTCAATTGAATCCACCAATAGAGCCAAACTGTCGGGATCACCACCGGCTGCCTTAGCTACAAAACGGGCTAAGGTCTCAACGATCACCGACTGGAATTTTTCAATTCCCGCATAGATAGTTGTAGTAGGCAACAAGCAAGACGCGAGTTCGCCCAAATGATCGTAGCGGTGTGGTTCTCGTTCCGGATGCGGCAGGTCGCTCAACAAAGTCCATTGCCCGATCAAAGGGGCTGATGCGGCAAGGGCGGCATCATAATCCTCGGCTTTGCCAGGGACACGGACAAGCTGGATCTCGGAATCTGAATTAGCCATGGTCTAACTCTCTGTTAGGGTACAAAACGATAGAATTGTCAATCATTATCATGATTATGTCAAGATCAGGCGTGTTGTTTGTTCGGCTTGAGTTCGGTATAATATGACCCTCCAAGCAGGTAAAATAACCCAAAAGGACAAAGCAATGCCAAAAACTACCACACGTTTTGTCTGCCAAAGTTGCGGCGCGGTATTTGCTCGTTGGATGGGTAAGTGCGAGCAATGCGCCGCCTGGAATTCGCTGGTCGAAGAAGTCGCGCCCGTATCGTCTGGTCTGGGTAAGGCCCGGCCTAGTGCCGCACTGGCCTCGACCAAGCTTGATGAGGTCAAAACCCAGAAGCTTCCCCGATTCCTGGCCGGCATTGACGAGGTCGACCAGGTATTGGGCGGAGGGATTGTTCCGGGTGCAGTCATGCTGCTGTCTGGTGACCCAGGTATCGGCAAGAGCACACTAGTACTGCAAATAGCCAGCCATTTGGCCCAAAATGAGCGGGTGCTCTATGTCAGCGGGGAAGAGAGCGTTACTCAAATCAAGCTGAGGGCTGAAAGAATGAATGTTCTAGCCCAAGGCCTGGAGCTGTTAACTGAAACCAATGTCGACGCTATAGCCGCCACCATCGAACAGGGCGGTTATAAGCTTGTGATCATCGACTCCATCCAAACCATGGCGGTAGAGGCACTGACCGGCTCGCCGGGCACTGTCGGTCAGATTACTGCCAGCACCCAGGTTTTGCAGGCGGTAGCCAAACGGCATGATATTTCCACGCTCATCATTGGGCATGTCACGAAGGAGGGCCATATTGCAGGACCCAAAATCCTCGAACATTTGGTCGATGTTGTACTCTATCTCGAGGGTGACCGGTACGGAGCCTTCAAAGCTCTACGCGGCATCAAGAATCGGTTCGGCTCCACCAGCGAAGTCGGCATTTTCGAAATGGGCGAATCCGGCTTAGTGCCCGTCGCTAACCCGTCTCAGGCGCTATTATCCGAGCGCCAGCCTGGTCCGGGTTCGGTGGTCTTGGCTACCCTCGAAGGCAGCCGCCCGCTGCTCGTGGAAGTCCAGGCGCTAGTCAGCACCACATCCTTTGGTTATCCGAAGCGAGCGGCCGTTGGTTTTGACTTAAACCGGCTTAACTTGCTCGTTGCCGTTTTGACCAAACGGGCCGGACTCAACTTGAGCTCATCGGATATTTATGTTAACGTAGTCGGTGGGTTGAAAGTATCCGAGCCAGCCGCTGATTTAGCAATTATTTTATCTATCGCATCGGCTTTTAAGGATATTTCGGTTCCACAAAATTTGGTCGCGTTCGGCGAAGTTGGCCTGAGCGGAGAGGTTCGCTCAGTCGGACAAGTCGCCAAGCGCCTGGCCGAGGCCCAGCGACTTGATCTAACCTATGCCGTAGGTCCCAAGCGTCAAACCTCAGCCGGTCTCAACGGCGCCGCAACCGTAGCCGAAGCAGTAGCCTTGATCCGCAGTAAAGCCTAAATAAAGGATGTCTTTATCATGACCGATACCATGGTCTTATCTCTCACCATCGTTGGTGTATTAATTGTGTTGCTAGGTATTCTTCGCCTGCGCCACGTCTCATTGCAGACTTTAGTATTGGGCCTGATCGGCGCTATTGTCGGGCTGCTGTTGGGCGCCCTGGCGAGCGTTCCCTTGAGTAAATTGTCCGACCCGTTTGGCGGAATTCTGCCGGTTGCCATAACGGTAATGTTTACGCTTACAGCCGTCGTTTTGGTACTTAGCCGCCGCACCGCCTTCCTTAAGCTCTTGCCTTTCTTGTCGATTGAAAACACCGATGCCAGCCAAGCCCAATCAGCCGCTCCGGCAGACGCACCAGCCGCCAACCGGGTTTTGGTCGACACATCAGTCATCATCGATGGGCGGATTGCTGATATTGCTGAAGCCGGCTTTGTGCCCGGCGTGCTCGTGGTGCCACGCTTCGTCTTGGCTGAGTTGCAGAACATCGCCGACTCAGACGATGCTATGCGTCGCGGCCGCGGCCGTCGCGGCCTGGAGGTCCTAAACCGGCTGCGGGACATGCCGGACGTCACCGTAGAAATTACCGAAGAGGACGTCTCTGGAATCAAAGAAGTAGACGCCAAGCTTGTTGCTTTGGCACAGCGGTTTACGTGCAATGTCTTGACCACTGACTACAACCTGAACCGGGTGGCTCAGATCCAGGGCGTACGCGTACTTAACGTCAATGAGTTATCTAACGCCATTCGGCCGGTTGTGCTGCCAGGTGAGCAGCTTATGGTTCGTGTGGTCCAGCCCGGCAAAGAGCGCAACCAGGGTGTAGGGTATCTGGCTGATGGGACCATGATCGTAGTAGAAAACGGCGATAAAATGATCGGGCAAGAGGTCGCAACAGAAGTAACACGGGTTTTTCAAACCGTGGCCGGCAAAATGATTTTCGCTACTCCGCGTAAAGGCGTAGTCGTGCCAGAGCCAAAGCCAGTGTCGGCTCCACCCCAAGCCGCCTCGAACGTGCCTGAACCAGTTGCCCCAGTTCCGGCACCAGCTCCGTTAGTCTCTGCCGAAAGTACTAAGCCGCCTAAGTCGCAGCAGGCAGCTCAGCCCCCGGCATCTCAACCTACGCAGTCGCAAAAGACCACTAGCGGTAGTCGCGCGACTGGTCCTCGTGCCAATGGTAATGGTCGCAGCCGTCGTCAGAACAATCATCGCCCGTCAGGCAGTGGCGACATCGAGGAGCGTTTAGTCCAACGCAATCACGGCCCCCAACAGTAAGACCTTGCCGCGTATAAGCATGAGCTTTTTGCTATAATGGGCCCATGCCCTTAACTAATTATCATCGTCTCGTCCGCCATAGCCAACATCATCATCGCCATCACTGGATCGCTTTTTCCTTACTAGTTGGCGGTATCGCAGTTTTATCGCTGGCTTCAGCAGACCACCCTCTGGATACTCTGGGATTCCTGAGAGCCTTTAGCGGCAGCTTTTTCATTGTGGTAGTGGCCTACATTCTAAGCTTAATCATCGGTGTGATATTGGGCCTGGCAACAATGGCATCGCCGAAAATCGAGGCCGTTGCTTTACCTATTGTGGATCTGGCGCAAAATCTACCAACTTTTGCCATTTTGCCACTCATGGTCTACTGGTTTGGCCAGACCCCTCTGGTTGTTATCACAATTTTGGTACTGGCCATGATCTGGCCAATTATCTTTAGTGTCGTTGAAGGGATTAAAGGCCAGCGCCAGGATATAGCCGAGGCAGCGACGGTTTTCGGCGCCACCGGATGGCAGAGATGGACTCACTATCTGTGGCCCTGGTTGCGCCCCCAAGTCATTGCCGGCTCTGTCGTCTCGTGGGGTCTTGCCTGGGAAACAATTGTGGCCGCCGAGATCATCGCCGGTGTATTTGGGGCTGGCTACTATCTAGGTGCATTGGGTGATGGCGGTAACGTCCAGGCATTGGCCTTGGGCGTATTCATTTATATGTTCCTGATCTTTGCCATCAACCAGCTGTTCTGGCTGCCATTGCTGCACCGCTATTCTAAATATACGGCGAGACCATGAAATCACTTGAACTACAACACATTGTTAAGCAATACCCGGGAGAAAAGGGCCCAAGCCTCGTTTTGCAGGATATCAATCTCATCGTCAGACCGGGTGAATTTCTGTGCCTGATCGGTCCAGCCGGCTCCGGTACATCCACGCTGCTGCGGATCATAGCCGGCCTGGTCGAGCCCACATCGGGGCACGTGGTTAACCGTCCACAACCAGTCGGAATGGTATTTCAGCAGGACGGCCTGATGCCTTGGCTGACAGTGTCGGAAAATATCGCTTATGGCTTACAAATGGCCGGTGAACACCCTAAAGCAGTTCACAGGGTGGTATCCGAACAAGCTGAGCTACTTAATTTACATGATCTGCAAAACCATTACCCCAAGGATTTATCCGGCGCCGAAAAACAGCGGGTCGCCCTTGCCAGGGCTCTGGCCGTCAACCCGGACGCTATACTATTCAATGATGCTTTCTCCGGGCTCGACGACGTATCGGCCGGGGAGCTGCGGACCGGGCTACTGGGAATCTGGCAACAGACGGGCAAGACAGTCATTATGGTAACGCACAGCCCAGAAGAGGCCGTTCAGTTGGCCGGCCGAATCGCAGTGTTGTCGCCGCGCCCTGGCACAATCATCAAATCAATTACGAATAAACTACCACATCCCCGTCAAGTGCGCAGCGATGAGTTCTATAAACAGGCCGATACGCTCCGCGCGCTAATACAGGGCTAACGCTCCTTTATTCGATATTGAAGGACAGGTCAGGTGTTTTGACACCGTTGTCATCCTGGACATACCAGGTATGACCGCCTGAAGACAACACGGTAGCTGATCGGGAGGTACTGGCGGTCGGGCCCCCTCGTGGTGAGCCATCAACGTACAGCCGGTATTGGCTGGCACCCTCGTTGGACGACCAGGCAAAGCTGATACTGCCAGGCGGTAAAGTAGCCCCATCTGTGGGGCTGAGGCCCTGGAAGCCGCTGCCATTGGTTCCACTGGCGTTGATGGTGTCCTCATCACTGCCCTGGTAAAGACCAGTGTCCGTAACGATCGCCTTTATTACATGCGAACCAGCCGTTGGGGCGATGCCGGTTATGGGGTAGGTATCGCTGGCACTAATTTGCTTAGTATAAACAATCTGGTCATCCAGATATACCTGTAACTGAGCGGAGCCAATGCCTTGCTTGGCCGTACCGAATGTGCCCAACGTCACATTGGCCGCGACATTATTGTATGGCCCGCTTCCGCTAGTGCCATTCAATGACACAGTTGGCTTAACATCGGCGCAAGAGTGCGCGTCATCTGTTTGGGTTATGCCGGTGCTTAGCTGTTGTTCACGAGCCAGCGGCGGTGTACAGTCGGTCGCTAGTTTGCCCGAGACTTTATCCATGGAAACATATTTTCGGGCCTGCTGCTTATACCATTTAGGATAGAAATCACTCGATGAAGTAGCCCTAAGCGCCCCGCCGGCATTCGGCAAATACTGCAGGCCTGCCGGGCGGTTAAAGGTCTCAATCGGCTTACTATTCAAGGCCGCACTCATAAAGCCCTTCCAAATTGGCGCGGAAATGTCAGCCGCCTGACTGGTCATGGGCTTGTTGTCGTTATTGCCGGCCCAAACACCGGCCACGATTGAGGGCGTATAGCCTACGGTCCAGGCGTCATTGAAGTGTTCGGTTGTGCCGGTCTTAACAGCCACGCCTTGTCCTCCCTGGCCGCTGGCACTGTGACCGGGCACATTAAGCGAGCTACCAAAGATATATGACCGGGCTCCAGCGTCGCTCAACATGCTGGTAATAAGATATGCGACCTGGGGGTCAAGCACTTTCTTGGGCGTAGCCGGTTTAGTGTTATCTTCCAAAACCTTGTCCCGGCTATCGTAAATCTTCAATACCATAGTGGGGTCATAATGGACGCCACCGTTGGCAAAGCTCTCGTAGGCATTAACATGGTCGGCCAGTTTGACCTCGCCTGAGCCCAGCACCAAGCTCAGGCCGTAAGTGCTGGCCGGCTTGTTGAGCGTGGTAATGCCCATATTACGCGCAGTGGTAATTGAATTTGAAACGCCGGCCAAACTCAAGGCCTGAACAGCCGGAATATTCAATGAACCAGCCAGCGCTGTGCGAACTGTGACCGGGCCGCCCACCTCAGTACTACCACCGAAATCACGAGGTTTATAATTCTTATCAAACGAATCAGCGGTTGCGATAGTGTCACTCAAGATACTGCCAGCACCATAGGTGGCGCAGGTGGTCGTATTGGCGGTACAGGTTGCGTCCTTGTTCTTACCAAACAACGCGGCATAGACAAAGGGCTTAAAGCTTGATCCGGGCTGGCGTGGACGCGTTGCCACATTCACCTGCGATTCGGCGAAGCTGTATGAACCAACCATAGCTAGGACCTGTCCATTGGCCGGATTGGACGCCACCAGGGCGGCATTTGAGCCTTTGTTACGCAGCAGGTTTGTGTAGCTACTGTTACGTGCGTTTGGATTTACAGCTGCTTTCCCATCAGGTTTGCAGGACTCATTGCCCGGGTTGTAGATAGCCAGTTCCGCACAGCGCTGCAAGTTTGGATCCAACGAGGTAATGACCTTCCAGCCGCCTTGCTCTACTCGTGCCGCGCCATATTTCTCCTCCAACTGGTCCTGCACCGTATACACAAAGTTCGGGGCGGTTACCGCGCTATAGAATGAAGGGGTTTTATTAATAGCTAGAGCCTTATTGCCCGCTGTGTTATCGAGCATGGCCAAAGTCCACTTAGCCTCATCGGCCTTAGCCTGACTGACGTAGCCTTGCTCAACCATCTTGCGCAAAATGAGATGCTGGCGGTCGATGAGCTCCTGTTTATGCTGTCCGTACGGGTTGAAGTAGGACGGCAAGTTAGGCACAGCGGCCAGCAGCGCCGATTCGCCCAAGTTTAGATGCTCGGCGCAACTGGTCTTGCCGTACTTATCGGAGAAATACGTCCGGCAGGCCGCTTCAATGCCATAAGCACCGTTGCCATAGGGGATTTCGTTTAAATACAGCTTAAGAATATCGTTCTTAGAGTAGAACTGGTTAATCTCAATCGATAAAATTAACTCTTTAATCTTGCGGCTATAGAGGTCAAGGAATTTACGACTATAAATATTATCGTTCGTAAGTAGAGCATTCTTAACGTACTGCTGAGTAATGGTGGAGCCGCCACCCGCCGACGAATTGCGAGTTACGACACCGGTAAAGGCCCGTCCCATACCGCTCACCGAGAAGGCACCCTCTTTATAAAAGTTCTTATCCTCAATGGCGATAGTGGCTTGCTTAATAGTCTCCGGCATCTGATTGAACCCAATCAGCAAACGGTTCTGATTACCATGAACCTCATAAAGCTTGGTGCCCTTGCCTGGGTTGGTTAGTTCGTCACGGGCATAAAACGTAGTGGTAAGACCAAGCTTGCCATTGTTAATCTTGGCCGGCGAAGGCAAATCCTTGGCGTACCAGAGAAATACCAAGAAGATAAACAAAAAACCCGCGCCAGCCAATTTGGCAAGACGAATAAGGCCGGCTTTACCGAGCCAGTAATCCTTAAAGTACTTTGGCGTGAACGATAGAAAAAAACGCTGAACATGCCCTTTAAAGCCAGTAAATTGACTGTCTAGGGGGCGGGCCGGCCGCCGAACACGACGAGTTGGCATAGTTCCTCTAAATATGAATAATTACGCTTTAGCATTATAGCAAACAATTAGGGTATAACGGTCAATTAATGATGTATCACAGTTGGCCTGAAAAAATACTGAAAAAGGCCATTAAAGCCCATCTACCTCAGGCAATACAAACTACTGCCCTCAGTTCAGTACCCACTCACAAGCACCTTAACACTGGGGTCTAAGCATAATGTCTGTTAAACTAGGCCACATATGGACGAATTACTCACCCGCGGCGTTGAACAGATCGTTGGCCAGGATGAGCTGGAAGCAGCTCTAAAAGGCAAACGCAAATTACGCATTAAATTTGGCGTAGACCCGACCCGGCCGGATATTCATATCGGCCACGCTGTGGTGTTACGCAAGTTACGGCAAGTCCAAGATCTCGGACACACCATTATCTTCTTAATCGGCGACTACACCACCAAGATTGGCGATCCTTCCGGCAAGAGCAAAACGCGTCCAATGCTCAGTGACAAAGAAATCGAAGCGAATGTCAAAACCTACCTCGATCAAGCGGGACTTATCCTGGATCTAAAGAAAACCGAAATTCGCTACAACGGGGAATGGCTGGGCAAACTCAGCTTCGGCGACCTCATCAGCCTGGCATCCAATGTCAGTGTGGCGCAGACCATCGAACGCGATGATTTCAAAGCCCGTCTTGCCAGCGGGCAGGAGTTGGCCTTGCACGAACTACTCTATCCCCTCATGCAAGCCTACGACTCGGTGGCACTGGAAGCCGATGTGGAGTTTGGCGGCAACGACCAGCTCTTCAATTTAATGGCCGGCCGCGCCTTGCAGAAGAAGCTCGGCCAAAAACCGCAAGTTGTCTTTATCATGGAGCTCCTAGTTGGTACGGACGGCGCCAAGAAAATGAGTAAGAGCCTTGATAACTATGTGGGCATTACCGACCACCCGCTCGATATGTATGGTAAACTCATGAGCCTGCCGGATAACCTCATCGCGCCCTACTACAAGCTTTGCACCGACATTCCGCTTGGCACCATCGAGCAACTGGTTAAGATGCTAGCCGAAGGCGCCAACCCGCGCGACTCCAAGGCCAGTCTAGCTCGTGAAATCGTGCGTCTCTACCATGGCGAAGCCAAGGCGCTCAAGGCCGAGGAAGCCTGGAATAACCAGTTTCGCGATGGCGGCCGCCCGGAACACATCGAGGCGCACACCGTCAGCGATAAGCACCTGCCCCTAGTCGAACTACTTGTCGAAAGTGGCTTAGCAAGTAGCAAAAACGAAGCCCGCCGCCTCATTGAGCAAGGCGGTGTCCGCCTGGACGATACAGTACAGACGCTCGAAGCTGAGCCGGTGTTTGCTAATCATCAGATTCTGCAAGTCGGCAAACGCCGTTACGTCAAACTACGGGTCAAGTAATGCACGACCCGTTGCAGCGTCCGGTGGGCTCCATCAAAGGAGTCGGCCAGGACATGGAACAAAAACTGGCCCGGCTGGGAATCTACACCGTCGGAGACCTGGTAAAGCATTATCCGCGCCGGTACGAAGATTTCTCAAAGATTCTACCGATTCGCATGATGCGGCCGGGCAACGTTACGTTTCGAGGCGTCATTGAACGTGTGGCCGGACGGTATGCCCGGGCGCGCAAATTGCATATTACCGAAGCCATTATCGCCGACGATACCGGCACGGTGAAGGCGGTTTGGTTTAATCAATCATTTTTGGCCAAGTCGTTGCCAATTGGTACGCCGGTCTTGGTTAGCGGCGAACTCAAATTCAAGAATAGCGATCTGGCGTTGCAATCTCCGGCCATCGAGCTGATCGAAGAAGGGCGCGATACCAAAGATACCGCCCGGATCGTACCGGTTTACCCCGAGACTGAAGGGCTGTCCAGTAAGCAATTGCGTGGTTTAATCCAGCCGCTACTGCCACTGGTGGCGACATTGGGCGAAACATTGCCGGAAGCTGTGATTTCCGGCGCCAAGCTAATGCCCTATACCAAGGCGCTCACGCAAATCCACTTTCCCAACACTCAAGCCAGCCTGACCAAGGCCCGCTACCGGCTAGCGTTTGAGGAGCTATGGTTCTTGATGCTGGCCAGTCTGGTAATTAAGCATGAAATCAAGACTGAGTCGGCCCAAGCCATCAAGTTTAAAGTCGAGACAGCCAAAGCCTTCGTCGACGCACTCGACTTCGACCTAACCCCCAGTCAAAAGAAGGCCGCCTGGGAAATCCTCCAGGACATGGCTGGCGAGGCGCCTATGAACCGGCTGCTCGAGGGTGATGTCGGATCGGGCAAGACCGTGGTGGCCAGCATGGCGGCCGTCATGGCTATGGCCAATGGGCTCCAGGTCTCACTGATGGTGCCCACAGAAATCCTGGCCCGGCAGCATGCAGCCAAACTTCAGCCTCTATTCAAAAAACTCGGGTATGAAGTTGTGGTGCTGCTGGGCAAACAAGCCTCAGCCGAGCGCAAAGCCACCCTGGACCGCTTAGTCACCGACGAACCTGTACTCGTAATCGGGACCCAGGCGATCTTAGGCGAGAAGGTGAGTTTTGGTAAACTCGGTCTGGTCGTTATTGATGAGCAGCACCGGTTCGGCGTCGAGCAGCGTCAAGCCATCAAGCTCAAGAGTGGCCATTTACCGCATCTTTTATCCATGACCGCTACGCCCATACCGCGCACCCTTCAGCTAACCGTATACGGTGATCTCGATATATCCGTTATTGAAGGGTTACCGCCCGGGCGCCAACCAATTACCACTCTGGCAGTCGAAGCCAAAAAGCGCGACGAGGCCTACACCCTAACGAGGGAGCAGCTGGAGGCCGGCCGCCAGGCCTTCGTGGTCTGCCCCTTAATAGAAGATTCAGACGTCCTGGGCTTCAAAAGCGCCACCACCGAAGCCGCGGCGTTGGCCAAGGGGCCATTCAAAGGCTATCGGATCGGACTGCTGCATGGCCGGCTCACCACTGCCGAGAAGCAAGTTGTGATGGACCAGTTTGTAGCGGGTCAATTGGACATCATCGTGGCGACTAGCGTCATCGAAGTTGGCATCGACGTACCCAATGCCACGGTCATGCTCGTCGATGGGGCCGAGCGGTTTGGGTTGGCTGCATTGCACCAATTGCGCGGCCGCATTGGCCGTGGTGAGCACAAGTCATATTGTTTTTTGGTGGCCGAATCCAAGGCCACCGGCACCGTCGAGCGGATCCGCGCCCTCGAAAAATCCCAAGACGGGTTCCGGCTGGCTCAAATCGACCTCGAAATTCGCGGTCCCGGTCAAATTTACGGCCGCCGCCAACACGGTACCCTCGATCTACAGCTGGCCGACATCTCTGACGCAAAGCTTCTAGCTGCAGTGCGCAACTCCGCCCTTAAGTTTCTATCCGACCCTGCCGCCATGATAAAATATGACAAAGTGGCCGCTCGGGTGAATGCCCTCAAGGCCGTCACGTCATTAGATTAGAGGCGCATAAGGTGTACGCAGGATTTATAACCAGCAAACGGGTGGTGGCCAGAGTTGGCATCCATCAACGGCTTGATGCGGCGGCATATCGAATGATTCAGCAGTATTTGCCACCGAACACCTTCCCGCCGCTTAAAGACATCTGGCATTTTGAAGGTTTTAACGGGCCCGACGGCCTTAATAGCAAAATTGGCCTTCGTGTCAAAGGCAGTAGCCCCAAGCTCGTCGACGACCACAATCCAAGCCACCTCTACGATCCCATTACCGACACCGGCGAGGTGCCGTCTCATATCGCCAATCACTATGCCGCTCTAGTGGAAAAACTCAAAGACGGCGACAAAATCCGAGCCGCTTTTGAAGCCTCTTGGATGGCTCACTATATTGCTGACGGCCTTACCCCGGCTCATCACTTCCCGCTAGAAGCGAAGGTGGCCGAAGCTGCTGCCCTAGTGCCTGAGGCCCTGCGGGAAGGAGATACCAGCAAGTTCTCAGCTGTTCTTAAGAAAAACTGGCGCATTTGGGGGGCAAAAGGCCACATGTCGACACACTTCAATTTTGAAATGGGCGTCGCTTTTGCCTTGCTGATATTTCCGCTCCGACCGGTGTTTAGTGATCCCGAGCTGGTACGGGCTCGGGAGCTTGGGCCGGTCGACTACTTTAAAGCCCAGGCCCTGGAAATCGCCAACCTCGACTTGTACAACCAATTCTATAAACAGGGCTGGACTACCGAAATCGCTGGAGTAGTCAAAAGCCGGCTTGCCCCGCAGACTGCGCGCACCATCGGTCTCATTTGGCTCTTGGCCTTGCTCGACGCCGGTCAGGAGTTAGCCGTTCAAGCCCACCAGGAACTGGCGGCCACCGCAGACCGAAAGACGGTCGAAGCACCGTGAAGATTCTAGCCGGCAACCTCCGCGGCCGCCCGTTTGAGCAACCAAAAACCCGCACCGTCCGGCCTCTGTCCGACAAAGTCCGGGCAGCCATCTTTGACATCGTCGGCCAGCCGAAAGATTTTACAATCCTCGATGCCTATGCCGGATCGGGGGCGGCCGGGTTTGAGGCCGCCTCGCGCGGCGCTTTGCTGGTTGAGGCCATCGAGGCCAATAGCCGGGTCGCCCGCCTGATCGCCGGTAACGCTCGCATACTCGGCCTTGGTCTAAACTACATTTTGCATCAAATGACCGTTGAAACCTGGCTGGCCTCGCCGCACCAGCAAGCCAACCAGGCGCGCTACCATCTCATAATCGCCGACCCACCATACCAGCAGCTCGAAGCTGGCACTCTCAGTCGTCTAGCCGCGTTCCTACGTCCTGGTGGCATACTTGCGGTATCGTACAGTAGCAAGCTGGCCCCGCCAGTGCTAGAATCAGCAAAACTGGTCCGCCAAAAGAACTATGGCGATACTGCCCTCAGCTTTTACGGGCCGGTTTTGTAACTTACCACCGAGCATCAAAGTACCCTTTGGAGGGTTTGATGACGTATCAGTTCAACCCGTATGCCATTGTTGATGAATCAGCCTATGTAGCCTCAACAGCCGTCCTGGGCGAGGTATCCCCTCGGTTGCAAGGCAGCCATCAACTGGTAGACTTTGTGACCCCCTGCCGCATCGATGCCAACGTCTGGATCGGCGACTATTGTGTGGTGGGCCGTGGCGTACATATTGGCAAGGATACTGTTCTGGAACCTATGGCGGCTGTCATGGAAGGAACCCAACTCGGCTCACGAACGGTACTTGCCTGTAAGGCCCATGTTGGCCCGCTGGTTCGCATAGGAGACGAGTGCATCATCGGTGGGTCTGGGCATGGTAGCCATGCCACTATTTGCAGCGGCTCGGTAATCGAGTCTGGCTGCAAAGTCTTTGGTAGTCTGCTGCACCGGGTCTTGGATCCAAGTCTGTTTGGTGGAATTGATGCAGGTGATGCCGGTTTAGCGCCTGTGCTGGAGCAATACGCCTTCATCGGTCATGGTGCAACAGTAATAGGCGGCGTCAATGTTGGAGCCGGAGCCTACGTCGTTGCTGGCGCCATCGTGACCAAGGATGTACCACCCGGCCTGATCGTCAAAAACTCCAACGAACACATCCGGCCCGAAGACTGGACCGGCGAACTCGGTGAACATATGCTGGCTAACATGATCCGTCCAACCTGACGTCGTTCACCGGCAATTCGTATAGCAGTGCTCCTGGAGGTGGTTACCTTGACATTAAAAGCAGCTGCCAAACTCCGCACATTGGAGTTATACCTGGATAATCAGAGCGTCACAGTCACGGCCGAAAAGTTGGGCGTATCAACCCATGCGGTAATTGACAGGCTCAGATCAATCGGTATAACCCTGCGCCCGGTCGGCCGAACGCGCGTTCTAGTTCAGCATCAAAATGACCCGGCTATGCTGGCAGCAACGATAAAAGGGCTACGCCAACAAGCCGCCAAGGACAGAGCGCAGAAGCCGAAGACCACGAAGCCTGCCAAGCCGAACCTAACAGCGCAAGAACGGCTGCGCACCTTTGAGCTGTACCTGAAGCATCGTGACACCATGAAGGTCGCCGCCATTCTCGGAGTAGACCGGTCCGTCGTGTCTATGAGGCTCACTAGACTTGGCTTGAAAACGCCAGGAAACCTCAAGGATGTTAGCCTTGAGCAACTAAATGGCATAGCTAAGATCGCCGGGATCCATCAGCAGCTGCGTCAAGCGGCAAAAGGCCAAACTACCTGGTACCAGGGCCCCGACTCCCGGCGCTGCACACCGGCTATGATGCTACACACGCTCGAGCTCTTCCTGGTACTGCAAGACAGCACCAAAGTCGCTGAGGCTCTGAACATCGGACGGTCCGCCGCTTCGAGAAGAATCCGCCTCCTCGGGTTTAAGCCGCGCCCACCCGGAGGACGGCAAATGCACCGCCCGGCATTCGAAGAGGTTAACGGCCTAGACAAGATCGAGCAGGTCAAACGCAGGCTCAAGAAGGCTGTTCAAAGCGAGCAGATCCGTCAAGCCTCTTAACAGCCGGCCCGACTTTCATCAACGAGAGTCGGGCTAAATATTTCCCAACTGCATATTGCGAGCAAACGAATTTCATTGTATAAAAGAAAAACGGTGCCATTCTACCTATCGGAGGTGATAGCATTGCCAGCAACAGCAGATAAACTGCGCACCCTGGAGCTGTATCTGCAACATCAGAATGCTTCTATCGTAGCGGAAAAACAAAACATATGCATTACTACGGTATTTAAGAGGCTGAGAAGAGTTGGCGTTACTCCTCGTCCACAAGGCGCGAGTAAGGTTCGCGTCGAAGATCTCAATGACCCGGACATGCTTACTGCTACGCTCAAGGGCCTACGCGAACAGGCTGCTCGGGACAAAGAGCAGCCTAAAAAGAGGCCTATTCCGGCGAGTAAATATGTCTCGGCCGCAGATAAACTACGGTTGGTCGAGTTGATGCTGCAACATAACAACACCTCTGCTGTAGCAAAAATTCTTGGAGTAGCTCAGACAGTGGTTCTGATGAGGCTCAACCGGCTCGGCCTAAAGTCGAAGGGTAGTGATAGACGAATAACCTTTGAGCAACTGAATGGGGTAGATAAGATCGCCGAGGTTCAAGAGCAATTGCGCCAAGCAGCCAAAAGAGAAATTTTATGGTGTCAGGAAGCAGACCATCGAAGATATTCAGCGGAAACATTGCTTGAGACGCTTGAATTCTACGAAGACTTGCAAACCCGCGCCAGTACCGCCCAAGCTCTTGGGGTAAACGAGGACACAGTGTCCAGGAGGTTACGGACGCTAGGTTTAAAGTTAACGTCCGTAACCGGGATAGGACGGCGCGCCACTTTCATAGAGGTCAATGGCCCAGATAAGATTGACAGTGTGAAACGTCAGCTCGAACAACTAATCATCGACGCCAAGACTTGTTAGTGCATGCAGCCAAAGCTCGGCCCTATCTCAACGGGGCCGAGCTTTTTAAATTCCTGCTCAGCTGCTACAATCAGCCCAGCTCATGCGGATGTGGTGGAATGGTAGACACGCTAGCCTTAGGAGCTAGTGCTGGCAACGGCGTGAAGGTTCAAGTCCTTTCATCCGCACCAAGTAATAATTCGAACAAAAAATAAGACCCGCAGAACTCATGTTCTGCGGGCTGACACTAACATAATCTGCTCACCTCAGCGGCGACGTCGCAAAAGAGCGTCAGTGAATTCGCCGGGATCGCGCGTCGGTGCTGGCGATGAAGTGCCACGCGGTTGTGATGACGAAGTGCCTCCAGAGCGGACTGGGATATCCGCGGTGCTCTGACCATAGCCAGGGCTCTGCCCAACCCAATGCGTTTCCGGGTTTTCCTTGCCATAGCCCTCATCACGTACCCCATCATGCCACCGCTGGCCATCAACATGGTCCGGCGGCGCTCCCTGCTCGCTTCTACCGTCGTGTGCTGGAGTGAACGATAAATTCGTCCCCTCGTTATCCTTCGAGTATCGACTCACGATTGAGAGCCCCTCTCGGTATATGGCTATCAGACGGTCCGACAGCCAGCGCTTAGGCGAAGCAAACCTATCCTATGATAATATCAAGTGAAAATCAAGGAAACACACATGATCATACCGAATCAACATCGCAACACCATGATTGAACACGCTCGTGATCTTGGTTTAGTCGCGGAGTTCGATGCATTTAATAATGAAATCGAGAAGTTAAGTAGGGAGCAGCTTTGGCAGATACTGCAACTTGTTGGGATTAGTTTTGGTACTAGAACGGATATCGAGCACCACGATTTAGTATATGTAATGCGTGAAACAAGTTGGGAAGATTTCTTTACAGCCTATCGCAAAGTACTTGGTCATTCTTTCCCTTTAGACAGCCTTACTCAGCCTTAAACACCATCGAGTATGAATGAGTGCCCGGTCAGCTTTTTGTAGGCAGCAAAAAACCTTCGCCAAGTGACCTCCCCCCCGCCAGTTTCCAGGAAGTCTCGATTAGAGGCTGAGGCCGGTTGAGTATCATATACACCAATATCCACGACAAGAGCCTCTAGCTCGTCCCTGTTAAGCATAGCTATCGCTCGCTCAAATAGCTCTAGTTCTGGCCCTTCGTTGTGCTCGATAATGTCATTTAGATCGATTTCAAGGCTAGTGGATTCAATAAGCGAACTCTGAGTTGATTCTACTCTTTCGGCTCCATTTGGTATGCTTTCAGGTAGCGCGTCGATCAATTCACCGAGGTTCTCCCATATAGCAGCTCTATGGTTGCCCATTAGAGGGGAAGCCAAGCTGTGTGCTTCAGAGAATACTTTTTTATATGGATCGTCACTCGGAATTTCATTAAAAGGCGGTAAATCCTGAATCGAAAGAATCTCTTGCGCTATCTTTGCTTCTGCTAATCGTAGCGCTCGCAAATCAGGCTGATCTAACTCTTGTTCCAGTCGCTGATAAGCATCAATTTGCTGCTTAAAATACTGCTTTAACAAGCTCTCGTTACCAGAGGTATCTTTGGCCCTGTAAAGGCGCTCAACAAGCACGCTTCTGCCACTCATGATCTTTTATCAAGAACTATAACGAAATAAGTGATAATAAGTTGGTTCATTCGTCACTATACTAAGACCTAAGGCGACCAAGTTGCAAGCAATCCAGCTATTTCAGGCCATCAGCCTGCCCTTGTATTGACAAAACAGACAATATAGACTATAATAGATAGAGCAATACACACTCACAATGCGTCACTCCCAGGAACCAGCCTCAGTTGCCATCCCTGGGATTGAATTATTCTAGCGGCCTGCATCATGTTGTTATTTTTGTTTGCAGCTTAAAACATAAGCACGTTATAATTTCTCAATGGAAGACAATGCATTTATGGAGCTCGCCCTGGCCCAGGCTGCGATCTCAAAGCGCAATGGCGATATCCCGTTTGGCGCCATAATTGTTCGGGGTGGCAAAGTCATCGCCGCATGCGCCAATAGCGAACAGCTCGATCAAGACGTCACGCAGCATGCCGAAGTCAAGGCCGTTAGCCTGGCCAGCCGGGCTTTGGGCACTCGCAACCTGAACGATTGCGCCATTTACAGCACCGTTGAGCCATGCCCTATGTGTGCCGGCGCCATTTTTTATTCCGCGGTCAAACGCATAGTCTATGGCATGTCGCGGGATGATCTGCCACATTTATTTCGTAGCCGTAAATTTCGCTTTTTACAATTGGCACAAGATTGGAATTACGGGCCGGAAATCATCGGTGGCGTACTCAGGGACGAGTCAATCAAAATCTTCCTGGACTACAAACAGCCTTTTCGCCTTCCCCTGGAAACCGATAAAATCACTGACTCCGGTTCATAGTCCAGACAATCCCATATTGACATCTATTGTCAAATACAATATAATATGGCAATATTATGGCCCGTTGTACCATAAATACCGGCGCCAAGATCGTACCCCACAGCCCCCGCGTCCAATGAAAGGGGAGGCATCATGCCTCACTTCCTGCGAAGATTTACCCCTCTCTTACTCGTGCTAGCTTTGCTTACCGGCGCCCTTGGAGCCCTCGCCGGCTGCGCCGGCTCCAGCGAAGACGATGATGATGTGGCCTTCCCAACGGCGTTTATCAGCCCGGTGGATGGCAAGCAGTACTGCGGCTGGCGCAATACGCCGCACGAATGTGACGAGTCCGGCCTGCCTGCAGCGCCGTTTGCGTTGCCCGATGACCGGCCGGCTGATCATGATCCGAACCACTCGCTGCTTTTGGCATTGTTTGTCTACCACGCCGGCTTCCATTCGTATTATCACCGTCCGTGGTACCACGACAACTACATCGAGCCGGCCTGGCGGCGCCACCCACATCAGCCGAATTACCGGCGGATTGACCGGGGTAGCTACGAAAGAGTCTCCAGGGACTTCGATACCCGTCACCGATCGCTGGCGCAAGTTGAAGAGAAGAAGGTTACCTACCAGACCGCCAAGGGTAAAACCTATAAAGGCAACCAGGTTCCCCAGAAGTTGTTCGCCGGAACCAATGCCAAACCCAAGGCGGGCGGTAATGCGCCGGGAGTCACAAACCCGCAGCCCAGCCAGGTGAATTCACCGAGACCCGGTACCACGGGAACTCCTCCGGGCAACCAGGGCACCTCTCCATCGGCGGTCAACCGGCCACCCCCAGTGGTTAACCAACCGCCCCCGGTGAAGCCCAAGCCCAAGGAGAAAGTCGACCCGCCCAAGCCTAAGCCTAAAGTAAAGACTAAGTAGGCAGGCTGATGGCCGTCAAGATGAGTACCTGTGGGTTGATTGTCATTCGCGGTAACCCCTACGAATACCAACCTGGACTGTACGAGGAGACAACCACCGACGGAGACCCTGCGATTGCTGTTGAGTTTAGTCAGCAGCGCGTGGCGCGGGAAGGCCTGGAGGTGGGCCACCCGGAAGCCACCTTCTGGGCCGCCGCAGTGCACCCCGATATTGTCGACCGGCGACCGAATCTGGACGCCGATATGGCAGTTGACCCGGACCGTGAGATGGAGCTTCATCCAATAATGTCCATATTCACGGTCTGTGGCTGGTATCTGGACAACGGCCAGACCTACAGTGATTGGTGGTCGGCTCACGGTCCAAAGATGGCTTATCTGCACGCTTGGGACTTGGCCCAGCAGGATGGGCGGACCCTGCTCCTGGCCAACGTCCACGACGGACAGCTACCCCGGTATTTGCCATTTACGTTCGCGGATCCCAGCTGCACATCGGAAGCAATGATGCGGGATCTGATGAGCGAGTATGTCGTCCTCAGCTGATCGCTATGCCCGGTTTCATCACTAGATGAAACCGGGCACTTTCTTTTTGTTATAGATCCAACGTTACACTCACCGGGCAATGATCCGAGCCCATCACCGCGGGGTAAATGTCGGCGGCCGTGACTTTGTCGCGCAAAGTGCCGGATACTAGTACATAATCAATCCGCCAGCCGACGTTCCGGGCCCTGGCGCCGCCAAAATTACTCCACCAGGTATAGTAGCCGTTACCTTCTTTAAACATGCGCAGGGTGTCCACAAACCCGGCATCAATAAAGGCTTGAAAGCCGGCCCGCTCCTCATCAGTGAAGCCTTTCTTGCCGCGGTTAGGCTGCGGGCGCGCCAAATCTAGCTCGGTGTGAGCCACGTTGAGGTCGCCGCAGAAAACTACCGGCTTGGTTTCCTCGAGGCGCCGGCAGTACGCCAAAAAAGCCGGGTCCCAGTGGTCACGACGCAGTGGTATGCGGCTGAGGTCATCTTTGGCATTGGGCGTATAAACGGTAACCACATGAAATTTCTCATACTCAGCTGCCAGAATACGCCCCTCGGTGTTAGGGTCGCCGTAACCGTCCTTAGTCATGTCGTATGATTTCCGCAAGTCGGCCGGCAAATTATTGCTGATGGCTAGCGGCTTCTCTTTACTAAAAATCGCGGTACCGGAATAGCCCCGCTTGTCCGCTGAGTTCCAATACTGCTCATAACTTGGTGCCTCGACTGAAACCTCGCTCGGTTGGGCTTTGGTTTCCTGCATGCACAAAATATCCGGCTGTTCGGCCGTAAGAAATGGCGTCAGCATGTCCTTACGCAATACCGCCCGGATGCCGTTAACGTTCCAAGAATAAAGTTTCATATCGCTAGTATAACTGAAATCGCTTTCAACCGGCAGGTTCACGGCATTTACATACTTGGCGCTGACGTGGTTGACAAAAGACACATACCCTGGTATCTTGCTTATTATAACTCCGGCAATTCACGACAACGCCGATATGCGTTATCCCCGGGGGACTGGTAAAGTAGCTGACACTTGCCAGGGTGCTGATCACATCGCACCGGAAGTCAGCACACAGCAGGCACTCCATGAGGGGGTGGAGAGCTTCTCCGGCTGGCGCTTCGGCGCAATAGGGAGAATCTCTCGGGTCGGGCCGCCAACGCAGCTCGCAAATTCGCTGAAGAGCGCTCAAATTGGGGGATTTGAACGCAAAGTTCAGCACGAGCGGTCACCTGCAATGTATCCCGAGTACATTGGTGACCGCCGCAAACATCTACCGGCCATCCAACAGGATGGTGCGCAAACCCTAGACCCCCAACTGGGGTTAACCTGTAGTCCGCCCGGCGCACCCTGCGCCGGGCGGACCAAACTTTTTATGGCCATTTGGCCCTTTTTTGATTGAAGCTCCTGTGCTAACCTAGGAACCTATGGAAACCAAGATCACCTCGCAGACCGAAACTGAAGCCCAATTTACCGTCACACTCAACGAAACTGAGCTAAAAACAGCCGTTAAACATGTCTTTGACGAACTGCGCCCAAGAGTCAAAGCCGCCGGTTTTAGACCGGGTAAGGCCCCGGATCACATCGTAGAGCGGGAGCTGGGCTCTTCCTACGTTCAAAGCGAGGTAATGGAACACGCTGTACAAGAGAGCTACGCCAAGGCCGTACGCGAGCAGAAGCTGGCCGTCGTTGCCCCGCCTCAAGTCAGCCTGGAAAAATTCGTTCCTTACACTCAGCTCGAATACAAGGCCACCGTCGAGCTAATGCCCAAAGTCAAACTAGCCAGCTACCATGACTTCCGCCTGCCCCGGCCGTCCGTGACCATTGACAAGGCCGAGGTCGAGAAGACGCTTGAAGACCTTCGCCGACGCGAGGCAACCCGTCTCGAGTCTGACAATCCGGCCAAGACCGGGGATGAAGTCAACTTTGATTTTGACGGCACCAAGGACTCTCAGCCGGTCCGCGGCGCCAGTGCCAAAGGTCAAACCTTGCTCCTGGGTTCGAGCCAGTTTATTCCTGGCTTCGAAGAGGAGCTGCTTGGCCTTAAAGCCGGCTCCGACAAAAGCTTTGATATTACATTCCCCAAGGACTATCACGAAGGCTCATTGGCCGGCCAGGTCGTTACCTTCAAAGTCAAGGTCAACACCGTGACCGAACTAGTGTTGGCGGATGTGAATGACGAATTCGCGGCGAAGGTCAGCCCCTACAAAACCATTGAAGAGCTCAAGGGCAACATTCTAGAACAAGTTACGTCCCAGAAAGCCGAGGAAGTATCGCGTCAATATGAGCAGCAAGTCTTGGACAAGCTACTGAAAGAGAGCCAATTCTCCGCTCCGGATGCCCTAGTGCAGCAGCAACTCCAGCGAATGAGGTCGGAGTTGGCTCAAAATTTGTCCTACAGCGGACTCGACCTCGATAAATACGCTCAGTTATCGGGCAAGACACTCGAGCAGCTGGACGAGGAAATGCGTCCAGAAGCCACCCGCCGGGTCGGGCTGGCCATAGTCTTAACCGAGGTAGCAGCCGCCGAGAAACTAGCGGTTAATTCTGTGGACCTCGATGATGAAATCGCCCGCATGAAGTCGCAGTACCGCGATGAAGCAACTCGCGCCGAGCTTGACAACCCAAACACCCGCGAAGAGATATACAATCACCTGATGGCCTCGCGCGTTATCGCCAAACTCCTCAGCTACGCAGAGCAAAAATAAAGGAGCAGCCGTGCCAATCCGCGGAATTGGTTTTGACTACCTGGGTGTCACGGCCCATATGCCACCGGGAGATTTCTGGGGTGACATAGCCCGGATCTTCGGCCTCACAGTCGATGAAGTCCGTGCAGCCTACCGTGTCCATCGCCTCAAATTGCAATTAGGCCAAGTAACTGCACCGGAACTTTGGCAGCTCGTTGCGGCTGACCTAGATCAACCGGGCAAAGCCGGGCTCATCCGCCAGCGCGACGGCGGCACTCCTACGGTTGATCCCCAGATCACCGCCCTGGCCGGCCAGCTAAGGACTACCGGCTATCGGGTCGGCATTCTGAGCAACCTGTCGGGGTCCTGGGTCGACTATTTGTACGCCCAGGGCACCCACCAGCATTTCGACGCAGTAGTTGTATCTGCCGATGCCGGCTACGCCAAGCCAGATCCGCGGGCCTACCAGCTCTTAGCCAGCAAACTGGGCGTTGCCACCGACGAACTTGTCTTCATCGATGATCGCCAGGAAGCAGTCGAGGGCATAGATCAACTGGGTATTACACCCATTCTGTATCGGGGATACGACCGCCTTGTTGCGGAGCTCGCGCGCCATGGTATCGAGGTAAGCTCGTAAAAAAAGCCCTGCTAAAAATTGCTCAGTTTCCTTCGCAGAGTCCAACACAAGGTCATGTCCACCCAATGTGCGCCGGGAAATCAATTGGCAGGTCGCATCACTGGGCTAATTCTTGCACCAGAAACCTAGCACTCACCACCGTAGAGTGCTAATATAGGGTTAAGACCGTAATGGGCCTTAACCCTACTTTTGACAAGGAGCCACCATTGATCAACCCCCATAACTCAATCCTCGTCCCAACCGTCATCGAGAAGACCTCGATGGGCGAGCGGGCCTATGATATTTATTCGCGCTTACTGAAAGAGCGTATTATCTTCCTCGGCACCGGCATCGACGACACTGTAGCTAACCTCGTGGTGGCACAGCTACTATTTCTTGAATCCGAAGATGCCGACAAAGACATCAAGATCTATATCAACTCGCCGGGCGGTAGCGTTTATGCCGGCCTAGCCATGCTCGACACCATGAACCTGATCAAGCCAGACGTATCAACCATCTGCGTCGGCATGGCCGCTTCCATGGGCGCCGTCCTGCTAGCTGCCGGTGCCAAAGGCAAGCGTTTCTCTCTGCCGCACGCCCGCATAATGATCCACCAGGGCTCTGCCGGTTTCGAAGGCACCCCCTCAGACATCGAGATCACCGCCCGCGAAATCCTTAGGGCCCGCGAAACCCTCGATGGAATCCTGGCTGAGCGCACCGGCCAAAGCCTGGAGCAAGTTCACAAAGACACCGACCGTGATAAGTGGATGAGCGCCCAGGAGGCGACCGAATACGGCTTGATCGACAAGGTTATTAGCTAAAGTTCGGAATCTATACCAGATATGGGCCACAAAGTGGTAGAATATATTTATGTTTGACGAAGCTAACATATTTCTAAAACCCAATGACCCCCTTTTACTTAAAATTGCTCCGGAGGTGCCGGCCGCCCATGTTGGCTCACCAGAGGTTCAACAAGACATTGAGCGAATGCTTAATGTAGCCTACGGCGAGCAAACCGATCGCACCAAACCAGTCTTGGTCGGTTTAGCAGCCACACAAATTGGAATTCTCCGGCGGGTTATCCTTGTCGATGTATCAGCTGAAGGACATGGCAAGGTAGGTGACCTGCGAGTTTATATCAACCCCGAAATTGTGTGGCGTTCGAAAGAGACGGATGAATGGTATGAAGGCTGCTTCTCTACCGGCCGGGTTAATGGGGTTGTTGCGCGTCCGGACAAGGTTCGCGTTAAGGCTCTGACTACATACGGAGATGAGGTCGTCGAAGACTACAGCGGATATACTGCCCGCATCTTCCAGCACGAAATCGATCACCTGGACGGCATTGAATTTGTTTCTCGCATCACCGACGATGACAAGCTTCATTGGGTTGAAGACAATGAGTATCCTGATTACCGCGATAGCGAGCACTGGCGAAATTGGCCAAAAAAATGCTCGCGTGAGGAGTGGCACAAGATCAAAGGGATTTATCCGGACGCAGGCAAAGTCATTAGCTAAGTGACTTCAGCACGCAGGTGTTGTATGCTCCGGTCTGTCCACTGTATGTCTCTCGGTTAACTATCAATAAGGAGGATTAGTGGCCACCGGCAGAGGCAATGACCATCCGCGGGCGGTCGGGTTGGTAGTCTGGCCGCACGTCAATGGCGATCTGATAGTGCTCGTAAATCAGGCAGATACCATAACCACTCACGCGATCAGTCACAAGTTCGGGGTAGTCAGTCAGGAAGATTGGCTAATAAGGCAAATCCTAAACTTACTACCCGATCAACCAGCGTATATCGGAATCGAAGGGCTATACGAGCTGCAGCTACGGGCCAAGTGCGACGATATCATCGGTCACTTGTTAGTAACTCAGGAGATCAAACAGGTAGGCGACGAGTTAGCGCATCGGACGATGGCGGCGTTGCCCAATGAAATCCTACGATATCCCAGACCGCACTGGTATCCCGTACCTCCAGACATCGATCAATATACAGTCGGCACTGATGCTTCCGTCACACCACGGCGTGGAGCATGGGCCTATATCACCGGGAGTGGTTGGTATGCTTCTGGAATCGTCAGGACCAATAGCGTACCTTTGGCAGAATGGATTGCGGCTTGTGAAGCTCTTAGTATCTTCCATGACGGCGCCCGGGTGACCTTGCTTGTAGATAATAGCGACGTAATCGAAACCATGCAGGCGATTATTCAGGGGCTACGGTCGCACAAGCCTAGTTGGCTGACTGAACGGGCCTACAGGCGCGGTGTTAAAAACCTAAGTCGCCTTACGGTCTTGCCTGAGTGGATTCCACGCGCCAGCCATGTGCTAAATGGCCTGGCCGACCAGCTTTGCGGACATGTTAGCCGGGGGCTAGCTTCGCCGACAGTCTCCTTGGCTAAGGCTCTCTAGCCTCAATCAGCTTACTAGTCTCGAAAGGACCTCACGAGCCACCTGCGTCCAATCCAGGTGGCTCTCTATTTTGTTTAGATAGCATCCGGGAGAAGTAAAACATAAGGTCTCGGCAAAGACTATAGCTCCCGCGCCGACAGTGCCTTCTACCGGCTCCTTCTACTTCAGTCTTGACACTTCTAACATACTGCATCAAGATAGATATTAAGAGGATGCTTAAATCAACAACTAGGGCCTACGCGCCCCTAGTTTTATGTGTTTAGAAAAACCTCGGCCAACACATCCCATTTGCTGGACGCAGCAATCATCTCTTTTTATAGAGCAGTTAAATATTAGGTAACGTCGAAAGGAGTCTGCCTTGGCCCAGCCTGGAGCACGCACTCGTAAAACTCTCAACAAAACCAAAGATGTCTTGCCGTTACCAAACCTCATCGAGATCCAGCTGGACTCGTATAATTGGTTTGTGACCGAAGGCCTCAATGAGCTCTTTGCCGAAATTAATCCCATCGATGATTTCACCGGCAAGAGCCTCGCGTTGTATCTGCGCGATTTTCATTTTGAAGAGCCCAAGTACACCGAAAAAACCGCCAAGATCAAGAACGCCAGCTACGAAGTACCTTTGAAAGCCAAGGCTGAGCTGGTCAATAAAGAAACTGGCGAGGTCCGTGAGCAAGAAATTTTCTTAGGCGATTACCCTTTGATGACCGAGCGCGGAACCTTTGTAATTAATGGTGCCGAACGCGTGGTAGTCTCGCAACTCGTTCGCTCGCCCGGCGTCTTCTTCACCTCTGAGCGCGGCGCAGCAGGCGAGCTGTTTGGAGCCAAAGTTATACCTGGCCGGGGTGCCTGGCTCGAGCTTGATACCAGCGCCGGCGGAGTCATCTCCGTTAAAATTGACCGTAAGCGCAAGCTGCCGGTTACGACGCTGCTGCGTGCCTTCGGCTACTCGACCGACGAGGAGATCAAGAATCTCTTTAAGGAAGCCGATGACGGCGACATCAAGTACATTGACGAAACACTCGACAAAGACCCGAGCAAAACTGTCAGCGAAGCACTCATGGAGGTCTATCGCCGCATTCGCCCGGGTGACTTGGCTACCGTGGAAAACTCCAAGAGCCTGATCGAAAGCATGTTCTTCGACTTTAAGCGCTATGACTTTAGTAAGGTCGGCCGCTACAAGTTGAATAAACGTCTCAGTCTGGATGTCTCGAACACCGCCGAGAACCGGACACTCCGCCGCGAAGACTTGGTAGCCATCGTTGCCGAGATCGTCCGACTCAACAACGGCCACGGCCAAGCCGAAGACATCGACAACCTGGCTAACCGCCGCCTCAAGATGGTCGGCGAGCTGATGCAGGGCAAATTCCGCATTGGTCTGGCCCGCATGGAACGCATCGTCAAGGACCGCATGTCGGTTTACGACACCGCTACCGTCACGCCGGGTCAACTGGTCAACGTCCGGCCAATCGTAGCCAGCGTACGCGAGTTCTTTGCCTCCAGCCAGTTATCACAGTTCATGTCCCAGATTAACCCGCTCGACGAGGTCGTTCACAAGCGACGCCTGAACGCCATGGGCCCGGGTGGCTTGAGTCGTGAGCGTGCCGGCTTTGAAGTCCGCGACGTCCACAAGACTCACTACGGCCGGCTATGCCCAATTGAAACACCGGAAGGACCGAACATCGGCTTGGTATCTAACTTGGCAACCTACGCCAAGGTTAATGAGTATGGTTTTATTGAAACACCCTACCGCAAAGTGGAAAAAGACGGCAAGAAGGTCCACGTAACCGACAAAATCGTCTGGCTGGATGCAGCAGATGAGGAGCAATCAGTTATCGCTGGCTACGGTGCCGAGATCGACGACAACGGCCACTTCGCTCACCCGCGCGTGGCTGCCCGCCTGAAAGGTGAAGCCGAAGAGGTTGACGCCGCCCAGGTCGACTACATGGACGTCAGCTCCAAGCAGATCGTCTCCGTCTCAGCCTCACTGATTCCGTTTGTGGAGCACGACAACGCCAAGCGCGCCCTCATGGGTGCCAACATGCAAAAGCAGGCCGTGGCGCTCATTAAGCCTCAGGCACCCATTGTCGGTACCGGCATGGAGGCCACAGTCGCCCGGGATTCAGCCCAGGTTGTCCTGGCTGAACATGAGGGAGTGGTTGACTCTTCGACGGCCAGCGAAGTTACCGTAACGTACAAGAACGGTGAAACCAAGTCATATGAATTGACCAGCTTCGCCCGCAGTAACGTCGGCACATCCATTAATCAGCGAGCCGTTGTCAAGGCCGGAGACGAGCTCAAGAAAGGTGACGTACTGGTCGATGGTATGTCCACCGAACACGGCGAGCTGGCCTTGGGTCAGAATGTGTTGGTAGCCTTCATGAACTGGAAGGGCTTCAATTTCGAAGACGCCATCGTGATTTCGCAGCGCCTGGTACAGGACGACCGCTATACCTCAATTCACATTGAGACCCATGCTGTTGATGTCCGTGACACTAAACTAGGGCCGGAGCAGGTCACCCGCGATATCGCCAATGTCAGCGAGGAGAGCCTCAAAGACCTCGACGAGCGCGGTATTGTCCGTATCGGTGCCGAAGTTACCGCCGGTGATATTCTGGTGGGCAAAATTACTCCTAAGGGCGAGCAGGAGCTAAGCTCCGAAGAAAAGCTACTGCGAGCTATCTTTGGTGAAAAGGCCCGCGACGTCAAAGATACCAGCTTGCGCCTGCCCAACGGCGAGCGCGGCAAAGTCGTCGGCGTCAAGGTGTTTAGTCGCGAGAACGGCGACGAACTGCAGGCTGGTGTCATTGAGCAATACCATGTCAGCGTGGCTCAGATGCGCAAGATTTCCGTCGGCGACAAGATGGCCGGCCGTCACGGCAACAAGGGCGTCATCGCCCGGATTCTGCCTGTTGAGGACATGCCGTATTTAGAGAACGGCACGCCTGTCGACTTCTGTCTAAACCCGCTCGGCGTCGGCAAGCGCATGAACATTGGTCAAATTTTCGAGACTCACATGGGTTGGGCCGCCGCCGCCCTGGGCTACACCGTAGCCTCCCCAGTCTTCGACGGCGTTAAGCTCGAGCAGATCAAGGCTGAGCTCAAAAAGGCCGGTTTGCCCGAAGACGGTAAGACTCAGCTGTATGACGGCCAGACGGGTGAGCCATTCCAGGAACGCACCACCGTGGGCTACAAGTACATGCTAAAACTCCAGCACATGGTCGACGACAAGATTCATGCCCGCTCAACCGGCCCATACGCTATGGTGACCCAGCAGCCGCTTGGCGGTAAGGCTCAAATGGGCGGCCAACGCTTCGGTGAGATGGAAGTCTGGGCCCTAGAGGCCTATGGCGCCGCCAACACGCTCCAGGAAATCCTGACTATCAAGAGTGATGATGTGGTCGGCCGCTCCAAGGCCTACGAGGCCATCATCAAGAGCGACGAGATCCGCGGGCCGCGCATTCCAGAAAGCTTTAACGTGCTGGTCAAGGAGCTTCAGTCATTGATGCTCGACGTGGAGTTGACCCGAGAGGGCGGCACCGCTATCGCCGATGCTGAAACAGTCATTGCCGAGCGCCTCGAAGATGAAATTACCGAGTTAGGTACTGAAAAAATCATCGAAGGCGAAGCGGTCGTGGCCAATATGCCGCTAGTAGATCTAGCAGCTGGTGGAGAAGATGAATTTGAACTCCTGAGTGACGCTAACGCCGAGCCGGATGAAATCGAGGAGGCCGAAGAAGCCACTGAGGAGATAAAGGGTTAAGTATGGAACAGCTATTAGAGAATCAAACAGCAATCGATTTTGATGGTGTGAAGCTGTCTCTGGCTAGCCCAGAGCGCATCCTCCAGTGGTCACACGGTGAGGTTACCAAGCCGGAAACCATCAACTATCGCACCCAAAAACCGGAAAAAGACGGTCTGTTTTGCGAAAAAATCTTCGGTCCTACCAAGGACTGGGAATGTTACTGTGGTAAGTACAAGCGAATCCGGTATAAGGATGTTGTCTGTGACAAGTGTGGCGTGCGCGTCACTCGCAGCATCGTCCGGCGTGAACGCATGGGGCACATCGCCTTGGCTGTACCGGTCACACATATCTGGTTCCTGCGAGGCACACCCAGCTCCATCGGCCTGGTGCTCAACATGAGCATCCGCGACCTGGAACGGGTCGTGTACTTCGCCAGCTACATTGTGACTTACGTTGATAACCAAAAGCGTGAAAAAGCGCTTGCAGATCTGGAAAGTCAATTTAACGCCCGTCGCAACGAGATCATCAAGACCTACGAAAAACGCGCTGGCGAACCTGACGCAGACGTCAAGGCCTTGGCCGAAGCCCAGAATGCCGAACTCGACGAACTTGACGCCAACCGCGCCAACGCCAAGTCAGAACTCGACAGCCTGGCCCGCCTGACTTTGTTACCAGAGGCTAAATACCGCGACTTGAACCTCAAGTTCGGTGAGGTTTTCCGCGCTGAAATCGGTGCCGAGGCCATTCGCCACCTGTTGACCGAGATCAACATGGACGAGTTGGTCGATAATTTGGCCAAAGAAGCCGAGGCTTCCCAGGGCCAAAAGCGTAAGAAAACACTCAAGCGCCTCAAGATGTTGGAGGGTATGAAAGTAGCCGGCATCCGCCCCGAGTGGACGGTCATGACCCAGCTGCCGGTTATCCCGCCGGATCTTCGGCCCATGGTCCAGCTGGCCGGTGGCCGGTTCGCCGCTTCCGACCTTAACGACCTCTACCGCCGCGTCATCAACCGCAACAACCGGCTTAAGCGCCTCATCGAGCTTGATGCACCTGAGGTTATCCGCCGTAACGAAAAGCGCATGCTCCAGGAGGCCGTCGATGCCCTGATCGACAACAACGCCCGCCGTGAGCGCGCTGTCTCCAGCACCGGTACCCGCCGCAAGCTCAAGTCGCTAAGCGACATGCTCAAAGGCAAGCAGGGCCGCTTCCGTCAGAACCTCCTCGGTAAGCGCGTCGACTATTCCGGCCGCTCGGTAATCGTCGCCGGCCCAACCTTGCGCCTCTACCAGTGTGGCCTGCCCAAGATGATGGCACTTGAACTGTTCAAACCGTTCGTCATCGGCAGTCTCATCGAGCAAGAGCACGCCCACAACGTCAAGTCGGCCAGCCGCATGATCGAACGGGCCACCAATGTGGTTTGGGATACCCTGGAAGAGATCATCGCCGACAAGATGGTGCTGCTCAACCGTGCCCCCACGCTGCACCGCCTTGGTATTCAAGCCTTCCAGCCGGTTCTGATCGAAGGTAAAGCTATTCAGCTGCACCCACTCGTCTGCCGTGCCTTCAACGCCGACTTTGATGGTGACCAGATGGCTGTTCATGTGCCATTGTCGGATGCCGCTCAGAAGGAAGCCCGCGAGATCATGATCTCTACCCGCAACCTGCTCAAGCCGGCCGATGGAGAGGTTGTTGTGGACGCTTCCAAGGATATCGTACTTGGCAACTATTACCTGACCTATCTAAAATTCGATGACGAAAAAGCCAAAAAGGCCTACTCCTCTCAGAATGAAGCCATATACGCCTATGAAACGGGAAACATCAAGCTACAGACACTCATCAAAGTAGTCATTGAAGACAATCTTATCGAAACAACCGTTGGACGCATTCTCTTTAACGAAATTCTGCCTGAAGATTTTGGCTTCCGTAACGAGACTATGACCAAGAAAGTTCTGCAGAAGTTGATGGCCGAAGTATTCGTGCGCTATGGTGCCGATATCACAGCCGGTGTCATCGACCTTGTCAAGGACTATGGGTTCAAATACGCCACCATGTCGGCTGTCTCGGTCGGTCTGGACGACTACCTGATTCCTCAAAGCAAATACGAGCTCATCGAGCAAGGCGAAAAAGCCGCCGCGAGTATCTCCGGACAGTACGGTCAGGGGCTCGTAACCGAGGAAGAGCGTTACCAGCGCACGGTCGATACCTGGAAGCAAGTCAATGAGAAGATTACTCAGGCTATGAGCGAAAAGCTCAAAGAAGGCAAGACCTCAACCGCCTTGTTTATCGATAGTGGCGCCGAAGGTTCGCTCGACGTCGCCAACCAGGTAGCCGGTATGCTTGGTCTCGTGGTCGACCCATCGGGCCGTACCATCGAGCTGCCTATCAAGAGCAACTACAAAGAAGGCTTCTCGGTCCTGGAGTACTTCAACTCAACCCACGGCGCCCGCAAGGGTCTGACCGACACCGCTCTCAAGACTGCCGAATCAGGTTACCTGACTCGTCGTCTGGTCGATGTGGCCCAGGACGTGATTGTAACCGAGCAGGATTGTGGCGACGTCGTCGGCAGCGTTCTCTCGGCCGACGAATCAGTCGCGATCGGCGAGAGCTTTGCCGCCCGTTTGGCAGGCCGAGTCGCCGCCAAGGACGTCAAGGAAGGCAAAACCCTCCTGGCCAAGGCCGGCGAGGTCATCACCGATGATGAAGCCCGAGCCATTGAGGGCGCTGAAGTTAAAGAAGTGGCGATCCGCAATGTATTAAGCTGTAAGACATCCTGGGGCATTTGCCGCCTCTGTTACGGTCTCGACCTGGCCCGCGGCACGTTGGTAAAACTAGGTGAGCCGATTGGGGTCATCGCAGCTCAGAGTATCGGCGAGCCCGGTACACAGCTGACTATGAAGACCTTCCACAAGGGTGGTGTAGCCGGTGATGACATCACACAGGGTCTGCCCCGCGTTGAGGAAATCTTTGAGGCTAGGAGCCCGAAGGGTCAGGCCATTCTGTCGGAAGTTGACGGCGTTGTAACCGTCAAACAACAGCAAGGCAAGACCATCATCCGGATCAGTCCGGCCGACATGAAAGTCACCGAATACGAACTGGGCGAGCGCAAGGCTTCCGTCAAGACTGGCGACAAAGTCATTCCGGGCGATGTGTTGGCAGCCGATGCCAACGGCAAGAAAGCCATTAAAGCTAAAGCTGAAGGCACCGTTAAGGTGCATAAAGACCGCATCGAGCTTAGCCACACGGGCGGCGCTGAGCGAGAGCACAGTATACCGGCCTATCAGAATGTCGAAGTTCAAACCGGAGACCTCGTAGCAGTAGGTCAGCGCCTCACCGAAGGCTCGATCAACCTGCAGGAGATGTTGTCGCTGCTAGGTGAAGGCGCCGTTCAGCGCTACATCATCGCTGAAGTCCAGACCATTTACGCAGCCCAGGGCCAGATTGTCTCGGACAAGCACATTGAGGTGATTATTCGCCAGATGTTCAGCCGGGTCCAGATCGAAGAGCCAGGTGACTCCCTATTCGTAACCGGCGAAATTGTCCCGCGCCAGAGCGTTATCGAAGAAAACGCCGAGCTCGAGACCAAGAGCAAACAAGGCGCTACGTACACTCAATTGCTCCTGCCGGTTACCAAGATATCGTTGTCAGCCGACTCCTTCCTATCGGCTGCTAGCTTCCAGGACACCACCCGGGTGTTGATCGCCGCCGCAGTCCGTGGCAAAACCGACAAGCTGCGCGGTCTCAAAGAGAACGTGATCATCGGTCGCCTCATCCCGGTTGGTACCGGATTCCGGACCGAAGCTGAGATTGAAGCCGCTACGGTTGCGACCCGCGAACGCCGGGCCAATGAGGCTGCAGGCATTGACGAATCAGATAAGAACGAGTAAAATTCAAGACCATGCCAACTATCAACCAACTTTTGCGCAAACCCCGTCAAGATCAGAAGAGCAAGTCTCGTACTGTGGCCCTGCTTCGCGTAACCAATTCACTCAAGAATAAAAGCTACGCTAAACCCTCTCCGCTCAAGCGTGGGGTCTGTGTCAAAGTCTCGACGACCACTCCCCGTAAACCAAACTCAGCCCTTCGTAAAATCGCTCGTGTCCGTCTTACCAATGGCATGGAGGTCACAGCCTACATACCAGGTATCGGCCATAACCTGCAAGAGCACTCAGTCGTGCTGGTTCGTGGCGGCCGCCGCAAGGACTTGCCAGGTGTGCGCTACATTGTAGTTCGCGGCGCCCTCGACACCGCCGGCGTAGCCAAGCGCGCCCAGGGCCGCAGTCGCTACGGTGCCAAGAAGGACAAGGCCGGGTCCAAATAATAGCTTAATGCATCTACCGCCCGGCCTTTCGATTAGCTGGTGCGGGAGTATCTGAAAGAGAGAATTGCATGCCCCGTAAAACTACCAAATCCCTCAAGCGTACTCTTCAACCCGACTTGCGCTACAACAACGTATTGGTCACCAAAATGACCAATAAGATTATGCGCGACGGCAAGCGCAGTCTGGCCGAAGGCCTGCTGTACGATGCACTGGCCGCCGTCGAGGAAAAGGGTAAGCAGCCGGCGATCGAAATCTTTGAAACGGCACTCAAAAATGTCGCTCCAACCGTCATGGTGAAGGCCAAACGTATCGGTGGCGCCACCTACCAGGTGCCAATGGAAGTCCGCGGTGATCGCAAGATTCACCTGGCCATGACCTGGATCCTGGCCGCTGCCCGTGGCAAGAGCGGCAAGAGCTTTGATGCCCGCCTGACCGACGAATTGCTGAACGCCTACAATGGCACCGGTGACGCGGTCAAGAAACGCGAAGACACCCACCGTATGGCCGAAGCCAACAAAGCCTTCGCGCACTTCGCCCGCTACTAAACAAAAATAACTAAATTGCCGATTGCCGCCCACCCGGGCGGTTTTTGGGTATGCTATCTTGCTTTTTCTCCCGTCAAATAAAACGCCCGGCCAAGTTTCCCTGGTCGGGCGGTACAAAGGTCAATGGTGATGTTTGTGGGAATGGGGTGAAGGCGTATCAGGACTATGACCCTGTTTATGTTTAACCAGTAGCCATAGACCCTTCGCGACAGCTATGAGCATCATCAGACCAATGAGCGTCAGAATAGCAATGCCGCCACCCTTGTTCCATGCACCGGACCCAAGCACAAACGCCAGAACGCTGCAAACTGCGGCGATCGGAGCAGCCAGCATGTCTCCCAAAAGGTCAAGCTTCACGCTATGGTGGTGGACATCGCCGGCTTGGTGGATCCAGTGATGACCAAGGCGATTACAGCAGAAGTTAATCGCTGCAAACACCACCGTTACCACACAGGCAGTAGCGCTGATCACGCCAGGCGGCTCTAGGAAGAAGGCTAAGAGTGCCCACCCGAAGACGATCGGTGCAGCAGCCAAATTCTGCAGCTTGCGCAAGATGCAATTAAAGAAGTGACTGCGTGATCGTTCAAGCGCTCGGTCAATCCGGTCATAACCAAGATAGTACAACCCATCGCCGATAGTGTCATGAATGGCAATCAACAACAAAGTCGGGTTAAGAAGGAGGCCGGCGATCAATTCGACCGCTCCAAGGCCCACAAACAACCAACCGGCCCGCACCAGCGGCCGGAGACGCGGTGGGGCTGGCTGATCCATACTGGATCCTTTCGCTAGTGTCAAAGAAACAAGCGGCCCTCACCATACCAGCATTTATCGGGCCTGGCAACGCTGGGCAGCTCGCTGCAGCATATAAACTTGGCGGATCAGTAAGTTAATGCACTCATCAGGTCTCTTATTGGCAGTCATACGCTCGATATGCCGGCGCATCGTATCTTCCCAGTGTGGTTGGCAGAGGCCTTCATAGTTCTCGCCATTTGGGCTAGCAGGTGTAATAGCATCATTAGAGCAATCAGTCCGGCTACACAAGGTCATGACTCCTCCTCAAATATCAATGGACTGTATCTGTATCATAGAAGGTACCATATTTAAAGAAATGTGGTATCCTCAGGGACGTATGCTTATTAACCTCATTAACATCGGCAAAATCATCGGAGCCAAAGCTCTGTACGACGGCCTGAACCTGACCATCCAGCCAGGCGAGAAAATTGGCCTCATCGGACGTAATGGCATCGGCAAGACAACCTTGCTTGGAATCATGGCCGGCACGGATTCAGACTTTAGCGGCCAAATCGATCGACGTCGCGGCCTGGTTATCGCCTCAACCGCGCAGGAACATCACGGCGTCATGGACCGGCCGGTGCTTGAGTATGTCCTCGAAAACCTGCCGGAATACGCCCGGCTCAAGCACATTATGGACAGCTACCCTGAAACCATGGGCGACGATATGAAACTCATCGGCCAATATACCGACGCCCTGTCGCGCTTTGGCGAGCTGGGCTATTACGATATTGAAGCCCGCGCCCGCGCCGAATTTGAGGCCTTCCAAGTTCCCGCCGACCGTCTCGAGGGGCCCATGAACGCGCTATCCGGCGGCCAAAAGCGATTCGTGGAGCTGGTCAAGGTCACACTTAGCGACGCCGACCTGGCGCTCATCGACGAGCCCACCAACCACATGGACTATGTCGCCAAAGAAACGTTCATCAAATGGCTGGAGGCTGCTGAGCAGGCGGTCGTGGTCATTACCCATGACCGCGATGTGCTAGCCGGCGTCGACCGCATCATCGAGATGAAAGGGCATGGCATTATTAATTTCCCGGGTAACTATGAGGCCTATCTCAAGCAAAATGGCGCTTCCACTGCCAAGGACATCGATACCTATGAAAATGGCCAGAAGCGCATCATCAAGCTTGACAAGCAAATCCGGGAGGCCCGGGCCAAGAAAGCCAGCTGGAGCGGTACGGCCGACAAAACTAACCCGTTCATGCTGCTCGAGCGCCGCCTCACCAAAGAGCGCGATGAACTCCAAACCACCCTCACCAAACCGGATTTCTGGATCGACCAGGAAACCATCGACACCATGCAAGACAAAGTGGTGGCCAAATACGACAAATACAAAACCCGCAACATCAAACTACGCACCGGAGGCGAGCACCGTCAACGCGGGCTGTTGATAGTTGACGACCTGGTCTTGGGTTATGGCGACGACCCACTATTCAAGCCGGTCAGCTTCGGGTTGGCGGTTGGTGAGCGCTTGCAAATTCACGGGCGCAATGGCGTCGGCAAGTCAACGCTCATCAAGACCATCCTCGCCACCGCCGCCAACCGCCCGTCCAGCTCACGAATCCTCGGCGGCGATCTCCAGCTCGACCCCAAGACCATCATCGGCATCTACGAGCAGGAAATCGACGCCAAATATCTGGATCTACCACTCGGCGCCGCCATCCATCGGGTTTACGCCGACTTTGGGGTAGCAGTGACGGACCAAAGGGTCAAGCAAGTGCTGGCCGAATACTTGTTTGACCCGCAACAAGACGGCCGGCTCGAGATCCGGCGCCTCAGCGGTGGACAAAAGGCACGCTTCCAGCTCATCATCATGCTTTGTCACCAACCCAATTTACTCATTCTCGACGAGCCCACCAATCACCTCGACCTGCCAAGCATCGAGGAGCTCGAAAAAGCTCTCGACCGCTACGCCGGTGCCATTCTATATATTTCCCACGACTCGTATTTCGCCAAGAATGTCGGCGGGGAAGTGGCTCATATTGTTCCAGCGACGACAATTTCTCCTGTGGGGTAGTGATAAGATAAGTACATGAAGATAGATAACTTTCACTCCGACGGCCATGGCCATCCAGCTGAAGACGTCGCAGGCCATATCACAGACAGCGCAGGAGGCGTTTTTGCTGTTTTTGATGGGGTAACATTGCTGCACTATGATCCATACCCGGATCCCTCACCGGCCGCTATCGCTGCCCGGCGCGCGGTTGAAGCCGTCAAGAATGGCTACCGGCACATCGGTGACCGGAAAATCAGCGAGCGTGACATGCGAGAGCTCATGGTGCAGGCAAATGACGCTATCCAGGCCTACAATAATGAGCTCGGCACCACGCCTAATACAGTTGATTTCCTCCGTCGCCAATATGCTGCCGCAGTCGGAGCTGCCGTTGTGATCAGCGGCCACAATCTTCATGCCGCACAGATCAACGACACCGAGTTATGTATCCTAAACCAGGATGGAGACCGCGTTTATCATTTAGCCAGTGATAAAACAGTCTTTTATCAATACCTGCGTCATCTTCAAGAAACAGGCGCACTCTCCAAGGGCACGCCGGAGGAGCATCACTACATTCGAAGTAAACTAGTCAATCATGAAGATGTCACCTATGAAGGTCGCTCGGCCCGTTCCGGTGTATTCACCGGCGAGCAGGTCGCCAATAACTTCATTATGACAGGTGAGTTTCGCCTTGAACCAACGATGATAGTGCTCGTCTACAGTGATGGGTTCCTGCCTCTGCTAAAACAACCCGGTTTTTGCCATCTGTTAGCTTCGGCTGATTCGGATGAAATCAACCGGTCTATTGCTCAGCTCGAGAAACACGGCGCCAAATATCGGAGCGAAAAAACTATGATTCGTATTAGGGTCTAGCCTTGTAATTTCGCGTTACCGTAACCATAATTATATCCATGACTCCTCAGGAAGCACTCGATTACATCAATGCCGCCCACCCCGCCAAGGCCTATACGCTAAAAGCCCAGTTTAGTGGCGGCGAAAATCAGGGCGCGTTCCTCATAGTTGCCACCGACGGTACCCGGGACGTTCTCAAGCTCAGCCGCAACCCGCTCTGGCTCAACCAGATCAAACGGGCCAAGGCCGCCACCGATCATCTGCGACCGTTAGGTTATCCGGCCCCCACCTATGGCCTTCTGGACGCTACTGATCGCGGCAGCTTCTGGATTCAAAACGAGCTTCCAGGCGAAAAACTCGTCAACCCGACAACCGAACAAATCCAAAACCTTATCAATACCATCGAGCTTCAAAAAGACCAGGTTATCTTTGAAGTTCAAGGTCAGGATTGGTGCTGGTACATTGGCAGTGTCGTTTTTCGTGGCGAATCCGGCCACGTTCGCGTCCTCATGCAATTCTCGACCGTCACCTCGGCTCTGGTATCCCGGGTTGAAGGCCTCGTGACGGGGTTAGAAGGCAAAGTTCTACCCAAACTCGATTTGGTCCATGGCGACTATAGTATCAACCAAATCCTAGCGACCGGACCCCAAATTACAGGCGTGCTCGACTGGGATCAGGCCGGCTATGGCGACCGCACTCAAGATTTAATCGACCTCTGGTATTCACTCATCGATCTGCCTGAGCCGCGCGATCTGGTCATGAGCCATCTCCATACAATCTCTGACCCCCAGGTTATCAAGATCTTCGCCGCCTACAAAATGCTGGCAGTTATTGCATGGCACATCAATAAGATCCATGGCGATGTCGAAACTGCAGCTGCCCAGGCTAGCACCGCGCTCGACCTGCTCGAAGCCATCTAGATATGCTAGACTAAACCAGTATGAGTGGTCATTTCTACTTCATTGGTATCGCAGGCCATACGATTCGGGCGGTTGCGTTAGCGGTCCGCCAGCAAGGGCATGACGTCAGTGGCCTCGATGAAACAGCCGTGCCGCCTGGCAGTGATTGGCTCGACAAACAAGGCATCCTCTGGAGCCGGACTTTCGCGCCAGAGCAACTTGATGGGGTTTCAGCCGTAATTGTAACCGGCGCGCACGCTACCGAAGATCACCCGGCCATACTTGAGGCCAAAAAGCGGGGCATCGAAATTAAATCCTGGGCTAATCTCGTTGGTGAATTAACGACTGGTAAGCGCTCGGTCGTGGTGGCCGGCACTCATGGCAAGACCACCACAACTTCATTGATTGCCTGGATCATGGAAGGCGCTGGGCACCAACCGGATTTCTTAATTGGTATCCAGCCATTCAACTTCGACTCAAGCGTCCGTCTAACCGGCGCAGATTTGGTAGTGATGGAAGGCGATGAATATAAGGCCTCAGAGCTTGACCCCGTTCCCAAGCTACACTACTACCATCCCGATGTGCTGGTGCTAACCTCCATCGAACATGATCATCCCGATATGTACGCCGATCTTGAAGCTGTGGTTGGTGAGTTTACTAAAGTGGTCCAGGCGCTGCCATCAGACGGACGGCTCGTCGCCTGGTCGGGTAGTGAAACCGTGAAGCACATAGCACACAAAGCTAAATGCCAGGTCATAACGTATGGATTAGAAGAAGGCGATTACATCGCCCGCAACATTACCTACCTACCGACCGGCATCGAATTCGACGTCGAAACGAGCGAAGGTGTCATTGGCCGGATGGCCGTGCCTCTGTATGGCCGGCACAATGTCCTCAACGCATTAGCGGCCATAGCCGTAGCAGTAGGGGAAGGTCTGGTGCTCGATCAGCTACTAGACCCCGCCGCGACCTTCAAAGGTGCCTACCGTCGGTTTAATATACTGACCCGTCCAAAAGACCGAGTTACGGTCATTGACGACTATGCCCATCACCCCACAGAAATCCAAACTACCATCGAGGCGGCCAAATTACATTTTAAAAATCAGCGGCTGGTGATAGTTTTCCGGCCACACACCTACTCGCGGACCAAAGCCTTTCTTGCCGAATACCAAGCCGCCTTCGATGGTGCCGGCACCATCTATATCACCGACATCGAGGGCGACCGCGAAGCCGCGCACCGGCAAACCGTTAGCGGGGCTGATATCGTTTCCGGACTTAGTAAAACAGCCGTGTTCGAGCCGGACCGAACCAAGCTGGCCGACCGTATAGCAGCCGATGCCAGAGCCGGTGACGTAGTGATATGCATGTCAGTATCCGGTTACCAAGATATCGCACCTGAGCTAGCTAGCTGCCTGAGCGAGGAGTTAGCATGAAAACCGCGTCTACCAGCGCCGGATTGATCGTTCGCCTTGAAATCGGCGACTATATCCTCAGTAGTATAGAGACGGCCTGCAGCGAACATGGTATTCACAACGCCGAGGTTACCGGCCTCGGGTCAGCCGAAAAACTCACCCTAGCCCACTATCGCCGCGATACCAAAAAGTTTACCGAGCGGCAGCTTGACGGCATTTACGAAGTTGTTTCGCTCATCGGAAACGTCAGTCTGGTAGACGGCCAGCCGTTTGCCCATTGTCACATCGCCGTCTCTGATGCGGCTATGACAGTATTTGGCGGCCATTTGGCCAGAGGCGTTTGTTCGGCCACCCTCGAACTCATGATTCGGCCGCTACCCACTGCCTTCACGAAGGCCTACGACGACGACATTGGACTCAAGCTCTGGAACCTTGCCGCTTAGAGCGATACAATAACTACCTGCACCTTAAGATACACACAACCGAGGAGGAACAATGTCACTGGCTGTAACCACAGCACAGGAGTTTGCTAATCCCAATGTCGAGCGGTTTGTCGACGCCTGGGTCAAGCACTGCCGACCCGATGAAGTGGTCTGGTGTGATGGCAGCGAAGAAGAAGACTGGACGCTGCGCCGCCAAATGGTCCGCGCCGGCACGCTGCGACAGCTTGATCATGCCATATGGCCAAACAGCCATCTGGCCCTGTCCGACCCTCGCGATGTTGCCAGGGTCGAGAACCGGACCTTCATCTGCACGACCAACGTAGCCGACGCCGGCCCCACCAATAACTGGATGGCGCCGGGCGAGATGCGTGCCAGCATGTGGCAGTTATTTGCCGGCAGTATGCGCGGACGCACTATGTACGTCGTGCCCTATTGCATGGGACCGCTAGGTAGCCCGTTCTCGCGTATCAGCATTATGGTGACAGATTCGCCCTATGCCGTCGTAAGTATGCGTATCATGGCTCGAATGGGCATCGAGGTGCTCCGCGCAATGACCAAGCACGATGATTTCATCGCCGGCGTCCATTCAGTGGGGGTCCCACTTGAATCAGGCCAGCCCGACGTGCCTTGGCCCTGTAATCCGGACAACATCACCATCAGCCATTTTCCAGAGCGTCAGCAAATCTGGTCCTTCGGCTCCGGCTATGGAGGCAACGCCCTGCTCGGCAAAAAGTGCCTGGCATTGCGGCTTGGCTCAGCGGCTGCGGTCAAGGAGGGGTGGTTGGCCGAGCACATGCTTATCATTAGGGTGACAAGTCCGGAGGACAAGGTTCACTACCTGGCGGCAGCCTTCCCGTCAGCCTGTGGCAAGACCAACTTCGCCATGATGCAACCGGCTCTTCCAGGATGGGGGATCGAAACACTAGGAGATGATATTGCCTGGATGCGATTTGGTGACGATGGCCGTCTCTATGCGATCAACCCGGAAGCCGGATTTTTTGGGGTTGTCCCGCACACTAGTCCCCAAACCAACCCCCACATGATCGAGGCCATGGGTCGGGGCAACGTTCTGTTCACAAACGTCGCCTACACTGAAGCCGGCGATATCTGGTGGGAGGGAATCGGCCATTCGGCTCCATCAAACCTGCGCGATTGGCGTGGGCAACCATGGTGCCAAGGCCAAGACACTCCAGCGGCCCACCCCAACGCCCGGGCGGCAGTACCACTTGGCAACCTGTCAATTGCTGATGCCTACACCTGGGACGATCCCGCGGGTGTGCCGATCTCGGCAATCCTGTATGGCGGCCGGCGCCCGAACATAGTACCGCTGGTGCGGGAAGCCAGAAATTGGACGGAAGCCGTGTTCGGAGCAGCCACATTGGCGTCCGAGACTACGGCCGCTGCCGAAGGACCAATTGGCCGGTTGCGGTTCGACCCGTCGGCAATGAAACCGTTCCTCGGTTGCAATGTCGGCGATTACTACCGCCATTGGCTGGAACTGGCGAACAAAGCACCGCACCCCGGCGCACTGCCGGAAGTCTTCTTTGTCAACTGGTTCCGCAAAAACGCCGATAACCAGTTCCTCTGGCCGGGCTTCGGCGAAAACGCCCGGGTACTTGAGTGGATCTTCCGCCGGCTCGATGACCAAGTCGGCGCCCACGAGACACCCATCGGGCTCCTGCCTCACCCGGAAGATCTCAATCTGGACGGGCTCGATCTGATTCCCGAAGCTCTGGCCGAGCTCACCAGCTACAGCCCCGCAGCCTGGGCCCACGAGCTGGCGCAGTATAACGATCACCTGGATTCATTGGGTGATCGTCTGCCGGTTGAACTACACCAGTGGCTGGAGCAGTTACGATCAGCAGTAGCAAGCGAGCAATAGCCCGCCGCGTTGGTTCTTTGTCCCTATTATGGGCAAGGAATCAACGCTTTTTCTATCAATACAAAAAAAACCCTGCCATCCGGAAAACCGGATAGAAGGGTCATGATGCGGGCTCTGTCTAGTTAAGCGAGATACCCATGGATGCGAGCCGGTTGCTGTAGGCAAGAGCTTGGGCTCCCTCGGTCAAGGTATGAATGTCAAACTGCCTCATAACCTTCATGACCGCCTGAAAGTCCTGACTAGCCCTGTCATGGACTCGCTCCAAGACGGCATCCTGGTCGCCCTTGAAGTGGGCCAGCTCCAGATCCGAGCCGTAGACGCCATAAATGCTGTCGAGCCGGTCGGTCAAGTAAATCTTCCCGTTTGCTCTCAGAATCTCCTGAGCACCCCAGGTACCGAAACCGTTGGCCGGGCCGGCCACCAGGTCTGCTTGAACCAAGTTTGCATTGTCGACCGTAAGAATGTTCTCCTTGGATGCGACTGCTAGGAGAACAGCATTCAAGCCGAGCCATTCCTCGTCATCAACCATGGTAGTGTCCCGGAAGCCAGCGACACTACCCGTCACCTTCGTGTGCCGGGACAGATCATCGACATCAATGTTCGATTTCGACTTGATATTGCCCCATTCGTCTGCCACACCGACAATACGGCAGCCCCAGCGCTGCAGGAAGCGGGCCATAACCTGGCCGGCCTTACCGAACCCGTGGACGATGACCGGTGTTCCGAATTCCAATGGCATGCCATAGTGGCCGGCAGCCAGGTGCGCCATAACAGCGGCACCGTAACCGGTACATAGGCTTTGACCCGGCAACGCGCCGGGCTTGCCGGTAACACCGTCGGGGCCGACGATTTCAGCCATCACAGCCATATGCTCAGGCTTACTACCCAGGTCGGTGGCCGCAACGTACGTTGAACCAAGAATATCCCGGAAGCAAACGGCAAATCCACGAGCCACGCCCACCAGCTCAGCAGGCGTGTAATGGTTGGCGTCAATTGGCACTCCGCTCTTGCCACCTTCTTTGTAAATGCCGAGGACATCGGCCTTATCAAGCATGCCCCGACTCAGGAAACACATTTCTGGGCCGGTTACGCTCGTATCGAGCCGCCAACCGCCCTTATAAACGCCTTGGAGCCGCAGACAGTCATGCCATGGGTCGTAGGCCGAGGACAGAGCTACCAGGCCGGTCATCTCCTCACCAAACGGCTGCAGATGCTCGTCGAGCGCACGGAATTGGCGTTCCAGCAACTCAGTCTTACCGGTGACGGCCATTCGCTGCTCAGCATTAAGGCCCATTTTGGCGATCACCCGACTACTCAGTTCATCAGCATCTTGGATCAGGACTTCACCGCTTGCGATGTCGTCGGCGCGGACGGGTCCGGGTCCGGTCAGCAGACTGGACATCATACCTTCTCTCGGATAGCAGGGTTTCTGGCCATTACTTCATTAACTGCACACACGTTGCACAATATGTGCAATAATGACTTCATTACTCTACCACTCCCAGCCTAATATGACAACTCCCAGTGACACTTTTGACACTTTCGTTTATATACCTCAGCTTGATAAGGCTATCAAAATACTTTAGAATAACATCAACCAGTGCGCTCGGCGCTGTTTTGTTTTGCGCCGAATCTAACTAATCAAAGGATTTCATTCACTACCATGGCCCGCGAATACTCGCTCGAAAACACTCGAAATATAGGCATTATCGCCCACATCGACGCCGGTAAAACTACTACAACTGAGGGTATTCTTTACCGTACTGGTAAAACCCATAAGATCGGTGAGGTCCACCAGGGCGAGGCCACCATGGACTGGATGGAGCAGGAGCGCGAGCGTGGCATCACCATTACATCAGCCGCCACTACCTGTTTCTGGAAGGGTAAGCGCATCAACATCATCGACACCCCCGGCCACATCGACTTTACCGTCGAAGTCGAGCGCAGTCTTCGTGTACTCGACGGCGCTGTCACAGTTTTCGACGGCAAGATGGGCGTGGAACCACAGTCCGAAACTGTTTGGCGACAGGCTGACAAGTACGGCGTTCCGCGTATTTGCTTTATTAACAAAATCAACCAGACCGGCGGTGACTTCTACAAGAGCCTCGACAGCATCCACGAGCGCCTGAGCAAGCGCGCCTACGCCATCCACCTCCCAATCGGCTTTGAGCAGACAATCAATGGCGTCATCGATCTCATCGAAATGAAAGCCTACACCTACAAAGACTACAAAGACCACGAACTCATCGAAGGCGAAATCCCCGAGGACATGAAGGACAGGGCTGAACGCTACCGCCAGCACCTGGTCGAAGCCGCCGTCGAAGCCGATGATGAACTCATGGAAAAGTACCTCGAAGGCCACGTCCTAACAACTGACGAGCTCAAATCAGCCATCCGCAAGAGCGTCCTGACCGGCCAATTCTTTGCCGTTACCGGTGGTGATGGCCGCGGTGTCATCGTCGAGAAGCTCCTCGACGCCATGGTCGACTTCCTGCCCAACCCGCTCGACATTGGCTCAGTCTGGGGCACCGACCCCAAGACCGGCGACGAAATCGAGCGCAAGCCTTCCGACTCTGAGCCATTTTCCGCCCTGGCCTTCAAAATTGCCACTGACCCGTTCATCGGTAAATTGGCCTTCTTCCGTGTCTATTCCGGCATCGTCAAAAGCGGTTCCTACATCCTCAACGCCTCAACTGGTGAAAAGGAGCGTATCGGCCGTCTCGTCTTAATGCACGCTAACTCCCGCGAAGAAGTCCAGGAAGTCCACGCCGGCGAAATTGCTGCCGCTGTCGGCCTCAAGAACACGACCACCGGTCACACTCTGACCGACCTCGATCACCCGGTCATTCTCGAAAGCATCGTCTTCCCCGAGCCGGTTATTTCCATTGCTGTTGAGCCTAAAACTAAAGCCGACCAGGAAAAGATGGGTACCGCTCTCCAGCGCCTAGCCGAAGAAGACCCCACCTTCCGCGTACGCACCGACGAAGAAACCGCTCAAACCCTCATTAGCGGCATGGGCGAGCTCCACCTCGACATTATCGTCGACCGCATGAAGCGTGAGTTCAAGGTCGAAGCCAATGTTGGTAAACCCCAGGTTGCCTACCGTGAAACCATCAAAAAGACCGTTCAGGTCCAGGGCAAATTCGTGCGCCAAAGTGGTGGTCGTGGTCAGTACGGTGACGTCTGGCTCGAAGTATCGCCCAACGAAATGGGCGGCGGTTTTGTCTGGGATAACGCCATCGTCGGCGGTGTCGTCCCACGCGAGTACATCAACCCGACCGAACAGGGCGTCAAAGAAGCCATGCAAAACGGCGTGCTTGCCGGCTACCCGGTCGTGGACCTCAAGGTCAAGCTCTACGACGGCTCCTACCACGACGTTGACTCCAGCGAAATGGCCTTCAAAATTGCCGGCTCCATGGCTCTCCAGGAAGGCGTCCGCAAAGCCGACCCGATCATTCTTGAGCCAGTCATGAAAGTTGAGGTTGTCGTCCCCGAAGAGTACATGGGTGACGTCATCGGCGATCTCAACTCCAAGCGCGGCCGTATCGAAAGCATGGAAGACCGCTCCGGCGCCAAAGTCATCGCCGCCATGGTGCCACTGGCCGAGATGTTCGGCTACACCACCAGCTTGCGCTCCATGACCCAAGGCCGCGGCTCAAACTCCATGCAGTTCGACCACTACGAAGAAGTACCTCGCAACGTCGCTGAAGAGATTATCTCCAAGCGCGCCGCTAAAGCCTAACCGGTTACGGCCTACACGATCAGACCCGCACCTGGCGGGTCTTTTTGTTGGATAAATTATTGCGCCCGCATGGGTTAATTGATAAAATTCTCAAACGCACGCTCAAGCGCGCTAAGTTGTGAGACTGGTTCGCCAGGAGCGCTGGCCTTCCGCGTTTGCTCACACCAGTTCCGAGCCGCTGACACGGCTCGGAACTGGCTACTGGAAAGAAGGCGCCTTGCTGTTGCGGTCAAGGCAGCCGGCACGCGTAGGTTCTAACCCCCCACCTCCGCGCATAAGCCGGCTCAAGCTTTCCTTGTAATATTCGAGACGGAGTCTGGATACTTGATGCGGGTAATCCAGACTCCTGGGCCGGAACCGGCTGTACGCTGCGTCGGAAGCAATGATCATGCGCTATCAATACTGCCAGTCTGCAGCTGGCTGCGGCGCAGCGTTTCATAGCAGCCATCGCGCACCCGGTTCCGGCCGCCAAGGTCGTGCGTTTGGTGATCGCCTCATCGCCAAAAACGCACGCGGCGGGTGGACAGATTCACCCGCCAATCAAGGCGCATACTCCGATCCGCTTCTCGCCGGCGAGATGCGCCCATAGGGCGGAACGGCGTTAACCCCCAGCCGTTCCGCCCCCTTTCGCAAAACCACAGACCGGTTCACCTCGAGCCCACCATCGGCGAGGTGAACCTAGGGCGGGGCGGTAGCTTCCGCCACGTAACACCACTACCGCCCCACCCGCCTTTCCTTGCTCCATCTAGTTCCGGATAGAGCATAGCCCGGTTAACAGCCGGGCTACTCCTTTTTAAGGGCTTTACAATGAGGGCTCTCTCTGCCTATAATATGGAGGTTCCCGGTGGGAGGTATTTTTTATGTTAAAATGCTTTTCACTCAAAATGACAATAAATTGGTTCCCGAGGTAGATAGCTAATGCGGCGCCTTTTCCGGCCTCCCGCGTGGCAGAGCTGCCACATTAACTCTTAACTAAACGGAATCACTAAAGGAGTATCAATGGCTGAATTCCAACGCAATAAGCCGCACCTCAATGTCGGTACCATGGGTCACGTCGACCACGGCAAGACCACGCTGACCGCGGCCATTACCATGGTGCTAGCGAAGCACCTGCCGTCCGATATTAACAAGCCGATCAGCTACGCTCAGATCGACAATGCTCCTGAAGAGCGCCAGCGCGGCATCACCATCGCCACCTCGCACCAGGAGTACGAGAGCGAGAAGCGCCACTATGCTCACGTCGATATGCCTGGTCACGCCGACTACGTCAAGAACATGATCACCGGTGCTGCCCAGGTTGACGGAGCTATCCTGGTCGTCTCAGCCGCTGATGGCCCTATGCCTCAAACCCGCGAGCACATCCTGTTGGCCCGCCAGGTTGGTGTGCCGTCAGTCTTAGTCTTTATGAACAAGATGGACATGGCCGACCCGGAGCTAGCCGAGCTCGTCGAAATGGAAATTCGCGAACTGCTCGCCAAGAACGGCTTCGACGAAAACGCCCCGATCATCAAAGGTTCGGCCCTTAAGGCCACCGAGGGTGACGCTGATGCCGAGAAGTCCATCCTGGAGCTGGTTAAGGCCATGGATGACTTCCTGATCGATCCTAAGCGAGAGGTCGACAAGCCATTCCTGATGCCTATCGAAGACGTCTTCAGCATCAAGGGACGTGGCACCGTCGCTACCGGCCGTATCGAGCAGGGAAAAGTCCACGTTAACGACCCTGTCGAGATCGTCGGCATCCGGCCCACCAAAGCCACCACAGTTACTGGCGTCGAAATGTTCAAGAAGCTGCTACCTGACGCCCAGGCTGGCGACAACGTCGGCGCCCTGTTGCGCGGTATTGAGCGCACCGACATCGAGCGCGGCCAGGTTCTGGCTAAACCAGGTTCGGTTACACCGCACACCGAGTTTGACGCCGAAGTCTACGTCCTCAACAAGGACGAAGGTGGCCGTCACACCCCGTTCTTCAAGGGCTACAAGCCTCAGTTCTACATCCGTACCACTGATGTTACCGGCGCCGTAACGCTGCCGGACGGTGTCGAGATGGTTATGCCGGGTGACAACATCCAGATGAAGGTTGAGCTCATCGCCCCGATCGCCATGGAAGAAGGCCTGCGCTTCGCCATCCGCGAAGGTGGCCGCACCGTCGGCGCCGGCGTCGTGACCAAGATCCTCAAGTAATTTAAGTATCCATCAGTTAATACCAAAAAACGGGCCTCTCGGTCCGTTTTTTGGTATTTTACGAATATCATGGCATAATCGAGGCGGGTATGTACCTTCTATCGAGGAGCTAACATGATTCTCACGCTTGTACTGGACGGCTCGCCATCGAATGTCATGGCGTTGGTGAGTATCGTCGCTACCCACGAAAACGCGCTGCCGGTGAAGGTTACAATGTCCATGGAGGCTCAACCACCCGAGTATGATAGCGGGCTTGGCCCACAGGATATCCTGGCCATGCCAATCGAGGACCTGGACTTGTCAGTCCGGGCCTATAACAATATCAAGAGGGCTGAACTCGACACACTGCGTGATCTTGTAGCGTGGACACGCGCAGAGATTGCCATGTTAGGCCATAATGATGACCATGCAACTGGGATGAATGACCAGGCAACTACCGAGGTTGTCGAAAGGTTGACTCGGTACGGGCTCAGTCTTACGCCCGAACCCAAGTCACCAGCCGCCAGGGCCAAGTAATGGCTATCCGAGTTCTTTCACAATCCAACTTCTGAAGATTGGACGCAGCATGCCGGGCATCCACGACATCAACCCCATTGAACGCAAAATTCTCATCGCCAATCTCACCCAGTGTCTTGGCACCATGATGCTGGAGCACCAACAAAGTTTGCTTGAGTACTTTGTCGACGCCTTGCTCTCCTGTGGGGTCAAGCCCGAAGAGGTAATTTTCTACCGCCGTGACCCTTCCGGCACTGAATGGCACGGCATCCAACTTGGGAGCGGCCAAAGCTTCGGTCTCGGCGTTATTCACCAAGCCAGCGTACCTCGCTGGCTTGGTCTACGCATTGAAGCCCGGTCGATCAACTGTTTAGACGGGTCCTGGCTGTTCAGCTGGGATACGGTTCGAAACTGCCTTCGAGTCTCACGCAATAACGAGCAAGACCATATCAAAAAGCCAGGGCTTGAGCACATCGTTAGTATTCTCGAGGATATTGTCGATGGGCCCCAGGTCAGCCGAAGCTTTTTGCTTCACTGGCTCAAGACCAAGCGTCAGTTAACCGACAAAGAGCTGGAGCAACAAAGCAATGTTGTTGATGCTTTCATCCGGTCAGCAGTGCTGCTCGGTTTAGGGCCCAAGCTACAGCCACTGACTGCGAACTCGTACGGTTTCGACCAAGGTATCTGGCATTGGCGCCGCACTCTCAAGCTAATGGTCGTAGGCTCCAACCGCCTGCTCCTCACCAGCCAAGGCCTACCGGTATCAAGCGCAGACACAGGGAGGAGATATGACGAGCTCACCCACAACTAGCGGACTCGATATCGGAGCGCTTAACGGGCATGCCGTCGGAATCATTCTCAAAGAACTAGTCCGGCGGGCCATGCGAATCATTCAAGCCAAAAGGCTAATCTTCGAGGCCAGAGCCAAGGACTCACCGGGACGTCCAGACGACCTGGTAACCGATGCAGACGAAGCAGCTCAAGATAGATACGTCACTAGCCTGAAAGAGTGTTTTCCCGGCTTCGGCATCATCGCCGAAGAACATGATCACCGCGAACCTTGCACCATACCCGGCCGACAGCTCTATGCCATCATCGACCCGCTCGACGGCACCAAAGCCTTCGGTCGCCGGCAATCAACCGGCGTTGCCACGCAGATCGCACTGGTTGATTTCGACACCGGACAGGTGTTATCGGCCTTCGTTGGCGACATCAACACCGGCGAGATCTACGGCTATCGCCCAGATTCAATCAACGTCCACCGAATCACCGATCTGGTGCATTCGGAAAAATTGTCCGCGATCGGTCGGGGCCAACCGCTGACTAAGCAAGTTGCTATTCTTCGGGAACACCCCAGCACCTACAGTTGGCTTATTCGCCGCCTGGTCTCGCCGGCAACCAATGGCCTGGTCAAACATATCCTCATCGACAACGGCAGCATGTCGGTAATGTTTGCCAGACTCTGGAAAGGGGAAGTCGGCCTGCTCGTAAACGAGCCGTACAACGACACGCCCTGGGATTGTGCCCCTGTATTTGGTATCAGTCACACACTTGGGTTCGTCGCCCTTGCGCCAGATCCAAAGCGGGCGACCTTCGAGCCCTTCAGCGCCATCACCCCGCGTGAGGTTCGCTGGCGGAGTCATGAGGTCGTCTGGGTACATCAGACCCGCTTAGCCGAACTGCAGAGCTGGGCTGCCCGCCAACACATCTAGCTATCTACACCCCATAGGGGCTCGCACATCCAGTGCGAGCCCCTATTTGACTTTTGACCTCGTCTCTGCTTAAATCAAACCCAGCAAATGACTAATTAATATGATCGAAAGATAGTACCCCCATGGCCACAGCCGCAACCGAGAGTAAGCAACGTATTCGTATCCGTCTTAAGGCCTATGACTCCAAGGTCATCGACCAAAGTGCCAAACAAATTATTGAAACCGCAATCCGTACCGGCGCTACCGTTGCCGGACCTATTCCGCTCCCCACCGAGCGCAATGTCACAACCGTACTTCGCAGCCCGCATGTCTACAAAGACGCCCGCGAGCAATTCGAAATGCGAACCCACAAGCGCCTCATCGATCTCACCGATCCCACCCCCAAAACCATCGATGCCCTCATGAATCTCAACCTTCCGGCCGGCGTCGATATCGAAATCAAAATGTAATTCTAGCTCGTCGAGGGCCCCCGCAAGGGGGCTTTTGAGTAAGAAAAACATTCGAAAACATAACTCACTTCTTAGCTATGAACCCAAACTTATACATTCGATATATCCCAGTTGACGGCTCGACCGAGATCCCAATGGGTCAACTTGCGCGATCTCTTGAAGGCTTCGAGCAGGTGTTTCTTGAAATCGCAAAACTTTCTAAGATCAAGGGGGAGATGTCGGTATATGCGGCAGGCAGTGAGCGTGGCTCAGTCCTTATCCCTACTATCATACAAATCATTACAAGCGGTCTACCTTTTGCAGATGTAAATCCTTTCTTAAATTTTCTAAAAGTAGCTGACCCTACAAGATATAAAGGTGCACTTGAGTTTTTAGGGACAGGGCACCGGACACTTAACGACTATTTTGCAAAAAATCCATTGGATCAAGCTACCCTCGAAACATTACTAGGGCTTTTTGTGGGGTACCTTATAGGGCATTCTCGTGGAATAAAAAGAAACATTGGCTCGCCCGAGATCGTCTCAAGGGTTCCAGTAGCATACGTGCGACCATTGAGAAAGCTTATTCATGAAGGACGTTATAAAAAAGCATTCTCCCCGCTTATTGATGATACGGTTGACTCTATTGAGATTGGATCCCAACCCAAATCAGTCTTAGCTGTTGTGAACGATGAGACATTGGAGGAATATTTAGAGGACAAGGAAATAATCCTGCCCCAATTTCAAGATGGCAAGGAAGTTAGGTTAAAGGCGGAACTGGTAAGTCTACAAAGTTCAAATGGTGAACACCTTGGCATCAAGATCCATGATTCAACACGAATAGTCTTGATGGCTTATCCTATTGTGGACACAACTACGGATGAATATATCGACTACTACAAAAAGCACATCTTGATTAATGCCGCTGTGATTCGAGGATCAATGTACAAAAAACCCAAGCTTAAGCTGCTCAGTATCAAGCTTGAGCAAGAACAATTGCCCAGCCATGAATTGGGGCAATAGGCGACAGTATAATGACCAACGTAAACCCACGGTATAAACTCAACTAAGCTAAGCAAGGCATCTTCCATGAGCGAACAACAGATATTCATCATACCGACAAAGCATTAAACAACGTAGTCCAACAAATCAAAGATGACCAATGGAGTATGAAGCTGCCCGACTGGTTTCAGCTTGAAAGTCCTCAAAAAGATCTGAACTTACGCGATACCGGCAAAACCATCAGCGAAGTTGGCAATAAATTATGATGGAGATCTGCTAGGGGATAACCCTAAGGCCGCTTTTGCGAATATTGTTACTACAGCCACCACAGCGGTCAAAGGTCTGGTCCAAGGACTGTGGGACGAAGTTTCCTCGAGCCGGTAGAGGTCTCATCCGATGCGCCATTGCAAAACCGGCTCCTCGGTCTGTCAGGCCGCCGTCCGTAAGTCACTTGGACGTTTGACCTAGAATGCTATACAATCTCGCAGTGAGTCCGTTCATTCAACCGTAAGGAGTGATGATGAAGCGGATAGCACTTTTAGTACTTGGATTCGCGTTGTTGCTAACCGGCTGCACCGGTCAGGACGTCAACCCATCGTCAGACCAAAGAGTAGCACCGAATGCAATCAGCCCCATCGACCCCGAACCGGGTCTACCGCCTTCACCGTCAAAGCATGCCGACTGCAACGAGAAAGACCCGCCGGCGGGCAGTATTCCTGTCGAAGGCGGCGGTTCAATTCCTATTCACCACACGACAATGATTTGCGGCGCTCCGTTTGAGGACTATGTTGATCTCACCAGTATGGCCAATGGCTTGCCCGGTTGCAAAAACGTCCCGGCCAGAACCAACCCGGATCTTGGACGGCCATGCGACTATCCACTACGGCGAGAGCCAAATTGGCGTTCGGCGGCCTACACCAAGGATGAAGTACCGTGGAGTCCAGTCGAGGGTCAATTCCTGGCTAACGGCGAGGTTAACCCACCGCTGCACATCAGGTGCCAGGTGATTGGCGGAGTTACTACGGACGACCGCGGCATTGGCTCCAATATCTGGAACCTAGTCGATGACCGCCGGCTAAAAGGCAAAATCGGCTACCTTCCAGACACCGTCACCAGTCCAAATCACGATGGTGGCCGGGGCTGGCGGAACATTCCCTGCACCGTAGATCAACTACAGCCATAACCAACGACCATCAGCGGTAGAGGATTCGACCCCCTCTGCCGCTGTTTTATTTACTGGTCAGAACATTAATAATCTGTGGCCATAACATGCTCGTAAGCCTCAGTGAAATCGTACCAGCTTTGGCTGCCAAACTCATTGCGAAACGTTTCCCAGGGCTCATTCTCACCGATCCGCAACCCTAGCCGGTCGGCAATTGCCCCTAGTTCCTCGGGTTCAAGCATCTCAACCTTAGATTCAAAATCTGCCCACTGCTCGGGCGTACAGTCATTCTCAATTATTTCGCGGCTATCAATCATAACCTAGTTGTCTCAAATTTCACTGCAAATGTCCATAAATTTCACCAGCGAATCTTAAGTATCACTCTGCTAAGATAACCAAAACAAGGAGCGTCAATATGCGGGAAATCGAAGCGTTTGTCAGGTCCAATCAATTGTTTAGCAAATTCGTGGCTCAGATCCAAGACAACCAGTGGGACGCACCCACGCCTAACACCGAGTGGAACGTACGCGATCTAGTTGCCCATGTCGCCGATGAAAATCGCTGGATTCCGCCTATGCTAGGCGGAAAACGCATAGCCGAAGTCGCCGGTGATTTTCGAGACGATGCCTTGGGCGCCGACCCCAAAGCCGGTTGGGGCAAAAACGCTAAAGCCGCCGAGGCCAGCATTAATAAGCTAACAGATCTCGGCCATCCCGTGCATTTGTCTTATGGCGATGCACCAGCTTCCGAATACCTTCAACATATGACCATCGATCATGTCATACACAGCTGGGACCTGGCGCGGGCCATCGGTGCAGATGAACAATTGGACGAGAAGTTAATCCAGACCGTCTATGATTGGCTCGAACCCATAGCCGAAAGCTGGCGAGCCTCCGGCGCATTTGGACCAGCGGTGCCTACCCCGCCTGACGCCAGTCTGCAAACCAAGCTATTGGCCTTATCTGGACGTGAAGTCTAGTCGTGTTTAGCATTATTTACAAGTTAATATTGACTGTCAACAAAATATTGTAAGAATAACCAATAACACAACACCCTTCGGTCAATATGATAATAGCGGCACCTAACGCTGGGAGGACATTATGGAATATCGGGATCAAAACGAGTACGAGCGTCGCATTGAAATAATTCACGAGATCGCTACACAGCACCCCGAACTTCTAAAGTCAATCACGGCTGAGGACCGCGAGCAGCTGCAGAAATACTTCCTTGATGCCAGAAAGCAACCCAAGCGGACTGAATACCGGCACAATCTCATCAAAGAAACCCCAACCATCGAGCTATCAGCTAATAAAGCCTATGAACGGTTCCTGGCTGAAGCCGGCTTACCGGAAACATTGCCTCACCAATCGTAAATACTACCCAATCTGCATACAAAAACCGAACAAGGATGTATAATCATTAGCATGAATCTATTCGGTGAAGCACAGCGGCCGTTGGCTGACCGGGTCCGCCCGCGCACGCTCGACGAGTTTATCGGTCAGGCTCAAATAGTGGGGGAGGGCCAGTTCTTGCGCACTCTCATCCAGAGTGGCCAGCCGACCTCGCTCATTCTCTGGGGCCCACCTGGCACCGGCAAGACTACCCTAGCCCGGATCATTGCCGCTGGTGGCGACTTTGCCTTTGAGGAAATATCGGCCGTCACCAGCGGCTTACCCGACGTCAAAAAGGTCATTGAGCGCGCAGCCCAGCGGCGCAAAGTCGGCCAAAGCACCGTGTTGTTCGTTGACGAAATTCACCGCTTCAACAAGGCCCAACAAGACGCCTTCTTGCCACACATGGAAAATGGCACCATTATACTCATCGGCGCCACGACCGAGAACCCATCGTTCGAGGTCATCGGACCGTTGCTCTCGCGCAGCCGCGTCGTGGTGCTAGAATCACTCAGCCCCGACCAGTTAACGGCCATTGTTGAACGGGGTATGCGAGAGTTGGATGGCAAAACCATCGAGCCCGAAGCCGCCCGCCTGCTGGCCGAGCTGGCCGGCGGCGATGCCCGCGTGGCCTTAGGCGGCCTGGAGACCGCCGCCGGCCTAGCCGATAGCATCACCCCCGACACCATCAAGCAAGCCATGCAAAAAACCAGCCTCAAATACGACAAAGGCGGTGAATACCATTACAATCTCATCTCGGCCTTCATCAAGTCCATGCGTGGCGGGGCAGTCGACGCAGCCTTGTTTTACCTGGCCCGCATGCTTGAAGCCGGCGAAGATCCCAAGTTTATTGCCCGCCGTATAGTTATCTTCGCCTCCGAGGACGTCGGGCTGGCCGATAACACCATGCTTCCCCTGGCCGTGAGCACGTTTCAGGCTATCGAACGAATCGGCCTACCGGAGGGACGCATTATTTTGAGCCAGGCCACCATTGCCATGGCCAGATCCCCCAAAAACCGCGACGCCTACGACGCCATCGCTGCCGCCACCACTGCCGTCCGTGACAACCCATCAGCCGAGGTGCCCCTACATTTGCGCAATGCGCCCACCGGTCTCATGAAACAACTCGAATATGGCAAAGGCTACCAATGGAAGCCAGGGTTTGAGCATGAGCAGGGCTTTTTGCCAAAAGAGCTGACCAATCAGCATTTTTACCGCCCACATCCAGACAAACGGGCGGCTTTGTGAGTTCTAACAAAGCCGCCCTGCCATCTGGTACTCTATGCTTCAGACGCTAGTATTCTCATTATCGTCGCTAAGGAGGCAACATGGACTTATCAGGCAAGACCGTGGCGATACTGGCCACCGGCCTATTCGAAGAAAGTGAGCTAGTCGAGCCCAAAGCCGCGCTGGACCGGGCAGGCGCCAAAACCGTAATCATCGCACCGCATGACGGCGAAATCCAAGCTCTGCGCCACGCCGACAAAACCATCACAGTTCCCGTAGACGAAGTCTTAAGTCGCGCCGCTCCTGAAGATTACGACGCCGTAGTCTTGCCCGGCGGCGCTATGAACGCCGATCATCTGCGCATCGACAAACACGCCCAAGAATTCGTCCGCACCATTGACGAAGCCGGCAAACCAGTGGCCGCCATCTGCCACGCGCCGTGGCTACTGATATCAGCCAAGCTCGTCGAAGGCCGTAACATGACCAGCTACCACACCATTGCCGATGACCTCATAAATGCCGGCGCCAAGTGGACTAACCAAGAAGTCGTGGTAGACGGTAACTGGGTCACCTCCCGCAAACCGGCCGATATTCCAGCCTTTAATGACGCAGCCATTAAGCTCATTGCCGAAGCGTAACCAGTATGGTTTAATAAGGGCATGAAGAAAGCCCGAACCAAAACAACGATCCGTGAAGCCGATAGTGTCTATTTTCTCAAAATCCTGCTGTTCTTTTTGTTAAGCACGATCTGGATTAAACATAACGGCTATCTAGTGTTTCCGTTGGGGTTGGCTCTGGGCCTTCTCTTTACCCGGTCAGACCATTTTGTCATCGACCGCAAAATCGAATATGCCATTTTAATCATCGGCACCCTCTTGAGCGCCTCAGTTGGCGGAATCTGGCTAACGTTCTAGTCTAATAGTCCTCAAGCACACGCTGGATAGTGATCCACATAGTCAAAGCCATCAAACCAAATTGAGCCAGGGCTAATGCAACCCGCACTGGCGTGTAGACTGGTGGCACTAGGCCATATAAAAAGCCAATTGCAATAATAACGCCCAACAAATACATAAGCTGGCGGGCATACGTGAGGCTGGTGTATGAGTAATCTGGTTGCATATAAATCCTAACTTATTTGTATCAATCCTCTATTGTATCACATAACATTACATTTGTCAATAAAGTCATCCATCTGAGTCTCGCCATCTCCCCATCTCTCACGGGTGACGTCACTGGAGGGCTGCCGACAAACACCAATCGTTAGCGACTGGTTTCGAGCTAGCCCCTGGTTAGTGAGAAGTTACTGCTTAAGAAAAAAGTAAGGCCCCGCCGCTCTATAGTGAGAGCGGCGGGGCCGGATAGCGGACGTCTAACGGTTACCGGAGTTGCCTTCGATGTGTCGTCTGGACGGTCAACCCAGCTTGTTGGGTAAAAAGGTCACGCTGAAATGGGTTGCGTCGCTTCTGTGGTCACACCAAGCTCAGCGTGGGCGAACCACTTGCCCGAGAGGCGGTTGGCTTCTCCGCCCCGAGCTGCCAGTGACGTTCCATCGGGGAGGCCGATGGTGATTTGCTGCGGGTGCCCGACCGCCTGGGCGTTTGAGGCGGCACAGTGCGACGAGTGGTTGATTTCGAACAGGCAGTAAGAGTCCGGATACTGGCAAGCCGTCTGCGGGTCGTGAATGTTTACAACCACGAACGGGCCGTTGCCATACCAGCTGACAGGGTGAACGCAGTCATCAAGTAGGCTCGGATTCCAGACAACGGTGTCGCCAGTCTTGAATAGAGTCGCGGTGCTCATTTGAGTCTCCTTGAGAAGACGGGTTGTGAAGGCAGCTCGGCATTAGACGGGACATCCCGCCGAACATCTCTACATTATAACATAAAGCGAATCTAAACACAAGTCTTACAGCCTCTTCAAACGCTCCATCAAAACATTCTTGTTGACAGAGAGCCATCAGATAAGCTATAGTCGCATGGTATTTGTCGGTGCCTATGCATCACAACTCGCAAGTTTCAGCTAGGACATGAGCAGGTCTGAGTAACATCAGATACCACTCGTAGCCTGGAGCTTGTTTTTGCCAGACTTTCTAACAGGGTAACCATGAAGGCTATACTCGGAACAAAACTCGGTATGACCCAACTCTTCGATGAGGCTGGCAATGTAGCCCGCGTGACGCTGATTCAGGCTGGGCCGTGCACCGTTACTCAGGTGAAAACGGTCGAGAGCGACGGTTACAACGCCGTTCAGCTCGGATTTGGCGACGCCAAGTATCAGCCCAAACCCCAGGAAGGCCACCTTAAGGCCGCCGGGGTAAATTCACGCACTATGCGTGAAATTCGCCTCAACGCTGTTAACGCGAACCACCCCAATGCCAAGGCTCAAAGCGAAGCGGAAGCCACTGCGTTGGCGCTCGAGGTTGGTGCGCAGATAGACGTATCGGCCTTCGAAGCCGGAGATGAAGTCCAGGTAACAGGTATTTCCAAGGGTAAGGGCTTTGCCGGCACCATCAAGCGCCACAACTTCCACCGCGGGCCCAAGACACACGGTTCACACAACTACCGTGCACCCGGCTCAATCGGCGCCGGTTACCCCGAGCATGTCTTTAAAGGTATGCGCATGGCCGGCCAGATGGGCAACGCACAGGTAACCGTCAAAGGGCTCAAGGTCGTCATCGTCGATGCCGGCCGGAATGTCCTAGCAATCAAAGGCGCGGTACCCGGTCCCAAGCGCGGCACTGTAATGGTGAGAGGCTTCTAATGGCAACAGCGGTATCCTACTCCAAGACCGGCGCCAAGCACGACGCCGCAGCCAAGCTCAACAAGAGCATCTTTGGACTCGAAGCCAACCACGAATTAGTTGGACAAGCCTACCGGACATACTTAGCTAACGGCCGTGCCACGAGCGCCACTACGCTTAAACGCGGAGAAGTTCGCGGCGGCGGCAAGAAGCCATGGCGTCAAAAAGGCACCGGCCGTGCTCGCGTCGGTTCTATCCGCGTACCGAACTGGCGCGGCGGTGGCGTGATATTCGGCCCATCGGGCAACGAAAACTATAGCTTGACGCTGCCACTCAAGATGAAGCGCCAAGCCATCCGCCAGGCTCTCAGTCTGCAAGCCGGTGCCAGCCGCATCGCCACTATCGAAGCCTTTGACAGCCAGCAAGGCCGCGTTCGGCCAACCGTCGAGCTGCTCAGCAAGCTCGGTCTTGCCGGCAACGTCGTACTCGTGCTAGCAGCCAAAACTGATCTAACTGAGCGGGCTACCCGCAATATTTCCGGCCTGGAAGTCGTTTCGGCTACTTACCTTAACGTTTATACAATTATGAATGCCGACCACATCATCTTCACAACAGACGCCCTCGAAACTGTTAACAGCTGGTTGGGAGAGAAATAATGAGTCAGTTAATCCTTACCCCCAAGATCAGCGAGAAAGCCATGCATTTGGCTGAACGCGGAATTTATGTTTTTGAAGTCCCCACAAACACCAACAAAATTGAGGTCGCCAAGGCAGTCGAAGCCGCCTTCAAGGTCAATGTTACTGACGTCAACATAGTCATCGCCAAAGGCAAGGTCAAGCGGTTCCGCCGCTTCCTGGGTCGTGAACGCGACGTCAAAAAGGCTATGGTTAAGGTCAAGGCTGGTCAAGCGATCACCTTGTTTGAGAAGGGTAAATAATGGCAGTTAAACTCTTGCGACCAACTACTCCCGGCCGCCGCGGCATGACCACGGCTGATACTTCGGCTGTGACCAAGAAGCGTCCTGAACGTTCATTAATCGTAGCCAAGAAGGCCGGTTCAGGCCGCAACAACCAGGGCAAAATCACTGTCCGTCACCGTGGCGGTGGGGTCAAGCGGTTCTACCGCCTGGTCGACTTTGATTTTCGCTCGGTAACCTCAGCCGTTGTTACTGCTATCGAATATGACCCGAACCGCTCAGCCAATATCGCTCTGGTTCAAATCGATGGTGGCAAAAAAGCCTACGTCCTAGCCGGTTCCGGCATGAAGGTCGGCGATCAGCTGGCCTCAGGAGAAGAAGCCGCCATCCGCACCGGTAATCGTCTAGCACTCAAGAACATCCCGGCTGGTACCCAGATTTACAACATCGAACTGGTGCTCGGCAAGGGCGGTCAGATCGCCCGAAGCGCCGGGGCCAAGGCCCAGCTGGTCTCCAAAGAAGCTAGTCGTGAGGGTTTCGTGCAGGTCCGCCTGCCCAGCAGCGAGGTACGTCTGATCCATCAGGACTGCCAGGCCACCATCGGTACCGTCGGCAATGAGGCCCACCAGAACATCAAGTATGGTTCGGCCGGCCGTCGCCGCCGCTTAGGCTGGCGTCCGCAGGTTCGTGGTAAAGCCATGAACCCGGTTGATCACCCGCATGGTGGTGGTGAAGGTGCCCAGCCAACAGCAATTTATAAATATGGCCAGAAGACCCCATGGGGTAAGCCGGCGCTTGGTCTCAAGACCCGCCGTCGCAAGCTTACCAATGCAATGGTTGTCCGTGGCCGCAATCAAGGTAGGAGACGCTAGATGAGCCGTTCACTCAAGAAAGGACCATTTGTAGACCAGCGCCTGCTGCAGCGAGTAGTCGCTTTAGGGCCCAATGATAAAACTGTGCTCAAGACATGGTCACGCGATTGCACGATATCACCAGAAATGGTGACTCACACCATCGCTGTTCACAACGGCCGGATGCACGTACCGGTTTTCGTGACCGAGAACATGGTTGGGCACAAGCTCGGTGAGTTCTCGCCGACCCGTAAATTCCGTCATCATGGCGGTAAGCTGGCAAAGGGTAAATAATGAAGACGAGCGCAACAGCAAAATTCGTGGGCACGTCAGCTCGTAAAACCGGCTTGGTGGCTGGTCTTATTCGTGGACGCCGGGCAACTGACGCCCAAACCATCCTCGCCAACACCGACAAACGCGCTACGGTGCCAATTGGTAAAGCGCTGACTTCAGCGATTGCCAATGCCGAGAATAACTTTAACGCCAAAGTCCGGGAGCTGGTTGTTGAGAGCGTATTAATTGGTCCCGGCCCATCACTCAAGCGCTCGCGCCCACGTGGCAAGGGTAGCGCTGCCCCGATCTTAAAGCGCTCCAGTCATATTACGGTGATAGTATCCGATGGCAAGCCGGCTACCGAAGTGAACAAGCCCGCGGCAGCAGAAGAGCCAGCCAAGAACACTGACGAACCTAAGAAGGAGGCCAAGTAATGGGTCAAAAAATCGATCCCCGCAGTATGCGCCTCCAGCTCAGCCGTGACTGGCAATCCCGCTGGTATGCAGACAAAGATTATGCCAATTATCTGATCCAGGATCTCAAAATCCGTGGCGCTATCGCTGGGAAGCTCAACAAGCGGGCCGGTGTTGCTCGCGTTGATATTGAGCGTTCCACAAACCAATTAGTAATCACCATTCATACGTCCAAACCAGGCGTAGTAATCGGCCGTGGTGGCTCCGGAGTTGAAGAACTCAAAAATATTTTGACCAAACTCGCCACCGGTCCACTCAAGGTCTCTATCGAAGAGGTCAAGAAACCAGAGATCAACGCCCAGCTCGTGGCTGAGAACATTGCCAGCCAGTTGGAGCGCCGCATCGGCTTCCGCCGGGCCATGAAAATGGCCGTCGAGAACGCCATGAAATCCGGCGCTCTGGGTGCTAAAGTCGCCGTAGCCGGCCGCCTCAACGGCGCCGAAATGGCCCGCCGCGAGTCAGTTTCACAAGGCAGCATCCCGCTCCATACCCTGCGCGCCGACATCGACTATGCCCGCGGCCTGGCCCGCACCACCTACGGCGTCATTGGCGTGAAGGTATGGGTCTATAAAGGCACGAAGTTCTAGGATAAAACTATGTTATTACCTAAGAAGACAAAGTATCGCAAGCAAATGAAGGGTCGTCTCCGCGGCGAGGCTTCGCGTGGCACCACCATTGCATTTGGTCAATTTGCACTCAAGGCCGAAACCGGCGAGCGTATTACTAGCCGCCAAATCGAAGCCGCCCGCCGGGCCATGACCCGCTACATCAAGCGTGGCGGTAAAATCTGGATCCGCATCTTCCCCGACACTCCCATCACCAAAAAGCCGGCCGAAGTCCGCATGGGTTCAGGCAAAGGCTCCATTGATCACTATGCCGCCAAAGTCCGTCCTGGCCGCATTATGTTCGAGATGGATGGCGTCGCTGAGGATGTAGCCCGCGAGGCCATGCGCCTGGCCGCCCACAAACTGCCGGTCCGCACCCGGTTCCTGGTCCGCGAAATCCCGGGAGAGGTTGAATAATGAAACATCAAGAAATTACTAGAAAAACGGACGCCGAGCTGGCTGAGCTGATTCGCATGTCCCGCGCTGATCTCGCCCAAGCTGTTATCGACAGCCGCACCAAGGAGACCAAGGACGTCAAGAAACTGGCCCGGTTAAAAAAGACCATTGCCCGCGGGTTAACCATCACTCGCGAGCGGGAAATCGCAAAAATGGAGGCCGCACAATGATACGCACCCTGCACGGAACGGTAGTTTCCGACAAAATGGACAAGACGGTTGTGGTTGCGGTTAACACCGTTAAAGAGCACCCGATCTACCGCAAGAAGTACAAAGTAACCACGAAGTTCAAGGCTCACGACGAAGGCAATACCTGCCAAATCGGGGATCTTGTAGAAATCACCGAGACCAAGCCGCTCAGCCGTGATAAGCGCTGGCTGGTAGCTCGTAAGGTAACCGCCAAGGAGATGGAGGCGTAACATGATTCAGTCAGAATCCAGACTCAGAGTCGCCGACAACTCCGGCGCCAAAGAAATCTACTGCATCAAAGTGTTAGGTGGTTCACGCCGCCGTTACGCTGCTGTCGGCGACATCATCACAGCTAGTGTCAAATCAGCCATTCCTGGCGCTGCAGTTAAGAAAAAAGAAATTGTACGCGCCGTAATCGTCCGCACCACCAAAGAAACAAAGCGCCCCGATGGTTCCAGTATCCGCTTCGACGAAAACGCGGCCGTATTGGTCAACAAAGACGGCCAGCCACGCGGTACCCGTATCTTTGGCCCAATCGCCCGTGAATTGCGCGACGGCGGCTACATGAAAATCGTGTCGCTCGCGCCGGAGGTATTGTAATGAAACTTAAGCGTGAAGATAACGTCATAGTGATTCGCGGCCGCGACAAGGGGAAAACCGGTAAGGTAACCGCCATACTGCGCAGCGAGAACCAGGTTGTTGTCGAAGGTGTTAATATGGTCAAGCGCCACACCAAACCGTCTCAGAAACAACCGCGCGGTGGAATCCTCGATATCACCAAGCCCATCGATACCGCCAAGGTTATGGTGCTCGATCCGGCCAGCGGCAAGCCTGCCCGCATCGGTTACGAAATTAAGCCGGACGGCAGCAAAGAGCGCGTCTTTAAAGTCAGTCGCAATCATGAAGGTAAAAAGACTAAAAAAGCCGAGCCCGCTGGGGACAGCGGCAAGGCAGGTAAGAAATGAATCGATTTAAGGAAAAATATGTGAAGGAAGCCGTACCAGCCCTCAAGAAAGAGTTTGGATACACCAATCCCCACCAAGTACCTCGGATTATCAAGGTAGTGGTGAGTGCTGGTGTGGGTCGCGCAGTCAGTGATGCCAAGCATCTCGATGCCGCGGCCGAGACTCTCCAGCGGGTCACGGGACAGCGCCCGGTAACTACGGTTGCCCGTAAAAGCATCGCTTCATTCAAGCTTCGTGATGGCATGAAGGTCGGCACCACCGTAACCCTGCGCGGTGAGCGGGCGCAGGAATTTTTGGATCAGCTGGTATCGGTTGTGCTGCCGCGTATCCGTGACTTCCGGGGTATCTCCGACACTGCCTTTGATCCGCACGGCAACTATTCTCTCGGCTTATCAGAGCACAGCATCTTCCCGCAAATTCCGTTCGAGGAAGTCGGTGTCGTCCATGGCCTCCAAGTCAACATCGTCACTACCGCCAAAACAGCCAATGAAGGCAAGCGGTTACTACAGTTAATGGGCTTTCCCTTTAGGAGGACTGCATAATGGCAAGAACTGCTTTAATCGTAAAAGCTACGCGCAAGCCAAAGTTTTCAACCCGCAAGATCAATCGCTGCAAGGTTTGTGGTCGCTCACGTGCCTACATTCGTAAGTTCGGCCTCTGCCGTATCTGCTTCCGCGAATTTGCCTCCCGGGGTCAGGTTCCAGGTATTACTAAGGCTAGCTGGTAAGGAGTAAGTTATGTTTTTCAACGATCCAATCGCCGACTTGCTCACTCGCGTCCGAAACGCGGCCACGGCCCGCAAAAACACCGTGGTTATGCCATATTCCAAGATGAAAGAGCAGGTTGCTGGTATTCTCAAAACCAATGGCTATTTGGTAGATGTTCGCGTCGCTGAAGCGGGCGGCTTTAAGTCACTCGAGTTTACATTGCCCCAAGACCCCGAGGTTATCACCTCATTAGTCCGCGTATCCAAACCGGGCCGCCGCGTATATGTCTCCGCCAAGGAGATCCCAAGTGTATTAGGCGGCCGGGGTTTGGTTATTATATCAACGTCCAGCGGCATTATGTCGGGCCGCGAAGCCCGGGGCAAAGGCCTCGGCGGCGAATTAATCTGCAAGGTGTGGTAAGATGAGCCGGATTGGACGACAACCAATTACAGTGCCCGCCGGCGTTACCGTCGAGCAGACCGGTCATCTTATCAAGGTTACGGGGAGCAAGGGCTCTCTTGAGCTTCAGCTCATGCCCGACCTAATCCTGAATCAAGCTGATGGTGTATTAACGCTTTCTAGAGCTATAGAGACGTCAGAAACTCAGCGCTCCTACGGCCTCATGCGCACCCTAATCAACAACATGGTATTAGGCGTTTCACAAGGTTTCACCCGCCAGCTCGAGATTAACGGCGTCGGCTTCCGGGCCAGCGTCTCTGGCAACGTCATTACGCTGAGTCTCGGATTCTCTCACCCCATCAACTTCAACTTACCCGCCGGCGTTGACGCCAAGGTAGAGAAAAATATCATCACATTGACCGGATATGACAAACAAGCCGTCGGACAGGTTGCTGCCAATCTGCGCGCTCTCAAGAAGCCGGAACCGTACAAGGGCAAAGGTATCAAGTACGTCGAGGAGCGGATCCGCCGCAAGGCCGGTAAGACCGCTACAAAGGGTTAAAACTAATGAATAATACACTACTACAACAACTTAATCGCCGCCGGGCCCGGGTTCGCGCCCGCGTGACTGGCACACCAGAACGTCCGCGACTGTCGGTCAGGATTACGCTGCGCCACATCGTCGCGCAGCTCGTGGATGATACCACCGGCCGAACGCTAGCCTATGTCACCACCATTCGCAGCGACGCCAAAGGCAACATGACTGAGCGGGCCATCTGGGCTGGTGAGCAAATCGCCACACATGCCAAGAAAGCCAAGATCAGCCGCGTCGTCTTCGATCGCGGAGGCCGCATTTACCATGGCCGTCTTCACGCACTAGCCGAAGCCGCCCGCAAAGCAGGATTGGAGTTTTAGATGGCGATTGTTGAGCAACCCAAAGAATTTGAAGAAAAAGTCATTAATATTGACCGCGTCGCCCGCGTAGTCAAAGGGGGCCGCCGGTTCCGCTTCCGCGCCACGGTAGTGGTAGGAGATGGCAAAGGCCGGGTTGGCGTCGGCGTCGGCAAAGGTTCCGAGGTCATGACTTCAATTGCCAAGGCTGTATCACGAGCCAAGAGCCAAATGATCACCGTGCCCCTCAAAGACCATACCATCCCGCACGAGATTCAGGTCCGTTTTTCCGGCGCCCAAGTACTACTCAAGCCTGCCTCGCCCGGAACCGGCGTCATAGCCGGCGGTGCGGTTCGCAATGTAGTTGAGGTAGCAGGCATCCGTGACCTCTTGACCAAATCGCTCGGGAGCAGTAATAAAGTAAATAACGCTTATGCCACGGTTGTAGCGCTATCACAGCTTAAAGCCGCCCCGGTCAAGGCCAACAAAAAGGCCGCAGCTGTTACCGAAGAAATAGCGGCTTAGGAAACGAATCATGAAGATCCACGAATTAAGTCTCAAATCCGCCAAAGACCGCAAACGTATCGGTCGTGGTATTGGCTCAGGGTACGGCAAGACTGCCGGCCGAGGAACCAAAGGCCAAAATGCCCGGACCGGTGGCGGTGTCCGTATCGGCTTCGCCGGCGGTCAAAACCCATTGGCTAAGTTGCTCCCTAAAAAGCGCGGCTTCAAAGCCATTTTCCCGGTAACAAACCAGGTGGTCAGCATCGGTCAACTCGACCGTCTCAAGGATGGCGCCACGATCGACAACGAAGCCCTGGCTAAAGCCGGCTTCATCAAGAAGGCTGACGAGCGCGTCAAACTGCTCTCCGGCGGCGAACTGACCAAGAAACTGACTGTTAAAGTACAGGCAGCTAGCGCAGCCGCAAAGTCCGCCGTCGAAAAAGCAGGTGGCACATTTGAGCTAACAGAACTTCCGAAGGTTGCTAGCAAAAAAGCCACTCGTAAAACAGAAGATACCTCTGCCTCATGAACTTAACGACGCTTAAGCAGGTCTACCGTTCTCCTGATCTGCGGCGTCGTGTGCTCATGGTACTGGGCCTATTAATCATCTTTCGTCTCCTGGCCCACGTTCCTGTACCCGTACCCGACAACGCGGCTCTGGCTAACTTCCTCAAAACTATCTTTAGTTCCAACCAGATTCTTGGGTTTGCTGACCTGTTCTCCGGTGGCGCCCTGACAAACTTCTCCATCGTCATGATGGGTGTTGGGCCGTATATTAACGCCTCAATTATTATTCAGCTGCTCACTCAAGTTGTGCCAAAGCTGGAAGCTTTATCCAAAGAAGGCGAGATGGGGCGGCGAAAGATCAACCAATATACCAGGCTCTTTACCTTGCCGCTGGCCTTAGTTGAGTCATTTGGTATGGTATTGCTTATCCAGCAAACATCCACCAGGGTCACCGGCCAGGACCTGATCGGCCATCCCAACTTTTTCCAATGGCTATTGCTTATCTCAACCATTACAGCCGGAACGATGCTATTGATGTGGATCGGTGAGATCATCACCGAGAAGGGAATTGGCAATGGTATTTCCCTCCTGATCTTCTGTGGCATCATTGCCCAGCTTCCGTCGACAGTCGGTCAATTTGGCTCACTAGCCAGTGGTGACTCCGCCAAACTTGTAACTCTAGCTTTCTTCCTGGTAGCAACCCTTCTCATTATTGCGTTTATCGTGATACTCAATGAAGGAACCAGAAATATTCCAGTCTCGTATGCTAAACGCACCCGCGGCAATCGAATCTATGCAGGCGTCGATACCCATTTGCCTGTGCGCGTCATTACGGCCGGCGTCATCCCCATCATCTTCTCTTTGGCCTTCTTAAGTGTGCCCGGTATTTTGGGACAATTACTATCGACCGCCAAAACCCAGTGGGTAGCCTCGGCCGCCAAGGAACTAACCACACTATTCGCACCGAGCGGCTTCGTCTACGCGCTCTCGTACTTCCTCTTAGTTGTAGGCTTTACGTACTTCTACACCTCAATCGTATTCAAGCCTACAGAGATTGCCGAGAATCTGCAGAAACAGGGCGGTTTCGTGCCAGGCATCCGGCCGGGTAACCAGACAGCGGCGTACCTGAAAAAAGTCGTCAACCGCATCACTCTGGCCGGTGCATTAGGTCTTGGTATTGTCGCGGTCCTGCCGTTCATTGCTGAGAGCTTCACCAAAAGCCAGATCCTCACCTTTGGTGGTACCGGGCTCCTTATTGTTGTCAGCGTGGCGCTAGAGACATTGAAACAGCTTGAGGCCCAAGCAATTACGACTTCATATGAACAGTATTAACGGAAATATGGCAAAACTCATCGAAAAAGCCTTTACAACCCAGCCAGAAGTCACTATAATCGACAACTGTAGTCATTAGACATGTCAGACGCAAAGAAAACCACAAAGGAAGTAATTGAAGTAGAGGGCACCGTCGAAGAGACTCTGCCCAATGCTTTGTTTCGAGTCAAGCTCGAGAATGGTCATGAAATACTGGCACACATCTCGGGCAAGATGCGTATGCACTACATCCGCATCATTCCTGGTGACCGCGTCACGCTAGAAATGACACCGTACGACCTGTCCAAAGGCCGTATCACTTACCGACATAAGAACTAACGACGAAGGATACTCAACCGTGAAGGTACGCGCTAGCGTCAAGAAAATCTGTGATTCCTGCAAGGTTGTACGCCGTGAAGGTGTCGTGCGGGTAATCTGCCCGGTCAAGCCTCGTCATAAGCAGAGGCAGGGTTAATGGCACGTATCGCCGGAGTAAATATTCCTGAGGCCAAGCGCGTTGAGGTAGCCCTAACGTATGTCTATGGTATTGGCATCACCACCAGCCGCCAGATTCTGGCAGCAACCAAGATCAGCCCCGACACGCGGGTCAAGGACCTAACAGAAGCGGAAACCTCAAAACTCCGCGAGTACATCGACAAAAACTGCCAGGTGGAAGGTGACCTCCAACGCCAGGTGAGTTTGAATATCAAACGGCTCAAGGAAATCAATGCCTACCGGGGTTTGCGCCACAAGGCCAACCTTCCGGTGCACGGCCAGCGCACCAAGACCAATGCCCGCACCAAGCGCGGCAAGAAGGTCACGATGGGTTCCGGCCGCAAGAAGTCAGCAGCTAAGACGTAAGGTAACCAATGGCAAAGACACCCACTAAATCCACAACCACCCGCCGCCGCAAGATCCGCCGCACCGTTGCCGCCGGTCAGATGCATGTACAGGCCACGTTCAATAACACCATCATCTCGTTTACCGACGAGCGCGGCAACTTACTGTCATGGTCGAGCGCTGGCTCATCTGGCTTCAAGGGCTCTCGCAAGAGTACTCCCTACGCTGCTCAGTCTGCCGCCGAGAAGGCCGCTACGCTGGCCAAAGACCACGGCCTCAGCCGCGTTGATGTATTCGTCCGTGGCGTTGGCAGTGGCCGTGAGTCGGCCATCCGCGCCCTCATCACTGCCGGCATCGCCGTTTCTAGCATTAAAGATGTAACCGGCATTCCGCACAACGGCTGCCGGCCACGTAAGGCCCGGAGAGTTTAATCATGGCACGAAACCTTACCCCCATCCTCAAAGTCTCCCGTCGCGAAAAAACCGCACTGCACCCTAAGGCCATCAAGGGCATGACCAAGCGCCCATACGGTCCCGGCCAGCATGGTCCATCCAGCGGACGGCAGAAGCTGACCCAGTATGCCGTACAGCTGCGGGAAAAGCAAAAAGTTAAGCGCATGTATGGTCTGCTCGAGAAACAGTTCGCCAAAATTGTCCGTGAATCAAGCCGCCGTCAGGGCGTCACCGGCGATATTATGGTTCAGTTATTGGAACAGCGTCTCGACAACGCCGTTTATCGTCTGGGTCTGGCCCCTTCCCGTCAAGCAGCCCGTCAAGTCGTCACCCACGGTCACATTCTGCTGAATGGCCGCCGGGTAGATATTCCTTCGATCCTTCTCAAAGCCGGTGATGAGTTCCAGGTCCGCCCGAAGAGCGCCTCTAACGCGTACTTCAAGGCCCTAACTGGTCAACTGGCTGGCAACGCATCATCAGTCCGCTGGCTAAGCTTTGATAACAAAAAATTATCAGGCAAAGTTACTGGACTACCGGCGCGGGAGGATGTCGCGGAAGAAATTCATGAGCAGTTAATTATCGAATTCTACTCAAGGTAAGGAAAGGACGACCAAAGTGTTACATCCCATTCAGCTCCCAGAGCTTAAACCGGTCCGCGAGGAACAAAATAAGGCTACATTTGCCATTGAGCCTCTGTATTCCGGTTACGGCATGACCCTCGGCAACTCATTGCGCCGGGTCATTCTATCGAGCCTTGGCGGTGCCGCCGTAACGGCCGTTAAGATCGACAGTGTCGCCCATGAGTTCTCGACTATTGAGGGGGTCAAAGAGGACGTTGTTGAAATCATCCTTAATCTCAAAAAACTACGGTTTCGCGTCTATTCTGACGAGCCGCAATTCCTGGTTTTGACTGCCTCCGGCAAGGGTGAGGTGACGGCAGCAAGCATCAAGACCACCTCAGACGTGGAAATCGTAAACCCAGATCAGCTCATTGCTACCCTGGACAATGCCAAGGTCAAGCTCGGCATGGAAATCAAGGTCGAGAAAGGCCGCGGCTACGTACCAGTCGAGAACCGCGAAAGCGAAAAGCTCGAGGTAGGTATGATTGCTGTCGACGCCCTCTACTCGCCAGTCCAGCGCGTCCGCTACAATGTCGAGAATACCCGCGTCGGCCAGATGACCGATCTGGACCGCCTCGTGCTTGAGGTTGAGACTGACGGCACCATAACGCCGGCCGAAGCCATCCGCCAGGCCGCCGAGATACTTGTTGATCACTTCCAGGTAGTAGCCGGCAACCCGGTTGGCGCCTCTGTCGGTGCCCAAGCCGACGAGCGGACCGAGGCCGGTGTAGCTAAGATCAATGTTGAAGAAGTCAACTTGACCCCACGCACCACCAATGCGCTCATCAATAACGATATTAAGACCGTCAAGGACTTACTGCGCCTAAGCGACCAGGAGCTACGCGAGCTCAAGGGCTTTGGCTCCAAGGCCTATGACGAGGTTAAAGAAAAGATCGCAGAGCTCGGCTTTGCGACGGAGAAGGTAGACTAATTATGCATCGCCACGGATATAAAGGGCGCAAGCTTCAGCTCGATGCCGCTCCGCGCCGCGCACTCATCCGCGGCCAGCTGACTTCGCTCGTTTTACACGAGGCCATTACGACTACTGAGGCCAAAGCCAAGGAAGTCGCGCCTCAATTCGAACGACTAGTAACTCACGCCAAAAAAGGCACTCTGGCCGGCAGCCGCCAGCTACGCCGCGAGCTCCTCACCGAGAATGCGGTCCAGAAGATGCTCCAGGAGCTGACGCCCGCCTTTGAAAGCCGCCAGGGTGGTTACACCCGAATCATCAAACTCGCCAACCGGCGCGGTGATAACGCACCCATGGTGCAACTATCGCTCGTATTGGAGGCGGGGGACACCGAAGCCGAAGATAAAGCCAAAGCTGATGCCAAGCCGGCGACCAAAAAGTCGGCCTCCAAGAAGGCTGACAAAGTAGAGGCAGGGGCATAATGAAGACCTATTCACCCAAACCAACCGAATTAACTCATGACTGGTACATCATCGATGCCCAGGGTAAGACACTCGGCCGCCTAGCTACTCAGATTGCGACCTACTTGCTGGGTAAGCACAAGCCACAGTTTAGCGCACACCTGGATTGCGGCGATAATGTCGTCGTTATCAACGCTGCCCGGATTGTAGTGACCGGCAACAAGCTAGAGGATAAAAAATATTATCGCCACTCCGGCTACCCTGGCGGTATCAAAGAAACCAATCTTGCTACACTGCTAGAGAATAATCCAGCCAAGGTGATTGAGAAAGCTGTAGCCGGCATGCTACCCAAGAACCGCCTGCATGATGACCGCATGTATCGTCTGAAGGTTTACCCCAGCAACGAGCATCCGCATGCCCCACAGGCACCTAAGACCCTAGGAGATAACTAATGGCCGAAGCTACCCATTATCACTATGCCCGCGGCCGCCGCAAAGAAGCCATTGCTACCGTCCGGCTCTACCCAGGCCGTGGCGAGGTACTCATTAACGAGAAGCCAGCCGCCGACTACTTCAACAATGACCTGCTCATGGCCGTTATTGAGCGCCCCATCAAGCTAGCTGGTCAGGAGCAAAAGCTTCGCGTCAGCCTGCACGTCAAAGGTGGTGGCAAAGCCGGTCAGGCCGATGCAGCCAGTCTCGCCATCGCCCGCGCCCTCAATGTCATGAGCGAAGACCTGCGACCTACCCTCAAAAAGGCCGGTATGCTCACCCGCGACCCCCGCGAAAAAGAGCGTAAGAAGCCTGGACTCAAGAAAGCCCGCAAAGCCCCACAGTTCTCTAAGCGCTAAACCAAGTTGCTCCATTTCCAAAACCGGCTCGTCAGGGCCGGCTTTGGTAGTGCTAGAATTAATTCATGAACCGTGAAGAACTATTTCAGTTCTTACGTCACCTCGCCCTTCCCGAAGGGCAATGGGTGGTTTTTGGCGGCAGCTGTCTGGCAGCGCACGGCATTCGACCGGCCAATGACGTCGACATTTTTGTCCATCCGCTCCTTTACGATCAGCTCAAACACCAGCGCTGGACCGAACACACAGCTAGTTCCACCGGATCAAACTTCTTAAAAACCACTGCCAGTAATATCGAGATCCAAGCCTTTATTACCTGCGGAAGTGATCAATGGGTCCCACAAGTCGAGGCCTATTTACGTGATCCGGAGTTCATCAATGGCCTACCGTTCATGCCACTCTCTCAGATGTACGCCTGGAAAGACACCACCCGCCGGCCCAAGGATATAATCGATATCGAGCTGATCAAAAACTATTGGGCCGAACAAGCTGCAAAGTAGCGCATACTAGCATAAGCACGATATAATGCCAGTATGGACAAACATGACTCCAAGACAATCTGGTGGCTGTCATCGGCAGCCCTAGTTTTGTTAATTAGCAGCACACTCGGCTTTATGGGTTTAGCCGACTTACCGGCCACCGAGGCCCTGTATGTAACGCTAATAATTCTTTTGACCCACTATGACCATCATGGCTTCCAGGATGCTGGTTCGCGAGCTCTGGTGCTCTTCCTCATCCTCAGCTCCTATGCCGTCATCGCTTATTTGCTTAAGATGTTTGCAGAAAGTATTATGGGATTATCAGGAAATGTACGGAAACTACGCGTGAAAACACGAGTCGACAAACTAAAAGATCATTACATTATTTGCGGTCTAGGCCGGGTCGGATCGCAAGTGGCTCGTGAAATGTACCAAGAAGATGTACCTTTTGTGGCGCTCGACCGCGATCAGGAGCGGGTAGACGAGGCCATAGCCCAGGGCTATTTGGCAATGTGCCTGGATTCAAGCAAAGAAGACGCCATGGAACAAGCGGGCATTGAGCGGGCCACCGGTTTAGTCGCCTGTCTAAACGAAGACTCTCTTAACCTTTTCGTCACCCTGGCCGCCCGGTCAATGAACCCGCATCTCTATATCGTCGCCCGGGCCAATCGGCCGGACAGCGAAGTTAAGCTCCGCCGGGCCGGCGCCGACCGCGTAGCCATGCCATACCGTATCGGCGGCTACCACATGGCCTCCATGGCCCTGCGCCCCAATGTCGTCGACTACATGGACATCGTATCCGGCAAAAACGGCACCAGCGACCTAGAGGTCGAGGAAATGATCGTCGGCGAGCACTCACCACTAGCCGGCCGCCGCCTCGGCAAGACTCTGGCCGAAGGCGAAGTCGGAGCTACGGTCATTGCCATCAACGGCGCAGATGGTACCAGCCGCGTCCGCCCAACCGGCAAAGAAACGATTTATCCCGGCGACCGGTTAATTATCCTCGGGGCCAAGCGCGAACTAACCAACGCCTCGGCGCTTATCCGTTGAACCGCGAATTGGTCGTACCAATCGGAGTCGCTGCCAAGCGGCTCGATGTGTTTTTAGCCGAAACCCTTAAGCTATCCCGCAGCCAGGTCCAACGGTGGTTTAAGCATGACCAGGTAACAGTGAACGGATCACCAGTCCGGGCCAATTACGTGCCCCAAGCAGGGGACCTGCTTACGATTCGAGTGCCGGAAAAACCAGCCGCATCATGGCCCGCACCCAAACTGCCAATAGTTTACGAAGACGATGACTTGATAGTCATAGACAAGCCACCCGGCATCGCGGTCCACGCCGGCAACGGCCGCTCCGACGAACCGACGGTCGCCGACTTCGCCCGGGTCCACACCACCGATCCCGATCCGGAGCGGCCGGGCATTGTGCATCGTCTTGACCGTGACACGTCAGGCTTGCTAGTGATCGCCAAGACGCCGCATGTCAAACAACTCCTGCAAGACCAATGGCGCAGCCGGACGGTCACCAAGACGTACCGGTTACTAGCTGTCGGGCGAGTCGAGCCAGGCGAAGCCGTCATCGATTTACCGCTTGGCCGCGACCCGGCCCATCCCACCAAACGGCATGTCAGCTCCACGGGACGGATAGCCGTCACCCGCTACACAACGCTCGCATCATACCCAGGCTACAGCTATATCGAAGCCTATCCTGAAACCGGCCGGACCCACCAAATCAGGGTGCACTTCGCCGCTCTCGGCCATGCCGTTGCGGGCGACGTAGTTTACGGCCCCAATCACCGGCCGCTAGGATTAAAGCGCCAATTTCTGCACGCCACCCGGCTCGTTTTTACCGCTCCCTCAGGCCGTCAACTCGATTTACAAAGTTCACTGCCATTAGATCTCGAAACCGTTCTCACGGCGCTCGAAGAACCGTATACTTAGATTATGAACTTACTCTCGCACCATGTCACAGAGCGTCAACTGGAAACAGCTCTGGAAGATATGGCGAGCGGCTATATCTTCCATGGTATTCGTTCGGTTGGCAAAGCCACCGCCGCCCGGGAACTTGCCCGCCGGCTCAATTGCCGCGGCGACGACATCAGACTATGCAATCCTTGTCGCCAGTTTAACTCAGGCTCGTACCCAGATTTTCTGGAACTCGGCCCCGAAAACCGGCCCAGTATCACCATTGAGCAGATTCGGCAACTCAACCACTCCCTATCTCTGAGCCCATACTACGCCGGCGGAGCCCGGGTGGTACTGATCGATGAGGCCCACATGCTAACAGTCGAGGCGCAAAACGCCTTGCTTAAGCTCATCGAAGAACCGCCGCCCCACACACTATTTGTTCTGGCCGCCGAGCATCTGGAAGCTCTGTTGCCAACGGTTTGCTCGCGGCTATCAGCCGTCTACTTTGCGCCAGTGTCAGACCAGCATGTGGCCGATTGGCTAATGGCCACCCGTAGCGTGGGCTTAGCCGACGCCAACCGGCTAGCCGCGCTAGCAGCTGGAGCTCCGGGCCAAGCCATCCGCCTGCTCCAGGACGCAGCCGCCAGCGACCAGCTAGCTGAGCTAGACCAAGCTGCCCAAAACGCTCTCACCAGCGGGCTATTTGACCGCCTCCTCCTGGCCAAGCAGCTAGCCGACAAAAAGGTTGACCTGCCAGCTTGGTCACAGCGCTTACAGCAGACGCTGCTACAAGCCTTGCGCCAAGAGCAGGCGCCCTCCAGCCAAATAGCCTCACGACTCGAGGCCGTCGAGCGGTTTCGGCGTGGACTTGTAGCAAATGTGGGGCCAAGAGTTGCCCTCGAGCGGTTAATGCTGGAGTTATAACGATGCTTGAGGTGATCATCTTGGCCGCGGCTGTCGTCGTCTTTCGGCGTCAGCTAGCGGCTTTGAGCAGTGCTACGCCCACCAGGCCGGCTGCCTTCATCCCGCCCAAACGGGTATCGCAAATCACGCAGCTAGCCGAGTATGCCGACCGGCTCTATACCGAGAAAAGATGGCTAGCCGCCGAAAAAGCCTACTTAAATGTCCTCAAAGCCGACCACAAGAATGTCACCGCCTATAGCCATTTGGGTGTAATTTACACTACACAAAAAAACCTGGCCGACGCCATTGAATGTTTTGAGATTGCAGCCAGACTCCGGCCCGGCGCCGGAACCTACCAAAACCTGGGGCTGGCCTATTACGAAAACCGAAACTTCATAAAATCCATTGCCGCCTTTGAGAAAGCGATTATGTTTGAACCTAGCACTCAACGCCAAATCGGCCTAGCCAAGGCCTACAAAAAGATCGGCAACATCCCGCAAACGACCAAGGCCCTGGAACGCGCCGCCGAACTGGATCTCTCCAAAAAAGTGCTCCAACTGCTAGCTGAGGCCTACGAAGACGGCGGCCGGGGAGATGATGCCACGGCAACCTACGAGCGCCTCCGCCATCTTTCATAAATTACGCTCAAGCCATACTTGATCCTAAGACCACAACCTGTTACCATAACCTAGTTGAAAACGCTAAATACCGACGAAAAGACGGCCCCTATGCCGACGTAGCTCAACGGTAGAGCAACAGTTTTGTAAACTGTAGGTTGCGGGTTCGATTCCTGTCGTCGGCTCCAGAAGTTGTAATTATACTCTCTTCCACCACTAGCTTTCATTCAGTCTTTATCAAGGGTCTTATTAGTATTCTCGAGCTGCCGGACCCTACCCCCGAGCAGCTTGTGGCCGTTACCACCAGTGCCATCGCCTTAGGCAACCATACCCTCCTAGACAGAGCCCGAAAACTTATCACACCCCGTCTCCAGTCCACAGCAATCAATACCTCAAGCGAAGACTTTCAGGTACTCAGGCATATCTTCGCCGCTTCAGACCCATTCGCATTGGTGCATCATCGCACCACACCGGCTGGCTTCGGGCTCCAGTATAACGAGCTTCGAAGCTTCCGTCCCCGGCGCGAGTCCACTACTGCAACACCAACTGTGCACCGGCCATTCGAACCAGCAAAATTCAATTTTACACACATTTCAGGAGAGCGGTACTGGCAGGGAAGCTTTGGGAACAAACTGCTAGCTTGCTACTACAACAAGTATCCGTTTGCGCCATACCATACTTCACTTGTACCGGATCCAGACAGCGACCATGAGCAGTTTCTAACTCAACCTTACCATGAACTAGCCTGGAATTTCCTACAAGCACTGGCCGGTGAGCAGCCAAAGGCCGTGCTCGGCTATAACTCTCTTGGCAGTTATGCCTCCATTAACCATCTCCACTTTCAACTCGTAGCTGATGGGCACAAGCTCCCGTTGTTGCACTCAAAGAACCTTACTACCTATCCCATACCGGTAACCGAGCACCAAAACATCCAAACTGCTTGGCGTCAGATAGCTCACTTACAAGCCACTCAGCAGCCGTTTAATCTCATCTATAGCGCCGGCCGGATGATTGTCATTGAACGGCAATTCCAGGGCACCTACCCACAACCAAACTGGACCACCGGCTTTGCCTGGTATGAATTATGCGGCGGCATTATCACGGTCAGCGAGGACGCGTTCGATCGTATCACCGACGACGATATCACAACCGCCCTACAAACCACAGTTTCCGTGGCTAAAGCCTTGTCCAGTTAAGCAGTTTGTTATACAATAGCCAGGTTAAAAACCAAATTAACCGGCCGGGTTACTCAAGTGGCCAACGAGGGCTGACTGTAAATCAGCTGGCATTAGCCTTCGGGAGTTCGAATCTCTCACCCGGCACCATATCAAACATTGTGTATACAACAGACTGATGCAGTGCAAGGAATGACGAAGCAATGCGCAGGCTGTTGGAGACACGCTAAGCCCAAGTAGCTCAGGGGTAGAGCACTTCCATGGTAAGGAAGGGGTCCAGGGTTCAAATCCCTGCTTGGGCTCCATGAACAATAAGGAATTATCAAGACTATGAAACGGCTTGTACGAAGCGAAAAGGATAAAAAAGTTGCAGGTTTATGCGGCGGTATTGCCGAATACGCCGATATTGACCCAACTGTCGTTCGTCTTATTGTATTAACCGTTATCATCATGAGCGGCGTCCTGCCTGGTATCTTACTGTATGCAGTGGCCGCCGCTATCACCCCCAAAGAAGGAGAAGTAAAATAAATGCCTAAACGTAACCGGCCATTCGTGGCTTTGGAGTGCACAAGTTGCCATAACCGCAACTACACCACCTCCAAAAACCCCAAAAACACCACCGATCGCCTAGAACTCAACAAGTTCTGCAAGCACGAGAAAAAAGTTCTGGTTCACAAAGAAACCAAATAATCTCTCCGCATCAGCGGATATAAAGTATGGGGCCTGGCTTCCAAAGGAGCCAGGCCTTTGTGGTCAACAGAACTCCAGACAGTATCTACTTAGCATGGACGCAAGTCACTACCCTAAGTATACTAACCGTAATAACATGAGCCTCATCCATGGCCGAAAACCTCCAGCCAACTAGCGAACAAGAGCCAGACACCGGCTTTCCCCAAGCCGCCAAGCTACTAGCCGGCCTAAATGAAGCACCTCGACCGGCAATCCCCATGCCGCGTGCACCAAAAAAACGCCCGGAACTGCAACAGATTGATTTAGCCAACAAGCTCAGGCCAATCTACCAGGAAGGAACTCAGTCAGAGCACGGCCATAACGAGCCACAAATACAAGAGCTGGCCGAACAGTACCAACTCAAATACCCCAACGAGCTTGAGGCTATCACCATCCTCACTAATGTGCAGTCTTTCCTCGAACTCACCCAGCGTGTCAAAGATCCAGAACTCAAGCGGGAAGAAAAAAAGCCGCTTTTCAAGGAATTAACCGAATATCAGTACCTTTGGACGCATTTTGTCATTACCAACTCTGACAAAACCCGGGTCATGGAGGACTTCTGGGAGGCTACCCACCGTATTGCCGAATCAGCCGGCTATGCAGAACCAGCCCGGGCATACCAATCCGGCATTATCACAGCCGCCGCCACCTATCAGATCTTTGAAGCTCTCGGCAAACAGCCACAATTGTCGCACCCTGCCGAGGACGCCTATGATGCAATTGATCTTTGGATTGACGAAACCAATCAACCCGTCCAAATCAAAAAAAGTAACGCGTCAGAAGTCGAAATCGAAAAAACCGAAGACATAGAATTCCCTGCCCTAGAAGTAGCCGGCCCAGCCGGCCACACGCAGCATTTTGCCATCGAACAGCCAAACAGGGAACAGATCCAATTCAAGATGAACATCAAGCGATACGCCGAGCGTGTCGGTCATCCCGTGGATGGCTATTTTATACGCGTACCGTATGGACAGGTTGATTCCACCACCGGAAAACCGACACCAGAGCTAATCGAGCAAGTCCGCGCCAAACTCGCCGCCGAGGAACCCGAAGCAGCTTAAACTCGACTAAGCCGCTTAAATTAAGTACAATAAGCCGGTCATAACCATTTAGGGGTGTAGCTCAGTTGGTAGAGCACCGGTCTCCAAAACCGGGTGTCGTAGGTTCGAGTCCTATCACCCCTGCCAGAAATTATCAAACATCTAGGTTAGATCTAATTCAACAAAACTAGCCTTTTCTACCTCAAAATCCCAAGCTTGCTGATTTGTAAGCCCGTTCAGTAATCCATAGATAGCCTGTACTATAACCATCGACGTAATGATAAGTACCGATTCGTATTTTTGTGTCCGCACTTCATCGATAAAACTCGCTGCCCGGGCTTTAACATCTTCTAGCGACTCACCATTATTAAAACGCACAGACCACCTATCATCAGCCTGATCGAGGGCTGCATAGTATTCTCTGAAATGCTTATCTTCATAACCCGTCCGGTTGTCGTTTAAGCGAGAATCTACCTTTACGGGAGCATTATGAAATTCATTAACGATTTCTGCGGTTTTCTGAGTGCGCTTAAGTTCAGATACAAAAATCTGGTCTATTCGTATCTTGCTGAGTTCTACGGCCAAACCCTTTACCTGTTGAATACCAGTTTCAGTAAGATGAACGTCCGTTTGCGGGTCGGAATTACACAAACCCAAGTCGTTATAATTAGTTTGTCCATGTCTAGCTAAGTATATTTTCATTTCTCTATAGTAAATGTATCTATCGCTATTACCTAAATCACTCGTGTCGTCCTCTTCACTTCTTTAAGGATAAACCAAAAATGGTGGCCTATATTTGCATTTTTACCACGCTAGTGGTTAAGTGTCGCTATGGTCAAATTTGAGCCTGTACCTTCAGCTTCCAAACCCAAGTGCTATAGGATGGAGACACTAATACCTACAAGTACTGCCAATACACTTAAAACAATCCGCGACCTAGAAGGAAACAATGTTACAGAAGTTGTTCGCAAAGTAGTAAGTATGTACAAATGGTATGACGACTGCAGAATAAACGGGAACCTTCTCATAGCCGCCCAACCACAGCAGCTAGAGGTGCTTGAGCCACCGGCCACCGTTAAGACCGGTGAAAATGAAGAACATGCAAAATTGTCCATCAAGGTAAGTCCAAGTATAAAGAGCTGTCTTGAGGTATTAATACCAGATGACCTCATGGATGAATCCGGTTTCTGGAAGGCAGCTGTTGTTTTTTATAGTTCCCTCATGGAAAAACAGCTTCTTGGCTCAAAATTCTATTGCATAGCCCCGGGTTTATCAGTCAGTCAATTTCACTTGGATGATCCTTTTGCGTCTGACAATAGTGCTCCAACAACCTTCGTTGAATGGAGATGGCTTAATCTTGATTTTGTGAGACGCCTATTCCGCAAGAAGCCACCTGGATAAGGTGGACACCACTCAATGCGATTCAACAGGGCAAACGAAAAACGGCTGCACTATGCCCACCCCACGAAGCCATCACATGATGGCTTCTTTCTTGTTATAGACCCAAGCCAAAACAAAAAGCCCAAAAGTATTGCTATTAAACAATAAAAATGATATAATATAATATCCTCAATCGAGTGATAACTCCTGCCCACATCCACCCCGAGACTCGAGGAGATGATCCGCAATGTCGGATATCGAAACATTTTACTACAACGCAGCAGCCAACGGCGTCGATTTCAAAGGGCACTGGGCAAGCATCATCCGGTGCTTTATCGTAGAGCCCCTCAGATTCGAAGCCCTGGTCGGGACTGACGGACAAGTCAAATGGAAGGCACTCATGGAGCTCGGTCTCCTCGGTGCGCCCAGAAAGATCCGGCACCGGCACGGGTGGCACTTCCGCCCCTTCACGACGACAGAAGTCGAAGCCATTTGCAGCTTATTCGCCGGTGGCGAAACAGTCCTCGGCCTTCACGCCCCAATCGACTTCTTCCACGGCCAGGACCGAGCCGTCTTCGGCAACCCCCTCGCGGGTACGGGCTTAATCCTACCACGTAACAACTAGCATCAACCGAGTAAACGGTCACAAGTCCACTAATGGCCAGGAGAAGCAACCCCTCTCCTGGCCATTCACATTACGATGTCATCTTCATCTATGCGTCAATCAAAATAGCCAAGCACACAAGATTATTGCAATTTTTTGATCGAGGCAGCCATATCTGGAAAGAAATGCAAGAAATGCCATTGCCAAGACATAAAAAAACAACATACAATAACACTAAAGTGGTTATGCTAAAAAGGTGGAGGGTTTATGTTTCGATTGAGAAGCGTCCGGCGACTCGTACGTCAAAGTTCTATGGCTGCTAGTCGCCTTTTAAGTATAAAATTAATAGCAGCCTTGAAAGAACATAAATTCAAGCAACCGGTAATTCATCTTTCAACAAACCCGTTTAGGGCGATATTAACACGCAACACCCTCAATATACTTGCCGTTGGCGTATTTTTTCTCAATATTACCGCCATAGGTATTCCGGGCCTTATGGCCCAGTGGCAGGAGAAGGAGGCCCGAACGCCTCAAGCTCTTCAAGCTACGGATAATGATTTTGCTGCAGCCGCAGACGGCGCTAGTACCTCAAATAAGGCGTTAAAACTCGATAAAGCCGTAACAGATGAACTCGATAAGACGCGAGAAGAACTCATTCATGGTAAGGCAAAAAAGAATCCTAAACGCGTAAAAATGCTCGAAGAAGACCGTGACGTCAACTCCCGCGTTTTCTTAAATGACGATGGCTCAAAAACCCTAGAGAAGAGCACCTCTGCCACCAGTTACCGTGACAGCTTAGGCAAATGGAAAGACGTGGATGTCTCACTTGAGAAGGATTCGGTTAAAAATGAATGGAGTACAAAATCCAACTCCTGGAAGGCAACTTTTAAGGAAGCCAACGCTGAAACTGCAGTTGAATTATCACGTGGGGCACAAACTGTCCGCATTGCACCGGTAGGAGGCCAAAAGGTCAAGCCGACAGTAACTGGTAATGCGCCAAAACAATTAGTTACTTATAAAAACGTCTGGCCTGACGTCGATTTGCGTTACGTAGTAAATGGCTCGTCAGTAAAAGAGAGCATTTGGATTAAAGCGCCAACACAGCAAACAGAGTTTCAATTCAGCGTTAAAGGAGGCAACCTTTCGCCAAAGCCCGGTGAAACTGGCCGCTACAGTCTTGATGGGGAACTGTCTGATTTCACTCTCACGCGTTCATTTGTTGCCACAGCCGATCAGGGCATAGTGGGGGATGACGGATATATTACACAGGATGTAAAACAAAACAGCATAATCCTAAAACTTAACCCGGAGTGGATTAAGCAGCAACCTGCTAAAGCATATCCGGTTGTCATTGATCCTTCCTTTACTAGCTACACAACCGCACAAAACCATATGTCCTTTAAATCTGATGGCTGGTCATGCAACGCGCTCGACTGCGGAATAGGCACTGGCTACACAGGATCTCACCAGTGGCGTAGTATAGCCTGGTTTCCCTATGACACCCTGGGACAAGCACCCACTAAGCACCTCACCAGCGCACAACTGTACTTGGAGATGGTTGACCCGGGAGTGATCAGCTACCCGGGTACCTATGACCCAAGGACAATCTCAGTCTATAAAGGCCAACGCGGCAGTAATGGTCATTATAATATAAACAGCGGCGTAACTGATTATGGCATGGGTAGTGGCTCCATAGGGTACAACGGCACTATTGACGTTACAACTATATATCGCAATGCAATTGCAAATGCCGACTGGGGTATGCATCTGTTCTTTGTTGGTGATGAAAGTCAGTATTCATACAAATTTAAGACATATCCAGATGCAAAGGTAACGTTTACCTATACTCACTCGCCGGGAGCCGCCACACTCGAAGCACCCACAGATAAAGCATCTGTAGTTACGTCTCAACCTGTACTAAAAGCGAGCACCGCCACTGACCCCGATGGAGATCCGGTGCGGTACCGCTTTAAAGTGGCCACCAGTCCTGATGCCGAAGGTGGTACGGTAGTGAATTCGGGCTGGCTAGACACTCCGCAATGGACTGCTCCGGATGGCTCACTACAGGATGGAATGACATACTATTGGAAAGTTCAAACGTGGGACGGACTGTACATTAACTCATTTGGTACAGCAGGCTCCTGGAGCACCAGTTCAATCAGATCGTTCCGGGTTGATATGCGTAAAGGCAAAGACAATACTCAGGCCTATGACGCTGTCGGACCAATTAATGTCGATCTTGCTACAGGCAATCTAACAACAGGAACAAAGAGCCACAGCATAGCTGCGCTTGGTGGTTCACTCGGCGTGAACCTGGACTACAACTCACCTCAGCGTTCACGCCCGGGCCTGATAGGTAAGTATTGGAATAATCCCACGCAGGCCGCAACATTCCCATCATCCTCAACCGCAGCTAGCGTAGAGCGGGTTGATGGCGTGGTTGACTTTAACTGGGGCAGCGGTTCGCCCGAGCCGGCCACTGTAACCACGGATAATTTTCTTGTCCGCTGGTCAGGTTATTTTGTAGCGCCGCAAGCTGGCACATATCAATTCGGAACCACCAGCGATGATGGTGTACGCATTTACATCAATGACCTCAACACGGCATATGTTGATCAATGGAGTACTAGCCCAAGTAACATATATGGCGCAAGCGTGACGCTCGCGGCTGGTCAAGTAATTCCAGTTAAATACGAGTACCGTGAAGTCGGCGGACTGGCAAATACCAAGTTTCTCGTAAAAACGACTGATAGCTCTATTACTGCGCAACCTATACCAACTTCATGGCTGCAAACCGGCACACGATCTGTGGCGGTAGAACATGGACTCACTGGACGATACTTCGCCTACACAGGAGACAATCCGCCCGCCTCTCCATCAGATAGTGATCCAAGCCTATTCCTCAAACGCACAGATAGCAGCCCGTCATTCTATTGGAATAGTGCGGCCCCGGTATCTGGCGGGCCAACAGACAGGTTCTTGGTTCGTTGGACAGGTTATTATACGCCGGATGTGACAGACTCCTACCGATTCCGGATTGCAGCCGATGATGGCGTACGCATGTGGGTGAATAATCTTATTACGAACACGCAAGTTATTAACGACTGGGCAGATAATCCAGGCACGCGTGAGCAAGCCACGCCTATTTCACTAACCGCAGGGCAGTCCTATCCCGTTACAATCGAGTATTATGAGCACATTGGTAGCGCCATTTTCGACCTGCAATATAAAGGTTCCGATGGGATTTCTAAGGCCGTTCCATCTAAGTTGCTTAGCCCTAAGGTTCAAACGTTGCCCGACGGCTGGACGCTTGGTGGCGATATAAAGGGTGATCTGCCCTACGACTTTGCCCATATCGGCGCAAATTCGGCAGTTCTCCAGGACACGAATGGTGAGTCGCATGAGTATAAGTGGACTGGCGCATCATACATTTCTCCTCCGAACGAAGACGGGCAGTTAACGCGTAATGATGATGGCACCCTAACACTGCAGGCTGGCGATGGTCGCACCTACATCTTCGGGACAGATGGCAAGCTTTTGTCATCAACCTTACCAGCGGATGACAAAAATCCAGCTGCCGTTCAATACGAATATGGCCTGACGCCTTCTCGTCTCACTAAAATCAAGGACGGCATCAATCTTAACCGTTACGCTGAGTTGATTTATGCTGGTGATAGCCGTTGTCCAAGTGCGCCAAGCGGATTTGTTGGAGCCAATGGCACAATGCTGTGCGCCGTCGTAACAACCGACGGCTCAACCACTACTCCGACAGATGCTAACATAACAAAGTTCTTCTATAGCGCCGACACCGGCGGCAACAAGCGTTTAGCCCGAGTAGTATCACCCGGAGCCGAGACAAGCGACTTCTCATACCTCACGGAGGATATTAACTCGCCAAACTCATGTTCTGGTTGTCTAAGTCAAATCCGCGACGCGATTGCAAATGACGCTGTAGCAGCAGGTGAACGGTCACAAGACGCCACCGTAATGACTGAAATTGCATATGACGCGTTAGGACGAGTTATGAGCATAACTGGCCCAGCGGCACAGGCCGGGATAGCTCGATTGGCCCACACTTACGAGTATCAAGCTGGCCACACGAAACTTCATACTACTGGCGCCACGGAGCCTAATGGCTTTACCCGGAAGGTTACATATGACAGCACGTATAGGACGACAGAGGACCGCGATGCAGCCAATGTAGCTACATCAACCGAATGGGATGCTGGTAAAGACCAGGTTTTGTCATTAACGGATGGCGCTGGGCTTAAGAGCACAACGCATTACGACTACGCCGACCGGATAACCGACCAGTACGGCCCGGCCCCGGCCGGTTGGTTCGATATGACTCCTGGTACGAATTATAATAAGCCTTCATCGGGCTATATCAATCAGATCCCACGTAAGCAAGCCAGCTATGACGAGGGCATTAACGGCCTCGCTGCCTCGTACTACACTTATAGCACTAGCAGCAAAGCTCTAACGGGCGCGCCTAAGGGGCACCAAACAGGCATCGGCGGCACCGGCGGTGACGTAAATAAAAACTGGGCCGGCACGGCTCCATTCACCACTTCATCACCATGGGGTGCGCGATTAACCGGCGATATCCTGTTGGGCGCAACCGGTAACTATACCTTCCGCATAGCCAGCGATGATGGAGTGCGGCTCTGGATTGACGATAAGCTCGTCATCAATGACTGGGCTGACGGCAGCTACCGCTCACATACCCAGCTCACAGGTGTGACAGTCAATAATGACACAGCCAATAAGTACCATCGCATTCGCCTCGATTATTACAATAAAAGTAGTTCGGAGTCAGATGCGCAACTAGTGCTCTATATGACACCGCCAGGCGGCTCGGAGCAATCCGGGCTCGGCAGTATTCTTGTTCCTCGCTATGGACTCGCAACAACTGCTAAAAACTACGACTCCTCCAGTAGCGTAGGTGATACTACCATCGCGACTAACTACGGGAACAACCCAGAGCTAGCACTGCCGCAGTCTAAGACGGTTGATCCCGGAACGGGCACATTGAATCTTGCTAAAACCGCTAGCTATGAAACTCAGGGCGCAACCGGTAGTTACTTACGTCAACTCGGCACTGTACTGCCAGGCGGAAGTTCAACGAGTTATGGCTACTACTCGGCCACGGAAGTAAAAGATAACCCTTGCACAACTGGCATTACCGAAACGTATGTGCAGGCCGGCATGATGAAGCTAAAGACACAGCCAGATCCTGATGGAGCCGGCTCTCAGGTCGGACGAAAATCGGAATCCATATATGACAATGCAGGACGAATAGTTGCCGCTCGTTACAATGCCGATTCATGGACATGCACAACCTATGACAACCGCGGCCGAGTAACCCAAGTCTCAGTACCGAGCATAAATGGTCAGCCCGGCCGGACCATCACAACGAATTGGGCCGTAGGCAGCAATCCATTTGTAACCAGTATCACCGATAACAACGGAACGGTAACTACAACTTCAGACTTATTAGGCAGAACAGTCATCTATCAGGACTCTCTCGGTACCTGGACCGACTACTCATACGATAGCCAAGGCCGCTTGATCAGTAAGGATAGCGATATGGGCTTAGAAGAGTTCGTCTATGACAGCTATAACCGGCTAACTGCGCAGAAGCTTGATGGCACAACGCTCGCAGTACCGACGTATGATGCTTATAGCCGCATCACGAGCGTGACCTATCCGACGGCTGGGGCACAAGCTTTATCCATCTCACGGAATGACCATGGTCGCACCACAGGCTTAGATTACACCCTTGGCAACGGGTCAACGCACCTAACCGATTCCATTACACGTAGTCAATCTGGCAAGGTTGTAGGCGGTACAGAGTTAGGCCAGACTAAGAGTTACACTTATGACAAAGCAGGCCGCCTTACGGCTGCGACTATCGGTTCGAACCAATTTACCTATAATTTCGGAGCCCCCACTGGCTGCTTAGGCGCCTATAACGCCGATGCGGGCAAGAACGCCAACCGTATAAGTATGAGTAAAACCGTAGGCGGAGTAACTACATCTACTTCTTACTGCTATGACTATGCTGACCGGTTGATCCAAAGTTCAGACTCCAACGCTGTAGACCCAGCCTATGACTCACATGGAAACCTCATAAATATGGGAACTTCGTGGAATGGCAAGTACACGCAGTTCGCATATGACTCAAGTGATCGCAATATTGGTGTTCTTCAAAACTGGGGCAATGATTACGATATATATTACAACCGTGACGTTCAAAATCGCATAACCTCAAGATTCGTTGCAGGCCTCAGTACAAGCTCAACCTGGTATGGTTTCACAGGTGCCAGTAGTGCGCCCGCCTTTACTCGAAATGCCAATTGGGATATTACAGAGAAGTATATGTCGCTCCCTGGCGGCGTACTATTAACCGTACGTCCCGGCCAAACTGGTGATAACCAAAAAGTATTCTCACTTCCCAACACTCATGGTGATGTGATGGCTACCACCAACACGAGCGGCAACCAAACTGGTACGTTTAGCTACGATCCGTTTGGACAGACCCTAAGCTCAAGCATACCCGACAATGCAGCAGGAGATGTCTCATTTGCTTGGGTTGGCCAACATCAAAAAGCCACTGAAGCAGATTTGGCGCTTAGGCCGATCCAGATGGGAGCTAGGGTGTACATTCCTTCACTTGGGAGATTCTCGAGCACAGACTCTGTAGAGGGTGGTGCCGAGAACGCCTATGTCTACCCTCCCGATCCAATTAATCTGTACGATATCGATGGGAAGAACACGGCAGAGGAGGCCCTGGATGGTATAGGCGCCAGCGCAAATAGTGTTGGCTGGAAACTCGACGCACTCATGGTGGCCGTAGGTGTCGCATGTGTAGCCAGCGGAGTCGGGGTAGTCATTTGTGGCGTAGGAGCCGCAACCGGTCTAGTTGTAACGACGGCTCAAGCATACAACAAGCACAATCGAGATCCTGGCGCTGCAGCTGGAGAATTATTTCTATCAAGTATTTTCTGGGCAGCAGGTGGACCAATAGCTAAAAACATTGCTAAAATCAGCATCTCCTACATTGCTCCTGTCATTGCGCAGCGAGTAAAGCAGGTGGCGCCCGCAACGCCAATACGTGCAATTAATCGAACAGTGGCTACTGCAAAGCAGACTATACGGAACTCAATAGGTTATGCTGCAACCCTGTACGATGCGGCACGCCATATACCAGCTGCAAATCGGAACTATAATTATGGTGGAACACCCTATATGACAAGCCCATGGAGCGGGTATGCGGAGGTAAAAGAAATGATTCTGAAACACTTGGCTAATACGTGGAGAAGGGTATAAATGCGAATCTTTCCGGATAGATCCAGAAACTATAAAATCAAGGGGTGTGTTTGTGGAGAAACCAATGAGTCACTCAAGGTAAATAAGAACATGTATCATAATACGATCTTTCTATCTCTACTTAGTGTCCCGGTTATTCTGGGCTTTCCATGGGTAAGCCTGCACACTGATTTAGGTACAAAAGGTATAGTTGCCTGGGGGCTGATTCTAATTGTCTTGGGTTTTTATACATACGGTACTACAAAGTTACTTGGTAAAGGCCATTCCTTGTTATGCTCTGTTCGACGAACAATGATTAATTTTGGAGCATTAACCTAGGCACCAAATAACAGATGTGAAGCACTGGCTCACACGACAATACGTCCGATGGCGCATTTGTAGGTGAGGCTGGGCTGGGCCTACTATTTCTTGGACTAGGCGGGGAAGGAGCAAAACAAATAGCTAAGATAACAATAAAGCCCATCGCAGCCAAAATAGCTCAGACAGCTCGCCAAGTTGCACCAAAGATAACCATAAACAATAAGGTTGTCGCCGTAAAGCAGCGCATCCAATATACAATTGGATATGGTGCAACAATAACAGATACATTACGTCAGATCTGGCCCAGCAAGCCGGTTTATAACTATGGTGGTACGCAGTATATGACAAGTCCTTGGAGCGGCTTAGCGCAAGCAAAGGAAGTCATTATGAAATACTTAGCTAAGGCGTGGAGCGGGGCTTAGAATGCAAATATTCCCAAATCGCAAAAAAAAAGCAAAGCGTTACTTCATGTATTTGTGGGCGGTCTAACGAAATGCAAAAGATAAATAAAGCGAAATATCACAATATGACCCTATTAATCAGTATGGGCCTAGTTGGTTACCTAGGTGCATTAGTGATTTTCCCGATGTTACTGCAGTCGCCCCGAGGTGTTACTACGAGAGGATGGATTGCCTTCGCCATAGGCACTTGCATGGTAGCGTATCTGATCTTCCTTGTCAGAAAAAATACAAAGCAGGGCCACAAATTACTTTGTTCAATGAGAAAATCCATGTTTCAGCTTGCGAGTTAGCCGAGCACTCCTAAGTGCTCAATGTAGCGAGCACCACTTACACTAAGATGAAAATATTTCCCCTCCCTTTAACGAAATATCCTCTAGACAAGGCGCTCAAAGAGATTAAGTTGTTCTTGGCCATTGGTTATTCAATACTTGCCTTAACGGTGTTCGTAAGCATATTCTTCGCATTGCCTGCGATGGTGGTATGCGGTCGTCCGCTCGTATTGTGCTTTAATCCCGCTGTCAAAAAGCATCCAGATGGTAAAAAATACATGACTGCGAGTGTTGTGTTAGCGGTCCTATCGGTTCTATGCTTTGTGGTGTATCTAATAGTCAAGTAGCATTCTCCGCACACTACTTACATTTATATAAAGTTTAAGCAGCTGATAACATGAAATTTTTCCCAGACCGTTCAAAAAAATATAAGCTAAAAAAATGTGTATGCGGGAAAGAAACCGAAAATGTCAAAGTTAACAGGAGCATATATCATAACGTAATTCTATTTACGATAATTGGCGTTTTCGGTTTCCTTCTCTTGACCGTAATCAGTTTCTATACTCCGTTGCCTACTGATTCATGGATTGCCTGGCTGATTATGGCAGCAATACTTAGCTATGATGGATGGCAACTGTGGGTTAATACCCAACAGGGACATAATTTATGGTGCGCACTGAGAAGGGTCATGATAAGTGTTGCAGGAGCTAAAGACTAGAAAGACTCACAGAATACTTGAGCTTACAGCTATGATAATATTTTCTCATGCTTGCCAGACATCGAAATAACTAGCTCGACATGAATAGCCCTGAAATTCTTGGCTGGATTATTTTTTGGCTTGGAACGTTGTTATTCACGGTCTTCTGTATTTATATTGCACTTCGAATAAAGGGTAACAAAGATCGTGAGTACACCGTTCGCCCCTGTATTTGCGGTCGCCGCGCCCCCTCAATCAGTTTATTCGCAGGCAATGGTTCAGGCTGGGCCGGATTCATCATTCTATATAGCCTAATGGCGATATTACCCGCATTGTATATCGTAGACGCAACGAGTTTTATGCTGATTGAGATCCCCTGGTATTTATGGTTATCCTTGGCCCTATACCTGTCAGGAGGTCTTGTCCCCCTTATTAAGTTCATCACTTGGGGCCATTCGCTATTGTGCGCATTACGCCGGGGACTTCTTGGCCTCGTATGGTTTTTTCATTACAGCCACAAACACTAGATCCAATAGCCTTTGCGCTGTATCTAGCAGCCAAGTACACATTCGCGTGCCTGTACATGCGGCATATCAAAGGAAAAGCTTCAACGAAACCGGGCAATACTGGTGTTACAAAGTGGCTTGTTTATTATTGCTCTTCCAATAATACTTTCGCTGCTTATCTTTCTCGACTGGAGAGAAATGCTAAGTAAACTTTGGTTCGCCTACATATTCACGGCCGGGGAAGTCATTGCGCTCGTAATAATCGCTAGACGCTATCGACGCAAGCGTCATGGAACAATCTGCGCGCTACGCCGCGCACTTATCGCTATGTCGCCCAGATAAGCTTTCCTTTATATCCATATAATGGTAAAGTAGCTTATCCTTCCCGTTCATGTCCGAAAGGGGCGGAAGGTGGATGACTCCGCAACGACCGAACTCATTCGGTTAAACGCACTATGCGGCAAAAATATTGGTGCCTACATGAACCAAGTCCGCCGCATCCCATTCCTCATCCCTCAACTACAACAGGACCTAGCCACCATAGCCCAGGAAGGAGTTGAGGCCGAGGAAAGCCTGGAGAAGTGCCTCAAGGGCAAGCGCACATTGACATCAGCCCAACGAAAAAGCCAATGGTACACTCGGCTTCAACGCCAAATCATCGCAGGCAAAGAGGCCCAAATCCGCCTGGTCTACCATAATCTGCGCTTCGCAGCCTACTTTGCCCGCCATTCCATGGGCTGGAAACAGCATTCCGATGATGAGTTCATTACTGAGCTGAACTTTGGAAAACCACGTGGTGGAGCGCCGCTACACACCCTGGATATGTTTGCGGGCAATTCATTGCCCCTGGAAGATAGGATACAGGTAGGCAATCTGTCGCTCATCAAGTCAGCCGGCAAGTATCAACCATATTGCGGCGAGAGGATAGACCCGGTCACCGGAGCAAAAACCACCAAGCCCATCGCCAAATTCACGACCTATGCCGCCCATAACCTCTACGATATGCTCCACCGGGCGTTTATGGTCGAAAAGTACCGTGACGGGCTATCACTCAGCTTGGCCAGAAGTATGCACCAAATGCAGGCAGCACGTAAAAAGCTCCGACGGCTCACAGGCTACGAGCCGTCCATCAATGAACTGGTGGACGACACCGATCTTGGTTACAAAGCCGTCGAATTTCGTCTCGAGGAGGAATTTGGATGTCCCAACACCACGCTGGAAGAGCTAGCCACCACCACCTGGGTCCACGACCTCGCCACCAACGCCCGGCTGGGCCTGGCGGACCTGCTCTGGGATGACACCATCCTGGACCCGCACGACACGCTCATCGAGCTTGATCTGCTAGATAGCATAGAGCGGGTTCTGGGCACCCTGTCAGAGCGCGAAGCCGGCGTAATTGCCTTGCGGTTTGGGCTTCGCGATGGCGAGTGCCGGACACTGGATGAGATTGGTTATGTCTATGGCGTAACCCGCGAACGCATCCGCCAAATCTTGGGCCACACCATGACATTGCTTCGCCACCCGTCGCGAAGTAATCAATTGCGCAACCACTGGTGTGAGCAAGACCCGCTCGAAGAGCGCGATGAGCGCCGCGAAGCCAAGGAACGCCGCGACCGTACCATCACGCTCCTCTCGCATCCGCATCTCTACCCGGACACCATTAAGCCAATAGCCAAGCACAGGGCTAAGGCCAAATAGACCTTCATCCATGCAAAAAATAGCCGCTCTCCAGGACATTACGTCTTGAAGTGCGGCTTTTCAATTAATAAAGTGGCCCTCACTGGTTGCGAGACCCCACTTGACGGAACCTAATCAACGCTCTCTTCGTCATCGATATCGGTACCGTTATCTCCAGTTTGCCCATTATCAGGAGCACAGGCTGTTAGCCGCAAGCGGCGGCGCGCAAACTTGGCCTCAAGCATCTCACGAGTCTGGAAGAACTTATTGCCATGCCAAATCTCCGCCAGCGACGTATCCTGCACATTACCCACCGTCAACCAGCGCGAGAACACGCACGGCAGAACATTACCGGTACGGGTGATAGCCACCACGCTCTTAACGCAATGCCCACAGAGCTCGTCGGTAGTAGCACACAGGCTGCGCTCTCCGCGCCCCACCTGCCGCAAATGATCCATCCGGATAGACTTCTCGAACACCCCCAGAGACATGAGATCCCTGCGGGCGCCGGCACAATCCTGGCCATTGCCCGAATCAACAATCCCAACCCGCAGCCGGATATCCCGGCGAAGTGCCTCAATAATATTATCTCTAGTCCGCCCATGGCTGCCACGCCGCTTGGTGATAGCGTCATGCTCAGTGGCAATGCTCGAATGATAGCTCGTAGCAACCCTCACGCCCGGGAGCGAGAAAACCTCCCACACCTCCGGCTCGACGAACATAAGGTTGGTGTAAACCTCTACCTTGAGCTCACACGAAAGTGCGTAACGAATCAAAGACGACAGGGAAGGATGTAGTGTCGCTTCACCCCCAATGAACTGCACCATATCGGCGCCAAGTACCTTAACGTCACGAATCACCCGCCGCCAGTCGTCATCCGACATGCTACCGTGATTGCCACGAGGGCCAGCGTTCAGGTAGCAGATAGTACACTCTTCGTTGCACTTGTCGGTAATCTCAAGCCACGCGAACTTGAGTCCCGTGCTTGCCGTCTGCGACCTTGCTTCTTCTGCTACCAGTGCAGTCATAGCGGTCCTGCTTCCTATTGGGATGGATAGAACACAATGCCGGCCCATGCCCTGGAGTAGGCAATATATGCGCCGGCATAACGATAAGTATACATTAAAGTGTCAATATGTTCTAGAATGCGCTAGAAAATATAATAGCGTAAACTTACATAATGAAGCATGATTTTTTTAACGACCTCGACTCATATATTCAAGACACACGCCCAGGGTTCGAAAAACAATTAGCCGAATTGGTCGCCATTCCCACCGTCAGCACCGATCCGGACCACGCTGCCGATATTATACTTGGCGCACAACTTGCCGTCACTTATCTCACTAGAATCGGATTCACCGCCAGAGTTGTGCCCACCGCCGGACACCCGGTAGTAGTTGGCGAGTTAATCGGAGACGCCAGCTGGCCCACCGTCACTATCTACAACCACCTCGACGTCCAACCGGCCGACCCCGGTGAGTGGCAAACCCCGCCGTTCATGCTCACTACGTCTGACGACAAGTACTTTGGCCGCGGCGCCACCGATGACAAAGGGCCGGCCTTAACTGCTCTCATGGCCACAAAATATGCCCACGAACACCAGCTGCCGCTCAATTTTAAATACATCTGGGAATTCGAAGAAGAGAGTGGCAGCACCCATTTCGAAGACTTCATAGTAGCTGAGCGTGCGGCTCTGGACACCGATTCGGTTTTGGTATCGGACAGTGTCTGGATCTCCGCCGGCCGCGCGGCTATACCATATGGCTTGCGCGGATTGGTTTCGTTCGAATTGAGGCTCCAGACCGGCCGTAGCGACGTCCACTCCGGTCTGGCCGGCGGCGCAGCTCGCAACCCACTGGGCGAGCTAATGCAAATCATCATCGAATGCTACGACGCCACCACCGGACATGTCAAAGTCCCCGGTTTCTACGACAGCGTTCAACCCGTCACCGAAGCCGAACTGGACAGCTTTGTCGCTTCGGGCTTCGACGCTAAAGTCTTCGCCAAAGCACATGGTCTCAGCTCAATGCGCACCGTCGATAACCGTGATCTCGCCAGACGAGTTATGGCTGAGCCAACATTTGAGGTCCATGGCCTGCTTGGCGGCTATACTGGACCGGGTATTAAAAACATCATTCCACCTGCCGCCACCGCCAAATTAAGCACCCGGCTCGTACCCGGCCAACATCCAGAGCAAACATTTGATCTAATCAAGAAGTTCATCAACCAGAAGCACCCAGACGTCGTAGTAAGCCCAGGAGATGCCTGCGAGCCATATCTCGGCGCGTTTGAAGGATCATACACAACTGCCGCCATAAACGCCACTAACTATGCCTTCGGCTCCACTCCGGCGTTCATTCGTGAAGGCGGCTCAATCGGTTCCGTGCTGACCATGGCACATCACCTTAAAGCTCCCATAATACTCCTTGGGCTAAGCCTGCCCAGCCACGGCTACCACTCGGTCAATGAACACTACGACTGGACTCAGGCCTCAGGCGGCATCAAATTGTTCGTCAAGTACTTTAGTGAGATCGCAGATATTAAGCGCGGCCACATCACGTCGAGCTAGTATCCAGCCCTCTGTGCCAGGCCCAATGCGTAGTCTGGCCACCATTCGCCGGCCTTCGGCTCATTGCGACCACACTCGCCGTCAGACTCGCCAGGCGATTTGATCCATAGATACGCATCGACTAACGGAACGCCGGTCTGAGTAGTCGGCTTCGTACCCAAAGCACGGCCGGTCGGATTGCACCACTGACCGTCAGTACCTAACCCATTGCGGCTAGTATCGATGACAAAATGCTTGCCTCCAACCAGCGCCGAGATCTGGTAGCCATAAACAGTATTCTCGGGGGTAGTAATAAAGTTTGACACATTCAGCGAAAAGCCGTCTGCCGCACCAACGCCGGCCGAGTTCAACCGTGAAGCCATAGTTACTGGAGTCTGCCAGGTAACATTGCCGGCATCCAAATAAACCGCCGCTTGCTTATTGCGCTTAAGAATCGACGTGGTGTTGCGCAAAATATTATAAACCTCAGTCTGCTGCACAGCACTAAAACACTCGATTTCAGCCAGCGAATCAGGCTCCAAGATATACATGACTGGCTGCTGGCCGGCCGCCACGGCAACCCGCTCAATCCAGGCCATATAAGCCGCCGTACTACTAGCTCCGCCAGACGAATAACTGCCGCAATCCCGGTTCGGTAAGTTATACAGCACCACCACGGGTAGGGCACGGGCTGCCGCAGCTCCTCCAATATACCGGCCCGCCTCTTCATACGGATCCACATTCCAGTCGCCCAGCCACTTGGCCTGCGGCTGACTCGCCATACGGCGAAGGGTGGCAGCATCACCTACCCGAGCCGCATCCCACACAGCAGCCTGTTGGCTCACACTCGTATTTGGCTCCACATACAGCGGCAACTTCAGCAAGGCAGCAATAGCTACCGACGGTTGGGTTACTATCCTGGGTAAATTCGGTACAACCGGGGCTTTAACCGGAACCGGACCGGCAGTTGGCTTGGGGGTTGGAGTTGGGCTTGGCTTAGGGCTGGGCGTAGGTGACCGCGACGGAATTGGTGTTGGCGAAGCTTCTTCCGTTGACTGCACATGGCTAGTCTGAGTCGGCTTTTGACGGTTTATAACACTAAGGGTGCCTCCAATACCAAGTATCGCAACCACAATAACGATCGTATGGAAATGGTAGGACACAAGTATGGATTTGAGCCGCGAACTATGCATAGCGTTCCCTAGCGAGCATTACCGCTTAATATAGTACCATCTAAACCGCTATCTGTTGGAATTCTTGAGTCGCCATACCGGCCAGTAATTCCACAAACCCCTGCCGCACCGGTATCGCCTCATAAGGCAATCCCGGACCCCGGCAATTAAAGTCAACTACCAACCATTGCTCCTCATCTCGCCCGGACGGCTTCACGCGTATCCAATCCACGGCTCCATACAAGTAGGGAACATTTGAAGCCCCGGCCAATTCCAAGGCAGCCTTAACGGACTTCTCATAGATATAAGATCCAGGCGGAAAACTGTCTGGGTGAATTGGCACAATCTCGTGAAATGGCAGCCGGTTGGTACCCGGAGCACTCGTTTTGACGAGCGGGTATGCCTTGGCGCTACGCTGGCCCCGCGAGTCGGTTGTGACCATCACATGCATCCGGACTTCGCGCGCCCGGTCGGCTCTGGCATTAGCGGCCAACAACTGACCACTATGGTACCTAGTAAGTGGCATCAAATCTTGTAGGGGCTGAGTCGTATCAAAAAAAGGCTGGATAAGACCATTCGCACCCAGGCTACCTGCCTCCAACGCAACCCATACATCAGCCGGCAAATCGAATGTTCTAATCCCCTTACTCCTGGAACCACCCAGAGGTTTATAAATAACTGGATGGTCGCCGTACCTATCCGCCAGCTTATCTATGTCCCAGACATTCCACGTATCAATCGCCACGCCGCAATGCTCTAAAATAGTATGCATTTTGTCCTTACGGTTGCCAAAGTACTGGACGCTCTTATGATTAAGCAGCCGCCTTGCAGGTAATCCAATCCCATGGGCAACCCGCTCAATAGTGCCATCGGGGTGGGTAATTTCCTGCTGAAAGTTAGACACCCAATGATCAATGATGACAGGGTAATCTACAATGGAGCCAGGCCCAAAAGTCGCCTCAACCAATACGCCCTCGAGATTATATACGGGATCTCTGGCAATCCTGACCTGCGGCAATTCATCACGCCCAGTCGGCTTATGAACCACACAGGCAATGTGAAACTCCAGACTAGCCGCCCGCAGGTCACGCTGAAGCAGATCCGGCCTGAAAAACATATCCTCTTGCCAAGGATGAAGCGCATGGTTCCCGTATAGCATGAGAATCGCATGAGTCATGGTCCACGTACTATATATCAGGAAGGGCCGCCGCATATAGGTATTTTTGCCAAAAAAGCCGCCTGTGGAAAAATAAGCTATTGATTCTTCAAACCGCTCATGCTAAAAACAAACTAGATAGTTTGGAGTGGAGATTAGTTTACATTCAAATAGAGCACGTCTCTTTTTGCATGGGTACTGCAGGTGCCAACACTAAGCTTCGCAAACTATCTGACAGACGGGTGCAAAATACGCCCGTCTGTTTTTTTAGGACTAAAGCTTACACCGTCCTGCGACTCGAAACCGTCATTTGCCTTATCTTGCGCAGCACCTCACTCGGGGTAACACGACCCTTAACAAGATAATCAGAAGCCCCTAGCTTCAAAGCTTTTTGCAGCTCATTGGATTCGCTCAAAACCGAAAAAATCAGTATTGGCGGGTGGCTTGTTTTATAACCGTTCTGGAGCTCCACAATACTGCTTGCACCGGCTCCAGGTTGATGTGTCAAGTCTAAAATTACCAAATTAATTTTGTAGCGCCGTATCATAGAGATAGCCTGAAGAGCAGTCGGTGTAGCCATCACCCGATAACCAGCCTCCTCCAGCAGAATCCCATATTTATCCAGAAATGATTGGTCGGCGTCGACGAAAAGCACAGTTAAGCGGGTCGCCATTGTGCTTGTTTCCCCGTTCTAGTCTGCTGGTTCTGCTGATTATGCCCCATGACCCGCGCTCCTGGTAACGCGTTAGTTACTGGGAAGTAACAGTACTACCTAGAGATTACCACAGTAAGGTTAGGTAGCGCTACGGCGTTAGCCTGTTAATATCCCGCGGGAACAGCGTGGCCTCTTTAATGTTATGCAAGCCCACAACCTTCTGCGCCAGACGGTCGATACCAAATCCGCAACCTCCATGAGGTGGCAACCCGTACTTAAAAGCCTGCAAATAATACTTGTACCCCGGATGCTCCGGGTCCATGCCCTTAGCCTTCATTTGCTCTACTAACTTGTCATAGTGGTGCTCCCGTTGCGGACAGGTCGCAATCTCAACACCCCGAAACAACAAATCTGCCCACATAACCGTTTGCGGATTATCCGGGTTAACCATGTGATAGAACTTCATGCTCTCAATAGGGAACTCGGTCACAAACACCGCCTCACTGCCATCATGATCTTTCGCATACTCGCATAACCAGCGCTCTTCGTCCGGCCGCATATCTTTTTCACCAATGGTTGAGGTACCGGTAGCCTTCGTATACATCTCATGGACCTGGGCTACCGTATAACGCGGAAACTGCGGCTTGAGCACCAATTCGGGCGCGTTCAAGGCCTTCAGCTCCTCCCTGTGATCCTCGTATGCCCTCGTAACAGCCGAGTACACCATACACTGGACGGTATCCAAAACGTCGTCAAGACTTTCAATAAAGCCCATCTCAATATCAAGCATGGTTACTTCGCTCATATGACGGGTGGTAGCGCTGGGCTCAGCCCTAAAGGCCGGACCAATCTCATACACCCGCTCAAACGCACCCACCATCATTTGCTTGTACAGTTGTGGGCTTTGAGCCAGCGTCGCCTCTTGACCAAAATAATCCAACTTGAAAACTTCCGCACCGCCCTCAGTTGCGCCGGCCAGCAACTTTGGTGTCTGAATTTCCACAAAATCATGCTCGGTCAAAAACTCCCGGATGTAACGGTTAAGCCCCGCCCGGATCCGAAAAATCGACCGCTCCTGCAAGTTGCGCACATTAGTCGCCCGGTTCTCAAACAGCGTGTCCAAATTCTCGCTCTTGTGGTCAATCGGCTTATCAATCTCAATCGGTGGCACATCGTGCACCGGCGTAATAATGACTATTTTTGGCTCATGCATTTCCACGCCACCGACAGCCCGCGGCTCAGACACAACACTACCGTGAATCTCCAATACAGTCCCTGGATACAACCCCTCAAGCTTGGCCTGCTCAGATTCATCCTTAACCACAGCCTGCACCACGCCATGACGGTCGCGCAGCACTACGAACACCATACCTCCAAGGTCACGCCGCTTGTGCAGCCACCCCTGCGCCGCAGCTGTCTTGCCGACATGCTGGTTAAGTTCTGAAGTCAAAACGCGCTTCATTCAAAATCTCCCAATAAATAAAATTCCCAGCAGATATTACCGGATAGATATCCGAGAACCTGCAAGGACGATAAGATCGTGGTGCCACCTTGCTTTGCCCGCCCGTTACCGGAACTGGCCTTGTCGCCACCGATATGACGCATGCGGTAACGGGCACACCCGGAGAGTTCTAGTAACCGCTGAGGTACGGCGTTCTTCTCTCGGCTCAGCAGAGTCAGCTGCGTCATCGCCTGTGACCCAGTCTTAGCACGAAACAAATTACAGCGCAAGCACTGAATCAAAAATACAAAACCCCCCTGTAACCTTCGCCAAACCACGAAGGTTACAGGGGCATGGCGTCAGTCGCCTACAGCAGAAAGAGTGCCAACACCTTCACAGAATCCAGTTTCCCCGGCTTGAACCCATACATGAAAAACCATACCGGCCGGAATTGCGTGCTCAACTGCACCCACAATAGAGCGGGCATAGACCTTTAGAGCCTCAATATCGACTGGGGCGTTAGCCCCCTGTGCTCCCAGTCTCGGACGGTCATCCGAGGCAATCCAGACGGTGATTTCAACACCATAACCAGCCCGACTGGCCGGCCCAGCCGGACCCGCATCGATAGAGATATCACCTGCGGCATGTGGTTCAGTCATAGACGCGTAAACCGTTTCATACGTCGCCAAGCGAGCCTCTCGGACAATAACATCGAGTTGGCCGGGAGTAACAACCCCATGCAATACGCGCCCAGGGTAATCCGAACCCGGGTATGTCCTAATATCAAGCTTAGCCATTTTGGCTCCCTTATCAAGGAAATTGAACGACGCCATAATAACATCATAAACTCATTGCGCCAAAATATATCGTGCATCAGATGCTAACTTTTTGATCATAGCTAGCATCCATTATACGATTACACCTGTCCACCTTTCTACTGCATGGGAGACACAATGAGCACCCTATGCGTGGAGCTCCTAGAAACCCGCGTCAGCCTGCCTCGGGTTATCGGCAAGAATCGTCATGGGGACGACCACTGGTCCAGCATCGACCGCCAGGCCGTCGTAGAACCACAGCTGTATCTGACATGGACTGGTCTCGCCGGAGACCAGCCAACAGAAACCCGGCCCAAAACCGAAGCCGAAGGTGGCGACGGCCAAATTCATGGCGGCAACGACAAAGCTGTCTATGTCTATCCCGTTGAGCACTACCCGCTATGGCTCGCCGAGCTGGGCCATGAGAATATGGGCGGCCGGTCATTAGGAGAAAATTGGCGCACTAATGGGCTCACCGAAGCTGACGTACGCATTGGTGACATCTGGGAAATCGGTGCTGCCCGGCTCAAAGTTTCCAGAGTCCGCACTCCCTGCCAAACACTCATGATTTACTATGGCGGCCAGCAAATGATCAAGCGCATGGTAGCGAATGGACTCTGCGGCTGGTATCTTCAAGTACTTCGCCCGGGCCTCGTCCCAACTCACGGCTGGATCAACATAGTTGAGCAAAACCTTGCCGGCCTGACCGTTGCAGAAAAGTTCGCCACCAAGATGAGAACTCCGGCAAGAACCTGATCCAATCTGGTCTCAGCCGTTACGGCTCTGGGTATCTATGCTACCTAGAGCCGTCTATATTAATGATTACTATCGTAAAAGCCGGGTCGTTACACGAGGTAACGACCCGGCCAAAAAAAGTGACAGACGAGACGAGCTGATGGGCTTACTACTTCGCCAAGTCAACATTCTGTTGCCCTGTTGCAGCTCGCCCTATCAGGCGACCATCAACGTTGATGGAGGTCATACTGGCCTGCCTTTCGAAAGTTGCTCGAAGCACAAGGGAACTTATTGGCTACGAAGCCGCGGCAGCTTCCGCGAGTCAACTCTGACCCGGATCGCCTTGACAGCGTGCAGCAGAATCAAAGCCGCCGCCGCTAGCACCGTAACCGCCCCAATTCCGTAGAAGGCGATTGTACCGGCCAGGTTATCGTGAATCCAGAAATAGGCCCCATAACCCCGCACGTTGCTCTGGCTCCATCCCGTCAGTGATAGCGAAAACAAGCATAGAACCGCCCACAACCAACCGAGACAGATACGATGCATCGGCGTTCGGCCGGAGCACAGGGTTTCAAACACCGCAATGCCTAGACACAAAATGGCCAGCGCAGCTGTTGCATTGGTAATGATTCCCATGTCAATCCTCTCCGTCACAAGTTACTCGATACTCAGATTGAGTAATATCGCTCTATTATTATAGCATAGATACGAGATTTTTGCAATATTCAGCACAGCCAGGTTCCCAGAATCAAAAATATATTACTGACAAGCAGCCGGGTTTGTGTTACAATTACATAAATGTAAATCGGCACCGGCGTGTATCAAATAAGTCACCGGTGTTTTAATTTGGAATTCTCATGCCCGAAACTCTTACCTCAATCGAACTGATCCGTAACGTAGCCATTATCGCTCACGTTGACCATGGCAAAACCACTCTGGTCGACGGCCTACTCAAGCAGTCCCGCACCTTCCGCGATAACCAAGCCGAAATGCAGCAAACCACCATCCTCGACACCGGCGACCTGGAACGCGAACGGGGGATTACCATCTCCGCCAAAACCACTTCAGTCAATTATGACGGCTACAAAATCAACATCATCGACACGCCCGGCCACGCTGACTTCTCGGGCGAAGTTGAGCGTACCCTGGGTATGGCCGATGGCTGCTTGCTCATCGTTGACGCCCAGGAAGGCCCGATGCCGCAAACAAAATTCGTCCTTACCAAAGCACTCAGCCTGGGCCTCAAGCCGGTAGTGGTCATCAATAAAGTCGACAAGCGCGACTCTCGTATCACCGAAGTAGTTGATGAAATCGGCAGCCTGTTTTTGGACTTAGCCGTATCTGACGACCAATTAGAATTTCCGGTCTACTATGCCATTGGCCGTGACGGCAAAGCCTGGGACCATATCCCCACTGAACCAGAGTTAGACTCTAACGCAGACCTCACACCGCTTTTTAACGCCATCATTAATGATATCCCAGCCCCAGCCGTCCAACCTGAAGGACCGTTCCAAATGCTCGTGACTTCATTGGCCTGGGATTCTTACCAGGGTAAGTATGCCATTGGCCGGATCCAGCGGGGAAGTGCCCGTGTGGGCATGCCATTAGCCCTTATTAATAACCTGGGTCAGATCACCAACTCCAAAGTTGAAAAATTGTTTGTCACCCAAGGCCTGGAACGGGTTGAAGTCGGGGAAGTCCCAGCCGGCGACATCGCCTGGATTACCGGCATAGCCAACGCCCAAATCGGCGAAACTGTCGCCGACGTAGCTACGCCCGAAGCACTACCCGTCATGGAAATCGAGCCACCCACATTACAAATTGCTATCGGCCCCAACACCTCACCGTTCGCCGGCAAAGAGGGCAAATCCACCACCAGCCGCCAAATCGGCGGCCGACTGCAGCGCGAACTCGAAACCAACGTCGGCCTGCGGGTCGAAGAACGCGGCACCACCTTTCTCGTCAGCGGCCGCGGCGAGCTGCACCTGTCAGTACTCATCGAAACGTTACGCCGCGAAGGCTTTGAGCTGGAAGTCGGCCGCCCACAGGTCGTCACCAAGGAAGTTGACGATCAAATCATGGAGCCAGTCGAGGAACTAACCATCGAAGTACCCGATGAATACGCCGGCGCCGTTACCAGCGAGCTAGGTCGCCGCCGGGCCGGCATGACCTCCATGGAACCAACCACCAAAGCCACTCAACGCTTGATCTTCCGCTTACCCACCCGGGCTTTGCTGGGTCTGCGGAATGTTTTATTAACCTCAACCAAGGGCACCGCTATCGTCAACAGCCTACTGATTGGCTACGAGGCCCTGGGTGCACCACTCCAGCAATTGCGTAACGGCGTGCTCATTTCAGCCGAAACCGGCTCCGCCACCACCTACAGCCTCAAAACAGTCGAGGAGCGTGGCGTCGCCTACATTGGCCCAGGCACCAAAGTCTACGAAGGCATGATCATCGGCCTCAACCGCCGTTCCGACGACATGGAAATCAACGTCACCAAGGAAAAGAAGCTAACCAACGTGCGCGCCTCCAGTACCGATATGACTACGCAGCTCACGCCCTTCACCGAACTGACGCTCGAAGAGGCCTTGGATTTTATTGAAAATGACGAACTACTAGAAGTCACCCCTCAGAATTTACGCATGCGTAAGCGCTATTTGCTACCGCATGAACGCAAACGTCACCGCAACGCTTAGCTCAAAATCTAGCTGGTTGCGGGTAGCATTACCGTATCGTTTCAGGATACAATGTCGCCATGCCTAAACGACTCTTGTCGGCACTCGTGCTGACGCTTTTGCCTTTCGCGGCCCTGGCCCAGGAAACGCCATCAGCGGGGTTCGACACCCCAGCCAACCAAACCGCACCGGCAGCCGCAGAAAGTCCCATACAATCCCAATCCAGCACCAGCGACCCCGGACAGACAGCCACCGGCAGCGGTGTCCAGGGCACCCAAACAGCCCCAACCTCCGGTGGGTCCACCGCCGATAGCAGCGCCCTGCAGCCTGCCGCCGGTGCCGGCCTTGGCTCATCCACCACTGATTCAACCGGTCTCGTGGCGCCCACCACAAATCCGCTCCAAGCCCTGGGCTCCAACACCGACCAACTGAAGGTGCTGCTAGGATCCGAAGCCGACGGGGAACAATATGATCTCACCACCGAGAACACCGACCCCAATCAATTACTGCTCGATACGCTCATAATCGCTCTGCTGGCCGCAGCCGCTATCGGACTCTTCTTCATGCGCCGCCGACAACTCGCCCGTGCTCAGGCCCGCTATACGCACATCGAACCAAACCGCTAGCCCTTCTTCTCCAAAGCAGTTATGCTAGGGGCATATGAGAACACGCCTGTCACCACCGGTTTTTGACCGGGACGAGCACTACGAAGCAGCTTCACGAACCGTTCGCTGGGTTTGTTTAGGTCTGGCTCTCATTACCTATCCAAGCGACCAGCCTTTTAGCTTCGCTGTCTTTGTTTTAATTCTCGCCATTGGTGTATTCAATCTTCTGCGCTACAGCAAGCGTCTCATGCGGATACCGGCGTTTTCCTCCCGGGTCAATACTCTGGCCATCGATCATGTATTCATTTTGGGCCTCGTATTATTTTCCGGCGGGTTAACCAGCCCCTACTATCCGCTATTCTTCTTAATCATTATTGCCATTATCGCCTCGTACGGCGTAGCCGGATTCGCTATAGCCCTGGCTAGCCAGGTTGTTATTACGCCACTGCTGCTCGTTACCGGCGGCACCGCACTGCCAGCTACACCCGAGTTTGAGTTCATTATTAAAATCGTATTTCTCATTATCTTTAGCTTGGTCGCCGAACAATCTGTCCGCAGCCGGGATGAAGAAACATTACTGGAAACCAGTTTCACCCGCCGGATCGAAAATGAACGCCAGCGGCTCCTGGCCCTCATTAACTCACTTGGCAGCGCCGTGTTGGCTCTCGACGAAAATGGCAAGGTTTATCTGTATAACGCCGCCGCACTGGAGCTCCTCAACACGAACCGCGATATTACCGGCCAGCCCATAGATGATCTGTTATCTCTGCACGACGAAAAATACACGGCAGTTGATATCTTCGCCATTATCCGGGAACGGGATCAGGTCGTAAACCGCCAAGACCTCGTGTTTGTACCCAATGACGGCTCCGAAATGAACTTGGACCTGACAGCCTCGCCGGTGCATACCTCCGGCTTTGGTGGCTCAAACTGGGGTGGCTACATGCTGGTATTCCGGGACATCACCAAACAAAAGTCACTTGATGAGGAGCGGGACGAATTCATCGCCGTCACCTCGCATGAACTCCGCACCCCACTTGCTATCATGGAAGCCAATCTATCCACCGCGCTACTGCCCGGTTTTGCCAAGATTGAACCAAAGGCCATGGAGCTACTAAAACAAGCGCACGATAACTCGCTGTTCCTAAGCCAGCTCATCCAGGACCTGACGACCTTGTCTCGAGCCGAGAGGGGAGTGTTTAAAACCGAGCAGACGCTGGTGGATCTTGGCCAACTAGTCGAGAACCTCGGCCGCGATTACATCTCACAAGCCAAAGCCAAAGGCCTCAAACTCGAAGTAGCTATCGATAAAAAAGCTAACAAGGTCCTCTCTAGCGAATCCGAACTTCGCGAAATTGTTCAAAATCTGCTTACCAATGCCATAAAGTACACTCAAAAAGGTTCCATACTCCTAAGCCTAACTCATCACCAGGACAAAGCCATCGTCAGCGTCAAAGACAGCGGCATCGGTATCTCAGCCAGCGACAAAACCAAAGTATTCGGTAAGTTCTACCGATCTGAGGATTACCGCACCCGGGCAACCGGCGGCACTGGATTAGGTCTCTACATCACCAAGAAACTAGCCGGACATATGGGCTTATCCATCGATTTTACTTCCCGGCTTAACCGCGGCTCCACATTCAGTCTGACCGTTCCTTACCACGCACCTATTCGCGAAACCCAAGTAGTGGCAGAAACAGCCCAATTGGCTAATCAGTAGAAATTCCAGAAGCCATGCACTCGTTTTTGGAGATACATACTAAATTCCTGGGGACAGCTTGCGGATAAACCTGCCCGCCCATAATAATTGGAAAGTAACGCCATTAGTGCTTAAATAATGCTAATGGTTTGTCCAAATTGCTCATCCACCGACATCATCACCGTACAAGACCAACGGTTCTGCATTAGTTGCGGCCAAATCTTGTCCGACATCAAGCCTGCCGCCGCGCCGTCAAAGCCCGTTGCCGCATCATCAAAGTTGACCGCCATTCCACCGAAATCGACCACCCTAGTAGAATCAAATGTCACGATCAGTGCCAACCCGGCAGCCAAACGTCGAAAACCAGGCCGTCCCAAGGCCGGCCGTTTGGACGCACCCCAGCCGGAAGCTGTATTGCCCGAAACAAACCCACCAGCTTCATCGGATATAGTCGTTCCAGTAGCAGCCACCGCTCCGCGTATCGCTCGCAGCACCGGACGGCGGCTCAGCGATATCGCGACCACCAAACCCCGGGCCACACCAGCAACCAAGCCGGCACCGGACTCAAAGGTTATAGCGAAACCAATTCCGCTCCGCTCAGAACCGCTGCCATATGGCACTATCGAAAGCGCTAGCCTGCACGAGCGTTTCCGACTCCGAACCATTGTCTGGACGATTTGGCCGGCCGTTTTACTGGCTGTAGTTGCCGGAGCTATAGCCTATCTGCTGGCAGGCGACCAACCCGGACAAGCCTGGACCGCCACCCAACAAGCCGGTTGGCCGGTCTGGGGCGAGTTAATCCTGGTACTGCTATTATTCTACGTCGGCCGCAATATCGGCAGCGCCGCCATTGCCTATGGCATTGCCCGGCGGGCTGACCACCGGCCCCTCCAGCCTGCCCATCAACTAAGTGCCAGCCTTAACAGTTTCCTCAGCCGCCTGGGCTTCGACGCTATGATGACACTGCTTCAGGCAACCGCAGCAGCACTCATAATTACGCTCGTGATCATTGGCGGCGCCAACTGGCCGGTACCGGAACTCGTCCAGGTTATAGCCCTGTTCATAGCCTATTTGATACTGGGCTATCTGCTAACCGGCCTTGGCTTAACCCAAGGGTTGGGGCATGTAGCGTTAACCCTGGGCAACCTGTCAATTTGGCAAGCCTTTACCCTGGGGTGGAACTTCTTCCGGCGCCATTTTGAAATGGTCGGATTTAAAATCCTCAGTCTTATTGTTGAGTTGCTTCTAGCTTTACCATTATTTGCTGCAGTTGTAGCCCTGGTACTCTACCTGCCTCCTGAGTTGACCTGGTTTGCCGCCCTCAGCGCCATAATCCTGACGACTACCGGAGGCGCTCTGGTAGGTGCCGGAACAGCCGTCTGGTGGCAAGCTGCTTACCGGGCTCTAGTCCATCGCAGCCGGCCTCAGCAAGCCCACAAGCTGTTATCCGGCCGTCAGCCACAACCAACCCAACAAGGCGCCGCCGTGGCTGTAGCAGTCATCATTACCATTCTCGCAGGCCTGGCCAGTATCTGGCCCTGGGTAACGATCGGCTAGCCGGATTCAAGTTCAATTCGCAAGATACATCTCCTTGACTTTTTGGCAGCGATCAGGCATATTTATAGCAAAGCCGCAGGCTTTTTAAATTTGCGCTTAGACGATTCAAGCGCATAGGAAAGAACCACGCGATGAAGACATTTTTTAATTACCTGGCAGCCTCCCGGGTCGAACTGACCAAGGTCACATGGCCAACCCGTCGTCAAACTGCACGTTTGACGGTAATTGTAATTATCTTCTCGCTCATTTTTGCCGCTGTCTTAGGTACACTCGACTATCTCTTCGCGTTGCTATTAGAAAACATAATTGTTAGAGGATCATAATGTCCGAAGAACGTAAGCTAAAAGCACATTGGTACGTCATTCATACTTATTCCGGTTATGAAGACCGCGTAGCCGAAAACCTGCGCCAGCGCATCGACACTATGCACATGCAGGACAAAATTTTCGACGTCATCGTACCCAAAGAGAACCAGATCGAAATCAAAAACGGCCGCCGCCGCATCGTCGAACGCCGCATTTTCCCAGGCTACGTCCTGGTACAAATGGACGTCACCGAGGATTCTTGGTACGTCGTCCGTAACACCCCCAATGTCACCGGCTTTGTCGGCTCGGGCACAACTCCTACGCCAATTTCCGAGGATGAAGTCAAACACATCCAAAAGCGCATGGGTGTCGAAGAACCCAAGTTTAAGATCGACTTTATGGCCGGCGAAGCTGTCAACATTACCGACGGTCCATTCAAAGGCTTCGACGGCATGGTATCCGAAATTGACGAAAATAAGGGCAAGATCAAAGTCCTAGTCAACATGTTTGGCCGCGAAACCCCGGTTGAGCTCGACAGCCTTCAAGTCAAGAAAATCTAAAACATTATTACAGGAATTTCGGTCCGGTCACACAATATTACTGTGTGACCGGACCGGCTGGTGTCAGGACAAATTAGTGAAAACCACCATGTCCGCTGCTGCACCAGCCCATAACGACCGGCGAGCCATCAAGCATGAACCGCCAGGTAGCAGCTTGTTCGTCGCTCACCTGATCGGCCGGGACAACCTCAGTCACCTGGACGCGGGCTTCCTCGTCAGTGACCTCAAGCAGAGCTTCGTCGAGAGCAACCTCAAAATGGCTGTGCAGCACCTGCACAGCCAAAACGTCGGTCAAGCCCTCGTCTGCGAGAAAGGCCCCCACCTTCTCCAAAGCCGCATCCAGCTCCGGTCCACGCCGGACCTCGCGGATGTGAGGTGCGGCCCTCAATGCGGTTGTCATACTGTTTCCTCTCCGTAATGCTCAGGACTACATTGTCCCAGCGCCCCAGTTGATGCAAGACTGTTTCCAAGAGCGGCATGCGGCCACTCTTATCATTGCACCGACTGTTAGTATACCAACCTTTCATCTATTGCCAACGTCCATCTTCACTACTCGCAAACGCAGCCTTATGACTAATGTTTTGCAACATGTTTGGCCACGAGACCCCAATTGAACTCGACAGCCTTCAGGTGAAAAGGTCTAACGGGCAACTAAATACCGGTCCAACCACACTATTGTTGCAGTGTAGTTGGACCGGGTGGTGTCGAGAGTAGTGCAGACCATCAATGTCTGGTTATTCCCTCGGGGTTAGTGGTGCAATGACCCATGACAACCGGCCGGCCATCGGACCCGAACCGCCAAGTGGCGGCCTGCTCGTCGCTGACCTTAGTAATAGGAACAACCCGGGTCACCTGGACGCGAGCGTCCTCGTCAGTAACCTCAAGCAGTGTCTCGCCGGCCGCAACAGGGAAGTGGCTGTGCAGCACCTGCACAGCCAAAACGTCGGTCAAGCCCTCGTCTGCGAGAAAGGCCCCCACCTTCTCCAAAGCCGCATCCAGCTCCGGTCCACGCCGGACCTCACGGATGTGAGGTGCGGCCCTCAGTGCAGTTGTCATACTATTTCCTCTCCGTAGTGCGCAGGACTACATTGTCTCAGCGCCTGATCGATACAAGATTGTTTCTAAGCGCAGCATCCAACTGCGCTTATCATTGCATCGACTGTTAGTATATCAACCATCCCTTGAATACCAACAGTCATACGAGTATCCCCTAATGTCATAAAGCTAACCTTACTTTTATTACTGTGCTTGAAATCTCTTCGTCAAACTTCGGACAATAGCTTAACCTCGTCTCTAATCGCCAAAAATAACTTCGACTAACTTAGCTTTATCATAAGAAGGGTTCATATTGAGCTTCAAAAACTCATTTTTAGTAAACCACCTCCATTCTGCAACATGGGCAGTTTTCTTAAGCAAGTCTTCTGGCAGCGACACTTTGAAGAATAAGTTCATCCGTGGAATAGCATTCACTACATTTCCAATGTTGTAATATGCAATCTGGAAGTCAGATGAAACTTCTTTGGCTGGTACACCAAGCTCCTCCTCTATTTCACGAGCCAAGGATGACTCAACTGTTTCACCATGACCTACTCCACCGCCAGGAAACGCCCACCACATGTCTGAGATTTCTTTAACCAATAGTACTTTGTCGTTTTGAACAATCAACACCCTTATTGCGACACGATATAGGCAATCGTCGATGTCGTATAATCGTGGATCTATTTGCATGCTCTAATCATACCTTATCTGGTGAGCTCAAACCTATTTACCTCCATGACCTAGAGGGATGCTCGCGACGCGAACAGTCAACTCTTCACAAATGCAGTATTATCTGGTATTATCACGTGGTTATGTAATTCAAGTGGGAGGCCGCCAGCGGCCACTCGTACCACAAGGAGTAAATTATGGCAGTCGCCAAGCCCAAACCAGTAAAAGCCAATGTAAAGTTCCGCCTAGCTGCAGGCAAAGCCACTCCAGCGCCGCCAGTCGGCTCAATTTTGGGCGCCCAGGGCGTCAACATGATGGAGTTCGTCAACGCCTTCAATGAGCAAACCCGCGAGCTAGGCGACGTTAGGCTAGCCGTTAAGGTCCGCATTTTCGAGGACCGCACCTTCACCTTTACCTTCAAGGGCGACAATACCGCCACACTCATCCGCAAAGCCGCCGGTCTCGACAAAGGCTCAGGCGTACCCAACAAGACCAAGGTCGGCAAACTCACTAAGGCCCAGATTCGCGAGATTGCCGAAGTTAAAGCCAAGGACATGAATGCCAATACCCCGGAAGCCGCCGAGAGCATCGTATCTGGCCAGGCACGCTCAATGGGCATTGAAGTAGTCGATTAATTAAACGTGGGAGGCCGAGAAGCGCCGCATGCACCACAGGAGCAATAATTATGGCAGAGAATAAAAAGCGCGAAGAAATCATCGCCGAAGAAGAAACCCAAGACGAAATCGCCGAGGTTCAAGAAGACCAGGATGAGGTAGAACTACCCCAAGAGGTCGCCCAGGGTGGCGAAAAGTCCACCACATTAGCTAAAGCCGGCAAGCGTAGCTCCAAAGCCGTCCGCGAGATTGAGGAAGAAGAAGCCCGCCAGGCCGCCAAAGAAGAACGCGCTGCCATCGAAGAGACTGCCGAGTCCGGTCCTAAGCCACCTCGCCGCATCATGCCAAATCCAATGCATCAGCACGGCAAAAAGTACCGTGAGGCGCTCAAGCTAGTTGACCGCACCAAGCTGCACGGCCTAGATGAAGCCTTGGAGCTAGCCGCCAAGACCGCTACCACCAAGTTTGATAGCTCAGTCGAGATTCACGTCAACCTGGGTGTCGACCCGCGCCAGGCAGACCAAATGGTCCGCGCCAGCGTAGTATTGCCTCACGGCACCGGCAAGACCTTGCGTGTAGCCGTCTTCGCCGATGGCAAAGCCGCCGAAGACGCCAAAACAGCCGGCGCCGACCTTATCGGCACCGACAAGCTGCTAGCCGACATTGAAGCCGGCAAACTGGCTTTCGACATACTCATCGCTACCCCCGACAAAATGGCCACACTTGGTAAAGTCGCCAAGATCCTCGGGCCGCGCGGGCTCATGCCCAACCCCAAAAGCGGCACCGTCACCCCTGACACCGCCAAGGCCGTCAAAGAAGCCAAAGCCGGCAAGATCGAGTTCCGTATCGACAAGCAAGGTATTTTACATCAGGCCGTCGGCAAAGTTAGCTTTAAGCCAGAAAACCTGCGCGACAATGCCGCCGCCTTCCTAAATGCCGTCCTCAAGGCCAAGCCAAACTCTACCAAAGGTACCTACGTTAAAGCCGTAACCGTTACTACCTCCATGGGTCCTGGTATCAAAGTTGACGCCGCCGCAACCACTAGCGAGCTGTCCACCAAGAAATAAGTTCGCTTCGCGCTAGGCAGAGATAAACCCCCCTCCCAGATCACGAATTATGCTATCTGGTACAATCATTGCTAGGTGAGCGTACCTCGACAAGCAGAGGAGTTAGGCAATGGCCAAAGCCAAGTGGATTCTCAGTGACCGATCGTGTCTACAAGAACGGTTCATTCCGCAGCTCGACCAACTCACATCAGCGTCAAACAGCTTGAAGCAACTGGGTTTTAAAGTTGTACTCATATCCGGAGTCTACGATTTACTAGACTGTGGCCAAGCAGACCGCCTTGAAGAGGCTAGTAGACTTGGCGATGTCTTAATGGTCGGCGTCCATAGCGATGCTATGGTGTTTGAGGAGTTGGGATATGGCAAACCGTTTGTACCCCAGCTTGAACGTGTCAACTCCCTCATACATCTAAGGTCAGTCGGGCTAGTTACTCTTATTACCGATTACGACCACTGGCACGCTACGGTAGAGGCCGTCCGTCCGGACATAATGGTCGTTCCAGCCGAAATATTCTCAACCGAAGAAACCCTCCGCTGGCATAATGCCGGTATTCAGATTGAGCCAATGCCAGAGTCAAGCTCCTACAGTCTGGCAAATCGGCTCAACGACCGCCAGCAGGCGTTTAAGCAAGCCATCACGGACAAGCTAGCCGCAGGCATACCGGTCTTGATTCAGGAGGCGCTGGATGATGCCACTCAAAAGCGGCCGGCAAAGTAAACAAATCATCCTCTACATACCAGCCGTCCATGCTGGTAACCAGGCCCTGATAGAACACCACCGCGATGCTGATGAGCTGTTAGTTCTGGGTCCGAGTTTTCACAGAATTTGCCCGGAGATCGGCCGCGACAAGCGGGCACTCAAGCCAACAGCCGCGGCTCTTTACATCAATCAGGTGCTCGGCATCACGACTCGGGTGGTAAACACTCGCACGTTGCCAAGGGCCATAACAGCCGAGCAACTCGTACTGGGCCGGGAGGCCATATCGCGCCAGCTGGTAGCCACATACGAACTAGATAAACGCCACGATGTTATCTACGAACCAACTTTCTTATTCCACGACCGCCCCTGGAGCTAGCCACAAGCACCAGACGATCCAGACATTACCCGTTCATCAAATCCACGCGATCGTGAGTTTATGAAGTTGGCACTAGCACAGGCCAAGTACAGTTCCGATTCATGGCGGCAAGTCGGAGCAGTAGCAGTCCGAGATGGCCGAATCCTGCTCCAATCACACAACCACCACCTGCCAAGCGAGTATTCGCCATATGTTGACGGCGATCCCCGTGACGGGTTCAGTCGCGGAGTCCGCCCTGACCTCTCCACCGCCATTCATGCCGAAGCTCAGCTGGTAGCCACTGCAGCTCAAACTGGACTACGACTGCATGGAGCCCAACTCTATGTCACAACCTTCCCATGCCCACCTTGCGGACACCTCATCGCCACTGCCGGTTTCTCAGCCTGCCTTTACGCCGGCCCCTATGCCATGCCAGAGGGCCAGGAAACCCTCCAGCAAGCTGGCGTCACGCAAATCTGGGTCAACACCATCAACCTCTCGCCTTAACCGGCAGGGGTATTTTATTATCACTGAGTCTTAACTACTATCTGATACAATCATTGCCAGGTGAGTGTACCTCGACAAGAAGGAGAGGAGAACAACAATGCTTTTCTGGCGGATATCAAATTGGTTTGCACACCCGTTTCGAACCAAGTCAAAGCTATTTGTCATCGAAGGGTCAGACGGCTCCGGCAAAGCCACCCATGTCAAGGAACTTCAAGCCTGGCTTGAAGTCCACGGATATGAAGTAGCCGTTTTTAGCTTTCCACAGTACGGTCAGCCATCCGCAAAGCTCGTAGAGATGTACTTAAACCGCGAGTTCGGCGACTCAGTCAACGCTCTTGATCCACATCAAGCCTCAGTTTGCTACGCCATCGACCGGCAAATGATAACACCGGCTATCAAGGCTGCTCTTGCGGACGGCAAGATTGTTCTATGTGACCGGTACCAGGCCTCCAACAAGGCTCACCAGGGAGCTAAAATTGCCGCTCTGCGTGAACGCCTCAGATTCTACCACTGGCTTGACCGGCTAGAGTTCGGCCTGCTGGGCACAGTCCGGCCAAACCAGACGTTTGTCTTAAGAGTGCCACCCAGTATCGCCCAGAAGCTGGCCGGCCAAAAGCCCGTCGCCGCACACCTGAAGAACAATCGGGGAGATTTACACGAAAAAGATCTCGATCACCTGACGACTGCCTCCGATTGCTATCTGGAGCTTTGCAGCCTCTACCCAAGAGACTTTACCCTAATAAACTGCACCGACTCAAGCGGTCAGCTCCAGGATATTCAGACAATCAACCTCAAACTCCAAGAGCGCATCAAGCCGCTCCTGTGACAGATTGGAATTGTCATGGTTCTTAGCGACATCCAAATCCGCGAGGAAATTAAGCGCGGACATATTGTTTGCTTCCCATACGTGCCCCGCAACGTCAGGGGTTCGAGCATCGACGTTCGGTTGGGAAGATACATGTACTCAGCCGACCACATCACCGGTAGCGTAAGTTACAACCCACGTGACCGCCTTGATGTCCAGCGGTATTTCAAGCTCTTTAAGGCCGAACCTCACGCACAGTTGTGTGAGAAGCTAAGAATCGCGCCTTTCAAGAACATACCACCTGACCAGGAGATGTTCATACTGCGGCCAGGTGAGCGCGTTCTAGCCCACACCTTCGAGTTCATCGGCATCTTGCCGCCTGGCACCACCGAAATGCGGGCCCGGTCATCTACCGGGCGCAACGGTGTGGCGGTCTGTAAGTGCGCCGGCTGGGGTGACCCGGGTTTCATCGATCGTTGGACAATGGAAGTTGAGTGCACCAACCAAGAGCTAACCCCATTACTCGTAGGCGAACGCTACGCCCAGATCATTTTTCACGAGACGGGTCCGGTCGACAAGCTCTACAGCGAAGCCGGCAAGTATCAGCAAGGCAGTACTCTGGTGGATGTGGTACGCAACTGGAGCCCGGAGCACATGCTGCCAAAATCCTACAAGGACCCAGTGGCAGCCCCTGAAGAGCCAACCATCGCCGAGGCTGAAGCTGTCGAAGCCGAAGTAGCCGCCTACAACGCTGACCGCGAACGACTAGGCAAGCTCAGCATGATACAGCCTGAATTGCAGGACGGCTCCTTCTGGAATTTCACGGACGAGGAGCGCGACCACGAATACGGTCCCGGCTGGCGCGAAGAAATAGCCGGCAAGTACCTAGGAGGGAAGTAACATGAAGCAAACGCTTGAACTTCCAGATATTAAGACAGCTACCAATACAGGCTACCCCTACATCAGTACACCGGTGTACCACACGGCCGCCGGCAACTCTTATTTGCGGGCGCCAGGAGTCGCGATCGTAGCCGGCCCGCTGACCGATTTTGGCGGCTTGCGTGATTTCCTGAACGGTTTTGATCCGGAACTTGGTTTCGAGCAATACCTCGACGATCCGGACACATTAGCCGACGGCACGCAATTGGTCAAGACAGCCGGGCAAGCCTGCTATGCCAGCTTTGGACCAAAACGCACCACCAATGCCGCTGCCGACGACTACATCCAGAAGCTGCTGTCGAGCGGGCATGGCTCTGTTTTGGAGCATGCCAACTACACCCTGTTCATCCATGGCGTATCACGCAGTCTCTCCCACGAGCTCGTTCGGCACCGGGCCGGACTTGGTTACTCACAGCTATCGCAGCGCTACGTTTCAGGCAAAGTACTGCGGTTTGTCGAACGGCCGGAGTATGTCAATGACGAGATTCTGCATCAGGGTTTCATTGACTGGATTGACGCTTCTGCGCGTGAGTACAGCCAGCGGACTCAGCGGCTGATCGACATCCAAGGCGCCGGTTCAAGCATCATGTCCGGTGAGCAGAAGACCGACCAGCGCAAGAAGGTCCAGGGAGCCGCCCGGTCAGCCTTACCCAACGAAACCGAGACGTTCCTGGCGGTAACCGGCAATGTCCGGGCCTGGCGGCATACCATCAATATGCGCGCCAACGCCCACGCCGAAACCGAGATCCGTTTACTGTTTGTCGCCATCTATAGAGTACTCAGTTACATGGAGCCACTTCTGTTTGGCGATATGGAGCTGGCTACCAACACCGACGGTCTACCTGTAGTAAACGTCGAGCATCAAAAGGTGTGAACCAGAGGCCGGGAGCAACCACAATCGTGGCAGCTCCCGGCCTGATTCATTAATAAGCTATAATACTCCCTATGATCTAACTACGACGTTCAACCACTTCAATTTCAATAACTATCGACAAGGAGTTTCTGTAATGAAGCAACTGAACGAACAATCCGTACAGGTCACGCGCGATAAAACAATTGCCCAGCTTATCGAAGGCGAGGAGCAACGTCAGCGCAACGGCCTGGAACTAATCCCGAGCGAAAATTACGTCAGCCGCGACGTACTAACCGCCTCAGGCAGTGTTTTTGCCAACAAGTACTCAGAAGGCTACCCTGGCCGGCGCTATTACGGCGGTCAGGAGTTCACCGACCAGATCGAACAGTTAGCTATTAACCGCATCAAAACACTGTTCGGTGCCGACCACGCCAACGTCCAGCCACTGTCCGGGGCCCAGGCCAACGAAGCCGCCGAGCACGCCTGGATGGAGCCCGGCGACACCATCCTGGGCATGGATCTCACCCATGGCGGCCACCTGACTCACGGCCGGGAAAACACTATTTTGGCCAAAATCTTCAATTTCATCCGTTACGGCATGAAAGATGTCGAAACCGGCGAAATCGACTATGACCACTTGCGTGAGCTAGCCCTCAAACACCGCCCCAAAATGATCCTGGCCGGCTACTCATCCTACCCCCGCGAACTCGATTACGCCAAATTCTCCGCCATAGCCGAAGAAGTCGGCGCCGTCGCCTGGGCCGATGTAGCACACATTGCCGGCCTCATCACCGCCGGCAAGCTGGAAAACCCATTTCACCACGGCTTCCACATGGTCACGTCCACCACCCACAAGACCCTGCGCGGACCACGTGGCGGCATTGTGCTCACCAAAGGTGTTGTCGGCAACCCACTGCGCAAAGTCGACAAGACCATTGAGAACCTGCCTACACTGGTAGACCGAACGGTATTCCCCGGTGTTCAAGGTGGGCCGCACATGCACATCATCGCTGCCAAAGCCGTGGCCTTCCACGAAGCTGCCCAACCCGAGTTTGTCGATTACGCTCAGGCCGTCTTGGATAACGCCCAAGCCTTAGCCACAGCGCTCATGAACCGCGGCTTCAAACTCGTTACTGGTGGCACCGACAACCATTTGGTGTTAGTTGATGTTTTGTCCAGCTTTGGTATCCACGGCGGGGAAGCCGAGGCCACTCTGGACAAAATCGGCCTAACTCTCAACAAGAATGTCATCCCTGACGATCCACTGCCACCATTCCGGCCCAGCGGCATCCGGCTGGGCACCCCAGCCATCACCACCCGTGGCCTCAAAACAGAGCACATGAATCAAATCGCGGCCTGGATGCTCGACGCCATCAACAACCGCCACGACGACAAAAAGCTCGCTACCCTGAGTGCGGAAGTAACCGACTTCGCACAACAATTTCCGCTGCCCAGCGACCACCAATAGCAACCAACCATGCGGCTGCCGGAATCTATCTTGCAGCCGCATATCATATTAAACCGCAATAAAAAAGTGGCTGCCGAAACGAATCCGACAGCCAACGAACCTATTGCTTCGCACTTAATCGCCGCGTAGAGTGAAACGTCCATTGCCTCCAGCGCACACCGCAAGTGCCCCAGCGGTAAGGGTACCTGATCCATACCATGTTTGTACCGATGGTCACATGGGCAGTGTACTGGCCGTCACACCCCCTGAGTGGCCCGATAGGCACATCCAATCCATCAGCAACCGCAATGCGAAGATAATCCCGGGGTGGCAAAACTCCATGAATCAGTTGCACCGGCCGTAAAACGGCCGCCGAACCCCGGTTCTGATCCCGACCCTCCTCGCCGTCGTGCCATCGGTACTCAACACGCCAGCACAACAGCCTCGCATTGAGCAGTCCAATCAGCTCGTTCGTGTGCATATCATCGACCGGAAGAACAACCATCTAGACTCCTCACCGTGCGTCGAGGCGGCTTCTCGGAATAAGCGTCAGATATATCCAGCGCACCTCATCCCTACCCCAGAGGTAGGGATAGTTAATCTTCACCCAGTGCGGCTCCGCGGCAATATGAGCTAAGTGCTCTTGACCGCCAACCTCCAAAGGCCCCACCGGCACACTATGACCACCCGCTACCGGAATATAGAGGTAGCCTCTTTTCGGATAGCCGCGCTGGGCGACACACACCGGCTCACTCATCGCTGCAAAACCATGGTCTTGCCCATGCGAAAAGCCCGTATCACACTTAACATACAATACCTGCCAGCCCTGTAACCGGGTATTCAATACCTCGGTCAAAGCATTGGCATTCATAGCCACAACCGGCAAATCTGCCAGTTCTATCGCGGGTGGGGGAGTACTAGTCAATTCAACTCCTCGGTCGAATGCGAGCGAAAACTCTATGCAAATATGCCATGGATGTCTTACTTACTCAAGACATCCAGAGCTGGTTACTAATGCCTAGGCAAAGAAACTTGACTCGAGAAGAGATGTATGTCATAATAAATATGAGATACCTCAACTCTGAGTACTCGCATCTTCGTCTAGACCTCAGGAGGTCATTATGGGAAGCTCACAAGCCGCTACCACCGCCAAAAACACCCCCCAGGTACTTGTGGTCAAGCGGCCCGATGGCGTCCGGGAAATCCATTTCGCCGAACCCCTCACAAGCGTCGGTACATACGGAGCCGACACTCACACGCATGACTATCGCGTTAAGGAAGCCGGGGAAGCCCGGATTGGCAACGCCGCTGCCTACACCCTGTTCTGGCATCTCAACGGGATCCCCGGGCTAGAGACCGCCACGGCGGAATACCGCAAGGTAACACTAACGTTCGGCCTGGTATATCTCGCCGACAGTACCCTGTGGGAGGAAGTCAAAGCCGCCCTCGAAAACGCGATCAAAAAATACTTGAACCACGATGCGCCTCGCATCCTCTGGCACTAGACGAAGAGCCCCCGACGCGCACATGTGTCGGGGGCTCTAACTATTTGGCAGTACGCCGTCTCAATCAACCTTGACGCATCAGCTTATATCAGCTATCATAATTCAAGTTCACCGAAGACAGTGGCAGCTCGTACCGAGCTTAATATGCCACCGAGGCGATTTACGCTGGCCAACAACCCGCGCAAAAACCCCGAACTGTCTCTCGCAAGCGTGAACCGAGAGATTTTTTAAATTTAAGAGAAGGGTAATGACATGGCCATTTCTCGTGCCGCCAAAGAGCAAGCCGTCGATCAACTGACCGGCGAGCTCGGGCGCATCAAATTGGCCGTCATGACCGACTACCGCGGCCTATCCGTTCCGGAGATCGAGGAGCTGCGCGCTACGCTGCGTACCGAAGGTATCACCTACCGGGTCACCAAAAATACGCTACTGCGCCTGGCTATCAAGAACAATCCGAGCTTGGCCGGTATTGACCCCGCGACCTTCACCGGCCCGATGGCTCTGGCGCTAGGATTCGACGACGAAGTGGCTCCGGCCCGCGTCATCTTCCAATACGCCAAGAAGCACGACGCCCTTGAGATCGTTGGTGGCATCACCGGTGATGGCCAAGTCCTGACCGCGGCCGATGTGAAGGCGCTAGCTACTCTGCCAACCCGCGAGCAACTGCTTGGTCAGTTGGTTGGCACGATCGCGGCGCCCCTCACCGGGTTTGTCGGTGTCATGGCGGGCAATGTCCGCTCCATTATTAACCTGCTAAACGCGCTTTCCGAGAAGAAAGCTTAAAGGAGAATCCAATATGGCAGAAGAAGTCAAGGATCAGGCCGAAGAGACCGTAGAGATCCCCAAGAAGTTCAAAGGGCTCGTTGAGGAAATCGATAAGCTGAGTGTACTCGAGCTAAGCGAGCTAGTTAAAGTATTAGAGAAGCACTATGGTGTTTCGGCTGCTGCTCCTATGGCGATGGCCGCTGCACCGGCTGGTGGTGGCGAAGAAGCTGCTGCTGTCGAAGAAAAAACCAGCTTCACGGTCATGCTGACCGAAGCCGGTGCCAGCAAAATCAACGTCATCAAGGCCGTCCGTGAGATCACGGGCCTCGGTCTGGCCGAGTCAAAGGCTCTGGTTGACGGCGCTCCCAAGCCGGTCAAGGAAAACGTCTCCAAAGCCGATGCCGAAGAGGCTGCCGCCAAGCTCAAAGAAGCCGGCGCCACCGTCGAACTGCAGTAGATTACTGCTCGTTTCGATACAAAAAGACCCCAGTTACGGGGTCTTTTTGTTGCCTACTAAAAGCGGCTAACTCTCATCATCCAAGCTGGTAACAAGCTTATGCTTGCAAAACAACACAATTCTAGTAGGATATTAGCGCGGAGGTAAAAATGGCCAGAGATAGGATATACGACATTCTCAATCAATCGACCGACTTCAAAGGTCGCGAAAGCCTCCTGAAGGAGTATTTGGTTAGTCAGGTAGAGCGGTACGACAGGGCCGACGAAGACCCTAAGGAGATCGCTTATGAAATTACCGGGCTAATGGGAACTCGAGCCCTAATAGGATTACCAAGAGAAAACCCTTTTATGGAGGTACTGGAGATGGCCGGCCAATTAGAGTTGCCATACCCCCATCGTTCACCCGAGGATAACTGGGAAGCTTTCAAGGCCCTCGTAAGCCAGCTTCCATAAGTATATAATCCACCAGAGCCAGAAGGGACCCGTCATGGGAAGCTGGGATGATGTTGACGCTTTCAAGTCTGGACCAAAGGCAAAAGACCCCGGCAAGACAGATACCTACTTCAGCCCACCGGGACAGGAAGACGTCCATGGTCACGTCGTAGAGTCGCAAACCAGCGACGGCCAGACACAATATCATTACGCGAGAGACAACCAACGGAATGTCTATATAGACGATAATCCCCAGAGTACCACCTACACTGGTCACCGAACTGAGCGTAGGAGAAGGAGTGGAAACCGCAGAAGCGCCAAATGGGGCAACTACGACAGCGGGTTCAATCCAAATGGTCGAGCAGGCCACCGAGACATCGACTAGCCGCACTCTTGATCGCCATGTGGCCCGCAGCTACCATCTGCGGGCCACATCCATTTTGTATATCAATCTTTCCATTCAGGTATTAATTCCAGCAGAAAATGCAGATAAGCTTTGACTTTGCTCGCCGTACGTAGTATGAATAAAGCCAGCTAGAGGTTAAACCAAAACCAAAGGATGATGGAGTTACATGGCAGAGATTACAGACAAGCAGCTCAAAACGCTGAAGAAACTTATTGAGACGGCCGAAACCAATTTGGCCGGCGCTAAAGAATTGCTGACGAGCCTCGTCGGCTCTGAGGAAACTGTTGCCCCAACCGCCGCGTCCGGCAAAGCCGGTGCCGGCGAAACCGGCAAGATTATCGAGGGTGCCTTCGATGGCCAGTATATGGTAGGGCCGGATGGCAAGAACTACCCAGTACCGGCCAACTACGCCTCCAAAAGCAAGCTAGTGCAAGGTGACCAGCTCAAGCTAATCATCGGAGACGACGGCAGCTTTATCTACAAGCAGATCGGCCCGGTAGAGCGCAAAAAGCTTATCGGCACGCTCAATCTCAAGGACGGAGCCTACTTTGTCGAAGCCCGCGGCAAAGAGTACCACGTACTATTCGCAAGTGTTACGTACTTCAAGGCACAACCTGGCGATCAGGTCACCATGGTCATCCCCGACGAGGGCGATGCCGAATGGGCCGCTATTGAAGCCGTTATTGGCTAATCAGGCGCCGAAGTACCCCACAAACTATCTTATCCACTGTCCATAACAGTCCTATGAGATATAATGGCAACAGTGTAAAAGGGTGGGTGTAGGCGTGGCCGAACAGGCATTATATCGGAAATATCGGAGCAGCGACTTCACAGAAGTCATCGGTCAAGAGCATGTGGTTAAAACTCTAACCACGGCCATTAATAGTGGCCGTCTCAGCCATGCATACCTGTTTACCGGACCACGCGGCGTTGGTAAAACCAGTGTAGCCAGGCTACTAGCCCGGGCCCTCAACTGTACGGCCGATAACAAGCCTTGCAATGAATGTGCGCTCTGCCGTGCAGCCCAGCAAGCCAGCCTGGACATCATCGAAATCGACGCCGCCTCTAACCGCTCTATCGACGCTGTGAGGGAACTACGCGAGAAGGTCGGTCTAGCTCCGGCTGCAGGCAAGTACAAGGTCTACATCGTCGATGAGGTCCATATGCTCACCACCGAAGCCTTCAATGCACTACTCAAAACCCTTGAGGAGCCGCCAGCGCACGCCGTATTCATCTTAGCCACCACCGAAGCCCATAAGCTGCCCGAAACCATCGTCAGCCGGACCCAGCGATTCACCTTCAAGCCCATAACCGAAGCCGACATCATCAACCATTTAACCAAAATCGCCGCCAACGAGGGGATTGAGGTCGAGAAAACTGCCCTCGAAATGATCGCCGTAGCCGCCCGGGGCGGATTCCGCGATGCTATCAGTATGCTCGACCAGGTAGCCTCCAGCGGCGACAAGCCAATCACGGGCCAAACAATCCGCACACTACTCGGGCTAAGCGACGGAGAGGCCATCGGCGCCATCAGCCGGGCTATGGCTACCCGCAACGCCAAAACAGCACTCAACGCGTTAACCGCCCTCATGGATCAAGGTGCGCAGCCAGGACAGATCGCCATCCAGCTAGTGGCGCAATGGCGTGAAATCTTGTTTGTAGCAGTCGGCTCCGGCACCGCCGCCGACGAGACAGTCCGTGAGCTAGCCCGCGAGCTACCCGCCAACCGAATCGGTACCATTATCGAGGGTCTGCTCGAAGTCACCCGGTCGCATTGGCCCCGCGAAGCCCTGGAAGTAGCCGTCGTCCGTTTGTCAGCTGAAGCTGAACCCGTTTTCACGGCCACCAGCACACCACAGCCAGCCCAATCCCACAGAACCACTTCCGATAAACTCGCTACCGCTCTAACCCCCAAGACAGTGCCCGCTCCGGACACCGCCTCAGCTACTCCCACCGCCCGAACCAACTCCAGCGGCCAGGTTGACCATGGATTATGGCCCAAGGTTCTCGTACTCGTAAAACAACAGAACAATTCGCTATGCGCATTACTGCAAATGTACCAGCTTGATTTTGGACCCGATACCGTCACCATTAAGTCACGTTTTAACTTTCATCGGGACCTGTTTATGAAGGCCGCCAACCGGCGCGTCATCGAAGAAGCCGTACAAAAAGTTTACGGACGGGCTATCACCGTTACCGCCGTAACTGACGGAACAGGCCAAAAAATCGCCAAACCCAAGGATCCATCTGCCGAGCTGGTCTCCTCAGCCCTGGAGATTCTGGGCGGCGAGGTCGTTGACTAATGGCAGCAGGGGATAGCACCAAGCACCAAGGCCGCAAAACCCAGCGCCTGGGCGACGCCATGACCATGGAAGCAGCCGTCGGCGCCGCCGGAAAGCTGCCACCGCAAAACCTGGAAGCCGAAACCAGTTTGCTCGGCAGCTTGCTAATCGATAAAGAAGCTATCATCAAAATAGCCGATATTGTCACGCCGGAAGATTTTTACGATAACCGCAACGCCATCATATTTAGCGCCATCCTCGACCTCTATGAAAAACGCCAACCGCTCGACCTGATAACCCTCACCAACAAGCTCCGCGACGTCGAAGAGCTCGAGCGGGTCGGTGGTTCAGCCGCCATAGCCGAGCTAACCTCCGTGGTCCCGACAGCCGCCCACGTCGTAGAATATGCTAACATCGTATCTCACAAATCCACATTGCGCCGCTTAATTGGCGCCGCCGGCAACATCACCAACCTCGGTTATGACGAAAATGTTCCGCTCGACCAGCTGTTGGACCGGGCCGAACAAACCATATTCGAAGTCTCCCAAAAGAACCTCAAACAAAACTTTATTCCCATCCGCACCGTCCTCGATGACTCATTTGAGCGGTTAAACGAACTACACTCCAACGCCGGCAAGCTGCGGGGTATCCCCACGGGTTTCCGGGACCTGGACAATCTGCTGGCCGGCCTGCAAAACTCCGATTTGTTCATTCTGGCCGCCCGGCCTTCCATGGGTAAAACCACGCTCGTCATGAACATTGCCCACCATGTTGCCACACGCGAGGGCATCCCTGTCGGCTTCTTCTCGCTCGAGGTCTCCAAAGAGCAGCTTATCGACCAGCTACTAGCGGTCGAGTCAGGCGTTGAAGCCGAAAAGCTCCGCACCGGCCGCCTCGACGACGACGACTTCCCGCGCATCGCCGAAGCTATGGCCCAATTATCCGAGGCGCCCATCTATATTGATGACTCCGCCATGACCAACGTCATGGAAATGCGCACCAAAGCCCGGCGCCTGCAAGCCGAACACGGCCTCGGCCTGGTCGTCATCGACTACTTGCAGCTCATTTCCGGCGGCGCCCGCAACCAGGACGGCCGGCAGCAAGAAGTCTCCGAAATCTCCCGTGGCCTCAAGGGCCTTGCCCGCGAGCTTAACGTGCCCGTGCTAGCGTTATCACAGCTATCCCGCGCCGTCGAATCGCGCACTCCACCCACCCCGCAGCTGTCTGACTTGCGCGATTCCGGCTCCATCGAGCAAGACGCCGACGTCGTCGCCTTCATTTACCGGCCCTGGTACTACGACAAAGAGGCCGACGAAAACACCACCGAGATTCTCATCAAAAAGCACCGTAATGGCCCGGTGGGGGATGTTGAACTCTACTTCAACGCCGCTCAGCGCCGGTTTACCGACCTGGACCGCTTCCACGCCTAGGACTATGAGCTCTACCGCAGTTTACACGCCACCTCGAATTGGTTATGCTTACATGGACATGAGGTACCATTATGCCTAAGCCAACCTTTAGCTCAGCGGCAACTGAAGTGGTGCTCGTCGGTAAGTTTGGCTTAGTCGGCATGCTCAATACCGCCATTGATTTCACCATCTACAACATCTTGCACTTTACACTCGGGTTGGGCTTAATCAGTTCCAATATTGTCTCGACCACCATAGCTATGTGCTTTAGCTTTGTCATGAACAAGCGGCTGGTTTTTCGACACCATGAAGGTTCCACGCTTAAACAAGCCGCAATCTTTCTGGCCACCACCGCTTTTGGGCTATACGTACTCCAAAACGGAGTTATCGTCCTCCTAACCGAGGTCTGGCATGAACCGCTCCAACTTGTTGTCGCCATAGTCCACGTACTTGGTCTAGGAGACGCTTTTAGTGACCGGTTCGTCATCAATAACGGCGCTAAGGTTTTTGGTACAGCCTTAAGCCTGACTTGGAATTATATAATGTATAAAAAGGTGGTATTCCGCTAATGTCGAAGATTACTCCTCCGTTTGCATGGTTTGGCCGCTACAGCCTGGAGCTGAGCACGGCCCTATTACTAGTGGTAGCCGCGCTATTTCGGTTCTGGCGGCTAGGGGATCTGCCACCAGGGTTGTATTCAGGTGAAGCCCAGGTGGGACTCGAAGCCCTCGGACTAGCCCAGCATGGCTGGCTCCCCGCACTCACAGCCGCCAACGATTACGCACCACTGTGGATCTGGCTCCAAGCTATTAGCGTCAAGGTACTCGGCCATACCGAACTAGCTCTCAGGTTCTGGCCGGCCCTGCTTGGCATCGCAGCCGTCATAGTAACCTGGTTCTGGATTCGGGACTGGTTCGGGCCGCGCGTAGGCTGGATTGCCGGCTTCCTCCTGGCCGTCACGCCCTGGTCAGTAACACTATCTCGCAATGCCATGCCCACAGCTCTCATCATGCTCCTCGTACCATTAACACTGTGGGTAGCAACCCGGGCGTACCACCGGCGTACCCTTGGTTGGAACATCGCGCTGGCCGGAGTAATCACCGCCGACTTGCTGGCCGGTCCGCTCGGTTGGCTGCTAGCCGCCACCGTCCTAATCCTCGGTGCCATCCGGCTCGCCCAACGTCACGAGCTCATGAAGCTGGACCGCCCCCGCCTCATCGGCCTTGCCGGTCTAACCGTTGGTTTTGCCACCCTGGCTTACTTAGTAGCGGTATCCACCGATGCACTCAGTAAGATCAGCCAAGCCACCGGGATAACTCAGCAGCTCAGTACGTTTGCCGATGCCTTCAGCCGCACTCTGTTCATGTTTAATCTCCGGGGTGACGAGAACTTCCGACATAACTTTGCCGCAGAACCGCTCCTGAATGCTTTCGTAGGCTTAATGTTCATAGCCGGAGTATTGGTCGCATTATCACGGGCGCATGAGCGGCGCTACCGCATCGCCTTGCTATTCCTGCTTGTATTCTTGCTACCGGCCATGATCAGCGTCGCCGGCGTACCAAACGCGGCACACGCCGTCGCCGCCCTGCCCATCGTGATGACCCTGGCAGCTATCGGCATCTCGTACATGCTCGAGTTATGGTACGCCACGTTCCCAATCAACTCGGCCGCCCGTAGCACCGGCCAAGCCGTGATTATTTTGCTCCTCATCCTGTCAGGGTTCCAAGGTTACGCCCAATACTTTAGAGCTTGGTCCGGTTCCAGCGAAACCTATACCGCGTATAATGAATCAGCGGTCGCAGCTGCGAGACATGTCCGCCAGTCACAAGATGTAGCCGAGAAATACTACATAGCAGCCGCAGACGAATTGCCCGTAGCCCTCTACCTTAATGACGGCCTGCGCTACACACCCATCCAACCCGGTCAGATTGCCGGGCAACCGCTCAAAACCGGCGTCCTCAAGTTTGTCATTACCGCCGCCGCCCGGGATGAAGCCGCCAAGAGTCTGTCACTCAAATATCCCGGCGGCAAACTCAAACCCTTTGTTTCACCGCTAAGCCAAAATGAAATTTACTACACCTACGAGGTAACCAAGTGACTAGGCCCATTGATTTGAGCATTATTTTGCCCTCCTACATGGAGGCCAAAGGCATTGCTCAAACCCTAGACCGGCTGGCAACATTCCTGGCCACCCGCAATTACGGGGAGGTTGAGGTCCTGGTAGTGGTCGCCAGTAGTCCGGATGGCACCGCCAAAATCGCCGAGAGTAAAGCCGGCCTGTTCAATCACTTCCGGATCATTCACGCTGGCCCCCGGGCCGGCAAAGGCCGCGATGTCCGTTTGGGTATCTTCGAAGCCAAAGGCCGTTACCGCCTCTTCATGGACGCCGATCTTGCTACCCCCCTCGAGCACATAGATGAAGCCAAGCAACTCCTGGATAACGGTGCCAAGGTCGGCATAGCCGTGCGAGATCTCATCAAGATTCACAAGGGCGTGACGCGTAAGGCCATCACGGGTATTGGTAATATGCTGGCCCAGGTTATATTACTGCCCGGCATCAAAGACACCCAATGCGGATTCAAATTCTTCGAAGCTCAGGCAGCCGAAGAAGTCTTTAGCCGCATGACCATCATTGGCTGGGGCTTCGATCTCGAAGTACTAGCGGTGGCGCGAAAATTAGGCTACAAAGTAGCCATCATCGAAGCGCCAGACTGGAAAGACCCGAAAGCTGCTACCGCCGGTCTGGCAGGGGACTCGCCTGCTAAAGCTGCTCTACAGGTGTTTCGTGATCTGCTCCAAGTACGCTGGAACCTCATCCGCGGACTATATCGCAAGCCACTGTACGACCACAAAACAATCTACAATTAGATTTTGGCCGTCTAGTACAGCTTAAAAACGTAAATACTATACCCAACCTTGGCGATTGGCTTCATATTACGCAGGTATTCATAACCAGAGTCACCCCGCAAAGCCGAATACCACCGGTCATTTTGTAAAAACGTCTCAGATATTGCTATGTATTGCCCGGTATAGGGGCCGTATTCAGCATGCCAAAACTCATAAATACTGTCGCTGCAATCATAACCCGCTGCCGTCGCAATCAACCGCCCTTGGCTATCGTAGGCCCGCTTACAAAAAACGTACTGTGGATTACCACCCCCAAAGTAATCCAGCGCCAAATGGGTAATCTCCGGATGGGCATCAGTATATTGCTTAAGCCGGTTCAGGTCCTGACCCCAATCGATACCCGAATCACTGAAGTATTTATCAGCGTTAGCCGGCCCGCCAATTAATTCGTTGAAATAAGCCGTATGCGCAGGATGAATCCAGACTGCGGCACCCGCATACCACACCAGCAGTACTGTCAAAGTTGCCACCACAGCGTTACGCATACGTGTCCGCACCAGCCGGCGGCTCAGCGCCACCACCGCCACCGCCACAAACACAAACAGAGGCACATAGATCGGCAAAATATGCCGGATACCCAGATTCAGATTGCCAACTACCGAAACAGCAAAATAAAAGACGGTGAAAAAACCCAATGTCCAAAACACCAAATGGTTACGGATAGAATCAGCTATCCGCTGCCCCACGTTGACCCATCGCCGCCGGTAGAGCACCACTAGCCCCGCACCCAGCACGATAAGCGCCAGGATCAAAAAAGCTACCTGGGTCTTCATCATAAACAGCTGCGGAAAATACCAGTGGTAACTTTGATTTGTCACCTCGCCGTTAAAGTAGGTGATATTCCCACCTGAAACCCGTGAATACACCATGCCAAGTCCAAGCAAATAATGAGCAATGGGTTGCAAAATCACACTTTGCGACATTGCCAACAAACTGCTCGCCAAACCGGTCACACCGCCGGTAACCAATGATCCTGATATCAATCGCTGCTGCACATCCACCGGCATATTAACCACATGCGGAATGTAATAGATCCAGATCCAGATGATACTTAACACCGAGGCCGAAACTAGCCCACCAATGTACAACTGCGCCCGGGTTATCCAATTCTCTGGCCGCTTCCAAACCGCCACAACAGCAATAGTAATGAGTAGCAAGATAGGGTAGAGCATGGCACTGCTAAACTTTGCCAACTGCGCCAATGACAGCGCCAGCGACAACAAAAACAAATTACGTGGGTCCGGCTTCTCAATAAACCTAACAAAGGTAACTAACGCCAGGAACATAAAAACCGAGGCCCCAAGATCAGTCGTAACATAATGACCATGCGCAATGATATTGGGCGAAAATGTATAAAATAACAACGTTAGCAACGCCGCTGCCCGGCCCCATCTCCGCAGCACAAACAAATACAAAACGATACCAAAACCAATGGTCAGCAGTAATATAGGCAGTCTGGACCAAAACAAAACCGCCTGCGCATCATTACCGATGTGATAAAGAAAATTCCAGCCGCTTTCCCACTGGCCATTAACTTCGGTGGTCCAAGCCGGCTGGTCATCCGGAAACTTCAGGTCCATAAACTGGAGCGGCACCCCGGCCAGATCTTTAATGAGCGGAGGATGCTCAGGATTTAGCCGGAAGTCGCCATAATGAAGATACGAGTAGGCTGCCGGTACGTGAGCTACTTCGTCTACAATCGCCGAATCGCCAGCCGAACTGGTGACCCCCAGGCCAAACATCGTCGCAAGCATTGCACCAGCCAGGAACCAATGCCACCTCTGTCCAAAATCAACCAGCGGCATTATGGTACGATGGTGCAGAGACTTCACTACACGCGGCTCCTTAGATTACACCCATATTAGCATAAGAGTTATTTAGCCGTTGTTACAGTCTCCATTAGTAAGGAGATACCAGCATGTTTGAGAAAAGTAAGGCATTATTCGAACTTAAAAAAATCCAAAGCCAGCTAGCCAAGGAATCTATTGAGGTAGAAGCCGGCAATGGCGCCGTTAAAGTAAAAATCAACGGCGAGCAAAAGATTCAAAAAGTCAGCCTCGACGAAGAATTAATCCGTGACGCCGATATCACGAAGGTTGAAAAATGGATTGAGAGCGCAGTCTCCCAGGCCATCACTCGCAGCCAGCAACTGGCCGCCGAAAAAATGCGCAGCGTCGCCGGCGGCCTCGGCTTACCAGGACTCTAGGCAAGCTCAACAAACATTCTCAGAAATAATAATCCCTAATTTGGCATTTTAACCCAAGCTTTATTGACACATGACGCTAATGGCTATATAGTGTTGTTGTTGTATTCTACTGCAACGCTGCTTCATAACTTGTATCCCGTCACAGGAATGAGGCTTGATGCAGACCCCCCTTGCACAAGTTGACCCCGTTACGGCAGCCGGCTTTCTAGCCGAAGAAGCCCATGCGGGGCTGATCGGCTACGATGACCACAGCTGGCTTCACTACCTCCAATGTGTCGCGACACACCCGCGACTCACCACGCCGGAGCAATCCGCCATCGCGCTATTGCATGACGCAGGCACGCCTGAATATTCTCGCTTTGGCCAGGCAGAGCTTGTCGCCAAAATGCAAGCATCTGGCTTTACGGACGAAGTCATAACTGCCGTCCAGTGCTTGCAGAGGCCACCCAGCTCCAGCCTGAATTACACCAACTGGATCCACTACCTCAGGCGGCACAAACTTACCCGTTGGGTTAAATGGGCCACGGCTACCATCGCTATTGAATGCTTTAGCGATAACGTACCAGCAGAACGCATCTCCGCTTGGTACCTTGCCACCAGGATCTTGGAATCTTCAGCCGGGGAGTCCGAACCAACCACCCGCGGCATCGCTCACGCGGTACGGCACCATTTAATACCCGACCTGCATGAGTTCACGCATTTTCGTACTGCACGATTTTCTGCCGCCACACCTCAACTTCCGTAACCCAGACGCTGGTTACCGGGTCCGGGCCTCCTCGTTACTGAGGCCCACTTTCCCAGCCACCAAATCAACCGGGTTTGATTGTTAGGAGAGTAACGTATCAAAATTCCGCTTTTTTATACCGGTGCAATTCCTCTACAAAGGAGGCCTGCGCTTCAGCTACCGCCATTTCGGTCTCGAAACTAGCAAACTTTTTATCCAGTACCTCAACCTCATCCCGCGACATCCATGCGTTGCGGCCGCCCTCAAACCGCTCAATCAAAGTACCCTGCAAGTCAAAGCATTTAACAACAAAGAAAATCTTATCCTCGAGCATTTCACCAGTCTCTTCCTGGTACGTATGTTCGTGGTAAATTCCCATAAATTTATGCCTGGCCTTCAAACCAGTCTCTTCCTCAAGCTCCCGGGCGGCAGCCTCCAATATCGTCTCACCCCAGCGAATCTTGCCCCCAGGCAATCCCCAGTAGCCAAAATATGGCTGCTTCAACCGTTCTTGAAACAAGTACAGCGTCTGGCCATCTACCATCATAGACGTCGCCAAAAGTACCGCCGCTTTTGGCTGCCTCTCAATAGTATTGTTATCAGTATCAAGCTTATTGGCATATTCTTTGCCCCTAGGCGTCAGATGATAACGGCCGCGTTGTCTTCGCTCCACTAGGCCTATGTCCATTAAGCGCTTGATATGAAAATTAAAATGATCACTCGCTAGCCCGGTCGGTTTTTGCAATTGGGTATAACCGGCATCCGGCCGAAACAACAACTCCCGCAAAATACTCGTCTGAGCATCATGAATATTTACCTCAACACCCATCGGTGGTCTCCTTATAGCTTGGAGCGATAGTAGCGCATAACGGCTTCTTTCAACTAGTAAAGTCAACTTTAGGAACCGCTCGAATGGACAGGGAATCAAAACGTCCACTCTGCTAAAATATAGGGTATGCAAATCGTTCCATCGTCAGTTGAGCGCCTCATTGAAGAACTAGGTAAACTGCCCGGCGTCGGGCCACGTACAGCCGAGCGGCTAGCCTTTCATCTGCTCAAAAACGACCCGTTGCGTAGTGCCGCCCTTGGAACCGCCATAGCCGAGCTACATGCCGGCGTCCGCTCATGCAGGGATTGCCACAATTTCTCGCAAAATGACCTCTGTGCCGTCTGTTCTGCAGGCAGCCGCGACAAGCACATTGTCGCTGTAGTCGAGGAGCCGTTCGACGTCGTGGCCATCGAGAAGACCGGCTTGTACAAAGGGCTCTACCACGTCCTCGGCGGCGTCATTTCGCCCATCGACGGCGTCGGCCCGGACCGGCTGGAGATAGCCAGTCTCCTTAGGCGTGTACAGGAAACCGGCGTCCAGGAAGTCATCCTGGCCACCAACCCATCTCTGGAAGGTGAATCCACCGCCATGTACATCCGCACCACCCTCGAACCAGCCGGCGTCACTCTAACACGCCTGGCTCGGGGCCTCCCCGTCGGCGGCGATCTGGAATACGCTGATCAAATTACCCTAGGCCGCGCCCTCCAGGGCCGTCAAGCGTTCTAACATCGAACCTGCACGGCTTATTATTGACAAGTATAGGTATGTATGCTATAATTAATATAAGCACCTACCATTCCGAGAGAAGGTCAAAATGGCCCCGAATGTCCCGGCTACAGCTGAACTGATCCGGTCAGTATTAGCGCTGCTGGCTATGAGAGCCGAATTCGATGTCGCATGCGCAGACCAATCCCGCCTTGAACAGCAGTCGGATAAGGAATGTGAGCTGACGCGACAACACCGGCTCACCGAGTTTATGCGCAGCGAGGTTGCAAACGCCCGCTATAAATTGGCCCGGAACCTAGTGGGTGCCATGAGCTCTACTCGTCATACCAAACCCTGGTTGCATGCGTTCATGGTCGAAGAATTCGCCGGACAACGGGTCTTAATCCATGAAGATGGAGGACGGCGGTACGTTTACACCAGCGCCGAGGCCTGGGCTGAAATTCTCAGAGCAGACACCCGCTTGATCCCACGGGAACGCAAAATGCGGGCCGCTACTGACGATGACTGGTTGACTCTAGAAGCCGTACTGCCTCAGCTACTCGGATACATGACCACTCCCGACATTCTGGCCCAAGGTAAAGCCGCCACGACAGCCATGAATGCCTAATAATTACCGGTGCTTCAAAGCCCACGAGACAGACATAGCATCTGACTCGTGGGCTTTTCTCACTATTAACAGCCGCGTGGTAAGATATCTCAATGAAATCAACCGAAATCCAAGCCAATATTAAAAAACTCGGCCGCCTCGTGGACGATGCCCAAACCATCGTCGTCCTCCAGCCCGAAAAACCCGACACCGATTCACTTTGTTCGGCTCTCGTGCTAGAGCACTTGCTAGGCGACCTCGGCAAAGACATCACGCTCTACTGCCAGGACGAAGTCCCGCCATACATCAATTATTTCGAAGGCGTCGACCGCCTCACCGACGAGCTACCCAACAAATTCGACCTGGCCATCCTAGTCGACACTGGTGGCGCCCAACAAGTCGCCCGGACCATGGAAAAACACCAAGGCCGGCTGGCCGCCAAGCCATTCGTGATCATCGACCACCACGCCACCCGCACCCCACTGCCATTTGCCACGATCGACATCGTCGACGCCCAAAGCGCCGCCACCGGTGAATTACTAGTCAAGATTGCCACCCAGCTTGGTTGGAAACTAGGCGCCGAAGCCGCCAGCCTGGTCGTGCCGGCCATCACCGCCGACACCCTCGGGCTCACCACACCCAGTGTCCGGGCCAACACCGTGCACACCGTTGGCACAATGGTTGAACTAGGCGCCAACCTCTACGAGCTCAATCAGGCCCGGCTAGCCGCCGGCGCCATGGACCCCGACGTTCTCACCCTCAAAGGCCGTCTGCTGCAAGAAGTAGAATTCTTGCTCGACGGCAAGCTAGCCCTCCTGACCGTCGGTCCAGCCATCCTCAAAGACTATGCCAAGCGCTACGATCCTGCCGCCCTTGTAATCTATGACATGCAGCATGTCCGGGGCGTCGAGCTGGCGATAGTTATTCGCAATTATGCCCCCAAACTCAAACTCAGTCTCCGCGCCAACTCACCCGTAGCCGCCCCGGTAGCCGAAGCCTTTGGCGGCGGGGGACACCCTCAGGCGGCCGGCGCCACTATCGAAACTGGCCAACCGGAAGACATTCGCGCTAAAGTAATCGAAGTAACCAAAGAAATGCTTGCTAATGCGCCTGTACAACACCCTTAGCCGTAAGGCCGTGGAATTCAAGCCCCATGACCCCAAAACGGTCAAACTCTACACCTGCGGCCCGACCGTCTACAACTACTACCACATTGGCAACTTACGCAATGCCGTTTTTAATGACACCCTCCGCCGCGCTCTCAATCTAGTTGGCCATAATGTTCAGCACGTCATGAATATCACCGACGTCGGCCATCTTGTTAGTGACGGCGACGAAGGTGAAGACAAGCTCGAAAAAGGCGCACGGTCCGAAGGCAAAACCGTTTGGGAAGTTGCCGAGCACTACACCAAAGCCTTCAAAAACGATATGGCAGCAATGAACGTGCTGCCACCAAACGGATACAACAGCCCAAAGCATCATGATACCTACGCCCGCGCTACCGAATTCATCGCAGGACAACTCGACATGATTCAGCGTCTAATCGATAAAGGCCTAGCCTACCAGACCACCCAGGCCATCTACTTTGACGTCACCAAATTACCCGACTACGGCATCCTATCCGGCCAACGCCTGGCCGACAAAGAAGTTGCCGCCCGCAGCGAAGTAGTCACGGATTCCGAAAAGTATCACCCATATGACTTTGCCATATGGTTCTTCACCGTTGGTCATTTTGCAGATCACACCATGCATTGGCCTAGCCCCTGGGGCGAAGGTTTTCCGGGTTGGCACCTCGAATGCTCAGCCATTATTCATGGCACCCTCGGCGACCCCATTGATATTCATACCGGCGGTGTCGACCACATTGGCACTCATCACCCGAACGAAATGGCCCAAACCCAAGGCGCATTTGGTCACGACTTGGCCAACTACTGGCTACATAACGAATTCATCCTCGTCGATGGCGCCAAGATGTCCAAGTCCAAGAACAACTCGTACACTCTGAAGCAAATCACCGATAAGGGCTTTCATCCACTCGCTCTGCGCTTGCTTTACCTGCAATCGCATTATCGCTCAGAGCTCAACTTTAGCTGGAAAGCACTCGAGGCTGCTCAAAATGCATTGCTCAATATTTACGCCTGGGCTGATCTCCGCCACCAAACAACCACCGGCATTATGCCGGCAGAACTCGATGAGCTATTTCGTGACACCCGGCGTGGCATGCTCGCAGCCATTGAAGAGGATCTCAATACTCCAGTAGCCCTCGCCACGCTCGGAAAACTCGTTATGTACATGACAAATATTCCCATCCCTGGCGTTGAAGGAAAATACACCGACGGAACCTTAGGCTTCATCGATGATCTGCTCGGGTTAAACCTTGCCAACCGCCCGGACATCACCCCGGCACAAAAACAACTCATCGCCAATCGCGAAACCACCCGCCAGGCCAAAGACTGGTCCAAAGCTGACGAGCTACGCAGCCAATTATCCGCTCACCACCTCGAAATTGACGACACTCCAGCCGGCCCGCGCTGGCGCCGCACTTATCTGTAAGTCAGTACTCTCCCGAGGAGAGTACTCATATTTCGAAGCACAAATTATAGTCTGGCATAAGCAAAAAAGCCGACCTAATTTGCCATACTCTCCTCAGGAGAGTATGCTACCGGGAGCTTATGAAAACTTCTCTCACACCAATGACCACCTACATCTTACTGGCCCTTACCCACGGCGATATGCCTGCAGCCGCAATCTACAGACAAATTGGCAACGATTCCCAAAGCACCTTTCTTCCTAGTGAAGCCCCGCTCTACAAAGCGCTAAACCGGATGCTCCGCGAAAACCTCATCGCGAAATCCGTATTAAGCGCACCCCAACGCCGAATCTTTACGCTAACCCCAAACGGGCGCAAACAACTAAAGCTCGAGCAAGCGCGTATCAGCCGCCTTTCCCAAGTCTTACACGACCAATTATAATATCATCGTCGGCTTACAGTGCAGCAAGGTGATCTAACAAGAATCCCGCTGCATAATCTAATTGAGCCACAACTTCCCATAGCACTATGTCTAAAATCATAGCCAATATTGGAACCGCTTCTTGTGATATTTTTTAACGAATTAGATGTTCTGCGGGCGCTAAACTTAATTCCATGTATGTGTTAACGTAAGGCAATATGCCCGGCAAAAGCTAAGGGAGAGTACTGATTTGAGCGGTTCTAGCGGCGCTAAGCGCATCACAGCCAATCCGCAATCGTTCGAAACCCTGATGACCGAGCTCGCAAAGACTCAGGCTATGCTTCATGAAAACCGCATCCGCACCGAAGCTATGATCAATAGCTTAGGCGAGGGCTTAATCGCCATGGATATAAACGGCCAGATTACCACCATAAACCATTACGCCGTTAACTCACTTGGCTATGATGAAGACGAACTAATTGGTGCCTGGTTTCCCAAAGTCTTCCAAGCCGTTGACCAATATCACCAACCCATCGACCAATTAGCCAGACCCATCATCAGAGCGCTCACCAGCGGACAGGCTGTATCAGAGCGACTCTACTATATCAAAAAAGACGGTACGCACATGCCGGTTTTCGTCACCGTCTCCCCAATCCTGATGCATGGGCGGCCCATTGGAGCCATCGAGGTATTCCGGGATCTAACCCAGGAACACGAACTAGATCTCGCCAAAGAGGAATTTGTATCATTAGCCTCGCACCAGCTCCGCACCCCGGCTACCGGCGTCATGACAATCTTGTCTATGTTAGCCGCCGAAGATTTCGGCCCTCTCAACGAGCGTCAGCAAACCTACATCCAAAAAGCCATTCGCACCAATGACCGCCAGCTTCAAATTATCGAGGACCTCTTAAATGCCGCCCGGGTAGACGCTGGTAAAATGCAACTAGACCCTCAGCAAGCCGACATTGTGAGTGTACTCTCAGAAGTCGTAGCTGATCACCAAGCTATTATCAAGTCACGCTCTCAAGCTGTGCATCTCGAAGCTCCCAAAAGCTACCAGATGATGTTTGACGTCCAAAAAATGCGTATGGTATTCGATAACCTCATCTCAAATGCTAGCAAATATTCTCATGCCGGCAGCGACATCGACGTTATTTTCAAAATCAAAACTGATTACGCCATACTATCGGTCCGTGACTATGGGGTAGGCATCTCTCAAAACGACAGCGCCCGCTTATTCACCAAGTTTACCCGCATCGACAACGAACTCTCTGCAGCAGTCGGTGGCACCGGATTAGGGCTCTTTTTAGTCAAGGGTGTCGTTGAATTACACCACGGCAATATCGCCGTCACCTCAATACCCGGACAAGGCAGCACGTTCCTGATCCGCATTCCGACCAATTTGGAGAACCGTTAATGGCCAGGTTGGAGCCCAACATCGACGAGTCCAAAGAGTGGCCATATACCACCGGCGCTTATATAGTGTTGGTGGCTTGTGGACTTGCATATTTAATAGGCTCACTGCTAGCCCCCCAAACAGCTGCCACCATAGCTTTTCAAATGGCGCCTGCCCAACGAGTAACCATGCAGCTCAGTATCATCATTCCAGTTCTTATTGTTTGGATAATAGCCCTCAGGGCAGCTCTCACCTTTAAAAACTATTCCCGAATCATTGAGGGCAGTCCCGAAGCCCGCGGAGTTGGCCGCATAGCTGATGGCTTGATGTGGTTAGTTGCTTACTTAGTTCTTACCAGTATTCTGAGTGTCGCAACCCAGTACTTCGTGGGTTCATCGTGGTTATGGATGATAGTAGCCATCAAGAATCATTTGCCGGTTATAGCAAGCCTCATCGCTTTTTTCTTGATATTTCAGGGGTCACTGACTCTCAAGGCTATGACTGATGCCAACAATCAACAGGGTACCCCTGTTTGGCTCATAATCCTCTTTGGTATCTTTGCCGCCGCACTCGCCTGGCTATTCGCCGTCAGCCCAGTCGACACCGATCGTCCCATACCTATCTATGGATTGCCTCACGACGTCAACCTCTTTACAATGATCTTGCCACATACCTTGGCGTGGTTTATCGGCTTACTTGCATCCATAAACATCCTAAATTACACCCGCCATGTAAAAGGGTTGATCTATCGCCAGGCTTTGCGCCGTTTAGTATGGGGCATTTTGTCTGTAATCCTGTTTGCCGCTGTCCTACAATTATTAACGATCCTATCTAAGATATTCTCCTCACTTAGTCTCGGCCCGCTCTTGTTAATTGTCTATGTGCTGATAGTGCTCTATGGCATGGGATTCATCCTGGTGCATTTGGGCGCCAAGAAACTAACCCGGATTGAAGTGGTGCAATGAGCGACCAGGACTACCAGCCAGGAGACCTCTACCACCAAGTGGTCAGTATTACCGAAGAATATCTGGGCCCGGCCGCGCCCAGATTTGTAACCCGCCAGGTATCATTCCACCTCAATAAAACCCCCGAAGAACTCAGTATCGAAGACCTGCCAAAATTTGTAGAATGGGCCCACGTCACCTTCAGCCTTCTCACCGACGATCGCGAAACAGTCAACCGCTACGTTGCAGAGATCGGCCAGCTAGCTACGAAGCCTTGGCCCGGCGCCGCTCAACGAAATCTTTAATCAAAATCTGCAGGGAAGCGAAGACCGGAATCGCTACGATAGCTCCAACGATACCGCCAACCGCCGCGCCCATTAATACCGAGACCAGAACAAGCAATGGCGAAATATCAACCGTTTTGCCATACACCACCGGCTGCAGGACATGGTTTTCCAACTGCTGGTAAATAACAAAAAATATAGCCATAAAGATCAGTGCTGTCAGCGACGTAAACCCGGCCACTAGCAGCACCACGACAGCTCCAATCGTGGCTCCAATCAGCGGCAGCAGGTCCATAATTCCGACAAATATACCAAGCGGAATAGCAAATGGCACCCCTACGAGAGCCAAAGCCAACGCGGTCGTGACAGCCGCTATCAGACTGGTTAGGAGATTGCCATTCACATACCCTGTCACCGAACGGTACATTTGATTGGCCAAATGCTCCAAGTGTTCACGCCGTGAATCGGGTACCGTCCGCCAAAAAGCCTTCACCCAAGCCGGCCCTTCCAACAACATAAAAAACGTCAGGGCCAGTATCGTAATACCCGCCACAACACTCGAGAACACACTACCCAACACGCCCACAAACTGGCTGCCCGCCGAAGAAGCATAGTTAGTAAGCTGATCCTGGCTATCCTTAATGCGGTCAACCAGCTGGAACTCGCGAATCAAATCGGGCACAAAGCCACTCCCATGGACCAATTGATCGGTATACTTCGGTAAATCACGAGTCAACGCTGCTGTCTGCTGCACCAATGGCGGAACAAAGCTCACCACCAAGAATGTGAACACCAAGCCTACAAGTATAAATACTGTCCCAATCGCCAGACCCCGGTGCCGCCTCGGCATAAAACGGGTGACCCACTCTACTGCCGGATTGAACGCTACAGCCAAAAAGAAAGCTGTGCCAATCCATACCAGTTCATGCCGTGCCAAATAGCACAGCATCAAAACAGCAAAAAACCCGGTGGTGAGAGCCAGGATTTTAAGAATTGTTCGGCTCGGAATTTCCATCATACTCGTTTATACCATATTTATTTAGTTATAGCTACCGTAAGCAACATCCGTTCTGCCATAAACTCGAAAGGTTTGTCCTGTGGGCCATTATAAGCTAAAATACCCAAGTTAAAACTCATATTAATGGGGCGTGGCCAAGCGGTAAGGCACCAGGTTTTGGTCCTGGTATGCGCAGGTTCGATCCCTGCCGCCCCAGCCATGAAGAAATTATGGTTGATTTTAGCTCTAAATGACCCTCGTCTGATCTGTCAGCAGGGTCGTTTTTAGTAGGTTGGACTGTCATTTTTGCTCCTCCATTAAATTACGGGTTATTTGAATTTTTTCTGCGATTATATTGACGAAATTGGTGTACTTAACAGATATGATACCGTCCTTTAGGGTTAAATTACTAAAAAGGTTGGACACTATGACGCGCTTTTGCTCCGGCGACTTGCGCGGGTATAGTTGAGCCGCTTTTTGCGATAGCTCCAGGAGCACTAGTCGCTGCTCTAATTGGCGTCCGGCTGACTCATCAAGCTTGCTAAGCCGCTTATTAAGTTCTGCCCTCTGACTTACGAACTGTTCATGTTTTTCCTCATACCTTTCTTGTGTTATTACTCCAGCAAGCTTGTCATCGTACAAACCATCATCCATCCGACTAATCCTGTCTAGCTGTGTCTGAATTGATGCGACCAGCTTCTCGCGGTTCTCAATGCTGTCTTTGTGTTGGCCTCTCATCGCATTAGCCACCCACTCGATAATCTCAGGAGAAGGACAAACCAGTCCTTCAAGCCGTGCTGTAACCATTTCTTCGATACGATCTTCCCGAAGCATCTTGCCTTGCTTGCAAGCTTCACTAGTGCGCTTGCACACGCCATAGTAACGTCCTTTGTGTAGTTGCCATGTGACAAGCGTGCCGCAGTCCTCGCAGCGAATAAGACCCTTGAACACCGAGTTATGTTTTACATAGACCAGCGGCCTCCCGCCATGCATCTTAAGCTGTACCGCTTCAAAGGTCTCTTTGCTAATAAGTGTTTCCTGAGCTCCGGGGTAATCTTTGCCATTATGGCGGTTTATGCCTATGTAAAATGGGTTCATCAGTAACTGCCGCACACGTTCTGTTACGTGAGGGCGTCCTTTTCTCGTCCTAAGGCCCATCAGCTCCATTTCTTTGGTTATCGTGATAAGGGAGTGGCTCGGCTCAAGGTATTTCTTAAAGACTTCTTGTATAAGGCTCTTCGTTTCTGGATTAGGAACATGTATGCGTTTACCGTTTTCAGTGATAGTCATGTAGCCTGGTGGCGGTACGCCAGGCAGCCAGCCTTGGGCTAGTTTTTCAGCCCAGCCCTTCATAGCCTCCTCGCGCAAGTTGTCGATATAGTTTTTCGACATCACGACTCGGATGCCCCAATTGAGCCATTCTTGGGATCGTGAGCCTTTGTGCATCACTAGCGAGTCTTTTACAAAATGAACACGCTTAGCCTCGTCCGCCATGAGCCAGTCATGCGTCGCCACAGCATCATGTAGGTTGCGAACATGTCGATCTACCTTTTCAATAATAAGGTGTTTAACATTCTTATCTTCAATGTACGCCATTGCTTCTTTGAAAATATTTCGCTGGACAGCCTTGGAGGCAGACTCTGTGATCTTAAAAGTACACAAAACGGTCATGCCGTGACTTTCGCAATAGCCCAGCAAAGTTTTGACCTGAGAGTCAAGCGAATAGCCTTCGTCTTCTTGCCCCTTGCTTGATACTCTTGCGATTACTACTGCGGATAGTTGTTGAGTCATGCCTCATTCCCCGCGTTCTATGACGCGCCTTGTAATATTGACTCTTGGTGAGCATAGGAATCGTCCGCTAAAACCTCAAAGAAACAGATCAGTGATTCGCCTACCTCTCGGGCTTCTTCGCAAGTAACCGGGCGACCCTGCTCGACCTCAAGAATAAGCCGCAATGACTCAGTGCTATCCAACCCAGTTAATTTATCGCTATTCTCTGAATTCATTTTAGGCAACTATCCTTATTAGCTCAATTATACTATCCTAGCTAGCTCAGTTGCAAGAGTTTTATAGCCTTATTTCATATTCTCCTGGTGGGCTGCGCTATACTATTAAATATGAGACCTTTCACCGAAGACGAAGCTGGACGATTGCTAATAAACCCTTTCTACACTGTTACACTGAGAGACTATCTCTTTAAGGATCGCAAACTATCGGGAGCCAAAGAGGACTGGGTACTTTTGAACTCAAAACTCATAGAAGATATGAGCGCTGATAAATGGCTTATTGAGTTTCTTGATGCTATTTCGCAGAAATCATCAGAATACGACGGTCACGACATTATAAATCCAGGGCATGTAGTTATCGTTTCGGATAGATTGCAGGGCGATCATGAGCCACTTGTTACTCATGAGGCATGGATAGAGGCTAATGTAAAAGCTATGAAAGAATATGGTACAGACAAGTGGCTCTGGCGTCTACTCGATGTACTCGAAACTGGCGGCCCAGAAAGTTAAGGAGTAGTAATCTTATATAAAGATAGAGGGCTACGCGATTAGCCCTCTATCTTTATATCCTATATCTGTTAACCGCTCTACTCTTATCTCTTTATATTTATATATACTATACTAGAGACACTATGGCAGACACTAACCCACGGTACCGCAGACCACTCAATAGCAAACAACTCTACATACTGCATCTACTCTATCGCTTTCGCTTCGTAACCTCAGACCTATTAACCAAAACCCTCAACCTAAAAGACAAAAGTAAAATGAACCAACGCCTAAAAGTATTAACGCAGCAGGAATACATTGGACGTAAATATGAGCCTCACTATAGCCTAACTGGTAAGCACGCCATTTATTACCTGTTGCCTAAAGGCATTGCAGCCCTAAAGCAAATACGTGATGAAAAGAAGTACGTCACTTCCGCTTTACACAACCTCCATAAAGATAAAACCGCCAAGGATCAATTTGCCGAGCATTCTTTAGACGTATTTAAAACCTATAATCGGCTAGCGGACATATATAGTAACAACCTAACATTCTTTTCTAAAAGTGAGCTTGCTAAATACAGTCATTATTTCCCAAAACCATTGCCAGATGCCTATATACGATTAGAGGTGGAGGGTGATGTTAAGCAGTATTTTATAGAAATAGCTCACACATCAAAGCCCTTATTTATAGTTACTAGAAGGGTAAAGCAATATGTTGAATATTCAGACGATGGAGAGTGGGAGAACACAAAGACCCTATTGCCTGCCGTCCTGCTAATTTGTGACACCCCAACTCTCCAAAAACGGCTACAGAAGATCATGCCGATCATTACCGAAGATGCTGACACTGACGAATTGAAGATATATACAACTACGATGGAAAGACTAAATAATGCAGATAAGCCAACCAATGACGCTATATGGCTTAATGCTGTTGATGGTGGGGGTGAGCTTTCTCTAAGGAATATTTAGCACGCAAAAAGCCCGGAAGCCGCTCAAAGCAAACTCCGGGCCCCTGCGTTCCTTAATACTCGCTCGCCAGCATAACGGTCATTACTCGCCGACAATCCGGCGATAACGGCTCCTCGCCGTATTTCAGCTCCTGATCATAGTAATCTATCTTCCAGAATACTTTCTCACCGTACCAGATGATCTTTCCGAAATCGTGTTCACCATAGGGATCATTCACTTCTTTAAACTCTTCAAACGTACAAACTTGCTCAATGAGTCCTGGCAAATCTTCCAGTGTTTGCACGCCCGGTGTTACCACAATCCCGCGTCCACTGTGGCGAAACATATCATTAAGCTTTGCGACCCGCATTGCATAATCTGTGTCTACATTCAAGTAAAACCTCCTCGTAAAGTTATTTCTGACTTTCTGAGCGTATCGACCTCCCGCTCTGTCGAACGGGCAAGGGTAAAATTGACCGCGTCAAGGTGGAGCTCCCAACGCGAAGAACGACCTTGAGGCGGTCAGTTTTACCCTTATAATTAAGAGACAGTGGGAGGTCTAGGCTAGACTAGAGGCATGACCGATATAAGCAATAGAAAGAAATTTAGTTTTGACCACTTAACCCCAACAGAATTTGAAGAATTTTGTTTCAGATTGCTTAAACTTATGGGGTTTAAAAACGTAAAGTGGCGAAAAGGCACAGGCTTTGACGCTAGTCCGTCTGACCAGGGGCGCGACATCGAGTGCGACCGACTTATTGACGATATAGACGGCAAAGTCCACGTAGAAAAATGGTTTGTAGAGTGTAAGCACTACAAGGAGGGTGTCCCGCCAGATAAAATTGCAGGCGCACTGGCTTGGGCCGAAGCCGAAAGTCCCGATGTTCTAGTAGTTATTGCTTCAAACTTCTTTTCAAATCAAACAGTAGAACACTTAAAGAAATATAGACAAAATCGTAAGCCTCATTTTCGAATCAAAGAATGGGAGCTCCCTGATCTTGAGGAATATTCTAATGACAAACCGTTACTGTTAAGTGTCTTCGGCCTGTCAGCTGGGTTGGCATTTCTCAATATTATGCATCCCGCACATTTAGAGTATATGAAGAGCACCCAACTTAATACGCTCGACTATTTTTTTGTGTGTATGGATGAACTTGAAGAAGGCAAACGTAACGAGATCGCTAGTTGGCTATATATGCCAATAATACAGGCTCGCAGCCGTGAGCCAATTAATGATAAGGAGACTCTGAAAGATTTACTAATCGATCCAGAGGGTTACGAAACCTTTAAGCAGAAATGCTATGCAATACTTAACGACGGACTTATTCCTGATCCTTGGTTTACGTCTTTTCTTGTTAGTCATTTACTCCAGGCCACTTTCGGACATGGCAACACGACGGCTATAAACAGTGCCGTGCAACGCATGAAAGACTCGCTCGCTTTCATGGATGAGTTAGAGAAAGATTCGCCAGATAAAGCTGAAGCAGCGCACATTAAAGAAGCCCGACTTAGATTTAAAAAACACCTCAAAGAAACACCAGATAGAATACGTGAGGGTTATAAAATTTATGAATACTTCTGCGAAGAAGTGGTAACTAAGCTTCTGCAAGAAGAAATGATGCGAAGCTATGTTAAGCATGAATCGAAAGATTTAAGCTCGTAACATCATTTGCTGCGCTGCGCGTCGATATAACTCAAAATGCAATAACGAACCAAGTCTTCGAAAAAATGAATGTATGGCAATTTCTTTTCGGCAGCGAATTTTCGTTTACCTATATACATGCCGGCACTACTATCCGTATCCCAATCAAACTCTTCAAATGGCGTGCTTAGGTACATATTCTCGCCATCATGTAGATATGCCGAACGAGCATCGTATATGGCGGATAAAACTTTGTTGAGATCGGTGCGTTTTATATGTAGATCGGGAGCATTAAACTTACCACCTTTAAAATAGCCTTTTGAATGCTCCTCTATAAATCTTATAAACTTACGCTTGGTCTTTCGGTTCTTAATTAAACTTTTAAGTTCTGCCCGCTGCTCTATAGTGAAGCGACTAATGTCTCCGAGATCGTAGAGTGGATCGTCGCCCTTATTGAGCTCATAGGATACTGACAATACCTCGATGGCGGATACAAGTTTTACAAACACCATTTCAGGGTCAAGGCCAATCTGTCTTAAAGCCGAATTATAGTTACTGGCGGCCTTCATGATTGAAAGATGTTTTTCTTCTGGTAGACCTATGACTTTATCAAGAAACGCGGGGAAATCGGTAAAGTTGCGCCCCTCGCCCTTGAAAACTTTTTTGTCCCAATGTGTGGGCACTCTTTTACGCATAATTTTATTTACGGTTCTTGTCTGTGCCCCTCTCTCCGTAATCTCGCCACCTGTTGTAGTAGTATGGTAAAACCTAGCTTGATAAAATAACGCGAATAAAGACGCGAGTTCGTCTGCTATACCGCCTGGATGGTAGTAGGCATCTTCACTAGCGTCATCAAGGTTAAGCGGTTCTTCGGGTTCGGTGGCAAAAAGTGCTTTCACCTGATAGGTGAATAGATCGTGAGGCTCTGGCGTCTCGATTAATGGGCTTATGAGTAGAGTACCTCCAAAATAATCAGTACTACCTGTTATATGCGCTTCGGAGACAAATTCATAAATCTCAGCATCGCATTTTTCTTTTGGTGCTAAATGCTTTAGATCGAGATTTAGATACATGTACTGAATATAGCAATAGGTGCTCAGTTTGCATAACTGTAGATCACTGACTTAATTTCGTAACTTTCATTTGTACCCAAATGGAAGTTGACCTATTTGCCGAAGGAAAATAGGTATCTGCAAGGATTAACGGTACTTAGCGAGAAGGAATGTTTTGCTTCGTAGGCCAGCTTAACTTTTCCTAATCCGCCTTCTTGAGTGTATAAACCTTCCACTCCACTGGTTCGCCGCTAACCTCGCCTTTTTCAATTTCTCGACGTTGCCGACGATTTCACCATCCCGCTCAATCATCCAACTGTATCGGTCGTCCTCCTCGAACATATTTTTGAGATGCTAACCTCATCCTCGAGAGTCATCTTGGAGAAATCCGCACCGAGACCCCGAGTTCACGAGCCGCAATTGCAGCATGCTGCGAAAAACTGAGCCACAGCGACTCTAGGTGGTAAGATAAACTAAATAGACCAAACCAACGAAGATCACAAGGTATAAGATGGCTATACTATTATGTCGGACATAGACTGGACGTCGTTCAGGCGATAGAGACCAGTATTTGTGCCACACCTGGAGTACCCAACTGCCAAACCAAACTGCGATTAGGAGAACGAAAAGAGCAACTCCTAAAATCGGATCAGATGAGACTACAGGCCTGATAAAATAGTAGCCTAGAAGACTCGCCACTACAGCGGCGGTTAACAATACTATGTATCTCTTTGCGGTCTCGATCATCCGACAAGACTTTCTATGCCATTATGGGGTTTAAATTTCCGATTTTAAGCCAGAACAGAAACTACCGCGCCTCTTGTGTCGAACGTCCACCAAAGCGATTACTGGTAATAAGCAAAGTAAATAGAGCCGCCAGCGCTACTAGCAGCCATGGTAGCTGATCAATGCTGCTCTTTTGGGCAAAGATCCACCAAGCAATCACTAGGGGTGTGAGTACCGCAAATAAGATTCTGCAGGCACGGGGTGACATAAGGTGTTCTTTTTTATCAATATATACGTTTCGCTTAGACCAGTATGTTAAAAGACCAAATATAATAAACCCTACAGAGGCAACAGTTTTTCGGCCAATCGGTGCAAACAGCAATAAAGCCGAAGAGATTAAAGCGTATTGTAGAAGAAAACCTAGAATAACTCTATTGGGTGCAAATTTCATAATGTCATATTATATCATGGTATATCGTAATTACAAATTAATAAGCCCCAAGAAACACGAGTTGGCGTTTCTTGGGGCACGAGCGTAGTGGCTAGCCACATTGTTCAAGCCACACCGGGACATTGTATCCGAAACCAAACGGTATCTGACCGTTGGTAACAGCCTGCAGGTTCTCTACGCTATTATTGAGGTAATTGGCTACCCAGGCAGGCGGCAGGGTAAAGCCGAGGCATTGGTCTCCCGGAAGATACGTTCCTACGGCTCCTCCGATACCAGCAGTCAATGAGTCCCGCACCGCAGGGCTCATTGACTGAAGAGCTGTACGTACCATCGGTGTTACTAAACCAACAACATCCCTTCCAAATGAACCACCTGCACCACCGGTGGCGGCAAACACTATCTGGGTGGTGCGATTAGTGAGTCGGACCTCAAAACCATTCTGGCCGAGGTAATATCTGCCTCCAGGAAAGTAACGGGCCGCGCCGTCTCTGATTTCGGGGATGCGGTGCTGAACAATCTGGGCCCAGTAATCAAAATCGGCATCGGAAGGTGAGGTTTGAAGGTTAACAGTCGTACTAATGTAGCTTACCGTTTGAGCCTGTGCATTATGACCAACGTTGCCAGCTACCGAAAATGCAAGAACCAGCGCCATCAAAAGCGCCGCAACCACAAAATTCGAACCAAGCTGCCGCAGTATTCTGGTCATGCCATCTCCCCCTAAGATGTAAGGTGCGAGGATTGTTCCTCTGGTCGGCAAATAGTAACAGAGGAATGCTCTAGTGTCAAATCCAAATGCTTGCATTCTACAAACAAACATGGAGGTTAAGGGATTCAGGTACTGCTTGTGCAGTAACGTAGATGCAGCCATAATAGCGCGCTGAGACGACTATGCTTTTATGGAGCTATCACAAGTGACGCAACTGTTCCATAATGGTGGTGTGCTTAAAATTAGATGCGACCGGAAGGAATATCTCAATTTTAAAGCGAGAATAATATGAAAAGCATTAACCTTGATCAATTCAATGAATTAATCAAAAAGGCAACCATCAAACCTCGTCTTAAGCGCGAGCTACGCTTTGTAACGAGCACAACAAATATTGCGCCCGAGGACTGGCAGGAGCTAGAGCTTGTCGCTATTGCTGACCGGACTGGTGCTAAAGGCGTGCTCTTACTCGCGCCTAGTGATGACCTATTTATATTTCCATATGAGTTATCTACAAGGGCGCTCACCAATCGGCAAACCGGCCGATCCCAGCCTATCATCTGCGACCTTTGCCGTACTTGGCAAGCTGGCAGTAATGCGGCAGTCATTAGTTTTAGAAAAGATACGCAATCCATGAACAGCGTTAGTTATCTTTGCTGTGCCGATTTAGCTTGTAGTAACCATGCCCGAAGCAAGACCACTGCTTCAATTGCCTCTCGGGCTCAGTTGCACGAAGACCTCACTAATGGGCAAAGAGTTGAACGTCTAAAGAACCAGCTACAAAAGCTTACTGATAATATAGGCTTAGAGCCGGTTAACCTTGAGTAGAAACTTAACGGTCACTGCGCTAAGATTAAAATACGTATGGAAAAACGCGAACTGAAAATTGATGTCATCAAACCCTTTGGTAATTTGTTTCGCAAGAGATGCGTGCTCATAGCAGCCCAGGATAGTGAAGGATATATTCTCATCGGCGCTAAGCCCTCCTTTTACCCACCAACGATCTCCCGTTTGCTTGGCGGTGGTGTAGATGAAGGTGAAACATTTGAGCAAGCTGCCATACGCGAACTTGAAGAAGAGCTCGACGTTATTGTAGAGCCGGGTCATCTTGCACCCTTGATACTATTTGCCACTACTGCCACGGACGAGACTGGCAAAGAATATCACAATGAAACTGCCATTTTCCAGGCTAGTATCGGTAATCAGGCATATCAAGCTGGGGATGATGTGAAGCACATTATCAAAATGACCACCGATGAGCTTTATGAGCTAGGTCAACGGTATGAACAGTTGTTAGAAGTGCTTTGGTTTAAAGACAAAGAAGATTCGTACAGTTGGGTGGATTACGCCAAGCTCTATGGGCCAGTGCATAAAATAGTGGCTGAGAAGATCAGGGAGCAATGATACCTATTCTTGATGAATAGGTAGACCGTAATCTTCATCTTCACTTTTGCTTTCAGGTTTTCTGGTTTTAGGCTTAGTCTCAGGTTTTTTAGTCCCCACTCTAGCGGTCTTTAGTGGCTTAGGCTGAGGTGCTTCTTTGGGAACGTACTTTGTGGTGTAGTTTACTCTTGAAGCCGCAATAACTAGTTGAGCCAAATCCTTGATGCCCGAGTCCTCTAGTAAAAGCGTCTCACCCGACACCGGCTCTTGAGATAAGACGGCTGAGATTCGAGCGTAGAAGTTATACGAAGGTAAATTAGCAATCTCTCCCTGCTCTATGTAGGGGCTAAAAAGCGGTAATATCACTTGCTCGTCTGCTGGGTTGCCGGATCGGAAACATACAACCGTGCCGACGTTGGCTAGGATTGTGTTAACCATGCGCTGTTCTTCTTGCTGTGATGTGGACTGCTCGGCCATCGTCAGAAAGACTTTGTACTTTCGGGCTTCGGAAAGCATCTGAACGAATGACATGGTGGCAAAGTTTTGGAACTCATCAACGTAAAGGTAGAACGGCTTACGGTTGCTGCGCTCTTGCTTAACCCGTCGATAAGCCGCAAGTTGTAACTTAGCGAGAGTACTAATACCGAATAGCTCAGAGGTATCCTCGCCAATAAGACCCTTGGCAAAGTTACAAATCAGTATTTTACCATCTAGGACTTCTTCAAAGTTGATCGTAGATTTGGGCTGACTTAAAATACGCTCTGCCGAGGCCGAAAATTGATAACGGCCAATCTTAGCCGTAACACCAGCCGCCATCTTCACTCTCTGAAAGTCACCAGCCTTGCCAAACTCATTTTTCCAGAAGTTTTTTAGCTTTTGATCTTCCAGAGTTTTTATCATCTTCTTACGATATTTAGTGTCAGTCAGAAGATCGAAGATTGTAAATAGTGTGGAGCCCTCAATAGTAAGTGCGGTCTGAACTGTGTTTCGCATGATGTATTCGATACGGTGACCGCCGGAGTCGTCATCTGAGAATGTCTTACGCATGATCGAAATGACCGACTCGGTTATAAAATCTTTAGCGTCTAGTAGTTCGTCACCAGTTAAGCCCTCAGGTAGCTCCAAGATATTGAGCCCCATCGGGTAACCCAAATCGGACGGATTAAAATATATAACATCGTTTACCCGGCTCTCTGGGATATATCGCAAAAGTTTTTCGGCTAGGTCGCCATGAGGGTCAACCACGGCCACGCCTTTGCCGTTCTTAATATCTTGGACAATAGCGTATTCCATCATGGTCGTCTTGCCGTTACCCGTGCCACCAATGATGTAAACGTGCTTCTCGCGTTCGGCCGCAGTCAACCCAATGTCTGTGCTTGTGCCATGATGGAAGTTACGCCCAACCACAACATCCAGCTTTGGATTACTTTTTAGTGAAATTGGTGCAGGCAGTGTCTTGCTCAATGATTTCACGACGTTTTCAGTCTTCGCAGTTTCGGTATGGGGGAAATGGTAGAGATCGGCTATTTCTGAGGCCGAGAACACGCAAGAGCTACGTGCAAACAGCGTTGGTAGTCTGTGCTTGAACGTAAACACCTGATATTGCCTCTTGATCCGTAAGCCTAGCTTCTAACCCAAAACGCACCACCGTGCCTTAAACACCTGCTCTGGCGTGCGGTAGCCGAGTCGTTTCCGGGGTCTAGTATTAATCAGACGTACCGCCCGGTCAATGTCTTGCTGGGTAATGCTCGCAAAGCTCGT